>NZ_JAVIIR010000002.1:0-681200 GCF_033977325.1 Mesorhizobium vachelliae
TCAGTCTTGGTCATGGTGGCGTTCCTTCGCGGGAATCGGTGACGTGAACAATCACCAGCCTGCCATGACCGCCCTCTCTCGGCGAATTTGCAGAACTCTCAGCACACTACCACTTAAAATCAAGCACTTAACCCACGAAATGCCGCCGGCAAATCCTCACCTGAAGTGGCTGGGGTAACGAATCGGGTAACAAGAACCTTCCATCGGCCCGTTCCACGCGACGCAGAATCACCGTCGCGGCCGGCGTCGAGTTCATCCCTGAGAATGGTGGGGGCGCCGGGGTGAGGCTGCGCAAAGCATAGCTTGCGCCTCTGGCGGAGTTGCGCAAATGTATTGCAGACCTTGGGAGGGGTAGAAATGGCGCTGATTACTTGTGGGGAATGTGGCCGCGAAATTTCAGATAAGGCAGCGCAATGCGTTGGATGCGGCGCGCCAGTTGAAGCTGCCACTAACAGGACGCCGCTGCCGACTGAGGTTAAGCTTCAGCCAGATGGTTCGTTCATCGGCACAAAAGCACTACTTGTGAGCTTGGCGCCAAAGCAGTGCTGCAGATCGGATGGAAGCTCGATTCTGCCGATGAGCAGGCTGGACTTGTAGGCTTTACGACCGGCATTACGTGGGGTTCGTTCAGCGGTGTTTCCGGCACGGTCTACATGGAGGATCTTGGCGGCAATCGCTTCCAGGCTACTGGCTCGGCCAAGCAAAATGTTCGTGGTGGCCAGTTCCTGGCGCCGAACCTTTTCAATGAGGCGCAAAGCAAGGTCAAATAAGGTGATCTTGACCATGCGTGAGCTTGCCAACAATCAATGGGACTAGCAGCCACGCCAGCGCACGTTTCCAGACCATCGCCGCAGGAGCCCGCCGCACCAATGGCCCCAAAGTCCGACTTTCGCAGTGTAACGGTTGTTGTCGGTGCAGCCCTCGGTTTCTCGCTTTTGGTGGGCAGACCGTTCTTTCCAGTCGCGTTCAAACCGTATGCGCTTCCGTTGGCATTCCTGGTAGTGATAGGCATGTTTGGGCTAGTAGCTGCTCAAAACAAAGTCTCGGTCGGCCGCGCTCTTCCGGGACCGAAGGCAACAATCAAGAGATCCCATCTTGTTCTATTCATAGCGATTTTGGTGATCTCTGCGTCAAACTTCCTGTTTCACCTAATTCACCGCTAAACCGCGCTTTCGACGTCGGTCTTGGAGAAATCGTCGCCGACAAAGAGCAGCCGGCAAGCCCGGTCCTTCGCTACCTCATAGGCAAAGCAGTCGCCGAAGTTGAGCGCCGCGGCGTGGATGCCTTTGCCCCACCGCGCGTAAGCCTCGGCAACACGCCGAGCCGCGCCTTCCGTCACTGGCGTAATCTCGAAGCCGAGCCCGTCGAGCAGGGATTGCGCCTCCTCGGCCACGCCTCGTCGTGCCGCGACGATCAGGAGTTCCGCAACAGTTCCCGCCGATATCAGAAGATCATCTTCCGCTTCGAGCACGGCGATACAAGCGTCCGCCGCCGGCTCGTCAAGGACGATGGCCATCAAGGCCGAGGTATCGACGGCGATCATTCCGGCAGGCCGTCATCGCCATAGAGGAAATCCTGGCTGCGCGCCGCAGGCGGGCCGGCACTGGCTTTGGCGGCCCCGGAGGCCCGGACGGCCTGCAGCAGGCCCCGGCGGTGCTTCCGGTCCGGCACGGACCGTATTGGGACAAGACGCACGGCCGCGTGACCGTGGCGGGTCAGGATAATCTCATCTCCAGCCTCAGCGCGCCTTACCAATTCGGTCAGTTGCCCCTTGGCGTCTGTCACGGATATCTGCATGATAGCCCCTAATGGACCATGGTTTGGTCCATTAAATAGACCATTCGATGGCCTGCTTCAACGCCGCGATGCGGAGGAACGGTAAACCCGCCGGGCGAGAACCCCAACACCTCGAGCCCGGCGAGCCTACAACCCGATCTGGAACGCGACCGGGGCCGGGATCAACCGGCATTGTCTGCGCTGCAAGAGCGATGCCGGAAAGTCTGTTCCGGAGTGGGACAGCTACTCTGATGTCACGTGGGCAATTCAATATCAAATATCGAACTCGCCCTGCCCTTCGTCCATGGCGCTGACCGTCTCGGCGGCCAAGGCGCGGGTGATCGGCGTCTTGCGCTCGAGCGCCGCGCGGTCGAGGCGCTCGACGACGCGCATGGCGGTGCCGAGCGAGCGCTCGATGCGGCGCACCAGATATTGCACGACATGCGGCTCGACCTCGACCTGGCGGTCGGCGAAGAGCTTCGTGATGACGCCGGCGAGCAGCAAATCGTCGGGCTCGTGGATCTCGACCGTCGCCGCCGCCTTCAACCGCGAGACGAGGTCGGGCAGCGCGACACGCCAGGCCGAGGGGAAACGCCGCGCCGTGAGGAGCAGCGTCGAGCCCGCGCCGCGCACGGCGTTGATCAAGTGGAACAGGCCCGGCTCGTCGATCGCCGCCTTGTCGATGTCGTCGACGAGCGCGGGCCTGATGCCGAGACCGGCAATGTGCTCGCCGATCCGGCCGGGATCGATGGCGACGGCGTGCGCCCTGTCCTGCCAGATCCGGGCGAGATGCGTCTTGCCGGAGCCGGGCGGCCCGGCCAGCACCACGACCGGCGACGGCCAGTCCGGCCAGCGGTCGACCAGCGATGCCGCCTGTGCATTGGTGCCCGAGACGACGAGCTCGTCGCGCGAATAGCCGGTGCCGTGGCCGAGATCGAGCGGCAGCTGGCGCGGCGTATCTGCTGGCTGAGCAGCCATTTCAGCCCCGTTTCGAGCGGTGGCCGCCGCCGCGATCGGCCGGCAATGGCGGCGCGGGCTCGGTGGCGTGGCCCTTGTAAAGCGGCGATTCGAGATAGCGGCCGATGGCGAAGCGCACCAGGACCGCAATCGCCGCCGAGGCCGGCACGGCGATCAAAAGGCCGACGAAGCCGAACAGCGCGCCGAAGGCAAACAGCGCGAACATCAGCCATACCGGATGCAGGCCGACGCTCTTTCCGACCAGCCGCGGCTGCAGGATGTTGCCCTCGATGAACTGGCCGACGAAGAACACACAGGCGACCGCGACCACCATGGTCCAGTCCGGCCAGAACTGGACGAAGGCGACGCCGACGGCGAGCACCAGCCCGGTCAGCGAGCCGACATAGGGGATGAAGGAGATCAGCCCGGCGAACAAGCCGATGAGAATGGCGAAGTTCAAGCCGGTCAACGTCAGCCCGGTGGCGTACATGGCGCCGAGCACAAGGCACAGCGTGCCCTGCCCGCGCACGAAGCCGGCGGTGGCGGTGTTGATGTCGCGGGCCAACGCGCGCACCGTCTCGACATGGTCGCGCGGCACCCAGCTGTCGACCTCGGCCACCATGCGGTCCCAGTCGAGCAGCATGTAGAAGGCGACGACCGGCGTGACGACGAACAGGCTCACCACCGAGACCAGCGCCACGCCCGAGCTCCAGATCGAGGTGAAGACGGTGGTGAGCAGGCTGAAGCCGGAGGTCAGCAACGAGTTCAGCCCGTCACGCAAACCACTGGTACTGACGCCGAAACGCTGCTCCAGCCATTTCGGGTCGAAGCTGGTGATCAACGACTGCAGGCGGGTGAGATATTCCGGCAGCTTGCGGGCGAAATCGGCCATCTGGGTGGCCAGCACCGGCACCAGGATGACGAAGGCCAGCACCACGATGACGATGAAGGCGATCAGGATCACCACCGTCGCCATCAGGCGCGAGAGGCCGAGCCGCTGCAGCCAGTCGGCGACCGGGTCGAGGAAATAAGCGAGCACCATGCCGGCCACGAATGGCAGGAGGATGCCTGAGAAGACATAGAGGAACAGCGCCAGCAGGACCGCTGTCGCCAGCCAGAAGAAGACCTGGCGCCGCAGCCCGCCCGAACCGTCGTCAGTGGCGATCATCGCACCGTCATTGTCAGGCGTCCGTGCTGGAGCCGCCCGACTTGCCGATGCCCGACTTGTTGTCGCCGGTCTTGATGTCGCCGGTCTGGGAGTTGCTCGTCCGGGAGCCTTCGCCATAGCCGCTCATATGCCTTAGCCAAGCCACGAGATAGGCCGCGGCCGAAGCCACGGTCAAGACCCCGGTCAGCAATATGAGCGCGGTCCGCAGCGGGCCCACGTGCACGGAAAAGGCAAGTTCGCCCAGCACTAGCGCCGCCAGCACGATCTGCGCCGCTGTGTTGGCCTTCGATACAAAGAGAGGCTTCACCTCGACCGGATGGCTCATCACGCTGGACAAAAGCACGGCGCAGACGATCAGCCCGTCGCGCGAGACCATGGTCACCACCAGCCAGAGGGGCAGTTCGCCGGCAAAGCCCATGACGACGAAGACCGAGACCAGAAGGAGCTTGTCGGCGATCGGGTCGAGATACGCGCCGAGGCGGGACGATTGATTCCAGCGGCGCGCGATGAAGCCGTCGACGCCATCGGACACGCCGGCGACGAGGAAGCCGGCGAAGGCCCAACCCCAAAGCGACTGCAGCATGGCCAGCACCACGGCGGGCACAAGCAGCAAGCGCAGGATAGTGATCAGGTTGGGGATGGTCACGTGATGTCCCGTCGTGACTTTTTGTTGGGAAATAGATGAGGGAGATGGAAGATGGGTGCAAGGGAGGTGCTGCTAATCTCCCCATAGGAAGAGATCAGCTCTCGCGCCTTGCTCCCCGAAACCATTCATGCGAAGAGCCCGCAATGGAAACAGGGACGAGCCAACGATGAGCAAGGGCGATAAGGCCAAGCGCAAGAACGGGCTCACCTACGCCGAGGCGGGCGTCGATATCGATGCCGGCAACTTGATGGTCGAGAAGATCAAGCCGCTGGTGCGCGCGACGCGCCGGCCGGGCGCCGACGGCGAGATCGGCGGCTTCGGCGGGCTGTTCGACCTGAAGGCCGCAGGCTTCACCGATCCGGTGCTGGTCGCCGCCAATGACGGCGTCGGCACCAAGCTCAAGATCGCCATCGATTCCGGCAAGCACGACACGATCGGCATCGACCTTGTCGCCATGTGCGTCAACGACATCGTCGTGCAGGGCGCCGAGCCGCTGTTCTTCCTCGACTATTTCGCCACCGGCAAGCTCGATCCCGATCAGGGCGCTGCGATCGTCGGCGGCATCGCGCAAGGCTGCCGGCAGGCCGGCTGCGC
Organism: Mesorhizobium vachelliae; assembly: GCF_033977325.1. NCBI lineage: Bacteria > Pseudomonadati > Pseudomonadota > Alphaproteobacteria > Hyphomicrobiales > Phyllobacteriaceae > Mesorhizobium > Mesorhizobium vachelliae. The sequence continues at coordinate 5,142 of NZ_JAVIIR010000002.1, forward strand.
GCTGATCGGCGGCGAGACGGCCGAGATGCCGGGCATGTACCACGACAAGGATTACGACCTTGCCGGTTTCGCCGTGGGCGCGGCCGAGCGCGGCCAGTTGCTGCCGACCGACGACATCGTCGAGGGCGACGTGCTGCTCGGCCTCGCCTCCTCCGGCCTGCACTCCAACGGCTTTTCGCTGGTGCGCCGCATCGTGGCCGCAAGCGGTCTTGGCTGGAGCGATCCGGCGCCGTTCAACGAGGAGCTCAGCCTCGCCGAGGCGCTGCTCGAGCCGACACGCATCTATGTGAAGTCGATCCTCAAGGCGATCCGCAACACCCATGGCATCAAGGCGCTGGCTCACATCACCGGCGGTGGCTTCCCCGAAAACATTCCGCGCGTGCTGCCGAAGGATTTTTCCGCCGAGCTCGACCTCGAGGCGATCGACGTGCCGCCGGTGTTCTCGTGGCTGGCCGCGACCGGCGGGGTCGCGCCGGAAGAGATGATGCGCACCTTCAATTGCGGCATCGGCATGATCCTGGCGGTTGCGTCCGGCCAGGCGGCGCAGGTGGCGGCGGTGCTGCAGGAAGCCGGCGAGACGGTGACGCCGATCGGCCGCATCGTGCCGCGCCGCGACGCCGGCGTCATCTATCGGGGCTCGATCGGCCTATGAGCAGGAAACGCACGGTCGTCCTGATCTCGGGACGCGGCTCCAATATGACCGCGCTGATCGCGGCCGCTGCCGACCCTGCCTATCCGGCGGAGATCGTCGGCGTCATCTCTGACCGCGCCAACGCCGCCGGCCTCGGCATCGCCCAGTCGCGCGGCATCGCCACCAAGGTCGTCCAGCGCGCCGACCATCCGAGCAAGGATGCCTATGACGCCGCGATCGATGCCGCGCTCACCGGCTTCGGTGCCGATATCGTCGCCTTGGCCGGCTATATGCGCATCCTCGGCCGCGGCCTTGTCGAGAAATGGCAAGGGCGCATGGTCAACATCCACCCTGCCCTGCTGCCGGCCTTCAAGGGTCTGGACACGCATGCGCGCGCGATCCGCGCCGGCGTGCGCATCCATGGCTGCTCGGTGCATTTCGTCACGCCCGAGACGGATGACGGCCCGGTGATCGCACAGGCAGCCGTGCCGGTGATGGTCGGCGACAATGAAGACACGCTCGCGGCCCGGGTGCTGAAGGTCGAGCACCGGCTCTACCCGCTGGCGCTGGGGCTGGTCGCCGAAGGCAAGGCGCGCATGGAAAAGGGCCACACCGTGTTCGCCCATTTCGCCGACGACGCCGACAACGCCACCTCGGTGGTGATGGCGCCGGACCCGTTGCGCGAGGAGACCGATCTCGAACAGCTGGCGCGGATCACGCCGTAGCCTCGGTTGGAAGCAGCAGTATGGCGATCAACTCGGAACTGCCGAACCAACCGCAAAGCCGAACTGAAACAGACCGGCTGCATAAGGCGTGGGAAGACGAGCTGGCCAGCGGCCCGTTCGATGATTTTGACATCGAGGCAATCAAGGAGAAGGCTCGCGCTCGTCTCGCTGGTTGCCCTGGTCCTGATCGATGCCCCTGAAACAGCTGCTCATCCTGCGCCACGCCAAGTCGAGCTGGGACGATCCGGCACTTGCCGATTTCGACCGGCCGCTAGCGCCGCGCGGCTTGAAGACGGCGCCGCTGATGGGTCGCGAGCTTGCCCGACGTGGCTGGCTGCCCGACCTCGCTTTGGTCTCGCCGGCGCTGCGTACGCGCGACACCTGGCGGCTGGTCACGGCTGAACTGCCCCAGCGTGTGCCGGCGCAGTTTGCCGAGGAACTCTACGAGGCGGCGCCGGCCGCCATCCTGGCGCGCCTGCGGCAAGTCAAGGCCAGGCGTGTGCTGGTGATCGGCCACAATCCCGGCTTGCAGCATTTTGCGCTGCGGCTGGCCGGCGCGGGATCGGATGAGGGCGTCTTCAAGAAGATCGAAGCGAAGTTTCCGACGGCAGCACTTGCCCGGTTCACGCTGGATGAGGATTGGGTGGACCTCGACTTTCGCGGCGCCCGGCTTACCCATTGCGTTCGGCCGAAGGACCTAGCCTAGAACCCGAAGCTTGCCGGTCCCCTAAAGTAAGGCGGCGGGCAAGCCCGCCGCCGTCAGTATTTTCAAAGACGCTGATCAATTACCCCAATTGTCCGCGGGCGGACCCGGCCAATTCGCAGGGTCGGTCGCTCCGGTCTTCATCTCGGTATCGACCTTGGGGGCCGGCTTGGCCATCCTGTGCTTCGGGATCGAGGCCGTGACGCTGGTGTCGGCGCCAACGGCTGCCTGATTCACGCCATCAGCGCCGTAGTGATCGCTGCCGGCGGATGCGGTGCCCATGGCGGCGACAAGTATGGCGGCCGCGACGAATGCAATCCTGGTCATGTTCTGTTTCCTTTGTTCCGTGTCGTTTCATCGGCGGTAGCCTTGGGAGGATGGCCCCGCTGCCGAGAAGACCTGAGGCGGCCGGGATTTATTCCCGGGCGCTTCGCTGTTTTCAGCGACCAAAGCAGCGTCGGCTTCGACTTCGCTCGGAAAAAGGCAAACAATTACAAATGCTTGTGATACAAATACTTGTGAAGACGATTCATCTTGCCGGTAGCCGGCTGCACAAAAGCAGAGCGGCGGGACAAGCCCGCCGCCTGGTATTTCCCGGGCCGGATCAGTGGTTGCCGAACAGGTCGTGGTTGGCGCCCTGGGTGACCGGCTTCTGGGCATCCATATCCGATTTATTGATCGACGTCGTCACCGTCCGGTCGATGGCAATGGCCGGCTGACTTGCGTTGGTGGAGCCGTAATGGTCGGAACTGGCGAAAGCGGCGCCTGTGGCTACGAGGATGGCGGCTGCGGTAAGTGCGATCCTGGTCATATCAAATACTCCTGGTTTCGGGTTTCGCTGTTTTCGATCGGGCGCGATCGACGATCCGATGACCCCAGTGGATCGGCTAAGGACGGCCCTGGGCATCGCCCGGGTGCTGCCCGCTCGTTCCACTCGCGAATTTCCCTGGATCGGCCCCGTCTATCGGCCCTTGCTCCCACTTCGGTGACAGCCAAAGCGCCGTTACAGGCCTCACCACTTCGTGATCGACGCTGACCAACCCCACAAAGGCCCCGGTCTAACGGATAGCCGGCTTCATAAAAGCAGAGCGGCGGAACAAGCCCGCCGCTTTGAGGTCTGTCGAGGATAGAACCGGTTAGTGGTTGCCGAACAGGTTGTGATCGGCGCCCTGAACGACCGGCTTCTGAGCATCCGCGTCCGACTTCTTGATCGAAGCGGTGTACGAGATGTCGACCGAAGCGGCGGGCTGGTTGGCGTTGGCCGAGCCATAGTGGTCGGAGCCGGCGAAAGCGGCACCGGTGGCAACCAGAAGGGCGGCGGCAGTAAGAACGATCTTGGTCATTTGAGTTACTCCAGATTCAAAGGTTGTTGGTTGGGTTGTTGGTTGACGTGGACAGGACGGAGCCGCTTAGCGGCCCCAGATGCCCTGGCCCGACTGCGGCTGGTTCTGATCAGGCGTGATGTGGAGGTCGCGCTGCTCGAACTTGTTGAACTCGCGGATCGAACCGGTGACAGTGTTGTCGACATTGCCCGCAGGAGCGGTCACAGCCGGCTGATTGACGTTGTCGGAACCGTAATGGTCGCTGCCGGCAAAAGCGCTGCCCGTGGCAATGAGGAAAGCAGCGGCGGCAAAAGCAATCTTGTTCATTTTAGGTACTCCAGATTTCAAAAGTTATGTCCGTCTAGTGGCGTGCCGTAATGGAAATTCGCGTCGCTCGGACCACCCCGAAATGGGTCGGCCCTGTTGCCATTTCCAATCACGAAAAGTTGTGAACCGAACCGTTCGGTTCGATCTTGAAATCGTATAAGCGGCGCAGAGGCCACATTCTTGTCGTTTAATATCAATCGGTTACGGCAATCGTCGCGCGATGCGGCACCCAGATAAGAGGTGCCAGCGTTCACCCCGGTTACACGAACCGTCAACATTAATTGAACCGAATGGTTCGATTTCTTCACTTGCACGACCCATCGGGCGGCTCGGCAGGCGCCGTGACCGGAGTGGCGACCGCCGAGAAACCGCGTTTGCGTTGCCGGCCGATCGATACTATTCGGTTGCCTCAGGGACCAATTTGGACGCCGCCTGCCCCCTTGGCGACGGTCGGCGCCGTTGGGAGGAAACAGCGACAAACGATGCGGCTGCTGCTTGTCGAGGACAATCGCGAACTGGCCGATTGGCTGAGCAAAACGCTGCGCCAGGCGAGCTATGTCGTCGACGTCGTCCATGACGGCGAGGATGTCGAGCATGCTTTGGCCGCCGGCGACCACGCCTTGATCATCCTCGACCTCGCCCTGCCCCGCATGGGCGGCATGGAGGTGCTGAAGAGGCTGCGGGCGCGCGGCAACCCGGTGCCGGTGATCGTGCTCACCGCCAATGCCAGCCTCGACGGCCGGGTCAAGGGCCTCAACGAAGGCGCCGACGACTATCTGGCGAAACCCTTCCAGATCGAGGAGCTGGAAGCACGCATCCGCGTGCAGCTGCGCCGCGCCAACGACCGCACCGCGCCGGTCATTGCCTGCGGCGACCTTGTCTTCGACACCAACACACGCCTGTTCTCGCTTGCCGGGGCGACGCTGTCGCTGACGCCGCGCGAGCACGCCGTGCTTGAACAACTCGTCGTCAAGGCCGGCCGCACGGTGAGCAAGGCAGCGCTTTCGGCCGCGATCTACGACTTCGAGACCGACGCCGACCCCAGCGCCATCGAGATCTATGTGCATCGCCTGCGCAAGAAGCTCGAGGGATCGCAGGTCCAGATCGCCACCTTGCGCGGCCTCGGCTACCTGTTGCGCCACGACGATCCGGCGCCATGAGGATCGGCGGTCTTCGGATCGGCAGCCTTCGCCTGCAGTTGCTGGCCTGGGTGGTGCTGCCGCTGGCGGGGCTCGCCGCCATCAATCTGTGGACCAGCCATGGCAATGCGCTCGCGACTGCCGATCTGGTTGCCGACCGGATGTTGATGGCGTCGGCGCGCGCTATCGCCGAGCAGGTCGCGGTAAAAGACGGCGTGCTTGACGCCACCATCCCGCCGGCGGCGATCGAAATGTTCGATACCGGCGACCGCGACAGGGTCTACTACCATGTCGAGACCGCGGGCGGCCGCCTGCTCACCGGCTATCCCGACCTGCCCAAGGCGACAGATCGCGCCAGCATCGAGACCGGCTTTCGCGATCACCGTCTGCGACTGGCAACGCTAAGCCATAGCGTGATCGGCGCCGGCGCGGATTCGCCGATCACGGTCACAGTCGGCGTGACGCTCGGGGGGCACGACGCGATGGTGAGGCGTCTATGGTTGAGCGCCTTCGCGCAGCAGCTTGCCTTGGTGGCTATTGCCGGCGTGTTCGTGCTGCTTGGCCTGCGCCGCGGGCTGGCGCCGCTCATCCGGCTGCGCGATGCCGTGCGCTCGCGAAGCCGCAGCGATCTGGATCCGGTCGAGATCTCGGGCGCCCAAACCGAAATCCGGCCGCTGATCGAGGCGCTCAACGCCTACATGGCGCGCGTGCGGGCCCAGATGGCGGCGCAGCGCCGCTTCATCGCCAATGCCGCCCACCAGCTGCGCACGCCGCTGGCGCTCTTGTCGACACAGGCGAGCTATGCCTTGCGGGAGACTGTCCCCGATGCCCGCCATGAAGCGCTTGTGGCCCTGCAGGCAAGTTCTGGTCGCCTGGCGCGTTTGGCCGAGCAGTTGCTCACCCTGTCGCGGGCAGAGCCCGGGAGCAGGCGGCCGCGCGCCGATCGCATCGATCTGACCGAAGCGGCGCGGCAAGTGCTCGAAACCCACGCACCGATCGCCGTTGGCCGCAATATCGATCTCGGGCTGGAGGAAACCGGTTCCGTGACTGTCATCGGCGACGGCACCATGCTGCGCGAGATGATCGTCAACCTGGTCGACAATGCGCTGCGCTACACCCAGGCGGGCGGCACGGTCACCGTCAAGCTTGTCGCCAGCAATCGCGAAGCCGTGCTCACGGTCACCGATAACGGACCGGGTATACCTGCCGACGAACGCGAGCATGTTTTCGAGCGATTCTATCGCCTCGCCGACGCAACCGGCGAAGGCAGCGGACTCGGACTGGCCATCGTGCGCGAGGTGGTCGAAAATGCCGGCGGCCGCGTCACCCTTGCGGATGGCGCGACCGGCGGGCTGGTGGTCGAGGTGCGGCTGCCGCAGGCGGGCGGTTGATCCCGCTTACTGCGTCTCGTGCAACGGCTGCGGCCGCCATTTCGCCAGCCGGCTTTCGACCAAGGTCATCAGGTACTCGGCGCCAAGCGCCACGACCATCACGATGACGATCGCCGCATACATGCCGGCGGCGTCGAACGAGCCCTTGGCGATGTTGATCAACAGGCCGATGCCGAAGCGCGAACCAACGAACTCGCCAACGATGGCACCGATGATGGCGAAGCCAAAGCTGACATGCAGGCTGGCGAAGATCCAGCTCATCGCCGAAGGCACGATCACCGAGCGGGTCAGCTGCCAGTCGGAGGCGCCGAGGATGCGGGCATTGGCGATCATCGCCCGGTCGGCCTCGCGCACGCCCTGGAAGGCGTTGTGGAAGACAACGAAGAAAACCATGACGAAGGCCAGCGCCACCTTGGAGGCAAGCCCGAGGCCGAGGATCATGATGAAGATCGGCGCCAGCACGACGCGCGGGATCGAATTGATCACCTTGATGTAGATCGAGAAGATGTCGGCGGCCATGCGGTTGCGGCCGAGCGCGACGCCGATGATGATGCCGGCGACCGAACCGGTGACGAAACCCAGCACCGACTCCTCCATGGTGACATAGAGGTGGTACCAGAGCGGACCCTCCGAGGTGCCCTCGGTGATCCATTCATAGAGCCGGCCGGCGATCGTGCTCGGCATGGCGTAGAAGAAGGGATCGATCCAGGCCATGCGGCCGGCGATTTCCCACAAGCCAAGGAAGACAATCAGGATGGCGAGCCGCCAGAACGTGACGGTGTGGCGGCGATGCGCCGCGGCCTTGGCGGCGGTCGCCTCGATCTCGGCGTCCGAAGTGCCGGGCCGGAAGCTGGCGGTGGTGATGTTGACGGTGGCGTCTGTCATATCGCCCTCCTCAGGCCGCCGCGCGGGCGTAGCTGGTCTCGACCTCTTCCTTGAGGTCGGCCCAGATGGTGCGCGAATAATCGATGAAGCTCTGCTCGTAGCGGATGTCGGCGACGACGCGCGGGCGCGGCAGGTCGATCGTATAGACGGATTTCACAGTCGCCGGGCCGGCGGTGAGCACATAGACCTTGTCGGCCAGCGCGATCGCCTCCTCGAGGTCATGGGTAACGAACACCACCGAAGCCTTCGCCTCCGACCACAGCCGCAGCAGTTCCTCATGCATGAGCACGCGTGTCTGCACGTCGAGGGCCGAGAACGGTTCGTCCATCAGCAGGATCTCGGGGCCGTTGATGAAGGTTTGGGCTAGCGCCACGCGCTTGCGCATGCCGCCCGAAAGCTGGTGCGGATAATGCTGCTCGAAGCGCGCCAGCCCGACGCGCGCCAGCCAGTCGCGGGCTGAAGCCTGCGCTTGCGCCTTCGGCTTGCCGCGGAAGAGCGGTCCGGCCATGACGTTCTCTATCACAGTGCGCCAGGGAAACAGCGCGTCGGTCTGGAACACGAAGCCTATGCGCGGATCGATGCCCTTGACAGGTGCCCCCATGACGCGGACCTCGCCGGCGCTCGGACTGGCAAGTCCGGTGACGAGGTTGAGCGTCGTCGACTTGCCGCAGCCGGTCGGTCCGACGACAGCGACGAACTCGCCGCGCTCGACCGTCATGGTGAAATCGCGGATCGCAGTCAGCGATTTACCGGTGGGGGAAAGGAAGCGGCGGCTGACGTTGATCAGCTCGATCGCCGGAGCGGTCTTTTCGATAGCCATGGGGAGCAACTCCAATAGCAGGCGCTCCGCGCGGGATCGCCTGGCGCAAAGACACAGGGCGGATACTGGCGCGAGGCGAACCTCGCGCCGGCCTTGTCCGCTATTTCGCGTTCTTGACGAATTCGCTTGTGTAGGTCTTCGAAAGGTCGATCTGCTTGCCCTGCAGTTCCTTCTTGAAGGCCGACAGCACGGTGAGCACCGTTTCGGGACCGCCTTCGGGCATCACGCCATCGGCGGTGAACATCGCCTTGCCGGCATCGAGGGCCTTCACATAGCCGTCCTTGTCGCCGACATAGTAATCCTTCGGCATCTTTTCGGCGATCTCGGCGCCGCTGTGTGTGCCGATGAACTTCAGTGTCTTGACGAAAGCATTGGCCAGCTTCTGCGTCTCGTCCTTGTGCGCTTCGACCCATTCAGTTTGCATATAGAGCGAAGCAGCCGGATAGGTGCCGCCGAGAGCTGCCTTGGTGCCTTCGATCGTGCGCATGTCGATCAACACCTTGGCCTCGCCGGTCTTGAGCAACCGCGTGATCGTCGGCTCGGTCGTCATGCCGGCCTGGATCTTGTCCTGCTGCATGGCGGCGATGAAAGTATTGCCCGCGCCGACCGGCACCGAGGTGAACTCGCCGAGCTTCAGGCCGTTCTTGACGGCAAGATACTCGGTCAGGAAGTTGGTCGAGGAGCCGAGGCCCGTGACGCCAAGGCTCATGCCCTTGAAGTCGGCCGGCGACTTGATCTCGGGGTGCTTGGAAGAGACCAGCTCGACCTCGCCCGGCGCCTGGCTGAACTGGACGACGGATTCGACGAACTTGCCCTTGGCCTGCAGGTCGATGCAGTGATCGTAGAAGCCGACCACGCCCTGCACGGCACCCGCCAGCATCTCGTTCTCGGCGTCGACGCCGGCAGGTTCGTTGAGCAGCTCGACATCGAGGCCCTCATCCTTGAAATAGCCGAGCGCCTCGGCAAGCTTCGCTGGCAGGTAGATCTGTTTTTCATAGCCGCCCACCATGATCGAGATCTTGTCGGCGGCCGAAGCCGTCGTCGCGCCTGTTGCGACCATGGCAAGCGTTAGCGCCACCGAACGCAGGGCGTGCTTAGGGATGAAACCGGTCACTATTCTTCCTCCACCTGGGCGGCGCGGAGCGCCGCATTCCTCCTCGCGGCCACTCCCAGCCGCTCATGTGGCGAACGCCACGAAACTGTCATGGCACGGCCAAGCTTTCAGCTGGCTTTCAGCGGTTTTTAGCAGCCGCTGAAACGAAATCCCATGAAATCCAGTCAAGAGTCAGCGAACCCAAGCACATCGTGCATGTCGTATTCTCCGGGCGACCGCCCGGCAACCCAGAGTGCCGCCGCGACAGCGCCGCGCGCGAACATCGAGCGGTCGCCGGCCGCATGCGAGAGCGTGAGCGCCTCGCTCTCGGCGAGGAAGCTCACGCTGTGCTCGCCGACGATGCTGCCGCCGCGCAGCACGGCGAAACCGATCTCGCCGGCACCGCGCGGGCCAACGAAGCCATCGCGGGCGCGCTTCGCCACATCGTCCAGCCTGACGCCCCGCCCGCGCGCGGCCGCCTCGCCCAGCATCAGCGCCGTGCCCGACGGCGCGTCGACCTTGAAGCGATGATGCGCCTCGAGGATTTCGATGTCGCAGTCGTCGGGTCCAAGCGCCCTCGCCGCCTGTTCGACCAGGCCGGTCAGCATGTTGAGCCCCAGCGAGTAGCTGCCGGAGCGGACGATGGCGATCTTCCTCGCCGCTTCGGCGATTGCAGCCAATTCCCCCGCGCTGAAGCCGGTCGAGCCGATGACCAGCGCCGGGCCACCGCGCGCCGCACAGGCTGTTGCCAGTTCGACGGAGGCCGCAGGCGTGGTGAAATCGATGGCGACGTCGGCAAGCGCCAGGGCTTCGTCGCGCTCGACCAGGCCCTCGCCGGCGCTACCCGGCCTATGGAAGCGAGCGACGAGTTCCAGCCGAGAATCGGCAGCGATTGTTTCGGCCATCTGCCGGCCCATGCGGCCGAGCACGCCGGCTATGGCAATCTTGAGCGGCTGCGGCATGGCTATTCCTGTCAAAAGCCGAGTCGGTACAATCCTCTAGCACGCCGCCTTGTTAAATGGATTCAGGCGGCGCCGTTGGTCTTCAGCATCACGCCGGCGATCTCCTTGACCAGCTTGGCGGCGACCAGCGCCGTCACGTTGGAGAGGTCCTGGCGCGGATTGTATTCAACCACGTCGGCGGCCACGACAGGCTGGTCTATTGCCTGGATCAGGCCGATGACCTGGCGCGTCGTGAAGCCGCCCGGCTCACGATGGGAGATGCCAGGAGCGAAGGCCGGATCGAGAGCGTCGATGTCCATCGAGATATAGACCGGCGTCTTGAGGTCGAGCTGCAAGCCTTCTCTGAAATGCCGCATTTCCACCACCTCGACGCCGAAGCGTCTGAACTGGTCGCGATGGTGGTCGTTGACGGTGCGCAGGCCGATCTGGATCAGCCGGTCGGCCAGCTTCTCCTCCATGATGCGGGCGAAGGGCGAGGTGTGCGAGCGCGGATTGTCGTCATAGGAATGATAGATATCCGGGTGCGCGTCGATGTGGACGATCGTGAGGCTCTGGTGGCGGCGGCGCACCGCACGCAGCACTGGCCAGGAGATGGCATGGTCGCCGCCGAGCGAGATCAGCGGATGGCCGGCGTCGAGCGCGCGGCCCACCTCGGCCTCGATGCGCTGCCACGGGTCGCCACCTTGCGTGAAATCGATGTCGCCGTGATCGACGAAGCGGTCCGTCAGGTCGAAGCCTGTTTCCGACCATGAAGTGTAGGCGTCGCTTACGAGTTCGCGCCGGATCAGCGCCGGCGCCTCGGCAGGCCCGCGCAGATAGGACGAATTCTCGTCATGCGGAATGCCCAGAAGCGAAACCTTGGCGATGACATCCTCCCTCGTTGCGGAGATAGGGTGCCTCTATAGACGCCGGAGCTGGCGGGCGCGACCCGGAGCCACTAGGCCAGATGGCAAAGGCCGGCGGCGGACCGCCCGCAAATGTGAAGCGCCACACTCATCATCAATCGCTCGATGTGCTAATTTAGGAGTGTCCGGCAGCACCCGGACCATGTCCGAGGGGGGACGCTCATGCTGCGGCCAGTGCATGCCCTGGTTCTTTCCTGCCTCGCCTTGACGCCGCTAGCCGGTGCGGCCTTCGCGGCCCAGGCATCTTCCGACAAGTCCGACGATGCTGCCAAAAAGGCTGCCGACGACGCGGCGAAGAAGGCGGCGCTCGCCGAGGCAATCAGCGTCTGCGACAAGGGCGCTTCCGTGCCGCTTGATCCTGAAGCCAAGGCGCCGCCTGTCCAGTATGGCGAGCTCTTCCCGCAAGATTTTGATCTCAGCAAGCTCAAGACCCTCGCCGACAAATGCCAGGCGGCGATGCTCGGCGCGCCGAAAGAAAAGCGGCTGGCGCTGCAATGGCTGCGGGTCCAGGTGGCGCTCAACCAGCCGGGGCTTACCTTCCTCCTCCCGCAGATCAAGCTACTCGCCGACGGCGGCAGCCCGGAGGCGAACTATCTTCTCTACGAGGTCTATTCGGTGCATCGGCACGACGGCGCCGATGCCGGTCCGCCGCCGGTAACGCGGGACATGGCGCTCGATGCCTTGCAGAAGGCCGGCAAGGCCGGTCATCTCACAGCGCTAGAGACGTTGCTCCGTCAGTATATCGACGGGCCGCTGCTGCGTCGCGACCCGCACAAGGTGGTCGAGACCGCACAGCGCATTGTCGACGCGCCGGTCCAAGGCCAGTCGCCCGGCGAATGGGACAGCCAGCTCCGCAAAGCCATGCCGCTGCTGATCACGCAGACGACCTTGGAGAATGACGGTTTTTCTGGCGAGGAGCAGCAAAAGGCTTTTCACGCCGTGGACGCGGATTCCAAGGCCGGAACCACTGGGCCGGAACCGTCCGTGCTCGCCTATATCAAGGCGCTGCGGCTGGGTCGCGGCACGCAGCAGGACGCGGCGAAGGCGAAGCAATTGCTGGAAGCGCGTGTCGCCAACGATCAGTACGCGGTGCCGATGCTGGCCGACATGCTGGCCAAGGGCGAAGGCGGCCCGGCCGATGGCAAGCGCGCCATCGCCATTTTGCGCCCCGCCTCCAAGAATGTCGCCGGCGCCGCACCGCTTCTGGCCGGCCTGCTCCTTGACGGCAAGTTCGTCGGCCGCCAGCCGCGCGAAGCGATCCAATTGCTTAACGCCCCATGGGACCTCGACGCCAGCATCAGGCTTGCGAACCTGCTCCCCGACTACGGCTTTCAAGTCGATAATCCAGACCAACTGGTCGAGCGCCTGAGCGACGCCGCCGAGGCCGGCGAGCCCGGCGCGGCCCTTGCGCTGGCGCGGCTCCAACTCTCGGACGATCAGCAGTTCAGGAACGAGGACGTGGCGCGCGCCATGCTGAAGCCGCTGGCGGATGCGGGCGATCGTGAGGCGCTCTGGCTCTATGCCTCGACGCAATATGCCAACCTCGATTCGACCAGCTACCGCCCGTCGCGCCGCGACGAGGGCCTGAGCGACGATCAGTTGAAAGCGCTCATCAACGAAGGTGAAGCCAAGAAGGAGCAGCAGGCTTATCTGCTGCAGGCGAAGCTGTTGCGCAAAGGCGTGGTCTATCCGCAGGACGACCAGAAGGCGACCGCGATGCTGATCAATGCCGCCAATCTCGGCAGCGTCGAGGCGATGGTGCTGCTGGGCGACGCCTATGACGATGGTCTCGGCATCGACAAGAACCCGCGCGAGCGGCTGCATGCCTGGCGCGAGGCGGCGCGGCTCGGTTCGCTCAAGGCGAAGGACAAGATTGCGAGCGCCTTCCCCTTCGACAGTTTCGACCATCTGATGACGCTGCGCGAAGGCATCACCGACCGCATCGCGCTTTACAATGACGGCATCGGCCGCATGGGCATCGGCGTGTTCGGCGGCGACGCGGCGAGCATCGAGCTCAGCGGCCTCTTTTCCGGTCCGGCGTCCAGCGCCGGAACGGCGGCGATTGCCGCGGCGGTGATGGACGCATTTCGCGAAGCGCCGGCCGGGCTCGACGAAGACAACCTCGTCGGCCTCGGCAAGGCGCTGCCCGACGAGATCCGCGTCGCGATCGAGACGACGCTGAAGAGCGAAGGTTTCTATGCGGGCGAGCCAAAGGGCTATTTCGGCCCGGACGTGCGCATGGCGCTCGCCGCCTGGGTCGATGCGAAGGGCCCGCTTGGCGATGCTCCCGCCTCGCAAGCCACTGCGACGCAGCTGGCTGTGCCGGCTCCAGGCGGGCTCGATGTGGACGCCGTCAACCGCATCCGCGACAAGGTCTTCGCCCAGGCGCAGGCGGCCAAGACGGACAAGCAGAAGCTCGCGGCCATCAAGCAGCTTGGAGCGCTCGCCCGCTACGGCGATCTTCCCTCACGCTGGGTGCTGGTGCGCAACTACCATCAGGCAAGGGCCATCCGATCGGTCGTCACGCCCGAGGAGATCACCCGCTATGCGCTGGACATTCTGGTGTCGAAGCCCCAGGGCGTCGACAAGCCGGAATTCGAGTTCATCTTCGACCTCACGCAGATCGCTCAAGACCGGAAATCGAAGGCGGTGGGAAGCGCTACGCTTCAGGCGATTCGCGACGATCCGCGTCTGCAGGATCCGCTCACGCTCGGCGCCATCATGGGCCAGTTCGCCTTCGCGCCGGACGCCTGCGACTCCGTGCTTGCCGCGGCCCGCAAGGCCGGCATCGACGGCCTGGGTGAGGATGGATGCGACGAGCAGACACGCACCGCCCTCATCGCCTTTGCCAAGGACAAGGGCGCTTCCGGCGTCGATGCCGCGGCGCGCAAGGCGGCCGCGGATGAGATCAAGGCGATGGACGCGCAGGCGGCGAAGTAGCCGGGGCGGGTAATCGAAGAGTTGAAGACCTGAGAAACCGACGGTGCCGCCGGTAAGCTCATAAATGCCGGATGACCATGGTGGAAAGCAGATGATCAGGTTGCTATTCTCCGAGCATGAACGCCTTTGCGCAATCGCCCACAACTTCGCTGACTCCATGGCCAGTGGCTTGAGCTTTGTTGTCGGCTTCTACTCAACTGACGTGTTTGAGGAGGCTGCGACCAGCCCTGGCGGAGTAATCGAGATTGATTTCCTGCAAGGGACTATTGTTAGAGGCCGTCCCTCGGACGGATTGAAAAGTGCTGCGGCCATATTCGGCCAAGCCTTTCCCGACTTCTGCAAGAAAAATGGCGCAGAGGTGACTGACTTCCGAAGTTTCTTAGCCGCCTTTCATGTCAAAGGAGGCAGGCCCGGAGCAGTGCTGACCGTCGTAGACCGCGGCGGTCGCCGTTCTCTTACCGAGTATGATGGAGTCCCGTTGAAGCGCTTGAGAGTGCTCGACGCCTTGGGCCGTATACGCCGAAAAACAAGGCAAATCGAGAAAGCGGGCTAATAGGCAGGTTGGTTGAAAAACACCTCGCCACCGCCTCACACTTTCCTGCTTCAAAGACGTTGTCAGAGCGCCTTGAGCCACACCTTGTTGTCATGGACGGCGGCGCCGCCATAGGGCGCCGGGGCGTCGGCGCCGGTCAGCACGTTGATGCCTTCGCCGCGCTCATGCGCGCTGTTCGGCCAGATGCCTTCCGCAATCACCACGCCGCGTTTCACGCCGTCGAAGAACCTGGCATGCAGCACCACGTCGCCGCGCTGGTTGCCGACCTCGACGCGGCCGCCATCCTCGATGCCGAGCGCTGCGGCGTCTTCGCGGTGAATGAGCAGTTCCGGCCTGCCCTCCTTGGCCTTCGACACCGGTGTCTCGGCAAAGCTGGAATTGAGGAAGTTGCGCGCCGGCGAGGTCGCCAGCCGGAACGGGTGCTCCTCATCCGCGACCTCGATCAACTCGACATGGTCGGGGAATTCCGGCAGCCGCTCGACCGGGCCGAACAGGCCCATGCTTTTCGGCGGCCGGTTGGGCGCCGACTGCCCGGTCCAGTTGGGCCGGAAGTGGAATTTCTTGTCGGCATGGCTGAAGCCGTTGATGAAATGCGCATCGTCGAAGTCGGGCTGAAGGTCGACCCACTTCTGTTCTTTCAGACTGTCGAAGTTGCCGAGCCCGCGCTTGCCGAGGATGATGTCGATATGCTCGCGCTCGGTCAGGCCGAAGCCGGGACGGTCGCCGACGCCGAGCCGCTTGCCGAGCTCCTCGTTGACGTAGTGGTTGGTGCGCGGCCCTTCCGGCGGCTCGATCAGCTTGGGGCCGAGCGTGATGTGTTGGTTGCCGCCGCCCTTGTAGATGTCGTCATGCTCCAGGAACATCGTCGCCGGCAGCACGACGTCGGCGAGCTTGGCGGTATCGGTCATGAACTGCTCGTGCACGCAGGTGAACAGGTCCTCGCGCAGAAAACCCTTTCTCACCAGCCGCTGCTCCGGCGCGACATTGGCCGGATTGGTGTTCTGGATCAGCATCGCCGTCACCGGCGGGCCGCCATAGAGCGCATCCTCAGCGCCGGTCAGCACCGGGCCGATGCGCGAATGGTCGAGATAGCGGATGTTCGGATCGCGCATCGCGGTGCCTTCGAGCACATCCTGGTTCAGCTTGAAGATGCCGGAGTTGGAGTGGAAGGCGCCGCCGCCCTCATACTGCCAGGCGCCGGTGACGGCGGCGATGCAGGAAGCGGCATGCATGTTGACCGAACCGTTGCGCTGGCGGGCGAAGCCATAGCCGAGGCGGAAATAGGTCTTTTTCGTCGTGCCGACGAGTTGCGCGAAAGCCTCGATCTCGGCGGCGGATAACCCGGTGATGGCGGCCGCCCATTCCGGTGTGCGCGTCCTGAGATGCTCTTCCAGCCCGTGCGGATCGTCGGTGTATTTTTCGAGATAGGCGCGGTCGGCCAGCCCGTCGCGGAACAGCACATGCATCACAGCGCAGGCCAGCGCGCCATCGGTGCCGGGCTTCAGCACCAGGCCGAGATCGGCCTGTTTCATGGTGGCGTTGTCATAGATGTCGACGACGACGATCTTCGCGCCGCGTTCCTTGCGCGCCCACATCGCATGGGTCATGACGTTGACTTGGGTCACCACGGCATTGGTGCCCCAGATCACCACGCAGTCGGCTTTCGCCATCTCGCGCGGGTCGGGCCCGCGCAGGGCGCCCGCGCCCATCATCCAGCCGGTCCAGGCCAGATTGGTGCAGATCGAGCCGAAGAAGCCCGAATATTTCTTGGCGTGCCGCAGCCGCTCGATGCCGTCGCGCTGCACCAGCCCCATCGTGCCGGCATAGAAATAGGGCCAGACCGTCTCGGAGCCGTATTTTTCCTCGGCCGCGATGAATTTTTCCGCCACGAGATCGAGAGCCGCTTCCCAGCTCGCTTCCTTCCAGGCGCCCTCGCCCTTGGCGCCGGCCCGCACCAGCGGCTTCAGCAGGCGGTCGGGATGGTGCACGCGGTCGGCATAGCGCGCGACCTTGGCGCAGACCACGCCCGACGTATAGGTGTTCGCCTTGGCGCCATGGACGCGGCCGATGCGGTTGTTGTCGAGCAGCTCGACTTCGAGCGCGCAGGTGGAAGGGCAGTCATGCGGACAGGCCGAATGGCCGATCCGGAGCTTGGCGTGCTGGTTCATACCGGGTGTTTAGCGGGTTTTGGGGGAGAGGTGTAGGGCCAGAGACAATTAGCCAATCTCCCCCCTCGTGGGGGAGATGGCCGGCAGGCCAGAGGGGGCGCGAAGGAACGCCAACTTTTGATGTTGTCGCCCCTATGACCACTCGGCGACTGGTCACCTACGAAGAATTGATAGGCCGGCGGGACAGCGCCCCCCTCTGCCCTGCCGGGCATCTCCCCCACAAGGGGGGAGATTGGCCAATCACTCCGCGATCCCCTCTTCATATTCCGCCGACATGGCCAGCCACTTGTCTTCGTTCAGCGCCAAGGTGTGTGCCAACTGCGAGCGCTCCTTGGCCAGCCGCGTCGCGGTCGAGGGGTCTTTTTCGTAGACGGCCGGATTGGCGAGCTCGTCCTCGATCAGGTCGATGCGCTTGCGGATGCGGTCCATCAGCGCCTCGGTGGCGCGGATCTCCTTGGCCAAGGGCTCGAGCGCGGCACGGCGCTGGGCTGCCTCGCGGCGGCGGTCGGCCTTGGAGGCCTTGTCCGCCTCCTTCTGCTCGCGGCGGTTGGAGGAAACGCCGGTGACCAGCGTCTTATAGTCCTCAAGGTCGCCGTCATAGGGATTGACCGCGCCATCCTTGACCAGCCACAGCCGATCGGCCGTCGCTTCAAGCAAATGCCGGTCGTGCGAGATCAGGATGACCGCGCCCGGGAAATCGTTGAGCGCATGGATCAGCGATTCACGGCTGTCGATGTCGAGGTGGTTGGTCGGCTCGTCGAGGATGAAGAGGTTCGGGCCCTCGAAGGCCGACAGCCCCATCAGCAGGCGCGCCTTCTCGCCGCCGGACAGGTCTTTCGCCGCGGTGTTCATTTTCTCGGTCGAGAGGCCGAACTGGGCAACACGGGCGCGCACCTTGGCTTCCGGCGCATCCGGCATCAGCCGGCGCACATGTTCATAGGCGCTTTCCTCGGGGCGGAGATCGTCGAGCTGGTGCTGGGCGAAGATCGCCACTTTCAGGCCAGGCGCGATCGTCATCGAGCCGGTCTCGGCCTTCAGCCGGCCGGCGAGCAATTTGGCGAAGGTCGACTTGCCGTTGCCGTTGGCGCCGAGCAGCGCGATGCGGTCGTCGGCATCGATGCGCAGCGTCATCTTCTTCAGCACCGGACTGCCCTCGGTGTAGCCGACATTGACGCCATTCAGCGCCACGATCGGCGAAGCCACCGTCTTCACCGGTTCGGGGAAGGAGAACGGCCGCACCGTGTCGTTCACGATAGCGGCGATCGGCTTCAGCTTCTCCAGCGCCTTCAGGCGCGACTGCGCTTGTCTCGCCTTGGAAGCCTTGGCGCGAAAACGCTCGACGAAGGATTCCATGTGCTTGCGCTGCGCTTCCTGCTTGACGCGGCTCTTTTCCTGCAATTCCCGCTGCTCGGTGAGCTGGCGTTCGAACTGATCGTAGCCGCCGCGCCAGAAGGTGAGCTTCTTCTGGTCGAGATGGACGATCGAGTTGACGGCGCGGTTGAGCAGGTCGCGGTCGTGCGAGATCAAAAGCACCGTATGCGGATATTTGGAGACATAGTTCTCCAGCCACAGCGTGCCTTCGAGGTCGAGATAGTTGGTCGGCTCGTCGAGCAGCAGAAGGTCGGGCTCGGAGAACAGCACCGCCGCCAGCGCCACGCGCATGCGCCAACCGCCGGAGAAGGACGAGGCCGGGCGCTTCTGCGCGGCATCATCGAAGCCGAGGCCGGCAAGGATGGTGGCGGCGCGGGATTCGGCCGAATGGGCATCGATATCGGCCAGCCGGGTGTGGATCTCGGAGATGCGGTGCGGGTCGGTCGCGGTCTTCTCTTCTTCGAGCAAGGCCTGGCGCTCGACATCGGCCTTGAGCACGATCTCGATCAGCGGCTCCTCGGTGCCGGGCGCTTCCTGCGCCACCTGGCCGATGCGCGTGTTCTTGGGCAGGCTGATCGAGCCGGTCTCCGAAGGGAAATCGCCGGTGATCGCCTTGAACAGCGTGGTCTTGCCGGTGCCGTTACGGCCAACCAGACCGGCCTTGGTGCCGGCCGGCAGGGTCAATGAGGCATGATCGAGAAGCAGCCGCCCCGCCATGCGCAGCGTAAGGTCGTTGATGATAAGCATGAGCGGGCTTTTGCACGGGACATCGGCTCTTCGCAAGAGCCAGTGCCTGGACGAAGCCCCGCCGCGCACTACCTTAAATCGGCCGTTCAGCAAAAAACTCGATGGACTGGAACCAGTTGTCTGCCGGAGCGTTTTGGAGCCCGTGATCCGCTATCTCGCCCTCGCCTTCATCTTCTTCCAGGTCGCCACGACAACCGCGCTGGCGACGCAGGTGGTTCTGTTCGAGGACGAGACCCCTCATATCGCTCTCGCCACTGAACCCGCGAGCGGGCCGCAGGCCCAACCGACCTCCCCCCAAGCGGGCAAGATTGCGAGCCGGCCAGAGACGCGGGAGCCGGAACACCTGTTGATCCAAATCGATTCCGGAAAAACATCTTAGGCTTCGCCTATGATTGACCAAGAGGCTGGTAGGACAGCACGCCCGTCTGCCCTGCAGGGTATCTCCCCCTCGCCGAAGATTGCTCGCTCCTCCGCTTTCCCCAATCACCGGTCACACTTTGCTTGCCACGTCACAGGTTTGGCGTTGATCGTCGCTGTCGTCTCAACCTATGCTGGCGGGAGCGGCGGGTCGATTCAAGCAGAGGGCAGATCAGATGTCGGGCAAGACCACGCTCCTTTCGGCCTCACTGGCGGTCGCGACTTTCGCAGTCGCCGCTGGGCTGGCTATGCTTCTCACCACCCCCGCGGCCCGTGCGGCAGCCGTCGACTGCGCGGCGGCGAAGACGCAGGCCGACCTTGCCACCTGCACGGCCGCGAACGCCGCTTCGGCGGACGCCGGGCTCAACGCAGTCTACAAGGCGCTGGCGGGACGTCTCGCTCCCGCCGACCTGAAGCGCCTGCGCGATGCGCAGCGCGCCTGGATCCCGTTCCGCGACAAAGAATGCGCCTTTCGCACCCAGCCCTATGCCGATGGCTCGGTGTACTCGACCCTGGTCGAGACCTGCAAGGCGGAGGTGACCAAGGTGCGGCTGGCGCAGTTGCAACACCAATTGCAATGCCCGGAAGGCGACCTCTCCTGCGTGCCGCAAAGCGGCGGCAATGCCGCGCCCACGAAGAACGCGCCCGCGGCAGCCAAGGCTGCGCCTGCGACGCCCAAGGCCGCGCCTGCGACGGCTGGCGCCGCGCCTGCGAAACCCGCCCCTGCCCAGGCAAGCCAGAACGACACGAAAACATGCGTGCAATCCGCCGGCAAGGCAAAGTCGGACCAGTATGTCTCGCAATGCATCCAGGTGTCGCCGGCGACCAATCCGCCCTGCAACGGCCAGAATGCCTGCAGCATGATGATCGACGAGATCAAACGCGGCTGCGCCATGATCGGCAACGACAACCCGCCGGGCTTCTGCTCTGCCTATAAAGGTTGAGCGGCCTGACAGCCGTAGCCGATCCACATTCCGTTACGGAAAATCAACCGGGCGAGGCAAGACAACCGCAAGTTCGGCTTTGGCTGAATATTGGCGGGACAAGCGACCATGCCACCAAAAAAGAGCAGCGAAATCTTGCCAGCCAAGGATGATGCTTATCAAAAATTGATTTCAGTTTTATCGCAAACCTGCAAACCTATGAACGCGCTGTGAGTCGTGAGTAGCGCCAACGATAACTTGGTCCCACGTAACTTGGCCCAAATAACTTGGCCGTGTCAGGAGCTCACGATGGATGGAGCGCCCAGCGATCTACGAACGCTGAGATATGTCGCGGAGATCACGCGCAAGCTGGCAAGAATGCTCTCGCGCACGCGCTATCAGATGCTTGTCTATCTTCTTGAAATGACTGCGGTAGAGGCGGAGAGCCTTGCCGGCGAACAGGATCCCGAACGCACCCGGCCGGTCAAGCCATCTCAGGCCCGCCGCTAGCTCTATAGCGCGTCGCGATCTTTCAGATTCGCTCCATGCGCTTTAGGTCTTTGATTTTACGCATGTCTTTATCTCGAAACCGGTTCTCACTTTCGGGAGACCTGCTTTAGCAGCTCGCTCGGGGCTGGCCGTTCGCCGCAAGGCGGTCCAGAACGGCCAGGCAGTTCAGCCTGCGCGCCTCGATGGCCGACGGGTCATCGCATTCGATGATGGCGCGCTCGAACCGGTCGAGCGCGTCGAGCGCGGCAAGCAGTTCGCCGGTCGGCTCGCCCAGCGAAAACAGGATGCGCCGCATCCTGACGCCGTCGGCCGCGTCCACCGAGGACTGGGCGGCCACCCCGCGGCGCAAAGCGCCAAGAGCAGCCAGACGATCGCGCCATGGCCATGGCGCGACGTCACCCGTCGCGGGCACCATGCCTCAGGCCTTGGCCTTGCGCTTACCCTTGCCTGCATCGCCGCCGGCCGGCTTGCGGCCGAGGCCGGACGATTTGGCCAACGCCGAGCGGGTCGCCGAATAGCTGGGTGCCACCATAGGATAGTCGGCGGGCAGGCCCCATTTCGCGCGGTATTCGTCCGGCGTCAGGCCGTGATCCGTCGCAAGGTGGCGCTTCAACGACTTGAACTTCTTTCCGTCCTCGAGGCACACGATGTGATCGGGGAAAACCGAGCGCTTCGGGTTGACGGCGGGCGTCAGCGCCACCGCCTCCTTGACAACGCTGCCGCTGGCGAGCTTGCGCACCGAGGCGCTGACGCTGGCGATCAGGTCAGGCAGTCCAGAGGCCGGGAGCGGGTTGTTGCCGACATAGGCCGAGACAATGTCGGCGGTCAGTTCGATTGCAGTCTTGTCGTCGATGTTGGACAATTTTTTCACCTTCTGCTGGCCCTCAAATCGCCAGGCGTTTTTTAAGACTTTCGTCGGTGTATCGTATTGGACCTGTCCCCCAACGGACCGTCCATAGTCAGTAAAGCTACCAGACTCAATACAGGGTGATGTTTCTACGCGGACTGGAGACGCGCAAGTTAGGAATTCTAATAGCTATAGCCAACGTTTTATAGCACCGGCGGTCTGCCTGGATGCGTAAAGGGCGCTATAGCACTTCGATTTGCGATGGAAGTTGCTGAAAAATCGAAGTTCAGGCCAAGTTCCAGCACGGCAACGATAATCCGCCAGCCGAATACTCGACCATGCGCGATTCGGCGGTCCCATTGCAAATCGCTATCTGGCGGCGGCGCCGCGCCTGAGCTCTGCGGGCGGCTCGTCCGCGAGGATCTCCAGCACGCGCTTCCAGCGCGCGCAGCGGCCGAAATCCTTCTGCTCGATGGCCTTTTCGGCCTTCATGGCCGCATAGAGCGGCGCCTCCGCGCCAAACTCCCTGACCAGCCAGTGCGCCTCCTGCCTGGCGCGGCGTTCGTCCTCGTCAACGGCCATCTTGGACATTGTGCCTGGTCTCCGTACCTTCGATGCCGACCGCGAGGCAGCTGCCAATGACGAGGACGGCGCCGGCAACGGCCGTCATCGACAGGCTTTCGCCCGACAAGGTCAGCAGAAACGTGGAAGCGATCGGCGTCAGATAGGCGACGACCGCTATCCTGCCGCCCTGGTCGAGCTTTGCCGCGCGCGACCAGAAATAGTAGCCGAGCCCCATCGGACCGGCGCCGAGATAGAGGCCGAGCAGAAGATGCGCGCCGCTCGGGCGCACGACGCCGTCATGCAGGCACCAGGCGAAGGTGAGCGCGACGCCGATCAGCGCCGAAGGCAAAAGCAGGCGCTCCGGCGACACGGCAAGGCGGCCGACAATGAGCGAGTAAAAGGCCATGCAGAGCGCCGAGCCGAAGGCTGCGAGATAGCCGACGAAGCTGCCGCCTCCGAACCAGGTCGGCGCGCGGCCGCCGGAAATCACCAGCGCCACGCCGACAAAGCCAAGCGCCGCCGCCAGCCCGAGCAGCAGCGGACGACGCGGACGGCCAAGCACGATAACCGCCGCGGCGGTCATCAGCGGCCAGGTGTAGGCGACAAGGTTGGCCTCGATCACCGGCATCGAGGCGAAGCCGATATATTGCAGGACCATCGTTCCGACGAGACCAATGAAGCCGACGGCGTAGGCGGCAACCTCGGACGTCACCTTCTCCCCTTGTGGGAGAAAGTGTCGCCGAAGGCGACGGATGAGGGGTGTTCCGGCCTGGCAATGACGGCGATCCGTCCAACACCCCTCATCCGTCTCGGCGCTGCGCGCCGACCCGCCTTCACCCGCAAGGGGGGAAGGAAAGAGCCGGATCAGCGCGAAGACCAGCGCCGCGCCGCAAAATTGCAGGAACTGCACTTGCGAGACCGGATAGGCGGCGAGCAGCGTCTTGCCGACCAGGGCGTTGGTCGCCCACAGAGCCACGGCGCCAAGGGCGAAGGCCGGCGCCGCCCCGAGGGCGGCGCCGGAACGGCTTTGGCTTTCCGGCACGACCGGACCGAGGCTCAGCGACACCGCAGGCGGCTGATGCTCGACCGGATCGTCGGTCATTACCACGACTCCCTCGCACCGCCGGAAACAGGCTCGGCGGCCGGCTGCGGCACGGGATGCTCCTCGGCATGACGGCGATAGGCAGGCAGCTGGTTGGTCCAGACATCCTCGGCCAGCTCGTTCACCCAGGCACGGTCATGGTCATTGTCCGCGGCGAGGTAGAACATGCGGTTGTCGTCGACATAGGGCTTGGTCGCCGAGCGCTGGTTGAGCACCAGCGTCACGCGCTCGCCGAGCTGAATCGGCGCCGTGCGGTGGAGCACGCCGAGGAACTGGCCGAGCGTTGCGTAGTTCATCTTGTGGTCGATGCGCATGATCTTGTTGCGCGGCAGGTCGCGGCCGGATTCCAGGATCGAGCGGCCGGTCTCGGAATCGTCGCAATAGATCTCGAGATGGCCCCCGATGAGCGGATCGCTGATCGACAACGGAATGAGCTCGGTCACCGGAACGCCGTCGCAATGCCATTCGACGGCGCCGTCCTTGGGATTCATGAAGGTGACGGTCGAGCCGACGATCGACAGAGGATACGGCTCGAGCTTGGTCCCCATCATGTCGGACAGCCTTTCCAGGCGCAGCTTGTCGTGCAAAAGCTCCTTGATCTCCGGAATATAGCGGTCGGCGCCGGTGATGAAGGTGAGGTCGAGATGCTTGTGCACGGCATGGCTGGCTTTCAGCTTCAGGGCGGCTTCCTCAATGGCGGCAAGCAGAGCGGGGTCGTAACCATGACGATACTGGGCGACGCCGAAGGTCGACACTTTCCAGGCCGTCTCATGACCAATGATAGCCTCGCGGCTCATTGCACAGCGCAGTTCGGGAATTGTATGGGCGTTCATTCTACTTTCTCCAAGGTGGGGGCAACACTTGGTTAACAGTCATTTAAACGCCTACCCCTGTAAATTTAGGAATGCTGGTGGTAGCGTAAGCCCAGCTTAAGGTCGAAACCCCGTGCGTCTGCTCAGTCAGGTCAACCTCAACTCGCTGAAAATCGTGGAGAGCGCCGCGAGGCACAAGAATTTCACGCGCGCCGGCGAAGAGCAGTTCATCACCGCTTCCGCTGTCAGCCAGCGCGTGAAAAGCCTAGAGGATCAGCTGCGCTTCAAGATCTTCGAGCGCGGCGGCAACGCCGTGTCGCTGACGCCGGAGGGCGAGACCTATGTAGCGCGCGTGCGCGAGGCGCTGGAGCGCATCGTGGCGGCCAGCATGGAGGCCACCGGCCAGTCGCAGGCGCATGTGCTGCGGATCTGCGTGCTGCCGACCTTCGCGGCGCGCTGGCTGTTCCCGCGGCTTTCGGCCTTCCAGCATCAATATCCCGACATCGAGATGCGGGTGTCGACCTCTTACGCCACTCATGAATTCTCGACTTCCGAATACGATCTCGAGATTCGCTACGGGGACGGCAACTTTCCCGGCCTCACCTCGGAGCTGCTGTTCAAGGAAGACCTGACGCCGGTCTGCAGCCGCAAGCTCTTCCACGACGTGCTGGGCGACAAGCCGCTGTCGAAGGTGGTGCCGGAGGACCTGCGCTACTTCACGCTGCTGCACTCCGACACCTGCACGCAGAACTGGCAGTCGTGGCTGGGCTTTGCCGGCGCGAGCTTCGTGCTTGGCGAGACGAGAAGCGTCTATTTCGATAGCTGCATGATGTCCTACGAAGCGGCCAATGCCGGGATGGGCTTTGCCGTCGCCAACCGCGCCTATATGGCAAGCGATATCCGCGCCGAAAGGCTGGTGGCCCCCTTCGCGGTCCACCATCCCAACACGGCGGGCTGGTATTTCGTCAGTCCTATCAAGGCGCTCGGGGCGCGCAAGGTGGGGCTGTTCAAGCAGTGGATCTTGGCCGAAGCGGCGCTGACGCAGCGCCAACTGGACATCGAGATCGCCGGCGGACAACAGGGCCGCTCGGCGCTGGCGTGAGGGCCCGGATTGCCGGCTACCAGCGTTCGCGCATTTCTCGCTCGATGCCTCTGGCCTCCAATATCCGACCGTCGGCATCGATCGCCACGTCATGCATCAAAACACGATTTCCATGAGCCGCTAAGGCGAACCGGCAGAATTTCAGGATTCTCCGGTGATTTCTTCGGAGCTGCATAGCCGGCTACCGCGATCACGCCATGACGCAACGTCGAGACTCAGCTATGTTGGATTGTGCGGCGGGCCTGATTTCCCGCTCGGCCGGCGCTATCGAGCTTCCTCCCAAGCAGCGCCGGCCTTCTTCGTTTCAGCCCGACGATAACTAGACCTGCCCTGCCCTATTGCTTCGGCGGCGTGCCCGGCTGGTCACCGCCGGTGGTCGATTTCGGCACCGGGTTCTTGTCGACCTGAGGGTTCTGGCTGACTTCATCACCCGGCGCCTTGGTGGGCTGCACGCTGTTGTCGCAGGCGGCGAGCACGAGCCCTGCCGCGAGAGCCAGCAGCACAGGAAGCTTCTTCATGACGACCTCCTCTCGTTCGCCCCTTTCACCAAGGGCAAACGAGGCGGTAGCGGTTTGGTTGCGTGGACCGGCGGGAACCAACCGGCCCGCGTCCGGTTGAAATCCCGAGCCAATCGAACGCAAGGAGGAATTGATCATGATCCGCCTTCTGCTTGCCGGCCTTTTTGCCTACACCGCCTATCGCGTTGCCGTGAGGATCATCGATGAGGAAACGTCGCGCCGCTGGACATGCCGGGCGACGAGAGGCGCAAGTTGCGGCGCCAGTCAGCGGCGATGGGGGTCGAGCCGAAGCGATAGTTCAGCCGATCTCCCCTTGGTGGGGAAGATGAGTTGTATTGCGAACAAAGCGGAAACGATGCTTGATGGGCGATGAACATCGCCGCCCGTGATTCGTCCTTCGAGACGCCCGCTTATCTTGCCCGGCTGAATGACGAGCAACGGCTGGCGGTGGTGCATGGCGACGGCAAGGTGGCGACGCCGCTGCTGGTGATCGCGGGCGCCGGCTCCGGCAAGACCAACACGCTGGCGCACCGCGTCGCCCATCTCATCGTCAAGGGCGCCGATCCGCGCCGCATCCTTTTGATGACCTTCTCTCGCCGCGCCGCCGCCGAGATGGCCAAGCGCGTCGAGCGCATTGCCGGCGAGGTGCTGGGCCGCGACGCGGCCATCATCGCCGACGCACTGGCCTGGGCCGGCACGTTTCACGGGATCGGCGCAAGGCTGCTGCGCGATTATGCCGAGCAAATCGGCCTCGATGCGGCCTTCACGATCCATGACCGCGAGGATTCGGCCGACCTGATGAATCTTGCCCGGCACGAGCTGGGCTTTTCCAAAACCGAGAGCCGCTTTCCCACCAAAGGCACCTGCCTGCAGATCTATTCACGGGCCGTGAACGCGCAGGCGCCGCTGGGCGAAGTGCTGGGCTCGGCCTTCCCCTGGTGCGCGGCATGGGCGGATCAGCTCAAGGAACTGTTCGCGGCTTACGTCGAGGCCAAGCAGGCGCAGAACGTGCTCGATTACGACGACCTCCTGCTCTATTGGGCGCAGATGGCGGCCGAGCCGGAGATCGCCGCGCATCTCGGCAGCCGCTTCGACCATGTGCTGGTCGACGAATATCAGGACACCAACCGGCTGCAGGCCTCGATCCTTTTGGCGCTGAAGCCCGACGGCGCGGGGCTCACGGTGGTGGGCGATGACGCGCAGTCGATCTATTCCTTTCGCGCGGCGGAAGTACGCAACATCCTCGATTTTCCAAAACAGTTCGCGCAAGGCGCGGAAATCGTCATGCTGGAGCGCAACTACCGCTCGACGGAGACGATCCTGGCCGCCGCCAACAAGGTGATCGGCGAGGCCAGCGAGCGCTTCACCAAGAACCTGTGGACCGAGCGCCGGTCCTCGCACAAGCCGCAACTGGTCAGCGTGCGCGACGAGGCCGAGCAGGCCAATTATGTGTGCCAGGCGATCCTCGCAGAACGCGAGGCGGGCACGGCGCTGAAGGCGCAGGCGGTGCTGTTCCGCACATCGAGCCATAGCGGACCGCTGGAGGTGGAGCTCACGCGCCGCAACATCCCCTTCGTCAAGTTCGGCGGCCTGAAATTCCTCGATGCCGCGCATGTGAAGGACATGCTGGCGATGCTGCGCTTTGCCGAGAACCCGCGCGACCGCGTCGCCGGCTTCCGCGTGCTGCAATTGATGCCGGGCATCGGACCGTCCGCCGCCTCGCAGATCGTGGACGCAATGGCGACGTCGCTGGACGAGACGCTGGGCCTTGCCCGCTTCCGGCCACCGCAGCGCGCCGCGCAGGACTGGCCGGTGTTCCTCGACATCTATAGCGGGCTGCGCGCCGGCGCCAAATGGCCGGCCGACCTGGAGCGGATCAGGCTCTGGTACGAGCCGCATATGGAGCGCATCCACGAGGACGCGATCACGCGCCGGGCCGATCTCATACAGCTTGAGCAGATCGCATCGACCTATCCGTCGCGCGAGCGCTTCCTGACCGAGCTCACCCTCGACCCGCCCGATGCCACCAGCGACCAGGCCGGGCCGCCGCACCGCGACGAGGATTACCTCATCCTGTCGACGATCCATTCGGCCAAGGGCCAGGAGTGGAAGAACGTCTTCGTTCTCAACACGGTAGATGGCTGCATTCCGGCCGATCTCGGCGTCGGCACCAAGGAGGACGTCGAGGAGGAGCGGCGCCTGCTCTATGTTGCGATGACCAGGGCCAAGGACAGCCTGCATCTGGTGGTGCCGCAGCGGTTCTACCCGCACAACCAGCCGGCGCGCGGCGACCGCCATGTCTATGCCTCGCGCACCCGCTTCATCCCGGCCTCGATGCTTTCGGCCTTCGAGCAATCATCCTGGGCAAGCGCCGCGCTCAAGGACGACCCGCGCCAGCGGCCGGGCGTCAAGGTCGATCTCGGCGCCCGCATGCGCGGGATGTGGAAATAGCCGCCTGCCCGACGGATCAAATCCAAGACGGAAAGATCGGCACGCGCGGAACCTGTCGCCGCTCGCCGCGTTGTGTGGCGTCCTCCCCAGACCGGAGGCGGCAGCCCGCCGCTTCCATAGCCAATAGACGAGGTCCGAATGCACGACAGGACGTTCTTCACCCCGGTCGCCCTCAGCGTCGGCGCCGGCCACAAGCGCATGATCGCCTCGCTATTTGACATGCATGACTTCCTGACCGAGTTTCCGCCGTCGCGCCGCCGCCTCAGCTACGGCGCCGCGGTGAAAGCCTGCGAGGCCGCGCGGAGTGGAGAAATCTCGGCCGAGGCCGCGCGCGATGCGCTGATCACCTTCGCGGTGACGGCCGGCGTGCTCTGGCCTTCGGAGCAGCCGATCGTCCCCGTCAAGCCCCTGGGGCGCGGCGATGGCGGCTTCGTCGCCTGACAGCGAAAACACTCCCTATTCAGGAAGCCTGCCACCTGTGAACCGACCCCTGGAGGTCAATTCACCGGGTGGTGGGTATTTCCGCGCCGTCATTCCGGCTTGGCGGCCGCCGGCGAAGCTTCGGCGATCGGCGCGGCCGGCTCGGCCGTGGTCACGAAGGGATAGACGAGCTGCCGGTGATAGAGCTGCGGCACCGGCTCGTCGAGACCGTATTTTTCCGGCATATGTTGCGGCATGAACAAGGTGCCGCCGATCAGGTCGAGGACGGGCAACTGGGCGGCGAAGTTCTTGTCATAAGCTTGGCGATCATTGGCATGATGCCAGTGATGAAACTGCGGCGAGGCTATCAGCCATCTCAGCGGTCCGAACTTGATGCGGGTGTTGGAGTGGATGAACACCGACTGCCAATGATAGATCAGCACGTAGATGAGAACCGCCTCGCCTGAAAAACCCAGCGCGAAGAGCGGCAGGAACGAAGCCGACTTGGTCAGGATCTGGTCCACCGGGTGCACGCGGTGGGCGGCCAGCCAATCCATCTCCTCGATCGAGTGATGGATGGCGTGAAAGCGCCACAGGAACGGCACCGCGTGAAAGGCGCGATGGGCAAGGTAGAAGCCTATGTCGGCGACGAGCAGTGCCTCGATTGCCTGCAGCCATGAAGGCTGTGACTGGACGGCGGCGGGAAGCGCCTCGGGAACGACACGCCGGACCACCAGCATCGCAGCGCCGACCAACAGCAGCATGCCGAACTTGATGACGATGCCGTTGAAGAGCAGATAGAAGACGTCGTTCAGCCAATGCCGGCGCGTTGCCGATTGCCCGGCATGCAGCGGCAGGAGCTGCTCCAGCGGAATGAAGATGAGGGCGATGACCAGCACCGCCTTGTAGTCGATGAGATCGAACACGGTCGCTCGCGGATCGGCTGAGGCCAGCCTTCGACACTACCCGTCAAAGGATGAACGGACCGTTGCTGGCGCCCAACGCGGCGCCGCGAAATCCCGTGAAACTTTTCGACCGCTGCGTGAAACACCGCACGGACCGGTGGCGTGCACCATGTCAGTAGCGGACGCGCTTCAAGTCTTTGTTTTGATGCATGTCGTTGTCCCGGAACCGCTGCACACTTCCGGGCGACATGCATTAGGAGGGCGGATGTTTCTCGATCGCGAGCGTTTCAAGCCGGCGGCAGAAATGCGGCTTAGCCGCAGATCGTCGATCCAGGTGACGATAACCGACCCCAAGGCGTGCGAGCTCGGCGAAGCCGTCTATGCCTGGATCACCGCCGACGGCAAACCGGTCAGGATCGGCACTTGCGGCGCCTCGGCGGCCAAACGCCTGCTTTCCTATCCCGGCTATATCAACCGCAGCCTCACGGGGCGCGGCGGCGTGACGCCCAAATGGGAAGCGCTGAAATGGCTGAGCCTGCTCACCGAACACGGCATGCTGACGGCGGTGGTGCATCAGCCGGAACCGACCCCGACCGCGGCGGGCCTGATCAGGCCCTATCTCGATATCGAGCGCCAGTTGATCCGCCAGCACAGGCCGCTGCTCAACCGCAGCCGCCGCTGAGAGCGGTTCAGCCGAGCCCCTGCCGCGAAGAGCCGTTCAGTGGATCGTGTTGGCGACGTCGCCCGACGGCACACCGCGCGGGCTTTCGAAGCTCACCTGGTCGCGTCCATTCGACTTCGCCTTGTAGAGATGCCTGTCGGCGACCTGGAACATGTCGTGATAGGTGGTTGGACCGCTGAAGGCGATGCCGCCGATCGAGACCGAGAGCGGCCACGGCTGACCGCCGGGCGCGAACTCGGCCTCGCGGATGCGCAGCCGGATCGATTCCGCGACCAGGAAGGAGCGCGTCGCGTCGGCTCCCGGCAGGAAAACCGCGAATTCCTCGCCGCCGATACGGCCGACAATGTCGGCGCCACGCAGTTGCCCCCGGATCGTGCTGGCGATCAGCCTCAGCGCCTGGTCGCCGCAGTCATGGCCGAGACGGTCGTTGATCGATTTGAAATGGTCGGCGTCGACGATCAGCAGCGCGCCGGAATCGGCGACGTCATGGCTGCGTGCCTGCTCGAGATAGGCCTCCACCAGCATCGAGAAAGCACCGCGATTGAAAACGGCCGTCAGGCTGTCGGTCGCCGCGACGATGCTGAGCTCCTTCTGGGCGATCGCGAGCTGGCGCATCTTCCACATCAGGAAGAACAGGAAGGTGCCGCCGAGGGCGAGCGGCAGGAACAGGTCCGTAAGTTTCGCCCACAGCAGCGCCTGCGGCGACAGCGAGGGGAAATTGAAGGAATCGACGAAGAAGGCGGCGGCAATGAAAAAGGCGGTGCCGGCGGCGGTGACCACCACGACCCTGCCCCAACTCGTCGGGGACAAATCGATGCGCATGGCATTGCTCCCACTGCAATTGGGCCCATTTTGCAGCGGGAGCGCAAACGAAGTCCTAATACATTAGCTTCAATGCAATCCCGGTGGGTGCGGCGACGGTGCGAAGCAACCGGCAGGCCCGCACCACAGTAGGCGGGCCCGCCTCTTCCTGAAATCGCTTTAGTGGGCGGTCGAGCTGCCGCCTGCGGTGCCGCCAACGCTGCCCGTCGCGCCGAACGAGGTGCCGGTGGTGGTCGTGCCGGAGGCGCCACCGATCGTGCCGCTGGCGCCGGCGCTCAAGCCGCCGGTGCCGTTCACGGTGCCGGTGCCGCCAACGCCGCCCGTCGTACCGGACGGGGTGCCGGTGGTGGTCGTGCCGGTCGCGCCACTGATCGTGCCGCTGGTGCCGGCGCTCAAGCCGCCGGTGCCGTTCACGGTGCCAGTACCGCCGACGCCGCCCGTCGCACCGGACGGGGTGCCGGTGGCGGTCGTGCCGGTCGTGCCGCCGATCGAGCCGTTGGTGCCGCCGATCGAGCCGTTGGTGCCGGCGTTCAAGCCGCCAGTGCCGTTCACGGTGCCGGTTCCGCCAATGCCGCCCGTCGCACCGAACGAGGTGCCGGTGGTCGTGCCCGCGGCGCCACCGATCGAGCCAGTCGTGCCGGCGTTAAAGCCGCCAGTGCCGCTACCCACAGTGCCGGCGCCGCCCACGCCGCCCGTCGCACCGAACGACGTGCCGGTGCCGGTAGTCGTGCCCGCGGTGCCGCCGATCGAGGAACTCGTTCCGGCGCCGCCCACGCCGACGCCACCGATGCTGCTGCCAAAGCCCGTGCCGAGACCGGTTGAACCGCCCATCGAAGAGCCCGCGCCGATACCCGCGCCGCCCGAGCTACCCGCAGCGACGCCGGTGTTGTCGATGCCAAAGCCGATGTCGAGATCAGCGGCATTTGCCGGCACGGCGAGAATGGCGATGCCGCCGACCAACGTGCCGAAGATTTTTTCTACGATACCATTCATGGCATTCTCCTTCATTTTTCCGCACCGCATCGCCGGAGTGCCTGGTCCGGGCGCATGCCTGTGCGAGAGGGAATGAAGGGAATACGAACGGGCTCGGTCAGGGTTCCATTTTTTCAAGGAAAAATTCTTTGTTTCAAAACGATATACGCGTTTTCCTTGATGTTTGAGTTTGATCAACAATCGGCGAGCGGGAAAGCCTGGACGCTGCTGCGCTCAGGCGTAGGCTCGGCCTTCTTCGGAACGCTGGAACAGCGCCAGATCGAGCGGCACCGAGGGCCGGCCGAGCACGGTGAGGCACATATGCGCCTGGCCGCGATGATGGGTCTGGTGGTTGAAAAGATGGCTGAGCGCCGGCGCCAGCCGTTGCGAGACGGTCCGCATGTCGGTCGTCATATAGGAAAAACGTCCGGTGAACGCCTTGTCGGTCATGGCGCCCACCCAGTCGACGATCCTCCTGTCCTCGGCCTCGCGTGCCACGCGCAAGCCCGGGAAGGCGCGATAGAGGATCGTCGCAAGACTTGAGGGCGCGTCACCCTCGCCCGTAAAGCGCTTCATCCAGACGCGGTCGGTGACGAGCAGATGGTTGAGCGTGCCAAGCATCGAGCCGAAGAAGGCGCCGACGTCACGGCCGAGCTCCTCTTCGCCGAGATCGGCGGCGGCATCATAGATGCGCGTATTGGCCCATTGATTGTAGGCCGCAAACATCATGAAATGCTGTTTCATTCTTCCATCCGGCTCACAACGAATCCCGGCTCTTCGTAACCTGCAGGAACGGCAATGACCATTCTGTTCTATGACCTCGTCGGCCACGACGCACAACGCCCGTTCAGCCCGCATTGCTGGAAGACGAAGATGGCGCTGGCCCATAAGGGGCTCGCCGCCACCAAGGTGCCGACGCGCTTTCTCGAAGTGCCCAAGGTGGAGGGCGGCGTGTCGAAGACGGTGCCGGTGATCCGCGACGGCGAACGGGTGGTGGTCGATTCCTTCGCCATCGCGCTCTATCTCGACGAGGCCTATCCGGAGCGGCCGACGCTGTTTGGCGGCGAAGGCGGCAAGGCGACGGCGCGGTTCATCGAGCGCTGGTCGCAGCTCACCATTCACCCCTATGTCGCGACGGTGGCGCTTACCGATCTGCACGGAATGCAGGACGAGACGAATGGCCGCTACTTCCGCGAGGATCGCGAACGGCGCTACGGCAAGCGGCTGGAAGAGGTGGTGGCCAATCGCGATGCCGGGCTCTCGACATTCCGCGCCTCGCTGGAGCCGCTGCGCTCGATGCTCACCTACCAGCCCTTCATCGGCGGCGCCTCGCCGCTGTTTGCCGACTACGTCGTCTTCGGCGCGCTGCAATGGGCGCGCATCGCCTCGCCCTACCGATTGCTCGACGACAGCGACAGCGTGGCCAGCTGGTTCGAGCGCTGCCTCGACCTGCATGGCGGGATCGGCCGGATGGTCGCGGCCGCGGCGTGAATGCCGCGAGCGCGGGACTGCCATGCTGCGCTATGAGATTAAGGCCGAGATTTGGGTCTACCCCGGCAAGGGCGGCTGGCATTTCGTGACGCTGTCGACGGACGTCGCGGCGCGGATCAAGGCGGCGATGACGGGATTGGCGCGCCCCTGGGGCTCGCTCGGCGTCACGGCAGTGATCCGCAAGACCAGGTGGCAGACATCGCTCTTCCCCGACAAGGCGTCCGGCAGCCTGCTGTTACCGGTCAAGGCCTCGGTGCGCCAGCGCGAAGGTCTCCATGCTGGCGATACGCCGGCACTGACCATCGAGATCGAACTTTAAAGCATGTCTCCCGAAAGTGGGAACCGGTTTCGGGATAAAGACATGCGTAGAATCAAAAAACCTAAAGCGCATGGAGCGAGTCTGAAAGATCGCGACGCGCTTTGGGCGCCTACTTTGACGCGCCCTTGTCGCGCTTGTCGCCGTTCGGCACGTTGCTTTCGGCCAATCTCACGCAGATCGGATCGCCCTCTCGCATGCGCGCGCATTGCCATTCCGGGCCGAAGCCGAAATTCTGCTCCGCGCGTTGCGGGAAGAAAAGCAGGGCAAGGACGACAGCGGCGAAAAGTACGGCCACGAACAGAAGGCCAGCCATGTCGCCGCGCATGAGATTGGGCCGGTTCATCGCCTCGGGCTCCGCTGCGGCACGCCCCATGGTCTTCATGCGAAGCGCGTTCGCAGCCGTCTAATTATCCCGCAAAGAGGCCGCCCTGACCAGAAGCCGCCGCCCCTTGGCAAGGCGCGAAGCGGCTTGTATAGAGCCCGCCACTCCAATTTCCATTCCCAGAACAAGGACGACCCAATGGCGATCGAACGCACCTTCTCCATGATCAAGCCCGACGCTACCAGGCGCAACCTGACGGGCGCCATCACCAAGATGCTGGAAGACGCCGGCCTGCGCGTCGTCGCATCGCGCCGCGTGTGGATGAGCCGCCGCGAGGCCGAAGGCTTCTACGCCGTCCATAAGGAGCGTCCGTTCTTCGGCGAGCTCGTCGAGTCCATGTCGTCGGGCCC
This sequence comes from Mesorhizobium vachelliae, assembly GCF_033977325.1. Taxonomy (NCBI): domain Bacteria; kingdom Pseudomonadati; phylum Pseudomonadota; class Alphaproteobacteria; order Hyphomicrobiales; family Phyllobacteriaceae; genus Mesorhizobium; species Mesorhizobium vachelliae. The sequence goes on from NZ_JAVIIR010000002.1 coordinate 39,413, forward strand.
GACTATCGTGCAGGTGCTGGAGGGCGAGAACGCCATCGCCAGGAACCGTGAAGTGATGGGCGCCACCAACCCGGCCAATGCCGCCGAGGGCACCATCCGCAAGGTGCATGCGCTCTCGATCGGCGAGAATTCGGTGCATGGCTCGGACGCGCCGGAGACTGCCACGCAGGAGATCAAATACTGGTTCTCGGATACCGAGATCGTCGGCTGAGGCGCAAAGTCGAGTTTCACGGAACGGCCCGCTCGAGCGGGCCGTTTTTATTTTGAAACGGGTGGCCATATCCGCTGCCTGCCCTAGGTTCAGCGAAATCGGCGACAAAATGGCACTGGGCGTCGCCGGCTGTAAGCGACCACCGCGCTTCCGCCCGAACCGAGGGAGGGAAGCATGATCAAGCCTCATGTTTCTGAAAGTGGCGTTGCCTATCCGGACGACCTCGTCCTGTTGAAGCGTATCTATGACGAGGTCTGCGAGGAGCGCGGCATCGTCATAGGCAGTCCCGAGGCGTCGGACTTGGCGGTAGAGGCCATGAAACTCTTTTCCGCCGGTATCTTCGACGAAAGGACGATCGGCCGCCGGCTTCGTGGCGGATGATGGGAGATGGCGGGTTCAGTCCCCGTCGCCGTAGCGGATGACCTCCACCTTCTCCCTGGTGATCAGGCAGCTCTTTGCCTTGGTTAGCGCCTTGATCTCCGGGATCAGCGCATCGATCTTCTCGGGCGCATCGACGATCTCGACGACGATCGGCAGATCTTGCGACAGGCGCAGGATCTTGGCGGTGTGGAGCACGCTGGAACGGCCAAAGCCGAGCGGACCTCTCAGCACCGTGGCGCCGGCCATGCCGGCCTCGCGCGCCTTGATGACGATCGCCTCGTGCAGCGGCTTGCCGTCAGCGGCCCTGTCGTCCTCGCCGAAGAAGATCCTGAGCAGCGCGCATTGCGCGGGAAGTTCCATGTTCTTCTCCCTTGTTAGAGCGTTTCACCGTTTCACAGAAACGGCGAACCGCTCTATCCCTTTGTTTTGACGCAATTCCGGACGGAAAACCGCTCACACTTTTCCTGGAATTGCTCTAGCTGTCGACCGGCAAGCGGTTGAGCCTGGACGCCATGAGGTAGCCTAGCCAGGCGGCGGCGAGCGACAGGCCGACCACACTGATGAGATAGGTCGCGGCCAGCGGCCAGTCGCCCTCGAACAGCAGGATGAAGGTGTCGAGGCTCATCGCCGAAAACGTGGTGAGCCCGCCGCAGAAGCCGGCCATGACGAAATTGCGGCCGGCCGGGCCGACCATCAGGCGGCCGTCCGGCCCGGTCAACGTGGCGAAGGCCATGATGACCCAGGAGCCGACGACGTTGACGAAAGCGGTCGACCAAAGCGCGTTCAGGCCGAGCAGCGAGACAATCACATAACCCGACAGGAAGCGGGCCAATGAGCCGATAGCCGCGCCGCACCCGACCGCCAGATAAAGCCGCATAGCCATCTGCCTGTCGGTCATCGCTTAGCCCGCAGCCCCGGTGGTTGAACCCATCGCCCAGGTGGTTGAATCAACCACCCACACTACCGCCCAGAAGCCGAGGGCGACGAACAGCACGCACAGCACCGAAGAAGCGACGACATTGAAGGCGGCGAGCCGCCCTTCACCGTCGAGCCCGAGGTTCAGCGTCTGCAGGCAGAAGGACGACACCGTGGTGTAGCCGCCAAACAGGCCGACGACGATCAGGTCGCGCACGAGATCGCTGGCAAAGACGCCGCCGACCGACCGCGCCGCGCCGGCGAAAGCGCCGATGGCAAGGGCGCCGGAGACGTTGACCGCCAGCGTGCCCCAGGGAAAGGTCTCGCCAATGCGGCGGCCGACCACCCCGGACAGGAAAAAGCGGGAAATGCCGCCGAGGAAACCGCCGATCAGGACAAGGGCGCAAGCCGCAAGGGTCATCGTTTCAATGCCTTTCCAAAACGCGATCCCAGACGGAATCACCTCACGAAATCAGGCATGATACGAGCGGGAAAACAAATCCTGCCGCGCAAGAGCACGCCTGGCAGGAGTCATCAGCCCATAAGGGCGGTCTCGGGGGAACCCCATCCCCATTTTTACGGCAAGCTAAGCGTTCGCTTCTGCAGGGTCAATCGGGTCAGCGAACCAGCGGCGTGTCCCAGAGGTCGCCGAGCAGCGCCTTCAGTTCACGGAAGCGCTTTGGTCCAAGCTCCTCTGCCCATTCCCGTTCGATGTCGAGCAGGATGTCGGCCATCTTCTGATAGGCGGCCCTGCCCCGGTCCGTGAAGCTGACGACGGTTCCGCCGGCGTCTCCAGATGCCCCACCGCGGGTGATGTAGCCCATTCCTTCCAGCGTCTTCAGCAACTGATTCATGGCTTGTTTGCTCATTGCCGCGCGCTCGGCAAGCGCGCTCGGTCGCATACCGTCCGGTCCGGGATACTGGATCACCGCCATATGCGGCGGCGTCAGATCATCGAACCCGGACGCCTTAAGCTCGCGGATCAGCCTGCGGTGAATGGCCATGGCCGGCACGCGCAGCAACGCGCCGATCAAGGGAGGCTTCTTCAGCGGATTTTCATCAAGCGACGGCATTGACACTCCGGTAAATTGAGTTTACTCAGTTGGTAAATTCAATTTACCATACGGGAGGGTGCAATGCTAGACAAAGCCAGCCAGGTCCGGATCAATCCGGCGGATGAGACGTTCAGCCATGACGGAGTGATCGTGCGCTTCCTGCTCACGGGCGACCAGTCCAACGGAAGCATCGCGGCATTCGAAGTGACGGTGCCGGGCTCGAAGCGCCTGCTAGCCCCGGCTCACAGCCACGACCGCTACGAGGAAACTATCTACGGTGTAGAGGGAACCCTCACCTGGACAGTCGACGGCCACCCGCACGATGTCGGCCCAGGACAAGCGCTATGCATCCCGCGCGGAGCGGTCCATCGTTTCGACAACAACGGCGAAAAAGCCGCCAAGGTGCTCTGTGTGGTGTCGCCGGCGGCGATCGGACCGGAGTATTTCCGCGAGACCTTCGCGCTGTTGAACGCTGCCTTGGCCGGCCCGCCCGACCGGGCGAAGATGAAGGAGATCATGCTTCGCCACGGCCTGACGCCGGCAGCGCCGCCGCCGCAGGCTTGATCTTCCGCAGATGCCCGAATTCGCTTGGTGAAGCTCAACTCGCCGCCATCTTCAGCACGACGGTCTGCGACTTGCCGTCCAAGGGATCGACATGGTGGTGGACATCGTTGGCGAAAAGCAACCGATCATCAACGGTGATGCGCGCCTGCAGCGCATAGGTCCGGCCCTTCCGGATCGCCTTGGGATCGAAACCGATGTCGAACCTGATCGGCACCTGGCCGGTGAGCGTAATCCTGCGCTTGGCGATCACGGTCGCCGGCGCGTCGGCCAGCGAGACATCAGCAAGTTCGACCATCAGCACGGCATCGGGCGGCAGGACGATGCGCTCGCGATAGATCACCTCGCCCGCGATCGTCCTTTCGCCGGCACTGGTCAGCTCCGGCACGGCAAGCACGCCGACGACCAGCGGCACCAGCCCGAAGATGAAGAATTCCGCAATTCGGTCCAGCATGAGATTGCTCCGCCAAGCAAATCAAACCGATTAGCAAGCTTTGGGAAGAATTGCGGTCGTTCGATGGCCGAACGGGAGTTTTTCTGATGCATGTCGTTGCCCCAGAACCGCTGCGCACTTCTGGGCGACATGCATTATTCGCCCTGCTTCTTCCAGCGGTCCGCAGCGTGATCGTCGGCTTCCTTGGCCTCGACCCAGCCGCCCTGAGAGCCGTCGGCAAGATGCTCCTTCTTCCAGAAGGGCGCGCGCGACTTCAGATAATCCATCAGGAAATTCGCCGCTTCGAACGCCGCCTGCCGGTGCGACGAGGCCGCGACCACCAGCACGATGTTCTCGCCCGGCGCTATCTTTCCATGGCGATGGATGACGGTGAGGCCCTGCAGCGGCCAGCGCTCGAGGGCTTGCGCGGCGATGCGGCCGATCTCGGCCTGCGCCATGCCGGGATAGTGCTCGAGCTCGAGCGCCGACAGCGCGCCCTGCTCATCACGGCAAAGGCCTGAAAAAGTGACCACGGCGCCGATGTCGGCGCGGCCCTTGGTCAGGCCGGCGATCTCGGCGGCGACGTCGAAATCCTCGCGCTGGATGCGGATGGCGGGCACGACCGCGCCGGCCATCTCAGCCTCCGGTCATCGGCGGAAACAGCGCGATCTCGCGCGCGCCCGCTATCTTTTCGCGGTGGCCGACATGTTCCTGGTTGATGGCGACGCGGATGACGTCGGGATACTGCAGCGCGTTCTCATATTCCTCGCCGCGCGACTTCAGCCAGCGCAGCAGATCGGCGACCGTCTCGATGCCGGAAGGCAATTCGACGTCCTCTTCCGGCTTGCCGATCCGCTCGCGCACCCAGGCGAAATAGATGAGCTTCGTGGACATTGTCTTCACTCGTCCATGATGTGCTTGAGGCCGGCGCGGAAATAGTCGTAGCCGGTGTAAAGAGTGACAAGCGCCGCGATCCACAGCAGCACCAAGCCGATCTGGGTGGTCAGGGGGAAGATCTTGTCGCCGGCCGGGCCGACCAGCAGGAAGGCGATCGCGACCATCTGGATGGTGGTCTTCCACTTGGCGAGCTGCGTCACCGGCACCGAGACTTTCAAGGCAGCCAGATATTCGCGCAGGCCCGAGACAAGGATCTCGCGGCACAGGATGATGATCGCCGCCCAGAGCGACCAGCCGGCGATGCCGCCATGGCGGTCGGTGTCGGCGGCAAGCAGGAGCAGGCAGGTGGCGACCAGCAATTTATCGGCGATCGGGTCGAGCATCTTGCCGATGTTGGAGGTCTGCTGCCAGGCGCGCGCGAAATAGCCGTCGAAGTAATCGGTGATGGAGGCGAGCAGGAAAATGACCAGCGCCGACCAGCGGGCGAAGTCGGACGACTTCAGATGTCCTTCAAGAAAAAAGCACAGCACGACCAGCGGCACCGCGACGATGCGGGCATAAGTGAGGATGTTCGGCAGGTTGAACGCGCGCTGTGCCATGTCGTCTCGGGAAATCTCCTCCGCCAGACGTACTCAAATCAGAAGCGAATGTAGGGGGTCAACAGGCGAGATTCGATTGACCAGTCAAAAATAGCACTTGTACCGACCAGGGCCTCTGCGGCCCATCGTCCGATCCGTCAAACTTCCGTGCCCGAAACCGGCCCTCAGCTCTCGTGGAAGTGATTGTAGACCAGCTTTGCGACATGCTCCGAAATGCCGTCGACCTTGACCAGGTCCTCGACCGCGGCGCGGCTGACCGCCTTGGCGGTGCCGAAGGCGAGCAGCAGGGCGCGCTTGCGGCCGGGGCCAATGCCGGCGATCTCGTCGAGCGGGCTTTTCACCATCTCCTTCTTGCGCCGAGCCCGGTGCGAGCCGATGGCGAAGCGGTGCACCTCGTCGCGCAGGCGCTGGACGAAATAGAGCACCGGATCGCGCACCGGCAACATGAAAGAGTCCCTGCCCTTGACGAAGAAGCGCTCGCGCCCGGCGTCGCGGTCCTGGCCCTTGGCGATGCCGATAGCGACGACGCGGTCCTCGACGCCGAGGTCGGCAAGGATCTGGCGCACCGCCGTCATCTGGCCCTGGCCGCCGTCGATCAGGATGACGTCGGGCCAGGCGGGGAAGCCGCCATTGCCGGCGACCAGATCCTCCTCGCCGGCGTCATCGTCCGCGGTCGCGCCGGGCTGCTCGTCGCCATGCTCCTTGAGCAGCCGCGAAAAGCGCCGCTGCATCACCTCGCGCATCATGCCGAAATCGTCGCCCGGCGTGATCTCGGTCGAGCGGATGTTGAATTTGCGGTACTGGTTCTTCACGAAACCTTCCGGGCCGGCGACGACCATGGCGCCGACCGCGTTGGTGCCCATGATGTGCGAGTTGTCGTAGACCTCGATGCGCACCGGCGGCTTCGCCAAGCCGAAGGTCTCGGCGAAGCCCGTCAGCAGCCGCGCCTGGGTCGAGGTCTCTGCCAGCCTGCGACCGAGCGCCTCGCGCGCGTTCTGCAGCGCGTGATCGGTCAGATCCTTCTTCTCGCCGCGCTGCGGCACCGAGATGGATATCTTGCGGCCGGCATGGGTCGAGAGCGCCTCGGCGAGCAGTTCCTGTTCCTGCGCAGTCTGTGACAGCAGCAGCGCGCGCGCCGGCAGCTTGTCGTCATAGAATTGCGCCAGGAACGAGCCCAGCACCTCGGCCGGCTCGAGCGCCGGATCGGCCTTGGGGAAATAGGCGCGGTTGCCCCAGTTCTGGCCGGTGCGGAAGAAAAACACCTGGATGCAGGTCTGGCCGCCTTCCTGGTGGATGGCGAAGACGTCGGCCTCCTCGACCGTCTGCGGGTTGATGCCCTGATGCGCCTGCACATGCGAGAGCGCCGCAAGCCGGTCGCGGTAGATGGCGGCGCGCTCGAAATCGAGCTCTTCGGAAGCCTGCTGCATGGCGGCCGAGATCTCGGTCTTCACCTTCTGGCTGCGGCCGGAGAGGAAATCCTTCGCTTCTTCGACCAGCTCGGCATAGCCCTCATGCGAGATCTCGCCGGTGCAGGGGCCGGCGCAGCGCTTGATCTGGTAGAGCAGGCAGGGCCGCGTGCGGTTCTCGTAGAAGGAGTTGGTGCAGCTTCTGAGCAGGAAGGCGCGCTGCAGCGAATTGATGGTGCGGCCGACCGCGCCGGCCGAGGCGAAGGGGCCGAAATAGTCGCCCTTGCGCGAGCGCGCGCCGCGATGCTTGTAGATGCCGGGCGAGACATGGTCTCCGGTCAACAGGATGTAGGGGAACGACTTGTCGTCCCGCATCAGCACGTTGAAGCGGGGCCTCAGCCGCTTGATGAGGTTGGCCTCGAGCAGCAGCGCCTCGATCTCGGTGCGGGTGACGACGAATTCCATCGTCGCCGTCTCGCGCACCATCCGGCCGATGCGGGCTGTGTGGAAGCGCCCCTGCGCATAGTTGGTGACGCGCTTCTTCAGGCTGCGCGCCTTGCCGACATAGAGCACGTCGCCGGCAGCATTCATCATGCGATAGACGCCGGGCTGGTTGGGCAGCCGCTTGACGAAGGTCTGGATCACCTCGGCGCCGACCATGCCGTCGGCGTCGCCGGCATGCGGCGTCCAGTCGATGGCCGTGAAGGCGACTTCGGGGCCGGTCGGGACCGACTCCGGTTCGACAATCTCCTCCGCCGCCTCGTCCTCGATGTCGAGATCGACATCGGGCGGCAGATCGTCGGCGGCGCCGTTTCGCTTATGTCTTTGGGCTGAGGGACTCATTCCACCATGCCTGTCACATCGGGCGTCTGCCACGCAAGATGCTGGCCGCCGTCTAGCGCGATCATCTGGCCTGTCACCGAGCGCGCCTGCCAGAGATAGCGGATCGTGGCGCCGAATTCGGACAATTGCGGGCCGCGCTTCAGGATCAGGCCTTCGACCTGCTTGCCGAAATCATCGTCGTCCTGGCGCTTGTTCTTCAGTGTCGGGCCGGGGCCAATGGCGTTGACGCGGATGCGTGGTCCGAGCGCCTGCGCCAGCATCTGGGTTTGCGTCCACAGCGCCGATTTCGACAGCGCATAGGAGAAATAGCGCGGCGTCGGTCGCCAGACGCGCTGATCGATCATGTTGACGATCAGCCCCTCCTGGCCTTCGCGCAAAGCGCGGGCAAAGGTCTGCGCCAAAAGCGCCGGCGTCTTCACGTGGATGGCGAAATGGCGGTCCCACGCCTGCCAGTCGAAATCTTCCACCCGGTCGTCGACGAACAAGGAAGCATTGTTGATCAGCAGCGTGACAGGGCCGAGCGCGGCCTCGGACCTGCCGACAAGATCGCCAACGGCGTTCATGTCCGTCAGGTCGGCGGCGACCACGGCGGCGCGGCCGCCCTCGCCGATGATCTTGCTCGCCAGCGCCTCGGCCTTGTCGCCGGAGCGATTGGCATGGATGGCGACGGCAAAGCCATTGGCGGCCAAATCCTCGACAATCGCCTTGCCGATCCGTCTTGCTCCACCCGTCACCAGCGCGACGGCAGCGGCTTCTTTCATGGTGTCAATCCTCAATCGGCTTCACGATTCCGGGAAGCCGGCACAATATGACGGGCCAAACGTTAAATGCCATTTCCACCTGGGGCAGGAATGTGGCGAAGCGGCCCGGACGCGCGTCTATCCCCGTGGATTCGGGGCGCTACATACAAGAATATATGTCGCTGGAGCCCTTGAACCAAGCGGTGTGCAGCGCAACATACTTAGCCTGCTGACATTCGCTGTTGCGAAGATGCAACGTCACCTTTCGGCCTCATTCGCGCCTGGGAATGACCCAAGTTCAGGTTCGCTTCAGCCGCATTTCAGCACGACATTTGGAACCGTTGAGCGCCAAGCCCGTTTATCCCCCCGGACGGGCCGGGGCGTTTCATGAACAAACAAGCCTAAGTGTCTTGTGGCTTAAGGAGTATATAATGAAGACCAATCTCAAATTCGCGCCGCTTGCCGCTGCGCTCGGGCTGTTCGCCTTTGGTGGTACCGCCTTTGCGGCCGACGTCGTTTCCGAAGAGCCGCCGGCTCCCGCCCCGGTTGCGGAGCTTCCGGTTGCTTCCTGGGCCGGCCCCTATGTCGGTCTTAGCGCCGGCTATGGCTTCGGCGGTCACGCCAAGCTGAAGGACCAGGGCACCAATATCGGCACCAAGGGTTTCGTCGGCGGCGTGTTCGGCGGCTACCAGTGGCAGCAGGAGAACTTCGTGTACGGTGCTGAAGCCGACCTCGGCTACAACGGTACCAAGGGCTCTTCGAACGGCTTCAGCGCCAAGTCGGGCCTCGAAGGCTCGCTGCGCGCTCGCCTCGGCTATGCCGTGACCCCCGAGATCCTGCTCTACGGCACGGGCGGTCTCGCGGCCAAGAACCAGAAGGTCACCGACGACGTTCTCGGGACCAGCGACAGCAAGGGCATGTTCGGCTGGACGGCCGGCGCCGGCACCGACATCAAGATCACGGACAACGTGTTCGGCCGCGTCGAGTACCGTTACACCGACTACGGCAGCAAGAACTTCGACAATGTCGGCAAGGTCAAAGCTTCCGACAACCGCGTCACCTTCGGCGTCGGTATGAAGTTCTAAGTCGTTAGAAGCCACGACACAGAAAAGCCGGGCCTTGCGCCCGGCTTTTTTTGTGCCTGGCGCTTGCTGTCCTTGTTGCCTCAAACGCGCTTTTTCGCGGATTTGACTTTCGGCGGCAGCGTCTCGACGAAGGCGAGCGCGAGAGCCAGCCAACCGGCGAGATCAGCTTCGCTCGCCGTGCCTTCCGGCGCGACATGGAGGTAGCCTTCCATCGAACGCCCGCCCATCTCCATCAGTCGCGCATGAGGACGAGCTACCGCCGCCGCATGCGCGTCCTTGCCGACGCGCACCAGAAGCCCACGCTTCGAGGTGCCGATCAGCATGTTGCCGTTGATCATGAAGCAGGTGCCGCCGAACATCTTCTGCTCGGTGAAGGCTCGTTGCCCGAGGGCAGCACGAAGGCGCGCGACCATCGGGTCGGGCGCGGCACTGGTTTGGGTGACTGACTTCGCCATGCTCACCACTCCCACTTGGGTGATGTCAGGCAAGCATGGAAGCAGGCGAGGTTCAAGCTCGCCAATCTCCCCCCTTGAGGGGGAGATGTCGCCGAAGGCGACAGAGGGGGTCGCCGCGCGTGAAGCGCCAAGGCCCTTTATGACGGCAGACGAGGTTGGCGTTCTACGTGAGACTGCCCTGCCGGGCATCTCCTCCTCAAGGGGGGGAGATCAGCTGTATCCTACCCCGGCACACTTGCCTTCAACTCCGGGAACTTCTCATCAAACCGCCCGGCCCAGCGCACGAGCCGGCCGCGGCCCTTCTCCCATTGGCCGGAAAAGCGCAGCGCGAGATAGCCGAGGGTTGCGCGTAGCGCCATGTGGCCGGCCGTGATCTTCTTCGGCAGCTTCGGCGGGTTGGCGTTGATGAGGTCGAGCGCGGTGGCGATCTTCGTCCATTGCCGGTCGAGCCAGGGCTGATAGACCATCGCCTCGGGCCGCGTGCGGCGCTCATAGACCATCGACAGCGCGCAGTCGCAGATGCCGTCGGCCAGCGCCTCGAGAACCTCCGCATCGAGCCGCTTGTCGGGATTGCGCGGGAACAGCGCGTTCTTCGACAGCCGGTTGAGATGCTGGGTGATGGCGCGACTGTCATAAATCGAGCGGCCGTCCTCCAGCACCAGCACCGGGATCTTGCCGAGCGGATTGGATGAGATCAGCTCGGCGGGCTTGTCCTCCGTCTTCACTGGCACGAGGTCGATGGAGATGCCGGCATAGGCGGCCGCCATGCGGACCTTCGAACTGTAGGGAGACGTGGAAGCGTAGAGCAGTTTCGGCATGATCGGGTTCCCAGTTGTTTTGCCGCACTGTTGACCGATCAGGGTCCGAAGGGCAACGGCCAGCAGGCCGATCCGGATTAGCCAATGCTTTTGCCGGCGCAGGCGCGCCAATAAAAAAGCTCCCGGAAGTTTTGCTCGCAGCAAAATTTCCGAGAGCTTTAGGAGGAGCGTTCGCTCCGGCTTCGCTCGCTCTGACACCGAATTGGCGAGAGGGATGCCCAGATGGCACCCGCCCTCACCTCTTGCGGTTCGCGAGCAAAGCTACGCGATTACTTCTTGGCGGCCGGCTTCTTCGCCGGAGCTGCCTTCTTCACAGCGGCCGGCGCCTTGGCGGCGGCGGCCTTCAGCGGAGCCTTGGCGGCGGGCTTGGCCGCGGCCTTCGCTGCCGGCTTCTTGGCGGCGGCGGGCTTGGCTGCTGCCTTGGCGGCGGGCTTGGCTGCTGCCTTGGCGGCCGGCTTGGCCGCTGCCTTTGCGGCAGGCTTTGCCGCCGGCTTGGCTGCTGCCTTGGCCGGAGCCTTGGCGGCTGCCTTCGGCGCCGCTGCCTTCTTCACTGCTGCAGGTTTCGCGGCAGCCTTAGCTGCCGGCTTCTTTGCCGGCGCTTTCGCCGCCGGCGCCTTGGTTGTCGTCTTTGCCATGCGATGCCCCTTGCGTTTTGCCAATGGTCGTGAGTGACCCGGCGTGTCTATGCATATCTGACTCGCGACTGTCTAGCCAGCGAAGCAACACAATGATTTTCAGTTATTGAATTTTGGTTACAGGAAACGCATCCCATTGAAAAATTGTGAGCGAATCTGTCACTTTCTAAGTGACGGCTCACCGGACAGATTTTCGCATGGCTTCTATCGCCTGATCATCCATCGGCCAACAGCATAACCTTATATCGGAATGTGAGCGCAATGCTCACAATAGAGAATGAGCAGCCGAACGCCCGCTTTATCTTGTCCAGCAAAAACATCTACAGATGAAACGGGCCCGTGTCCGGACAAAAGCTTACTGTGCAAAAAGTGAGCTTTGGGCTCACATTCATTCACTGCCCCCAGACCTCCGTGAGCTCACGCTCGCGCTGCAGGCGGCGCGCCGGCTCGGAGCGATGCAGATGGACGGCGTAGGTGTCCCAGGGCGGCGAGACCGCGATCCCGGCCAGCATGCGGCCGATCTCGCCGCGATGGTAGCTGCCGTGCAGGACGACATGGGTCAGCATCTCCTACCTTGTCATGCGGCCCTTGTCGCCGTCGGTGAAGGTGAAGGCAACCGGGTCGTCAAGCTCTTGCTCCGCAACGGTTTCGAGATAGTCCAGATACCATCGGTCGACCTCGGCCAAGGCGGCGCCCAGAGCAACCGGCTCGGGCGTCTCCTCGGTGTTGTCGCTCGCATAGCCATGGGCAACGCCCTTCAGGTGCGCGGCAAATATCCGCGACACGATATGGATATGGTTCATCAGGTGGATCGCAGCGTGACGTGCCCCGGCTTCGCTTGACGGATCCAGCCCTGCAAGCTTCTCCACGAGCTCGTCATTCGCCCAGGCCTGATAGGCAAGCATACCCCTCAGCAAGGTCTTGCCACTCATCTTTGCGGCCCCATTTGCGTTGGTGAAATGAATGTGAGTATCCTGTTTATATTCTCGGGAGACGGGCCTGCATGTCTACTCGCATTGCAAAGCCGGCCGCACGCATGCGCAAGCAGCCGCGCCAGGCACGTTCGATCGCCACCGTCGAGGCGATCATCGAAGCCGGTGCTCAGGTTCTGAGCGAGCTCGGCTGGGCGGGCTTTTCCACCAACAAGGTGGCGGAAGCCGCAGGCGTCAGCATCGGCTCGCTCTATCAATATTTTCCCGACAAGCTCGCGCTGGTCGAAGCGATCCGGCGCCGTCACTTCGACCATGTGCTGTCGGTGATTCGTGAAGCGGCGGCAGATGAGAAGCCGCTGAGGCAATTCGCGCGCGAGCTGGTGCGCGGCATGATCGGCGCGCACTCGGTCCATCCGACGCTGCACCAGGTGCTGCTCGACGAGGCGCCCGGCGACCGCGGCTCACGCGCCGCGCATGCTTCGTTCCAGGCGCGCTATCTTGAACATTACGCGGCGGCCGTCGCGCAATACCGCAAGCGCCGCAAGGATACCGAGACGATGGCGCGCGTGCTCTCCTCGGCGGTCGAAGGCGTGATCCATAATGCGGCGCGCCGCAACATGCTCGACGCGCCGGAATTGCAGAGGCAGCTCGGCGAGCTGATCTGTGCCTATCTGTCCGGGCAAGGCGTGCGGGTGTAACGACGGCGATGTCTCGTGGTCGACACGGGGCCCAGGATCGATCGACCTAATTTTTGCACTGTTGTCGATTCCGCCGATCCTCGTTCGTCGTAGGATCGAAGCAACCCAATCGAAAGGAAGATACCGATGCGCTTCATGATGCTGATGATCCCCGGCGGCTATGCGACCGCGGCTCCCGACGTGATGCCGAGCGCCGAGGCGGTGGAGGCGATGATGAAATACAATGAGGAGCTCAAGCGGGCCGGCGTGCTGCTTGCGCTCGACGGGCTGCATCCGCCGTCCTCGGGCGCGCGGGTTTCCTTCAAGGGCGGCAAGCCGACCGTCACCGACGGTCCCTTCGCGGAGGTCAAGGAAGTGCTCGGCGGCTACTGGATGATCGACGTACGTTCGCGCGAGGAGGCCATCGAGTGGGCCCGCCGCTGCCCCGCCGGGGAGAATGACGTCATCGAGGTCCGCCGCGTTCAGGAGCTGAGCGATTTTCCCGAGGATGTCCAGAAGGCGGCCGAAGGTTTCAGCGGGCTGAAGAGTTGACCGCAGCCGCAACCATCGAAGCGGTCTGGCGGATCGAGCAACCAAGGCTCGCCGCCAGGCTCACACGCTATCTGCGCGATTTCGGGCTGGCCGAGGAGGTTGTGCAGGATGCATTCCTGACGGCGCTGGAGCGCTGGCCCCGGGATGGCATCCCGCATAACCCGACCGCCTGGCTGGCGCGGGTCGCCACCAACAGGGCGCTCGACCGGCTGCGCCGAACGGTTATGCTCGACGGCAAGCACCGCGAGCTGGCGATCGATCTTGCCGAACTGGAGCGCCAGATGCCCGACATCGAGGCCGCGCTCGATGAGGATATTGACGACGATCTATTGCGGCTGATCTTCACCTCTTGTCATCCGGTGCTGCCGGCCGAGCAGCGCGCGGCACTTGCCTTGCGCATGCTCGGCGGATTGTCGACGGCGGAGATCGCGCGCGCCTTCCTGGTGCCGGAGGCCACGGTTGCGCAGCGGATCGTGCGCGCCAAGCGGACATTGCGTGATGCCGGCATCGCCTTCGAGACACCGCGCGGGCAAGAGCGGCGCGAGCGCCTCGGCGCCGTGCTGGAGGTGATCTATCTGATCTTCAACGAAGGCTATGTCGCTTCCTCCGGACCGGACTGGCTGCGCGCAGATCTCGGCAACGAGGCGATGCGCCTCGGCCGCTTGCTGGTAGCGCTGATGCCGGAGCAACCGGAGGCGATCGGACTGCTGTCGCTGATGGAACTCAGCGCCTCGCGCTTCGGCACCCGCACCGACGGAGCGGGCAATCCGATCCTGCTGCTCGACCAGGACCGCGGCCGTTGGGACTGGTCGCTGATCCGGCGCGGCCTCGACGGGCTGAAACGCGCGATGGCGCTCACGCCGTCGCCCGGCCCCTATCAGTTGCAGACGATGATCGCGGCCTGCCATGCCCGCGCGGTCAGCGCGGCAGACACCGACTGGATCGCCATTGCCGCCTACTACCAGGCGCTCGCGCTGGCGGCCCCCTCGCCGATCGTCGAGATCAATCGTGCGGTCGCGGTCGGCATGGCGTTCGGCCCGGCGCAAGGACTGGCCATCGCCGATGCGTTGCGGGACGAGCCGCGGCTCAAGGATACCCATCTCTTGCCCACGGTGCGCGGCGACCTTCTGGCCAGGCTCGGACGGATGGAGGAGGCCCGCGCGGAGTTTCGCCGCGCCGCCGAGCTGACCGGCAATGCGCGGGAGCGTGCGCTGCTGCTGGCGCGGGCTGGCTCGAACTTGAGCTAGGAGTTTGAATGCCGGGGGGTGTCGAGATTCAGGTCAGGCCGAGTCGAGAATGACGGTGTCCGAGAACCGGAGCGGAGCGTACTTAAAGTACGTGAGCACCGGAAGCGCAGGACGCCGCCATTCGCAAGCCGGCATCACCTGAATATCGGCACCCCCTACCGCAGCACGCGGCAGCGGCCGTTGTAGACCAGCCAGCGGTCGAAGCCCGACACGCAGAATTCGACGTTGTCGCCGATCGAGGCAAAGCCCTGGCCTTCCTCGATCAGGTAGAAGATCGAGCGGTCGCGGCCATCCGACAGGTTGACGGTGGCGCGGCAATAGTGACGGCCGATCGGCCATTCGTCGCTTGACGGCTCATAACGGTGCTGGCGGATGTTGCGGAAGTCGGTGATCGCGACCTGCGGCAGATGCGGCACGTGATGCACCTGATAGGAGAAGCGGTCGGTGATCTTGTTCAGGACCCAGGCCTCACCGCAGACGCTGCCATCGTCACCGCTGTAGACGGAAAGATCGGCGGCCTGCGCCACCTGGGTGAAGCCCAGCGGAGCGGCGAAGGGAGTGGACAGCGCAACCAGTGCGGCAAGGGCGGAATGGGCGAAGCGAGTCATGACAGCCTCTCAAGGTCGACTGCACGCACTGTGCGGATTCGCTTGGCAGCGGTCAAGCGGTTGCGAAAACAATGGTTTCCGCAAACTTCGTTCCAGAGACCACCGGCCAATCAAAGGCAGCCGGCAAGCAGCAGCCCGCCGATGACGGCGATGTTGATCAGAAACGCATTGCGCAGCACCTGTCGCTCCGGCTCCTCGCTGGCCCAGAAACGCAGCAGCATGAGGTTCGTCGCCAGCGTGAAAACGACCAGCGCACCGGCGGCGAAGGGCCGGGCCATGCCGACAGCAAGCAGGAAACCCGCAATGATCTCGACCGCCGAACCGGCAGCCAGCATCAAGGCCGGGGCCGGGAATTTCTGCGCGGCCAGATAGCCGCGCATCGCCCCGAATTTCAGGAAATGCTCGATGCCGGCGAAGACGAACACGCCACCGATGAGGAGAGCGCCAAGCGCTTGAACGATTTGAACGGGCATGGCCGCCTCCTCTCGATGATATGCGTCGCTCCGCTCAGTCCTCGGGGACGAACGCCGGGTTGTAGACGACCTCCCACAGGTGATCATCGGGATCCTGGAAGTAGCCGGCATAGCCGCCCCAGAAGGTCTTTTGCGCCGGCTTTGCGACGCGCGCGCCGGCCTTGACGGCCTCGGCCATCACGGCGTCGACCTCGGCCTCGCTGCCGACATTGTGGCCGATGGTGAGCTCGGTCGGGCTGCGGCCGCTTTGCGGCACGGTGGCATCCCAGGCGATGCTGGCGCGCTCGTAGATGGCGAATTTCAGGCCGCCGGCGAGCTCGAAGAAGGCGACGGCGCCATGCTCGAATTCACGGCCGATGATGCCCTCGGTCGGCAGGCCGAGGCCCTCGCGATAGAATTTGAGTGAGGCTTCCAGATCGTCGACGCCGAGCGTCAGTACGGTGATGCGAGCTTTCATTTCTCTCGACCCGCAGATGGATCAGGCCTTCGACGTCATCGACAAAGGTTTGCCGCCGGAGACACCGCTGGTTCCGTTCCTGCAACGCCAGCTGCATATGAGCGAGCGGACGCTGCGCCGACGTTTCGAGGACGCTTTCGGCTATGGACCGAAGACGCTTGACCGCATCCTGCGCTTCCATCGGTATCGGCGCCTGCAGCGACAGCAGGGCGATAGTTCGACCGCGCTGCTCGCCATCGAGGCCGGCTATGCCGACCAGGCACATCTGATCCGCGAAAGCCGGCGGCTGACCGGTGTGACGCCTACGGCGCTGGCTTAGGCGGCGCGGCGCCCTACTCGCCCGCCAGCCACTCGAGCGACCAGCGCGACGGTTGCCGGAGGGCGAGCGCCTTGTGCAGCGCCGGCAGCATGAGCCGCAATTCGCCTTCCAGCGTGTAAGGCGGATTGACCACGATCAGCCCGCTACCGTCGAGGCTGGGCTCGTCCGAGGCGGGCCGTATCTCGAAGGCGATGTCGAGCAGCTTCGGAATACCCGTCTCCTTCAGCGCCGATCGGAAGGCGGTGACCGCCTTGCGGTCCTTGATCGGATACCAGAGCGCATAGATGCCGCCCGGCCAGCGCCGGCGCGCCTTGCGAAGCCCTTCGACGAGCCGGGAGAACTCGCCCTCCTCCTCGAAAGGCGGATCGATGAGGACGAGGCCGCGCTTTTCCTTCGGCGGCAATTGCGCGCCGAGCGCCAGCCAGCCGTCGAGCTCGATCACCCTTGCTTGGAAATCGCCGGCGAAGACCGATTTCAGCCGCGCGGCGTCCTCGGGGTGCAGCTCGATCGCCGTCAGCCGGTCCTGGTTGCGCAGGAGATGGCGCACGATCAGCGGCGAGCCGGGATAGTGCTCTAGGCGGCCGCCGTCGGGATTTTGCGCGCGCACGGCTTCCAGATAGGGCTGAAGCAGCGCCGCCGCTTGCGGCTCGAGCGTCGCCTCCGTGAGCCGGCCGATGCCGCCCTGCCACTCGCCGGTCTTGCCGGCCTCGACGGAAGCAAGATCGTAGCGGCCGATACCGGCATGGGTGTCGATGACGCGAAAAGCCTTGTCCTTCTGCTTGAGATATTCGACGAGGCGCGCGAGCACGGCATGCTTGACGACATCGGCGAAATTGCCGGCATGGTAGGCGTGGCGATAGTTCATGCGCGTCTACCTCTAAAGCGCGTAATCACACTTTTCGGCATCATGCTCGTGGCGAACCGTTGCGGCCCCAGCGCGGCGGCGGCTGCGAAATGGGATTTTGCGGACGGCCGCCGTCGCGGCGGCCGAAGAGCAGCGACAGCGCCAGTCCGGCAAGGCCGACGCCCATCAGCGTATAGCCGGCCGGCCGCGCGCGTTCGTCGATCGAGCCGGTGCCGGCGCGCAGGATGAGATCGACCGCGCGCATGTCGATGCCGTCGGCATCGCCGGGGCCAACGGTGAAGACGTAAGGACTGGGCGTGACCCTATCGATGACACCGGCCTCGTCGCGAAAGATCTTGTCGGGCAGTTGCGGGCTGGCCTGGCGCGGATTGTCGGTGTGGTTGAAGGAGAGCGCCGCGGCCAGCGCCGTGCGGCCGTTGCTCGCGGTCAGCGTCAGCACCGTGCGCTGCTGGCCCGCGACCCGTTCGCCCCGCGCGGTCAAGTCGACCAGCACCCTCACCGGGGCGTCGCTTGCGGCGAGCTGCACGGTGACCGGCTGGAAGCGGCCGCCCTCATAGACGCGGTAGGTGCCGATCGCATGGCCGGAAAAATTGCTCATCGCCCAGGGATAGAAGATGCCGATGGCGGCACCGGCGATGAGGAGAAGGACGGAAAGGAAGCGCATTCAAAGGCGAGCCTTGCAACTATTTTTCATTTGCACCGTCTCGGATACGCTCCATTTCGTCCAGCAGCATTTCCAGGCCGATATCGAAGGTCTTGTCGAATTCCGCCGTGCCGAAAAAGCGGCCGGCGGCGGCGATGTTGGGAAAGTCCCGGCCAAGCTGTTCGTCGCTGACTGTCGTGACGGCCGACGGACCTTTGGCATAGCCCAGAGTCTCGTCCAGGACCGCGCCACTCAGATAGTAACCAACGACGCGGAATAGCCTGGCGGCCATCTCCCGATCAAATCCGCCGTCGTTGAACAGACCGATGACACGATCCAGATAGCCAAGGCAGGCAGGTGAATTCATACGGTAGGTCAGGAAATACGCAGCGAAAGCTGGATGCGCGCGTCCGACCCGGCGGTAATCCAGCACTGCCATGCGCATCCTCTGCCGCCATGGCAGTTCCGGATCCGGCATCTCAAGCGAACCGAAGAGACGGTCGACCAGCGCCTCGTAGAGATGCGCCTGCGAGGGAAAGTGATGGTAGATGCTCATCGCCTCGCAGCCGAGCCTTGCGGCGAGCTTGCGCATCGAAAAGCCGGACAGCCCTTCCCGCTCGATCACCTCGAAGGCGGCATCCTCAATCATCTCGCGGGAGAGTTTTCCGCGGGCTGGCTTTTTTTTGCTCGATGCATCCATGGCTGCGCTTGACAACTTACACTGTAAGGTTCATCTTCCACATACCTTACATCGTAAGGCTAACAAAAACCAGAGGAGAACATCATGTCAGTCATTCGCATCGTCTCAACCGTGCATTCCTGCCTTCGTTCCGCCTCGCTCATCGCCGCCGCGGGCGTGTTTGCCACCGTGCTGGGGTCCGCGCCTGCCCGGGCCGACGATTACGACGCCGCCCTCAAGGACATCCAGTCGACGATGGGCGGCGTGCCGAGCTTCGTCAAACAATTCCCGAAAGCCGGTCTGCCCGGCGCCTGGGCCGAGGTCAAGACCATCGAGCTCAGCGACAAGACGGCGCTGACGCCGAAGGAGAAGTCGCTGATCTCGCTGGCAGTCGCGGCGCAGATCCCCTGCAGCTACTGCATCTGGTCGGACACGCAGAACGCCAAGCACGCCGGAGCGACCGACGAGGAGATCCAGGAAGCCGTCGCCATGGCGGCGCTGACGCGCCACTGGAGCACCATCTTCAACGGCATGCAGGTCGATTTCGACCAGTTCAAGAAAGACATGGGCGGAGAGTAACGCCTATCCCGGCAAAGCGGGCGGGCGCGACGTCCGCCTGCTTTTTCGCCGTCCCGATCGAGGCTCCAACCAAGCTTGTGGATTCGCCGCCGCCGCTGCTCTATAGGAACAGCGCCTTGTTAAAGCCGGCACGGGTCCGATATCGGGACCAGCCGGCCGGGCCGACATTCGAGAGGTGCCCCTTTGCTGGCCCTCGGATAGCGCTTCCGCCTCGACCGGGCGGCCCATTGGAGACCTGATTGAAGCGAGCGATATCGATAGTCGTCACCCTGGCGCTGCTGGCATGGCTTGCCAGCGACTCCCGCTGGAAGATGGTGGGCGATGCCTTCGCCTCCATCAAGCCCGGCGCTTTCGTGGCGGTCGCGGCGGCGCTGTTCGTCACCTATGTGCTCCGGGCGCTGCGCGTCTGCGACGAGTTCCGCGACGATGTGAGCGGCCGCTTCGGCGCCGTGCTGCGCGTCATCCTGATCCACAATGCGATGATCAACGTCGTGCCGTTCCGCGGCGGCGAAACGGCTTTCCCGATCCTGTTGCGCCAGGTGTTCGGCGTATCGGTCGTGCGCGCCAGCGCTTCGCTTCTGTGGTTCAGGCTGCAGGACGCCTTCGTCGTCGGCGTGCTGGCCTGCCTCGTCTGGCCAGGCCTGCATCCGGCGCTGAGGGCAGCCGGCATCGCGGCGCTGATCGCCGCCGCATGGTACCTGCCGCGCTGGGCGCGCGCGCCGCACGACTGGGCGGCCGGCGGCAGGATCGTCTCGAAACTCGGCAAACTGCGCGACATTTTCACCGAGGCGACGGGACGCTCGCGCTATGGCTGGTGGTGGACGATCGCCAACTGGGCGCTGAAGCTCGGCGTGCAAGGCTGGCTGCTCGCCATGCTGCTTAACACCTCGTTCCAGACCGCCTTTCCGGGCGCCGTTGGCGCTGAAGCCGCCGCCATCCTGCCGGTGCAAGGCGTCGCCGGCTTCGGCACCTATGAGGCGGGCGCCGCCGCGGCGCTGCTTTATTCCGGCATCGCCATGAAGGATGGCCTCCAGGCGGCGCTGGCGCTGCATCTCTTCATCCTTTGCTCGGCGGTCGCAACCGGTGCGATCGCCTGGCTGTTCCCCTCGAAATCGACGCTGCCGCAAACCCCGGCGGCGGGACCGGCAAGGAAATGACCGCCATGAACGTGCTTCCCATCCCCGCATCGGGATTGCCCGAGGGCGCCGTCATGCCCGAGCACAAGCTCTCCATCGTCATCCCGATGTACAACGAGGCCGACAATGTCGAGCCGCTGCTTGTCCGCATCCATCAGGCGATGGAGAACTACAGCCAGCCCTGGGAAGTGGTGCTGGTGGACGACGGCAGCACCGACGCCACGCCCGCCGAGATCCGCCGGCTGGCGGCTCAATACGGGCCGCATGTGCATGGCGTGGAGTTGGTGCGCAACTACAAGCAGACCGCCGCCATGCAGGCCGGGCTCGACGCCGCGCGCGGCGACGTCATCGCGACGCTCGACGGCGATCTGCAGAACGACCCGTTCGACATTCCGCGCATGGTCTACCGCCTGCTGACCGAGGATCTCGACCTCGTCGCCGGCTGGCGCAAGGACCGCAAGGAGGGTTTCTGGCTGCGCCGCCTGCCCTCGCGCATCGCCAACAGGCTGATCGCGCGCGTCACCGGCGTGCAGCTCAAGGACTATGGCTGCAGCCTGAAAGTGTTCCGCGGCAGCGTCATCCGCAGCGTGCGGCTCTATGGCGAGATGCATCGCTTCATCCCGGCGTGGCTCGCGACCGTGACGACGCCGCGCCGCATCGCCCAAGAGGTGGTGACGCATCACGCCCGCATCCACGGCCAGTCCAAATACGGCATCTCGCGCACCTTCCGCGTGGTGCTGGACCTCGTCTTCATGTTCTTCTTCTTGCGCTACCGAACGCGGCCCGGCCATTTCTTCGGCGGCATCGGCATCGTGCTCGGCGTGCTCGGCTCGCTGATCCTGGCCTATCTGTTCGCGATCAAGGTTTTCTGGGGGCAGGATATCGGCACGAGGCCGATGCTGATCACCGGCTTCTTCCTGGTGATCGCCGGGCTGCAGGCGGTGACGTCGGGCGTGCTCGCCGAAATGCTGTCGCGTGTCTATCTCGAGGCCAACGGCGCGCTCGCCTATGTGGCGCGGCCGCAGCCCGCGCATGGCGAGGGCGACGGCTGGCATTGGCCGAGCAAGCCGGCGGCAGTTGAAAAGCCGAAGATGCGCCGGAAGTGATCGGGCAGGCTGGCCGGTATTGGCCGCATTGCCAATCGCATTGATTTCGCGCAACGGTCCTCGCGAGGAACGACCGCGAATGAGCGATGCCGGGGGCTGACGGATCCATCCTGATTACATCCATCCTGATCACGGGGGCACGCGCGCCGGTGGCGCTGCATCTGGCGCGCCTTCTTCATGGCGCCGGGCATAGGATGATCCTGGCCGACACGCCGTCGCGGCCAATCGCTGCGGCGAGCAAGGCCTGCGCGCGCTATCACCGGCTCCCGCCGCCGCGCTTCGAGCCGCAGGCCTATGCGGATGCTGTGGAGGCGTTGATCCGGGCCGAAGGCATCAGCCTCGTCATCCCGACCTGCGAGGAAGTCTTCCACCTTGCGCTTGTCTGGCACGGTCGGACCATGCCGGCGCTTTTGTTCGCACCCGATATCGGGTTGCTGGCGAAGGTTCACAACAAGCACAGCTTCATCCGGTTGGCTGAACAGATTGGCCTGGCGGTGCCGGAGACCGCGCTTCTCAATTCCCCCGATGATCTGGAGGCGGTGCGAGGCCGTTCCCGCGAGCTGGTGTTCAAGCCGGTCTGGTCGCGCTTTGCCAGCCACGTGCTGCTGCGTCCGACGCCGCAAGCGCTCGATGCCGTTGCGCCCTCGCCCGCCATGCCGTGGGTGGCGCAGCGTTTCATCGAGGGCGAGGAAATCAGCGCCTATGCGGTGGCGCGCGGAGGCAGGCTTAAGGCGCTGGCGCTCTACCGTCCGCTCTACCGCGCCGGCAAGGGCGCCGGCATCTTCTTCGAGCGGGTCGAGGACGATGCCGCGCGCGAGCTGGTCGAGCGCGTCGTTGCAGGCACGACCTGGACCGGGCAGATCTCCTTCGACCTGATGCGCGAGCCGGGCGGCCGCGTGCTGCCGCTCGAATGCAATCCGCGCGCCGTCAGCGGCCTGCATTTCTTCCGCGATCCGGCGCATTTCGTGGATGCCGTGCTCGACGACGGCCCGGAAGTCGCGCCCGACGTCAGCGCGCCGCAAACGGTGCGGCTCGCGATGTGGATCTACGGCTTGCCGGCGGCGCTGCGTTTAGGCGGGCTCGCCCGCTTTCGCAAGGCGATGCGCGAAAGCGAGGAGTTGCTCGATTGGCCTGGCGATTCAGCGCCGGTAAAGGCGCAATGGCCGGCGCTGGCGGAGATCGCCAGGGTGGCGTTGCGCCAGCGGATCAGCCTGCAGTCGGCTTCGACGCGCGACATCGAATGGAACGGGCCTGGATCGGGCTAGTCGTGCATATTGTAGACGCTGGCGGGACAGCGCCCCCCTCTGTCCTGCCGGACATCTCCCCCACTCGGGGGGAGATTGGCAGTTTCGGCGCCTCGCTCATCTTGTAACGTCGGTGATTGGCGAAAGCCGGCGCGACGTCTGATCTCCCCCCTTGTGGGGGAGATGTCCGGCAGGACAGAGGGGGGCGCGAAGGAACGCGACCTAACCTTCTCCAGAGCGAAAACTACAACTCAATCTCATGCACCCTCGGCTCGCTCGCCGCCGCCGGCATCTTCCCCTCCATGATCGCGGCAATATCGCGGCGCAGGAAATCGAGCGGGCCGATCACCGGCAGGGCTTGCGGCGGCAGCCGAGCGTTGTCGCTGGCCGATTTCAGCACGCGGCGGTCCTGCTGGAGGGCGATGTTGAACAGAGGCTTGAAGGCCAGCGCCTTCAGCTCACCGAGCAGGCCCTGGCGCCGGCCGATCAGCCACCCGACGCCCTCGACGGTGCGCTCGTCGGCCTGACGGAGGTGGAAGGTGGTGGCCAAAACCAGCCCATCCTTGCCCCAATATTCAAGCTCGGCAATGCCCGGATGGCGGAAGCGGCCGATGGTCTTTGCGCGCTCGCCTTCCAGGAGCCGGCTGATCAGGCCCTGCTGACGGTCCTCGCCGGTGTAGCTCGCCTCGACCCAGCCCTCCCCGCCGGTCACCTCGACCCGCACCAGATGCCTCTTGGAGGTCAGGCCGCGCAGAAGCCCCTTATGGGTGAAATGGGTATGGGTGGCATCGAGGATGTTTTCCGCCGCATCGATGACCGTCGATTGCGTCGATGAGCGCACGCGCCGCACGATCACGTCCTTGCCCTGCATGCAATGCAGGTAAGGTTCGCCTTGCGGCATGCCGGACGAGATGAAGACGACGCCGTCGCGCTCGATCGCGGCGAAACGGCGGACCCGGTAATGCGGCATCGCGCCGACATGGCCGGGGATCGCGGTGCAACGTCCGTCGCCGTCATAACGCCAGCCGTGATAAGGGCACTCGATTTCGCCGCCGACGATCTTGCCGGTCGACAATTCGACCAGCCGGTGCGGGCAGCGGTCGAAAAGCGCCGCGATGCCTTGCGCCGAGCGGAACAGCACCACCGGCTCGCCGTCATAGAGGATTCGCTTCGGCCGCCTGCCGATGTCGGCGGCCAGCGCCACCGCCTGCCAACGGGCTTCGCCGCGGCGTTCGCTCACAATTCGAACCTCCTGAGCAAGGGAATGCCGACCAGCGCCAGCACGGCTTCCATGGCGCGGATCGCCATGCGCCGTCGGCGCGGAAGATGCCCAGCATAGACGGCGTTGTATTCGATCGCGGCGACCGCGCCGCGCCGGCGTTTGAAACCGGCGGCGCCCGCGCTCATGTTGAAGAACAGGCCGCGCGAAGTGGCGTGATCCTGCGCCATCGCCATCATCATGCGATAAAGCCCGTCTGCGACCGGCAGGCCTGTGTCGTAGCCGACGATAGGCTGGGTCAGCGTGCCGCCGTTTTCGAACAGGCCGGTGACGGCGACCAGCTCGCCGCCCGGCCGTCGCAATCCCGCCAGGCTGATGATGCCACGCCGGTGCATCTCGGCGATGTAGCGGGCGGTGTAGTGTGGATTGAGCGGCGTGTATTTGTCGAGATAGAGCATCGTGTAGAGCTGCTGGGCACGCGCATAATCCGCCTCGGTGAAATCGCCATTGCCGACCCGCTCGAACGGCGTCGCGCGCAGGCGGGCGCGGTCGCGCTTCATGTCGCGCGTCATCGCCGGCGCGGCGCTGCGGTCGGCGAAGATGTAGATCTGGCGCGCCGCCAGCATGCGGAACCCCTCCGCCTTCAAGGCGGCAATGGTCGCCGGGTCGGCGATATCGTTCAACGAACGGATGACGATGGCGCAATCGGGGAAACGCGCGGTGAGAGCCGAGCGCAGCGAAGCGGCCGTCGGCCGGTCGAGCAGCGGCACCGGATTGGTCGAATAGAGCCAGTTGTTGACCTGCGCTTGACGGTCGAGGCCGCTTGCCCTGACCAGCGGCGCGCAGGCGCCGATCAGCGCGTTCAAAGCGCGTCGCAGCAGCGGGTGGGCGGCGAAGTTGCGCGTCTCGTCCATCGCGTAATCGATGTAGGCGCTAGTCGGGCAACAGATATAGCAGTTGTGCGCTTCACTCTCGTCGTTCAGCGTCAGCGGAAAAATGCGCCCGGCGACTTCGAACATCTCGACTTTCGTTTCCAGGTTGGCGATGAGATCGCTTACCGGCACCTCATTGAAAAGCCTCACAAAAGCCTCGACTTTTGCAGGCTTGTTCTCGACCCGGTCGACCTGCTGCCGAGGTCGCTCCATCGTCGTCGCGCCGCTCATCGCGCCCGGCCCAGGCGGCATTCGACGCGGCGCAATTTACGGCCTGTTTCCAGCGGCAGCGGCGCGCGAATGAGTTTCACGGTGGCCGCCGTCTTTCGCATTTCCAGGAGCGCGCGCACTGCTTGGTGAGCGGCCGCCGCCGCATCATCCGCGAGCATCGGCGGAAGCCTGAGCTCGACGCTATCCGGCCCGGTCTGGACGAGGCGGAAATCGTCGATGCGGCGATCGGCCTTGAGCACCGCGTTGCGCAGCACATCCGGCGTGACGAGGATCGGGCCATCCTGCGACATGAGCCGGAAGACATCGTCCATGCGGCCGACGATCTCGTCGACGCAGCGCAGCGGCGAACCGCATCGGCAAGGTTCTTTGGACAAGCGCAACAGGTCGTTCATCCTGTAGCGCGCCATGATCTGGGTTTGGCGGCGAAAGGCCGTCACCAGCGGCGTCGCCAGCCCCTCGCCCGCCGGCTCGAATTCGAAGAAGACGGAGTCCTCGGCAAGATGCAGTCCGCCTTGACGGCAGGTCACGGCGAACAGGCCTTCCGTCGCCATGTAGATCTGGTCGAGCGGCAGCCGGAAGAAATCCTCGATAACCGGACGATCGACCGGATCCAGCGTTTCAGCCGCCGAGAAGACGCGCTTCGGACGCAGGCGGAAACTTTCGCTTGCGAAATGGCGAAGGATTTTCGGCGGTGCGATGATCACCGTCGGATCGAAGGCTTCGAGCGCGGCACGCCAGCTTTCCGGCCCTACTGTCAGGTCGAAGAAGGCGAGCTTCACCAGGCGCGATTTGCGAGCGCTGTCGTAGAGCCCGGTGTTCTGCGGCAGGATGACGGCGACGCGCATGCCGCGCCACAGAAGATCGGGCGCCGCCTTGGCGAGGATTGCGCCCAGCCAGCGGTACTTCTCGGCCTCCGAAATCACGAACAGGCCGCGATTGCCGGAGGTGCCGGTGCTGGCGCCGATGGTGAGCGCGCCAGCGCGGCCGTCATCAGCCTGAGCAGCCCAAGCGTCCGTGGCTGTCAGGCCATGGATGTTGAAGTCCTCGAAGCGCGCCATCAGCAGCGCCTTGTCGGTCACCGGCAGATCGGCAAGCCGGGCCGGTGGTTTGCGGTAGAAAGGCGCCTGCGGCAGGTCGCGATCCAGGAAGCGCCGCAAGGCCGCCGCCTGCCAGCGCTCGAAATCCGCCCGACTTTTGCGCGAGACCCAGCGCGTCAGGGTGAAGGAGCCTGCCGCTTCCGCCAACCCGTTCATGCGGCCTCCGGCGCGAGGTCGTAAGATGTCGGCGCGGGATCATGGCAGAGCATCACCTCGCCGCCGGCAGCGAGGAAACGGCGCAGCATCGCGCTGGTCGGCTCTATCGCCGCGGTATCCTCGGCGATCAGCGTGGCCGGGAAGCCCGGCGTGCGGTTCTGGGTCAAGGCCGTGAGCAGCCATTGCACGTCGACGGCGTAGAGCAGCGGACGATCGAGCCCGGCAAACAGCAGGCCGAACTGGCCGTCGGCATGTCCGGGAAGATCGACCGCCATCACGCTGCCGTCGCCGAAGAGATCGGCGCCGCCTGGGACGTCCTCGCGCGCTTCGACCCGCCGCTTGGCAGACAGGCCCTCAAGCCGCGCCTCGAAATCCGGCGGGAAAAGCTCGGTGAAGACGCCGTGGCGCAGGTTCTGCATCGAGCCGCGCGCCTTGACCCGTGCCCAAGCGGCGTCGCTGGCGATGAAACGCGCATTGCGAAACAGCGACAGGCCCGAAATGTGGTCGGCGTGGAAATGGGTGACGATGATCGTGCGGATGTCATCGGGCGACAGGCCGAAACGCCGCAGCACAGGGAGGACCTGCTCGGTTGCATTGAGATCGGGCTTCAGCAACCCGCTGTAGAGCCGCAGCATCCGGCCGCGCCGCTCGCCGCTCAGCGCCTCCTGCGTGTAGCCGGTGTCGATGAGCACCGGGCCGGCGGCCGGGTGAAAGATCAGCCCGTAACGAACCCGCAGCCTGACGCTTTGCCAGCCGCCGCCGTGCAGGATCAATCGCTCGGAGGCGCTCACCCAGGCGCTGTTTGCGAAGGCGATCCTCATGGCCCAACCTCACCGGCAAACGTGCGGTCAAGCCCTTGTTCGAACGAGACTTTCGATGTCCAGCCGAGCATCCGCTTCGCCTTGTAAAGATCGAGGCTTTGCGCATAGGCGAAGAGGCCGAGCCCGTAGCGGGTGACCGGCGGCTCAGGCCGTCCAGGCAGTCGGAGCGCCACCGCTTCCATCAGGCCCGCCGCCAGCATCGCCGGCATGAGCGGCGTCGGCCGCCAGCGAGCCTTGAGACCGGCCCGGGCGCAGGCCTCGTCGGCGATGCGACGGACCGGCAGCACCTCGCCGCCGGAGATGTTGAAGATCTGGCTCTCGGCCTCACCGGGCGCCGCGAGCGCCGCCATCACCGCGTCGACGACATCGTCGACATAAGTGAGGTCGATGGCCGCGCGGCCATCGCGAAACAGCGGCAGCGGCCGGCTTTTTGCCGCCTTGATGAGCCGCGGCAGCAGCGCGCGGTCGCCCTTGCCGTAGATACCGCGCGGCCGCAGCACCACCGGATGGATGGCAGGCTGGCCGAGCACGATCGTCTCCGCCTCGCGCTTGGTGCGGGCATAGTGATTGACCGGTTCCGGCAAGACCGCGTCCTCTCGGAGTCCAAGCTGGTCGTGGAAGGCGAAGCAGACGGACGGGCTGGAGATGTGGACGAAACGGCCGACGCCCTGCCTCCTGGCGAAATCGACAAGGTTCTGGGTCGCCGTGACATTGGCCGCCACGAAATCCGCCAGCCGGCCGAAGGGCGAGGAGAGCGCCGCGCAATGGATGATCCGTTCGACCCTGCCCAGCCTGGGGTCGAGCACGTCGTCGAGCGGCTGCGCGAGGTCGTGGCGGATGATGCGATGGCCGGCGGCCTCAAGCGCGGCGCAACATGCTTCATCGCGACCGAGCCCGAGCGCCAGCGTGCCGGATGCGGCCAGCCGCTCGAGCACATGGGAGCCGAGGAAGCCGCTGGCGCCGGTGACGAGCACGGCCATCCTCAGACCTCCAGCGCCATGCCGCCGAAGGAGACGCCGGCCGACGTGCCGAGGAAGAGCAGCTTCATGCCCGGCGCGACGCGGCCCTCGCGGCGCGCGACATCGAGCGCGAAGGGAATGGAGGCGGCGATCTGGTTGCCGAAGCGGGCGGAGACGTCGACCAGCTTTTCCGGCGCAAAGCCGGTCTGGCGCGCCATATGGGCGAGCGCGAAGGGGCTCGCCTGGTGCGGCACGACGAGATCGACATCGCCATGCCGCCAACCGGCGCGCTCGAGCAGAGCGGCGACGAAGCCGTTGAAATGGCGCGCGGTGAGCCGGAACAATTCCTTGCCGTCCATGTGGAACAGGCTGTGCGCGGCGAACGCTTCCTTATCCTTGCGGAAATCGAAGCGCGTGCCGCCCGAACCGATGCTGCAGGCTTCCCAGCCGGAAGGATAGGTGCGCATCAGGCTCGCCGCCACCTTGCCCTCGCCCGGCTTGGCCCTGCGCAGCACCGCGGCCGCCGCGCCGTCGCCGAAGAGCGCGGCGATTTCCGGCGCGTCCAGCCACGGCAAGGCGCGCGAGGCGACTTCGGACGAGAACACCAGCGCCGTTTCGCATTGCCCGGCCTCTATCATGCGGCCGGCGGTCTCGAAGGCGGTGAGGAAGCCGAGGCAGGTGCTGTTGACGTCGAAGGCGGCGGCCGAGCCGTCGGCAAGGCCAAGGCGCTGCATGACCAGCGGCGCGGTCGCCGGAAGCGGCTGGTACGGCACGCCGCAGCCGCCGATGATCAGGTCCACGGCGCCAGGCTCCAAGCCGGCATCGGCAAGCGCAAGTGTCGCCGCGGCGCAGGCGAGATCGATTTGCGATTCGGCGTTGCAGACATAGCGCTCGACGACGCCGGTGGCGGTTTCGAGCGTGCCCTCGCCGAGGCTCAGCTTCGCCTCCAGCGCGCGTGTGGTGAGGCGCTCAGCCGGTACCGCCCTGCCGGTTCCGACGATCCTGATCCGCATTCTCCCCCCGCTGCACGAGCTTGGCCCTATCTACCCCAAAAAGCGATCGATAGCGACGTTTCCCATGCTCATACGGTACTACCGGGTCATGGCCTCCGGAGGAAACCTGCCACGGCTTGCATGAACTCCGCCGGCCGCTCGACATTGAGCAGGTGGACGCCGGGCAGAAGCAGAAGCTCGGAGCCGGGGATCGCCGTCGCGATCGCCTCGCTGTGGCTCGCCAGTGTCACCTTGTCGTCCTCGCCGCCGATGACCAGCGTCGGCGAGGTGATCAGCGAAATCGGGCGGCGCAGATCGGCGTCGCGGACCGCGGCGAAGCATCCCGCCAGCCCTTGGCGGGACATGGCCAGGACCGCGGCACGGAATGGCTCGACGGTCTTGCTTTGACCGCCCAGCATCGAGGCCGGGAACCAGTTGCGCATGAACATGTCCGCCGTGGCCGACAGGTCGCTTGCCGCAAGCACATTGTTTATCTGCTCGTCGAAATAGGATGCCGGCCCGAGATGCGGCGAGGTGTTGGAGAGGATCAGGCGCTCGATGCGCTCCGGCGCATGGATGCCCAGCCACTGGCCGACGAAACCGCCGAGCGACAGGCCGAGGAAATGGACACGGGCAAGCCCGAGGTAATCGAGCAGTTCCAGCACGTCGCGGCCGAGACGGTCGAGCGAATAGGCTCCGGCCGGCGCGTCGGAGCCGCCATGGCCGCGGAAATCGTAGCGCAGCACGCGGAAGGATTTGGCGAGTTCCGGAACCTGGCCGTCCCACATGTGGAACGTCGTGGCGATGGAGTTGGAAAACATCAGCACCGGACGGTCTTCCGAACCGTCCAGCCTGTAGGCGATGCGAGCGCCATCGCCCGCCGTGAAGTGAAGCGTGTCGGTCATTCTGGATCCTCATCCTTCGGCGCGTCTGCGCGGTTTTCGATGAGGCAAAGCTAGGCGTGGCAACTATCGAAGAAAATTACTATGATTGGACAGTCTCTGTAGGATTATTCGACTATGGATAACGTGAAGCTTCACGATCTCAGATGTTTCGACGCGGTCGTTACTCAGGGCAGCTTTCAGGCTGCGGCCATTGCCCTGCACCGGACGCACCCTTCCGTCTTCGCCGCGGTGGCGCGGCTGGAGGAGCAGCTCGGCCTAACGCTGCTCGACCGCGGCGGATATCGGGTGAACCTGACCGAGGAAGGCCGGCTGTTCCACCGCCGCGCGCAGCTGGCGTTGCGCGAAGTCGAGCATCTGAAAGACTATGCCGGCCAGTTGGCGAGCGGCGAGGAAACCGTGCTGCGCGTCGTCTTGGGCGATGTCTGTCCGAGACCCGGAATACTCGGCCTGCTCAGCCGTTTCTTCGCCGAGCGGCCGCGCACACGCCTGCATCTCGACTATGAGGCGATCGGCGGGCCGGTCGAGCGATTGATGGATGGCGAGGCCGATCTGGTCTTCCACCGCGCCAACCCGTCCGACCCAAATCTCGAGCGCATCGATCTGTGCGACGTCGCCTTCGTGCCGGTGGTGGCGCCCGGCTTCCTGCCGTTCGACACCGGGCATGACGTCACGCCGGAAGCGATGCGGCCCTTCACCCAATGCGTTATCCGCGACACGGCGCGGCGTCCTTCATCGGAAAACTTCTTCGTCCTCGATGGCGCGCATTCCTGCTCGGTGCCCGATCATATGATGAAGAAGGAGCTGATCCTGCATGGGCTCGCCTGGGGACATTTGCCCAAGTGGCTGATCGAGGACGAGATGCGCGAGGGACGGCTAATTTCTGTCGCCGGCAGGCACATTCCTGGCCGTGTTGAAACCGTGGCCGCTGTCCGGCGGCGCGACAAGCTGCACGGGCCTGTGGCCGACGCCTTGTGGCGGCACCTTCAGGGTAGTGAGGTGCTCTAAGGTCTAAGCCTTGCGCTCCCACCGCCTGTCCGGCGTCTGCTGCCAGTAAGTCACGGCGTGGCCGGCTTCCTTCATCGTCTTCCAATGGCCGCGGGCGGCTTCGAGCTGCGCGGCGTCATGGCCGTCGAACAGGAAGACCGCGCGTTCGTAGCCGGAAAGCTCGGGCGGGCTGGCGCCGTCAACCAGGAAGCGTATCTGCGCGGCGTTCTGGTTGCCCTCGCCCGTGGTGAGCAGGACCGGCTGCTCGGCCGGATAGGCCTCGCGGTCGGTGGCATGAGCCAGGAAGGAATCGTCGCGAAAGGTCCATAGATGCTGGTCGAGCGCGTCGCGGCGCTCTTCCGTGCCGGTCTGCACAACCGCGCGCCAGCCGCGCTCGACGCTGCGCTCGAGCAGGCCGGGCAGCGCCTCCTCGAGCGTCGATTCAGTCAAATGGTAGAACAGGATGTCGGCCATCCCCTACCCTTCGTAATGATCGCGCACCAGCCTATCGAGCAGCCTCACGCCAAAACCCGAGCCCCAGGACTGGTTGATCTCGCTCGCCGGCGCGCCCATCGCGGTGCCGGCGATGTCGAGATGCGCCCAGGGCGTGTCCTTGACGAAGCGCTGCAGGAACTGCGCGGCAATGATGGCGCCGCCATAGCGGCCGCCGATGTTCTTCATGTCGGCGTTCTTGGAATCGATCAGCTTGTCGTATTCGGGGCCGAGCGGCAGGCGCCAGACCCGCTCCTGGCTGGCCTGGCCGGCGCCGAAAAGCCGGCCGGCAAGCTCGTCATTGTTGGAGAACAGGCCGGCATAATGCTGGCCGAGCGCCACCATGATGGCGCCGGTGAGCGTCGCCAGGTTGATCATGAATTTCGGCTTGAAGCGGTCATTGGCGTACCAGAGCGCGTCGGCGAGCACGAGGCGGCCTTCGGCGTCGGTGTTCAACACTTCGATCGTCTGGCCCGACATCGAGGTGACGATGTCGCCGGGGCGCTGCGCATGGCCGTCGACGGCGTTCTCGACGAGGCCGATGACGCCGACCACGTTGGCCTTGGCCTTGCGGGCGGCCAGCGCGCGCATCAACCCGGTGACGGCGGCTGCACCGCCCATGTCGCCCTTCATGTCTTCCATGCCCGAAGCCGGCTTCATCGAATTGCCGCCGGTGTCGAAGGTGACGCCCTTGCCGATGAAGGCAAGCGGAGCGTCCTTGGCCTTGCCGCCGTTCCAGCGCATCACCGCGATCCGCGCGCCGCGCGGCGAACCTTGGGCCACGCCGAGCAGCGAGCCCATGCCGAGCTTCTTCATCTCTTTTTCAGTCAGGATCTCGACCTCGACGCCGAGCTGCTCCAGCACCTTGACGCGCTCGGCGAACTCGACGGGCCCCAGCGCATTGGCCGGTTCATTGACGAGGTCGCGTGCAAGCAGAACGCCGTCCACCACCGCTTCCTCGCCGGCGAAGGCCTTCTTCGCGGCCGCGGGGTCGGCGCAGTGCACGGTTATCTTGGCCGGCTTCGCCTTCTTGGCATCGGGCTCCTTTGGATCGGATTGCCCGTCTTCCTTGTCCTTCCTGGTCTTGTATTTGTCGAAGGAATAG
Organism: Mesorhizobium vachelliae; assembly: GCF_033977325.1. Taxonomy (NCBI): domain Bacteria; kingdom Pseudomonadati; phylum Pseudomonadota; class Alphaproteobacteria; order Hyphomicrobiales; family Phyllobacteriaceae; genus Mesorhizobium; species Mesorhizobium vachelliae. The sequence goes on from NZ_JAVIIR010000002.1 coordinate 71,857, forward strand.
CTGCGCAGCAGGATGCCGGCGGCAAGGCTGGCCGCCTGTCGTCCGTCGGGCTGCAGTTCGGGCAGATCGAGGACAATGGCAACCTCGGTCGCCTTGCGCAGCGAAGCGGCAACGGCGCCGCCGAGCTTCAGCCAGGCATTGTCGTCGAGGCTTGAGACCTTGCCGGCGCCGATCGCCACGAGCCGATCGACAGACGTTCCTTCCGGCGCCAGCACCTCGACCGAGCTTGCGAGCTTGGCGGAAAAGTCGGCGACCGGAAAGGCGCGCGCAAGCGTGCCGGCCGGATCGCAGGCCTTCGCCGCCTCGCCGAGCCCGTCGCCGTCGGCGGCGAACACGAAGACGCTGCCTTTTTTGGGCGCGGTGAATTTGGCGAAGGAAATGGAAGGTCTCGACGTCATCAGGTTCCTGCTTTCGGGGATGGCCGTGGGGTGTCGGCAAAGGTTTGGCAAGCGTGCGCGACATTTGGTCGTTTTGAGCCATTTGGCAAGACTTTGGCCGAAATCGTTGTCTATATCAGCGCCACAATAGACAAAGGATTCGCCTCGGCGCGGCGTTAGCTTGCTGCCGTAACCTGCTGTTAACCATCAATGTTTTGCATTTCTTATCCATTGGCGCGGAGACTCCGCCGCGCCGGGGCGCGCGGCGTGAGGCGACAATCCGGAGCGAGCCGTCTATGACCCAGTTGTGCACGCGCCGGCGGATCACTACTTTGTCGGCGGGCATGATGCCGTTCGGCAAAATCGAGAAAAGCCTTCATGAAGGTCGTTGAACGCTACATCATGCGCCGGGCGCTGACGATGTTCCTCGCCGCGCTGGCCTGGACGCTGGCGATCGTGTGGACGACGCAGGTGCTGGCCAAGATCGACCTCGTCACCGACAACGGCCAGTCGGCGCTGACCTTCTTCGAGGTCGCGGCGCTCATCATCCCCTCCATCATTCCGATCGTGGTGCCGTTCGCGCTGGTGGTGGCGGTGGCGCAGACGCTGAGCGCCATGAACACCGATTCGGAGCTTGCCGTGCTCAGCGCCGCGGGCGCCTCGCGCTGGACGATCGCACGGCCGATCCTGCTGCTCGCGGCTTTTGCTTGCGCCTTTTCCTTCATCGTCGACAATGCGATCGACCCGTATGCCCGGCAGAAGAACCGCCAGCTGGTGGCGGCTTCGCGCGCCGACCTCGTGTCGCTGATCATCCAGGAAGGCACGTTCCGCAAGATCGACGAGGGGCTATATCTGCAGGTTGGCGAACGGCTTCCCGGCAACCGGCTCGGCGGCATCTTCGTCGCCGATTCGCGCGAGGAAGGCGCGAGCCTCACCTACTATGCCAAGACCGGCAGCATCGTCGAAAAGGGCGACGAGAAGGTGCTGATGATGAATGACGGCGTCATCAACCGCAAATCGGTGACCGGCGACCTCTCCGTCATCCGCTTTACCTCTTACGCCTTCGACATGTCGGCCTTCATGTCGGCGACGAACGAGATATCGCTTTTGCCCAAGGACAGGACGACGGCGTATCTGCTCAACCCGGATCCCAACGACAAGATGTTCCAGCGCGAACCGGGCAGCTACCGTGCGGAGCTCAACCAGCGCTTCGCCGAATGGTCCTATTCGCTGGTGTTCGCGCTCATCGCGCTTGCGGTGGCTGGCGATGCGCGTTCGCATCGCGAAGCGCGCATAAATCCGCTGATCACGGCGATCGCGATCGCGCTTTTCGTGCGGTGGCTGGGCTTCTTCGCCGCCGGCAAAGCCGACAAGGTCTGGTACTATGTCTACCTGCTCTACGGCATACCACTCATCGCTTCCGCGGTTTCGATCTGGTTCATCGTCTCGTCCCGCACCATGGAATTGCCGGTCAGCTGGGCCGACTGGCTGACCGGCCTTGCCAAGCGCGCCGGCGAAAACTGGACGACATTCAAGCTCTGGCTCGCCCGGCGCACCTCGGGCCAGGGAGCCTGACCATGGGCTGGACGCTGGGCCGCTATTTCTTCTTCCGCTACGTCTCGATCACCTTCTGGTTCTTCCTGGGCCTGCTGGCGCTGGTGTTCCTGATCGATTTCACCGAGCTTTCCGGCCGCACGACCGGGCTGCCCGGCTTCACCTACGGCATAGCCTTCGCCATTTCGGCGCTCAGGATGCCGATGATCATGCTGCAGACGGTGCCGTTCGTCGGGCTGTTCTCGGCGATGGCGACGCTGGTGTCGCTCAACCGCCGCTATGAGCTGGTCATCGCGCGTTCGGCAGGCGTCTCGGCCTGGCAGTTCCTGTTCCCTTGCTGCGTCGGCGCGCTGATGTTCGGCGTGCTATCGGTCGCCATCATCAACCCGATCGCCGCGCATGGCTTTTCCTTGTCCGAGCAGATGGAGAACGACCTCAGGGCCGGCAAGTCGAATGCGGTCACGACCAACGTCACGCCGTGGCTCAGGCAAAAGACCGAATCGGGCGATACCATCATCGGTGCCCGCGCCATCCTCAACCAGGGGCTGGAGATGGCGGATGCGGTGTTCTTCATCCTCGACCCGCAGGGCAACATCGCCGAGCGCAAGGACGCCGCCAAGGCTTTCCTGCGCGACGGCTACTGGGAACTGCAGGACGTCAAGGTCTTCAAGAGCGGCAATATCCAGGCGCTCGCGTCCGACAAGGTGCCAACCAATCTCAAGCCGGAATTCGTGCAAGAGCGCCTGGCGCGCCCTGAAACCATCCCTTTCTACGAGCTGCCGCGCAAGATCGAGGTCGCCCGCTCCTTCGGGCTCAAGGCAAACGCCTTCGCCATGCAATTCGATTCGCTGGTGGCGTTGCCGTTCCTTCTCGTGGCCATGACGCTTATTGCCGCAACGGTTTCAATGCGTTTTGCGCGAATGGGGCAGTCGGCAACGATGATTCTGGGTGGCGTCGTGGCCGGCTTTCTGCTTTATGTCGTTTCGGTACTGGTCAAGGCATTCGGTGTCGCCGGATTCGTGCCTACGGTGGTGGCTGCATGGGTTCCGGTTGTCGTGGCTATGTTCTTTGGGGTGACGTTTCTGCTATACAAGGAAGACGGCTAGTGAGGGAGGCGGCTTTGCGCAGCCATAGGCAGGCCGGTTTGGCACGCCTCTATGGGGCGACCGCCTTGGCATGTCTGTTCGCTTGTGCGGTGCCGACGGCACCCGCGCTGGCGCAGCAGATCACTGCCAAGCCCGTCCCGTCCGGTTCGCAGATGCTGCTGGCCGCCGATACGCTTGTCTATGACAACGACAAGCATACGGTGACGGCCGTCGGCGGCGTGCAGATCGACTATGGCGGCAACAAGCTGGTCGCCCAGCGCGTGGTGTACAATCGCGACACCAAGCGCCTCGTCGCCAGCGGCGCCGTCGAGCTGATCAACAGCGACGGCACCAAGGTCAATTCCGACCACATCGACATCACCGACGATTTCGCCGACGGTTTTCTCAACGCGCTGCGCGTCGAGACGGTCGACAAGGCCTATTTCGCCGCCGAGAGCGGCGAGCGCATGGGCGGCGTGCTCACCACCTTCCATAACGGCGTCTACACCGCCTGCGAACCTTGCGAGGACAAGCCGGACAAAGCGCCGACCTGGCGCGTCAAGGCGCGAAAGATCATCTGGAACGGCGAGAAGAAGACGGTCCGCTTCGAGAATTCGAATTTCGAATTCTTCGGCTTCCCGCTCGCCTACCTGCCGGCCTTCGAGATCGCCGACCCGACGGTGAAGCGCAAGAGCGGCTTCCTGATCCCCGGCATCGTCTACAACAACCATCTCGGCGTCGGCGTCAAAGTCCCCTATTATTTCGCGCTGTCCCCGACCTATGACCTGACCGTCTCCGGCACCGGCTACACCAAGCAGGGTTTCCTCGGCGAGGCCGAGTGGCGCCAGCGCTTCAACAACGGCCAGTACACGCTGAAGATCGCCGGCATCAGCCAGCGGGATCCCGAGGCGTTTATCGATGCCGCCGGACACAATGTGAATTCCGGCCCGGCCGACGATCCGAACAAGTTCCGCGGCATGATGGGCACCAAGGGCCAGTTCGCCATCAACGAGCGCTGGAATTTCGGCTGGGACGTGCTGCTCCAGACCGACAAGGACTTCTCGCGCACCTACAACATCGACGGCTACAACGACCTCGTCCACCAGTCGTCGATCTATCTGACGGGCTTGAGCGACCGCAATTATTTCGATGTCCGCGCCATGCGCTTCGAGGTGCAGGAAGACACGCTCTCCACCGACCGGACAGCGCGCGCCGCCAAGCAGCCATGGGTGCTGCCGTCCTTCGACTACGCCTATATCCCCGATACGTCGGTGGCCGGCGGCCAGTTGTCGTTCAACGTCAACGCGCGCGTGATCAGCCGCAACCAGTTGGATGAGACTTTCGACAAGTTTTCGGACGTGGAACGGGTTCCTGGAATCGAGGGGCAATCCAGCCGGCTGAGCGCGGAAGCCGAATGGAAGCGCACCTTCACCACCGATGGCGGTCTGCAGCTGACGCCGTTGCTCGCCTTCCGCGGCGATGCCGGCTACGTCAACGCCAATTCGGCTTCGCTCACGGCGGTCAACGAGATGGCGACGAATCTCGGCCAGGACGTCGACATGCGCTCGTCGCTTGCCCGCTACATGGCCACCCTCGGCCTCGAGGCACGTTGGCCGCTGCTGTTCTCGATGGCCAACTCCAGCCACATCCTGGAGCCGACCGCGCAGGTCTTCGTCCGCCCGAACGAGCAATATGTCGGCGGGTTGGCGATCCCCAACGAAGACGCGCAGAGCTTCGTCTTCGACGCCACCACACTGTTCGAGCGCGATAAATTCTCGGGCTATGACCGCATAGAAGGCGGCACGCGTGCCAATGTCGGCTTCCGGTACTCGGGCGCCTATGACAATGGCTGGGCCACGAACGCCATCTTCGGCCAATCCTATCAACTCGCGGGCGAGAACTCCTTCACCGCACCCGATCTCGTAAATGTTGCGGCTGATTCCGGCCTGGACAAGCGGACCTCGGATTATGTCGGCCTGGTCGGCTTCAACAGCCCGAGCGGTTTCTCCGGGTCGCTGAGCGGTCGTTTCGACGAGCAGACCTGGGAGGTCAGGCGCGCCGAAGTGAAGGCTGCCTATTCCGGCCTGCCGGTATCGCTCAGCGCCAAATATGCCTTTATCCAGGCGCAGCCGCTCTATGGCTTCACCACCGACCGCCACGAGCTCACGCTCGGCGCATCGACCCATCTGGCGCAGAACTGGCGTCTGTTCGGCACCGGCACCTACGACATCGAGAACAACGTGCTGGTCAAGGACGGTGTCGGCTTCGCCTATAACGATTCCTGTTTCACCTACATCATGACGTTTTCGCAGACCCGCGATACCGTCACCAAGGAAGTGTCGCAGAACATCGGTTTCAACCTGTCGTTCCGCACGCTCGGCGATTTCGGTTCGTCAACAAGCGCGATCGATACCATCCAGTGACCATGCGGCAAGCGGCTCTGCATCCGAGCCGTGCGCCGGCTGGGGCGCTGATGTGGGCTTTGGTCTTGATTTCGAGCGTATTCCTTCGAAAATGGGCCTGATTGTCAGGGCTATGCGCCGGCGACATCGTTTCGCCGTATAAGACGGGCAAGGGGTCGACTGCATCGCGCAGGCGTTCGGAGGACGCGCGGCGCCGTCGTGGTGGGGAAAATTGGGAAAGCAAGATGAGGAAATACCTGTTTTCAGCGGGATTCGCGCTTCTGGTGGCGGCGACCACGGTTTCGGTCACGGCTGTTGTGCAGCCTGCTTTCGCGGCTGAGATCAAGTATGTCGTCAACGGCATACCGATCACCACCGGCGACATCGCGCACCGCGCCGCCTTCTTCAAGCTGCAGCACAAGAAAGGCGATGCGAAGGAGGAGATGATCGACCAGACGCTGCGGCTGGCCGAGGCCAAGCGGCTCGGCATCCGCATCAGCGACCAGCAGGTCGACGCCGCCTACCAGCGCTTCGCATCGAGCAACAAGATGCCGCTGGCGAGACTCGACGCAATCATGGCGCAGTCGGGCGTCAGCAAGGAGCATTTCAAGGAATTCATCCGCGCCCAGATGGCCTGGAACCAGGCGCTCAGCGCGCGCTACCGCTCCGGCGAAGGCGGTTCGGTGACCGAGCAGGACGCCGTGCGGCGCATGCTCGACAAGGGCGGCGCCAAGCCGACTGCGACGGAATACATGTTGCAGCAGGTGATCTTCGTGGTGCCCGCCTCGGAGCGCGCCGCCACGCTCGCCAAACGCAAGCGCGAGGCCGACGCCATGCGCGTCCGCTTCAGCGGCTGCAACACCACGCGCGAGTTCGCCAAGGGCCTGCTCGACGTCACCGTGCGCGACCTCGGTCGCGTGCTGGCGCCGCAATTGCCGTCCGACTGGGCCGAGCAGATCAAGGCGACCAAGGTCGGCGGCGCGACGCCGACGCGCGAAACCGAACGCGGTGTGGAATTCATCGGCGTCTGCTCCTCTCGCGAGGTCTCCGACGACAAGGCCGCGCAGATGGTGTTCCAGGCCGAGGGCAGCAACGACAAGGACGCCGAGGAGCTCAGCAAGAAATACGTCGCCGAGCTGCGCCAGAAGGCCAAGATCGTCGAGCGCTAGAGCGACAGGCGTGTCCCGACACAGCATCGCGTTCGCCCAAACCATGAGCGGTTTGATCCGCGCGCTGGGGTGAGTATGCAGAAAACCGATGCTCCGCTAGCGCTCAGCGTCGGCGACCCCTCAGGCATCGGGCCGGAGATCGCCATCGCAGCCTGGGAGGCGGGCGACAGCGCTGGCGTGCCCCCCTTCTATCTCATCGCCGACCCCGCTTTGATCGAAGCCCGCGCGCGTCTCGTCGGCGCAAATGTCACGATTGTCGAGACGCTGCCGGGACAGGCAGCGCACCACTTTGCCCGGGCCCTGCCCATCGTGCCGCTCGATGCACGCCATTTCGACAGGCCGGGAGAGCCGGACCGGGCCAACGCCGCGGGCACCATCGAAGCCATCGACCGGGCTGTCGCTGACTGTCTCGCCGGCCGCGCAGCGGCGATCGTCACCTGCCCGATCGCCAAGAAGCCGCTTTACGATGCCGGTTTCGGCTTCCCCGGCCACACCGAGTATCTGGCGCATCTGGCCTCGCGGCACACCGGCAGGGACGTGACGCCGGTGATGCTGCTGGCCGGACCCGACCTGCGCACCGTTCCGGTCACCATCCACATCGCTTTGGCCGAGGTGACAAAGGTGCTCACGACGGAGTTGATCGTCGCGACCGCGCGCATCACGGCCGCCGATCTCGAGAGCCGTTTCGGCATTGTGCGGCCGAGGCTTGCGATCGCCGGGCTCAACCCGCATGCCGGGGAAGGCGGCGCCATGGGCTCCGAGGATGCCGCGATCGTCGCCCCGGCGGTCGAGATGTTGAAAGCGGAAGGCATCGACGCGATCGGGCCCCTGCCCGCGGACACGATGTTTCATCCGCGTGCGCGCGCCTCCTATGACGCGGCGCTCTGCATGTATCACGACCAGGCGCTGATCCCGGCCAAGACTTTAGCCTTCGACGAGGCAGTGAACGTCACGCTGGGTCTGCCCTTCATCCGAACCTCGCCCGATCACGGCACCGCTTTCGACATCGCCGGTAAGGGCATAGCGCGCGCCGACAGCCTGATCGCCGCGCTGAGGCTGGCGCGCCGGCTGGCCGACAGCGGACGGCGGACTGCCGCCGCATGAGGCTCAATTGAACGGACGCACCACGATCGACGGGCTCCAGCCGCTGCGCGAGGTGATCGAGCGGCATGGGCTGCAAGCCAAGAAGGCGCTCGGGCAAAATTTTCTGCTCGACCTCAACCTGACAAGCAAGATCGCGCGTGCGGCCGGCGATCTCGACGAAGCGACCGTGGTCGAGGTCGGTCCGGGCCCAGGCGGACTGACGCGGGCGCTGCTCTTCAACGGCGCGCGGCGCGTGATCGCGATAGAACGCGACGAGCGCTGCCTGGAGGCGTTGGCAGAGGTTTCCAGCCATTATCCCGGCCGGCTCGAGGTCATTCCCGGCGATGCGCTGAAGACGGATTTTGCCGCACTTGCCGGCGCGGCGAATGGCGGGCCGGTGAAGATCGTCGCCAACCTGCCCTACAATATCGGCACGGAGCTTCTGATCCGCTGGCTGACCGTGGCCGACTGGCCGCCCTTCTACCAGTCGATGACGCTGATGTTCCAGCGCGAGGTGGCAGAGCGCATCACCGCAGGTCCCGGCAGCGACGCCTATGGCCGGCTCGGCGTCCTGGCCGGCTGGCGCACCGAGGCGAGGATCGCCTTCGACGTGCCGCCGCAGGCTTTCATTCCACCGCCCAAGGTCACCTCCTCCGTCGTGCATCTGGTGCCGCGCTCGTCTCCGCTGCCCGCCGACGCAAAAAAGCTCGGCCGCGTCACCGAAGCCGCCTTCGGCCAGCGCCGCAAGATGCTCAGGCAAAGCGTGAAGAGCCTGGGCGGCGAGGCCTTGCTGCTTCGGGCCGGCATCGACCCGACGCGGCGGGCTGAAACGCTGAGCGTGGAGGAGTTCGTCCGGTTGACGAATATGATTTAGCCGTTGTCGCCGGCTCGGCGCCGGCTACGCGATTGCCGGGAAATCACGGAACGTGGTAGTGTGGCTAGATGAAAAAGAGCCATGCCATCGTTCATTCCGGGCAAAATAGTCAGTTCGTCCTGACCAGCGACAGAGGCGAGAAGATCAGTGCGGTTGAAGGCCTCAAGCTGTCGCGCCGCATGGCGAAGATTCTAAAGGAAAGCCGTGCGCGCGGTCTCACCGGGGATGAACGCAGGGCGTTGATCAAGGAACAAGCATCTCGAAAGAAATAGGATCGACAGGTGGTCTACGCCGCTGAAGACGATCCACTATGCTATCCAGGCACGACTGTTCTTCGCAACAAGCTGAATATCGGGGATCAGAATAAGCTCGACGAATTCGAGCTCGCGCTCTTTCTAACAAGAGCGGATGAAGAGGTGCCGGCCGGCAACCTGGACTATGATCACTATAAAGCCATTCATCACCATCTATTCCAGGACATTTACGAATGGGCTGGCGAGGTTCGCGCCATTCGCATCGGCAAAGGCGGCAACTGGTTCTGCTATCCCGAGTATATCGATCAGGAGATGCGCAAGATCTTCAGTGGGCTGGCCGAGGCGGACTATCTTTGCGGGCTCGCTATCGAAGACTTCGCAGTTCGAGCTGCGCATTCTTTGGCCGAAATCAACGCCGTGCATCCATTCCGGGAAGGCAATGGCCGCACCCAGCTTACCTTTCTGGCGATGCTGATGGAGAACGCCGGATTCTCGTTCAATGCCGATGCTCTGGAGCGCGAGCGTGTCTTGGACGCGATGATCGAGAGCTTTGCGGGTGACGAGATGCTCTTGGCAGAGCTCATACTGGACATCGGCAAGCCTTAAGTGAGCGACTGGAACTAAGTCGTCTTCTCGTCCAGCAGACCGGAGATGAAATCGAACAGCCCCGGCCGCCGGTCGCGGCGAAGCCGCTCGGCCGTGACGATGGCGCGGACCTCGGCGAAGGCCCGGTCGAGATCGTCGTTGACGATGACGAAGTCGTATTCCTTCCAATGCTCGATCTCGAGGCGAGCGTTCTTCAGCCTGGTCTCGATGACGGATTCCTGGTCCTCGGCGCGACGCTTCAGGCGCGCCTTCAATTCCTTCATCGACGGCGGCAGGATGAAGATCGAGACGATGTCGGCGCGCATCTTCTCCTTGAGCTGCTGGGCGCCCTGCCAGTCGATGTCGAACAGCATGTCGCGGCCTTCGGCCAGCGCCACCTCCGCCGGCTCGCGCGGCGTCGCATAGCAATTGCCGTGAACCTCCGCCCATTCGAGCAGCGCATCGGAATCGCGCAGCCGCTCGAACTCGCGCATGGTGCGGAAATGATAGTGGACGCCCTCGATCTCCGAGCCGCGGCGCGGCCTTGTCGTGACGGAGACCGAAAGCTCGAGACTTCCATCGCTTTCCAGAAGATTGCGCGCGATCGTCGACTTGCCGGCGCCCGACGGCGACGATAGCACCAGCATCAATCCGCGGCGGCGGATGCGGGACCCCAGATCCCTGGCAGCCGTCGGCTCCTTGGCAACCATTCCCGTCACTCCAGATTCTGGACCTGCTCGCGAAACTGGTCGACCACCGCCTTGAGCTCCAGCCCGATCGCGGTGACCGCGGCGGCGTTCGACTTGGAGCATAAGGTATTCGATTCGCGGTTGAATTCCTGCGCGAGAAAATCGAGCTTGCGGCCAACGGCGGCGCCACTTTTGAGCAGCGCCCGCGCCGAAGCGACATGTGTCTTCAGCCGGTCGATCTCCTCGCGTATGTCGGCCTTGGTGGCGAGAAAGGCCGCCTCCTGGTGCAGCCGGACGGCATCGAGATTGGCCGAGGCATCCATCAACAGACGCAACTGCTCGGCGATGCGCTCGCGGATCGCGGCGGGCTCCCGCGAGGGGTCGGCCTCGGCCTTCAACGTCAGCGCCTCGATGGCGTCGATATGGCCGGCAAGCAGCGTTCCAAGCGCTGCCCCCTCGCTGCGGCGCGCCTGCTCCAGCCCGCCAAGCGCCGCCTCGAGCGCCGACAGGATCGCGGCGTCGAGGGCTGCCCGCTCCTCCTCGGTTTCGACGGCTTCGGGAATGTCGAGCACGCCGCGCAGGGAGAGCAGGCCGTCCGCGGTAGCCGGCTGGGTGCCGAACTGCTCCTGCAAGCGCTTGGCCAGTCCTGCAAGGTCCTTGAGGAAGGCCTCGTTGACCACCGGCTGGGCTTGCCTTGCGGCGGCGCGGCCGACGGTCAACGTCGCCTGGAAATTGCCACGCGCGAACCGCTTCTGCACGGCCTGCCGGACAGCCGTCTCCAGCCGGTCGAACCCCTGCGGCAGTCTGAGCCTCACCTCGGCGCTCTTGCCGTTCACGGATTTCGCCTCCCAGGCGATCGAGGTGCCGTCGCTCTCGGCGGCGGACCGCGCAAAACCGGTCATGCTTTGCAGGCTCATTGCCCTGTCGTCCCCCTGTCGCAGGCCAGGGCATGAAAGGCCCGGCGCAGCGCGCCCCAGAAATCGCCCGGCAATCCGCCGGCGCCCCCTCAAAACATGAATATGGCCCCGCGTCAAAGGACGCGTGCGGCAAGCCTACTGCGCGGCGTCGCCGCCGGCGTCGCCATTCTCGCCGCCGTCGCTGTTGTTACCGCCGTCGGCGTTGCCATCGGGAGCGGCCGGCGCCGTCGTCTGGCCGGAAGCCTTGGCGGCGGCGTCCGCCTGCTTCTTCTGCAGCGACCGGTAGCGGGCGACGTTCTGGTTGTGCTCTTCGAGCGTCGCCGCGAAAACGTGGCCGCCATTGCCGTCGGCGACGAAATAGAGGTCGTCGGTCTTCGACGGATTGGCGACCGCTTCGAGCGCCGCACGGCCCGGATTGGCGATCGGCGTCGGCGGCAGGCCCTTGATCATGTAGGTGTTGTAAGGCGTCTGCTTGTCGAGGTCCGACTGATAGATCGGCCGGTCGGCGGGCTTTCCCTTGCCGCCGAACAGGCCGTAAATGATGGTCGGGTCGGACTGCAGCCGCATGCCCTTGGCGAGGCGGTTGAGGAACACCGCGGCGACGCGCGAACGCTCGTCGCTCCTGCCCGTCTCCTTCTCGACGATGGAAGCCAGCGTGACGAAGTCGTCGATATTGGCGATCGGCAGGTCGGGCGCGCGATGCGACCAGACGTCGCCGACCAGCTTCTTCTGGTCGGCGATCAGCTTGTCGACCATCTGCTGCCTTGTGGCGCCACGGGTGAAGCGCAGCGTATCGGTGGCGATGCTGCCCTCAGGCGGCAAGCTCGCCGGCATGTCGCCGGTCAGCGCTTCCTGTTCGGCCACGCGCTGCAGCGCCTGATCGACCGTCAGCCCCTCAGGAATGGTGAGCGAGTACATCACCGACTTGCCGCTCTTGAAGAGCTCCATGATGTCGCGCATCGAAGCGCGCGGCTTGATGGCGTATTCGCCGGCCTTCAGCGCCGAGTCATTGCCCGTGGCGCGCACGCCGAGCCGGAAGATGCGGGCATCGCTGATCAGGCTGCGGCGTTCGAGCTGGTCGGCGATCTCCTGCACGCCGGTGTTCGGCTTGATCATGAAGGTGTCGCCATTGGCGGATGGGCCAGGCTCGACAAAAGCCTGCATGCCGAAATAGAGCGCCGCACCCGAGGCGAGCACCGCCAGGATGACCAAGGAGAGGAAGAAATTCAGGAACACGACGACCTGGCTGCGCGAGGCGCGCGAACGCTTCGACGGCGGCGGCGTGCCGGCTTCCGGACGCAACGCCTCGGCCGCGGTCTTCGGCACGATCGGTCCCTTCGTGCCTTGCCGTCCGAATTCCCCGTCGCTCGGATTAGTGTTCATGACGCCCTGCCGTCTGATCTTGCAACGAATCCCCCAGCGAAAACCTAGGAGCGAATTTGGCAAAAATGACGGCAGTTGGCGGACTGCCGATTAGTCTGTCTCTGAGCAATTCCGGAGCGGAAACCGCGCGCTCTCCGTGGGACTGCTCCGGTTGCTACTCAGCCATTGTAGCGCTGGAACACGAGCGAGGCGTTGGTGCCGCCGAAGCCGAAGGAGTTCGACAGCGCGACGTCGATCTGGCGCTGGCGCGGCTTGTTCGGCACGAGGTCGATAGCCGTCTCGCGTTCCGGATTGTCCAGATTGATGGTGGCGGGCGCAACGTTGTCGCGGATGGCGAGGATCGAGAAGATCGCTTCCGCGGCGCCAGCGGCGCCCAGCAGATGGCCGACGGACGACTTTGTCGACGACATCGAGATCTTCGAGGCGGCATTGCCGACCAGCCGCTCGACCGCGCCGAGCTCGATCGTGTCGGCCATGGTCGAGGTGCCATGGGCATTGATGTAATCGACGTCGGCCGGCGAAAGCTTCGCCCGGTTCAGCGCCGCCGTCATGCAGCGGAAGGCGCCGTCGCCGTCCTCGGCCGGGGCGGTGATGTGATAGGCGTCGCCGGTCAGCCCATAGCCGATGACTTCGGCATAGATCTTGGCGCCGCGCGCCTTGGCGTGCTCGAGCTCTTCCAGCACGACGACCCCGGCGCCCTCGCCCATGACGAAGCCGTCACGGTCGCGGTCATAGGGGCGCGAAGCGGTCTGCGGCGCGTCGTTGCGCTCGGTGGAGAGCGCGCGGCAGGCGGCGAAACCGGCGATCGACAACCGGGTGATCGGCGCCTCGGCGCCGCCCGCCACCATGACATCGGCATCGCCCCACATGATCAGCCGGGCCGCGTCGCCGATGGCGTGGGCGCCGGTCGAGCAGGCGGTGACCACCGCATGGTTCGGGCCCTTGAGGCCGTGGCGGATGGAAACCTGGCCCGAAACCAGATTGATGATCTGCCCGGGAATGAAGAAGGGGCTTATGCGGCGCGGGCCGCGCTCCTTCAGGATCATCGCGTTTTCAGCGATGCCGTCGATGCCGCCGATGCCGGAGCCGATCAGCACGCCGGTGGCGCACTGGTCTTCGTGCGTTTCGGGCTTCCAGCCGGAATCAGCCAGCGCCTCGTCGGCGGCCGCGATGCCGTAAAGGATGAAGTCGCCGATCTTGCGCAGTTCCTTCGGCTCGAGCACGGCCTCCGGATTGAAGGTTCCGTTCGAGCCATCGCCACGCGGGATGATGTGGGCGATCTTGCAGGTAAGATCGTCCACCTCGAATTCTGTGACGCGCCGGCAGGCGCTGCGGCCGGAGAGCAATTCCCGCCAGCTGTGCTCGACACCCATGCCGAACGGCGAAAGCAGGCCAAGGCCCGTGACGACGACACGCCTCATCGCAGGTCCTCCCCGATGATGCCCGCGAAAGAACTCAGGCCGAGGCCTTGTCGATATACTTCACGGCATCGCCAACGGTCAGGATGGTTTCGGCGGCATCGTCCGGAATCTCGACGCCGAACTCTTCTTCGAACGCCATGACGAGTTCGACCGTATCGAGGCTGTCCGCGCCAAGGTCGTCGATGAAGCTCGCCTGCTCCGTCACCTTGTCGGCATCGACGCCGAGATGCTCGATGACGATCTTCTTGACGCGCTCTGCGGTGTCACTCATTTGGGGCAATCCTCGTCTTATGTTGTCTATCTTCGTTAGCGGGCGGAATGCCGCTAATCAAGTTGAAAGATGGTCTTGCGGGCAACGCAACGCCACAGGACCGGTTTTTGCCCGAACCGCCGGGTTGCGGGCCGCATTACACGAAAAATGACGGGCGTCCAAGCCGAAATGGCTGTTTTCACAGGCGCCCGACCCTCGCCTCCCCTGGATCATCACCCCTTAGATCATCGCCATGCCGCCATTCACGTGAATGGTCTGGCCGGTGACGTAAGCCGCCTCATTGGAAGCAAGATAGGCGACGGCGGACGCGACCTCGGCGCTTGTGCCCATGCGCCTTGTCGGGATGGCGGTCATGATCGTCTCTTTCTGCTTGTCGTTGAGCTTGTCGGTCATGGCCGATTCGATGAAGCCCGGAGCGACGCAGTTTACGGTGATGTTGCGGGTGGCGATCTCCTGCGCCAGCGACTTGGAGAAGCCGATCATGCCGGCCTTCGAGGCGCAGTAATTGGTCTGGCCGGGATTGCCGGTGACGCCGACCACCGAGGTGATGTTGATGATGCGGCCATGGCGGCGACGCATCATCGGATGCGTCAGCTCGCGGGTGAGCCGGAACACGGCGGTCAGGTTGACCTCGATCACGGTGTCCCAGTCGGCGTCCGACATGCGCACGAACAGGCCATCTTTCGTGATGCCGGCATTGTTGACCAATATGTCGACGCCCTCGAGTTCTGCTTCCGCCTTCTGCCCGAGCGCCTTGACCGCGTCGCGGTCGGTCAAATCAGCCGGAAACAGCTTCACGCGGTCGCCCAATTCGCCCGCCAGGGCTTCCAGCTTCTCCACACGGGTGCCATGCAGGCCGACGATCGCGCCCTGGCTGTGCAGCACCCTGGCGATAGCCTCGCCGATGCCCCCCGTTGCGCCGGTGACGAGCGCCTTGCGGCCGGTCAGTTCGAACATTTTTTTTCCTTTCAAATCGGACAGGCGAGCGCTCAGCTATCTGTCGACGTCGCCTCGGTGACCGATCGTTACGACAAGAATGACGAGCCGCCTGTCTTGCACATCGCAGATAATCCGATAATCCCCAACCCGATATCTCCAGAACGTCGCTAACGGCCCCTTCAGCGGTTTGCCCAATTCACGCGGATTGTCGAGTTCGGCAAGTCGGTTTTCGATGAAATCGCGGATGCGGTTGCGCGTGTACAGGTCAAGTTTTTCAACGAACTTGCGAGCCGAACGAGCATATTCAAGCGTCCAGGCCACGCCAGAAATCCTCGCTCTTCACAACGTCTTCCTCACCACGCCTGATCCGCTCGAGCACTTCGGCAGCGAGATAATAGTCCTCCACGTCTTCAAGCCCACGCTCGATGAGTTCGCGCAGATAATAAGCCTTGCTTCGACCGGTCTTGGCAGCAAGAAAGTCCAGGCGCTCCTCGATTTCAGGTGCCAGGCGAATAGAAGTCGGCATGAGAGCCTCCATGAATACATGTATTCATGTACCGCCTTAAGGCCGAAAATTCCAGCCGGGACGATCATCCCAACGCCGCCAGCGCCGCCTCGACTTCCGCCGCCGTGCCGACGGCGCCAGTGGCGATGTCGCGGTTGATGCGGCGCGCCAGGCCAGACAGCACCTTGCCGGCGCCGACCTCGTAAAGCGTCGACACACCATTGGCGCCGAACCATTCCACGGTCTCGCGCCAGCGCACACGTCCAGTCACCTGCTGGACCAGGCGGCGAGCGATCTCGTCCGGGTCGCTGGTCGGCGTCACCGTGACGTTGGAAACGACAGGGACCACCGGCGCCTGCTTGGCCACGCCCGCCAGCGCCTCGCGCATGATATCGGCCGCCGGCGCCATCAGCGCCGAGTGGAAGGGGGCGGAAACCTGCAGCATCAGCGCCCGCTTCGCGCCCTTTTCGGTGCACAGCTTCGCCGCCAGCTCGACCGCCGCCTTGGCGCCGGAAATCACCAGCTGGCCGCCGCCATTGTCGTTGGCGACCTGGCAGACGGAGCCCTCGGCCGCTTCCGCGCATGCCGCTTCGACATCGGCATGTTCGAGGCCGATGATGGCGGCCATGGCGCCCTCGCCGGCCGGCACCGCCGCCTGCATGGCGTTGCCGCGGGTCCGAAGCAGCCGTGCCGCGTCGCCGACCGAAACGAAGCCGGCCGCGGCAAGCGCGGAATATTCGCCCAGCGAATGGCCCGCCACGTAGGCCACCTTGTCCTTCAGCGAGAAGCCGCGCGCTTCGAGCGCCCGCATCGCCGCCAGCGACACCGCCATCAGCGCCGGCTGGGCGTTGGCGGTCAGCGTCAGCGTCTCTTCCGGCCCTTCCCAGATGAGTTTGGACAGTTTTTCGCCGAGTGCGGCGTCCACTTCCTCGAAGACGCGGCGCGCTTCCGGGAATTGATCGGCGAGGTCCTTGCCCATGCCGACAGCCTGGCTGCCCTGTCCCGGAAAGGTGAATGCGACGGCCATTTTGGTCTCTCCAGAGGCTGGTTTTTCCCTGCCTCTGGCGCAAGGCGGACGGCCAAGTCAAGTCCGCTGGCGCCCCTTGGGCGCGTATTTCAGCCCGAAAACCCGGCTGACTCCCTGTTCCGAAAGGCTTTTTGGCGATCACACCTGATGAAAACCGCTCACGTTTGGTTTGCTGGCTCTTCTTATTTCCGCCACAGGCGCTAGCTTTGCGTGACACTTCGATGACAGAAGCGTGACGGGCGTGGAAGGCGTGTTGCGTGGCCGGGGGAAAGCAGAGTGGCAAGGATCAGAAAAGGCGCGGCCAAGCCCGTGCCGGGATTTTTGGAAGACGATCCGTCCACCGGCTATCTGCCCGGACGAACCTGGCCGACTGTACGCTACGGCCTGACTACAATACTTGCCGCCGCCCTGCTCGTATTCGCGATCGAATGGATCGTGCGCGGCGATTTCTTCGGCACGGTCGATTTCTTCCTGCAGCCCTTCAAGCCGGGCTGGACCACCATCATCGTGTTCGCGCTGGTGCTGGTCGGGCTTGACGCCCTACTGGGCCGCAGCCATCAGAGCCTGATGATCGTGGCGCCGCTGACGCTGGCGCTTGCCTTTGTCGGCCACCAGAAATCGCATTATCTCGGCGACCCGCTCTATCCGACGGATTTCCTGTTTGCCCGCCAGATCGTGGCGCTGATGCCGCTTTTGGTGCGCGAGCGGCCGTGGACGGCCATCATGCTGGCCGCGGCCATCATCGGCGGCCTGACGCTGCTCGTCTATTGTTGGCGGAGCTGGCGCCGGCGAGTGCCGATCCTCAGCCGCAAGGGCCGCCTGGCGCGGCTGGCGCTTGCCGTGCCTCTGCTCGCCTTCTTCGTCTCGATCATGGACTACGCCACCTTCTCGTGGACGCGCGACCGGCTGCAGATCATCCCGATCATGTGGGACCAGAAGGAGAACTACGCCTCCAATGGCTTTGCGCTCGCCTTCGCGATGAACGTGCCGATGGCGCATGTCTCGGCGCCCCCCGGCTACTCGCAAAAGACGATGGACGCGATCCAGCGGCCTGATGTCGCCGCTTCGGTGCCGGACGAGAAGCCGGATATCGTGGTGGTGATGAGCGAATCCTTCTGGGATCCGGCGCAGTTGCCAGGCGTCAGCATCAAGCCCGACCCGATCCCGACGGTCAGGGCCTTGCGTTCCGGCTCGATGTTCTCGCCCGAATTCGGCGGCATGACCGCCAATATCGAATTCGAGGCGCTGACCGGCTTTTCCAACGCCTTCCTGCCGGCGGGCTCCATTCCCTACCAGCAATATGTGCGCACCCCGACGCCCTCGCTGGCGACCTTCCTGAAGAGCGAAGGTTACAATGCGCGCGCCATTCATCCCGGCACCAACTGGTTCTGGAACCGCGGCGCCGTCTATGCCGATTTCGGCTTCAAGGACTTCAAGTCGGAGGAGACGCTGCCGCCAATGGAAAAGCGCGGGCCGCTGGCTTCCGACGCGGCGATGACCGACGAGATCATCCGCGAAGCCGACGCCAGCGACGATCCGGTGTTCTTCTTCGCCGTCAGCCTGCAGAACCACGGCCCTTACGAGCCCTACCGCTACTCCAATCCGACGCATTCGGTCGACGCGCCGATCAGTCCCTGGGCACGGGAATCGCTGCTTTCCTATGCCGAAGGCTCGGCCGACGCCGACCGCGGCCTGCAGCGGCTGATCGACTGGGCGAAGGCCCGCCAGCGGCCGACCGTCATCGCCTTCTTCGGCGACCACTTGCCGCCGCTCGGACCCGTCTATGTCGAGACCGGCTTCCTCAAGGACAATGTCGCGCCGCGCAAGGAGCCCAGCGCCGACGCCGCGCTCGAGCACCACGACACGCCGCTGATCATCTGGTCGAACCGCTCCGGTCCGGTGCAGAACCTGGGCTCGGTCAGCCCGGCCTTCCTGCCCTACCACATCCTGACCACGGCAGGGATCACCCACCCCTATTACACCGGCTTCCTCGGCGCGCTGCGCGAGCATTACCGGGTGGTCGACCGCAACCTGCTCCTGTCGCCGGCGGGCGAAGCGACGCCGGATTGGGCGCGGCAGAAGCAGATCGATCCGAAGATCAACGATTTCCGCCTCATCCAATACGACATGATGTTCGGCAAGCGCCACTCGGCGCCCGATTTCTTTCCCGAGACAGTGGAAAAGCTCGTCGCGCATACGAGTTGAGACGAGGTTGCTAGAGACGATTTCGTCGTGTGTCAGCTTGCGGCTTGCCTGGGGATGCTCTTGATTTTCGATTTCAGGCCGGCAACCCGAGTTGCTTTCGGAGGCTCTTTTCAAATGCGGATGCGGGGACGAAACGGCGCAGAAGACTGACTTGGCGCGCCATTTTTCCCGCCGGGTAGCGCCGCTTCGGAGCTGGGTCGGTCGCTGCCGCCAAAACGGTGTTGGCCACCACGTCGGGCGTGTCACCTTTTTCCATCGCCTTCCGCACGGCTATAGCCATGCCGGCGCGCCCGTCGTTGTAAACATCGATCAATTGGTCCGGCCTGGCGAGATTGTCTTCGAACGAGGTGCGGGTATAGGCCGGCTCGACCAATGCGACGCGAATTCCGAACGGCCGCAGTTCGTGGTCAAGCGATTCGGAATAGCCTTCAACGGCATGTTTGGTCGACGAATAAAGCGCGAAATAGGGAGCGGGGATGAAGCCCTGCACCGAGCTCAAATTGACGATCCTACCCTTCGCTTGCCGTCGCATAGTCGGCAGCACCGCATTTACCATTCGAATGACGCCGAAGACGTTCACGTCGAACAGAGCCTGGGCCTGAGCGGTGGAGGATTCTTCCGCGCCGCCAAGCAGGCCCATACCGGCATTGTTGACGAGCAGATCGATGCGCCCCGCCTCGGCCAGAACCTCGTCGACCAGCTTTGCCACGGACGCGTCGTCGGTCACGTCGCAGGTCAGCATGGTAATGCCGTCGGATTTTTTGGAGACTGCGCGACGGCTGGTTCCGAACACGCGAAAGCCTGCGTTCTGCAAGGCTTTGGCCGTCACGTGCCCGATGCCAGAGGACGCCCCTGTAACGATGGCGACGCCTGGATTGGTTTTGTTCATGGAGATCGCTTTCTTTCGGTTGGATTGGAGAAGCAGGAATTTCAGCCGGGGGCGGCTTGACCGTTCGCGCCATGCCCATCCCAGCGCCGGAACAGCGCGCTGGCGTTGACACCGCCGAAGCCGAAGCCGTTAGCGATCGCGTAGTCCATCTCCATCGGCCGAGCCTGGTTGGCGACGAAGTCGATCCCGTCGGCTGCCGGATCGGGTGCGCTCAGATTGAGGGTCGGCGGCGCCATCTGGTCCCTGAGCGCCAGGATCGAGAAGATGGCGCCGAGCCCGCCGGCGGCGCCGAGCAGGTGTCCGGTCGCCGACTTGGTTCCGCTGACGGCGATCGAGAAATCCGCGCCGAACACGCTCTTGATCGCTTCGATTTCTCCCAGGTCGCCCACCGGCGTCGAGGTCGCGTGGGCGTTGAGATGGCGTATCTCGCGTGGCGAAATGCCGGCTTGGGCAATCGCGATCTCCATGGCGCGGCGCGCGCCATCCCCGTCCTCGGGGCCGGAAGTGACGTGATAAGCATCCGCCGTGGTGCCGTAGCCGACGACCTCGGCGAGCGGTTGCACTCCGCGCGCAAGCGCATGGTTCAATTCCTCGATGACAAGAACGCCGGCGCCTTCGCCCATGACGAAACCGTCCCGCGAAACGTCGAACGGACGCGAGGCCTCGTCGGGACGGTGATTGAAGGAGGTCGAGAGCGAGCGTGCCGCCGCAAAGCCGCCCAGGCTGACGACATTCATGCAGGCTTCAGTGCCGCCGCATACGGCGATATCGGCTTCATCGGCGCGGATGATACGAGCCGCATCGCCGATCGCTTGGATGCCTGCGGCGCACGCCGTCACCGGTGCGCCGATGTGACCCTTGAAGCCGTAGCGGATCGAGATGTGGCCCGCCGCGAGGTTCACTAGGAAAGACGGCACAGTGAATGGAGAAAGACGCCGAACGCCGCGCTGATCGACTGTCCGCACCGCCTCGGTTATAGCGGGGAAGCCTCCGATACCTGAAGCAATGATCGTCGCGGTACGGAGCCGCTCATCTTCCGAAACCGGCTTCCACCTTGCCTGAGCAAGCGCCTCTTCCGCCGCCGCCAGCGCGAAGAGAATGAAGCGGTCGACCTTGCGCTGATCCTTCGGAGCCAGGAAGGCATTCGCATCGAGGCCGGCTTCGGGGTCTTCCTCCAGGGAGGGAACCACGCCGCCGACCTTGGCGGGCAAATCTCTCACCATTTCCTCGGGAAGCCGGCGAATGCCTGAGCGGCCGGCCAGGAGGCGCGACCACGACGTCTCGACATCAGCGGCCAAGGGCGTGACCGCACCCATGCCTGTAACAACAACCCGTCGCATCGATACTCCTGTTTGGTATTCTGGCGCCGCTGACGCTGCCGGCGCCGCAGTTCCATTTCGTGCAGGCATTACTGCTTTTCGCGCACGATCAGGCATGTCGAGGTGCCATGAGCGTGAAGTCCGCCTTGCGAATTCTCGATCCTGCCCTCCAGCGTGATGACGGTCCGGCCGCGGGAAACGACATGGGCGATGACACGCATTACGCCGGTTTCGACTGATATCGGGCGGACGAACTTGGCGGAGGTTTCGTGCGAAGGGCAGATTTCGCCAGGCGCAAGCGTAGTCTGAGCAGCAAGCGACATGGCGGTGTCGAGCATCGTCATGATCCAGCCGCCATGGACGGTATTCGTTAGATTGTAAAAACGCGGCTCGGGGGCGGCCAGGAGTTCCACCTTGCCTTCCTCTGGCGGAAGCAAGGTGAATGGGAGCGTTTCCGCCATTGATGGGCGGCGGATGCTCCCGTCGGCCAGCCCAGCAACGAACTCGAGCCCGGAGCACCCGGTCAACTCGGTCATGGAGGCTATTGCCCCGCTCCCCTCGGTCGGAGAACCCGTCGTCATTGGGGCGGCTCTTGTCGGACGTTGCCGGCCGACGACATCGTCAGCACGCCGTTTGCGCCCGCGTCCAGGAACTGCTTCGACAACTGCTCGTCATTGACCGCCCGCGAGAGGACGACCGCGCCGACCATCATCGAGAGGATGGCCTTGGCCTTGGCGCTGGGCTCCTCGTCGTCAGCCTCGCCAACCCAAGAGGCCAGCATCTCGAGATATTCGTTGATTCCGGCTTCGAACGACGCCTTCACCTCAACGCCCTGCCTGGCCGCATCCGAGCCGAGCGCTACGACCGGGCAACCGTCCATCATTTCTTCGCGATGGCCCGTGCTGAGATAGAAGTCGATCACCGCGCCGAGCGGATTCTCGGGTTTCGCCGCGACCGCAGCCGACCACCGGTCCGCGGCGCTCTCCAGAGCGCGCCTGGACGCCTGTGCAGCAAGGTCCTCCTTGGATGCGAACTGCTTGTAGAAAGCACCTTGGGTCAGCCCGGCACCTTTCATCAGATCCTTAAGGCCGATGCCATCAAACCCGTGTTCCCGAAAAAGTCGGCTTGCCACATTGATCACGGTTTGCCGGTTTTCCTCAGCTTGAATTCGGCTTACGCGCATCACCGATCTCCGTATTTAGATTGCGTACAAAATCTATATTTCAGTTAGAGACCGAACGCAATCTATCAAGAGGAGAGTACGAAATACGCAGCTCGCCATGTGATCGGTGCGGCGGCTCGCCGCGGACTGGATGCCTCTCTCTTTTTAGATTGCGACCGACATCTATATGATATAGAGTTCGATTACAATCTATCAAGAGGAGACACGACGATGATCCGCAGAACCCTGAGCGCATCACTTCTGGCCGTGCTGGCTATGGCGACACCGGCCGTTGCCGAGGAAGCCACCATTGGACGCCCCATCCAAGCTGGCAGCCTGCACGAGGGAGGCCTCGACATGGTGGTCTATTACGCCCCGGTCGCCGGCAACCTCCTGGAGGTTACAGCGACCTTCGCGCCGAAGGACGGCAGCGATCCGCAGCGCGTCGTCATGGGTCTTGCCGATCGCGACTCCGTGGCCTTCTCAATGCCGGGCTACCGGGGCTCGCTCTATACGTTCTCGAGGTCCGCAGGCGAGGTCACAGTCTCGAGTGAGACCGACATGTATCAGCGCGTTGACGCACGAACGCACTGACTCGCGCCGGGACCGCGTCCGAAAGCGGGAGCAATTGGCGATGAACCTCAATCCTTCCGCGATCGCCGTTCGCGAACGCGCCAGATGGTCGTTGCGGTTCCATTCCGCCACCACCACTCTCATACGGCGCGCGCCTCGTCAGTTGGTGAGCTGCAGCCTGGAGAACTTGTTGGCGATCGTCTGGAACACGTTGGGCAGCTTGGCCGGGTCCTCGACGGCGTAATAATCGCCCGGGTCGGAAGCGCAGGCGCTGTAGAGCGAGCGGTTGGCCGCCGTGTCGGCCTGCAGCACCATGGTGTAGATTTGCACGCCCTGGTTCTTCAGCTGGGTGCAGACGTCCTTAGTCCAGCCGTCGACACTGCGCGCCGCCGCCGTCTGGTTGCTTGAACCGAAACGGCCGCCGGCGAGGTAGCCGTAAGAGGTGTAGTCCGATTTCTGCGGCGTGTTGGAGGCGCCGTAGACGACGTTCTCGCCGTCGGTCAAAAGCATCACCACCTTGGTGACGCCGGCCGTCTTGTAAGGCGAGGCGTCGGTGTAAGGCGGCTGCGGCGACAGCACCCGCATGCCCCAGGCGAGCCCCTCCGAAACGTTGGTGCCGGAGCCGTTCCATTCGCTCATCTGGGCTGCGGCGGTGCGCAACTGATTGAAATCGGCGGACAGCGGCACGATCGGCGTCGGACAGGAGCGGTTCGGACCGATGGTGATCGTATTGCCGACCTCGGTGATTATCTTCGTGGTCGAGGCGACATATTTTCCGATGACCTTCAAGTCCGCGCTGAGAAGCGCGTTGACTAGGCCGGTCACGAGGCCACTAAGGTCGATGCCCAGAATGTTCTGGTTGAGCTTGCTGTTATCGATCGTGTCATCGAGGTAGGAATTGTTGTAGCCGGTCGCGGAATTGCCGTAGGAGGCCGAGGGCTTCTTGGCGACGTCGGGATCGTCGGGCGCGAAATAGGGCACGAACAGCGTCTCGGGCTTCGACGGATCGGGCGGCGTATCGGAAATGTTCAAGGTGCCTGGCCGCGCCTCGACGCAGCCCTTCCAGCCTGTATTGTTCCATCCGCCCTTCTGGCCAAGCTGCCTGAACAGCGCCATATGGTTCGGCCGCTTGCCGTCGATGACAGGAAAATTGATGCCGTTGTTGGGCGATGCGCCGTCCATGTCGATCCAGGACGGGTCGAATTCGGAGCCGTTGACGTTGACGGCGGTGACGAAGGGCACAAGCGCGGCGCGCACCTGGCGCGTCGGCGACTTGACCGCCTCCAGATAGTCGAGCAGCGACTTGGTCGCCGTCCGCAGCGCGCTGATGCGCGCACCGGCCATCGAGCCGGTGTTGTCGAGCACCAGCACCACTTCGAGCTGGTTGTTGGATTCGACCGCCGAAGCGTTGACGCTGATATGCTTTTCGGCGCCAAACAGGAATGCGAAGTTGAGATTGACGTCGGCCGACGCGGCGGCCCTGGTCTTGACGAAGTTGACGCCTCTGTCGACGGTGAGCGTGGCCTTCGCGTTGGAAAGCTCGCCATGGCTGGCGACATTGGCCTGGAAATAGCTGTTGAAGGCGTCGCTGCGCGTCACCTCGGCGTCGCCCAGATGCGAGGAGGCGAGATTTGCCGCGTCCAGCGCGTTCTGCAGATTGCTTTTTGCCCGCATCAGGGTGGAGACATCGGTGGCAAACGCCACCGCGCCCAGCATGGCTGGCACGCCCAACGCCAGCATCAACGAGAAATTGCCGCTCCGAGAGCGCCAAAACTGCCTGGGAAGCATCCCTTACCCCCCCTGGAATTGCCCGATGGGAATTGCCCGATTTCCTGCCTTGCGGCCCGCGTGCCTCTCATGCGCCTTTCATGATAAACGGGTGGTTACAACCTGATGCAACCTTTTGGGGTGGTTAAAGCCCGATTACTGGAAAATCGATGAAATCCCACCTCGTCTGGTGTTGGCGTTTTTCCAAAGCCGCGACATATGCAGTCTCGCCCGGCTGCCTGCCGGCCTTTCGGCAACCGGCCTTGCCTTCGCCGGAAATTCCTGTATAGACCCCCGCAATCTGCCGGTCCTTGCTGGGGGCTGAACGGAGGGCCGTGGTTTTTCGAAGCCGCGACACGAAGCCAGAAGCGCTTTTAGCCTCCCGTGTCTCCGCTCTCGACCGTCTCGCGATGCTCCTTTCTTCCCCGCGCCTTGGCGACGGGTCGGACAAGTTGCAGAGGCTTAGCCGCGAGGGCCGGACAGAGAAACGAAGAAAGGCAGAAAGACATAATGGCTCTTTACGAACATGTGTTTCTTGCCCGGCAGGACCTGTCGCAGCAGCAGGTTGACGCGCTTGTCGAACAGTACAAGGGCGTCATCACCGCGAATGGCGGCTCGGTCGGCCGGATCGAGAACTGGGGACTGAAGTCCCTCACCTACCGGGTCAAGAAGAACCGGAAGGCTTACTACACGCTGATGGACATCACCTGCCCGCCGGCCGCGCTCAACGAAATGGAGCGCCAGATGGGCCTGTCGGAAGACGTCCTGCGCTTCCTCACCATCAAGGTCGAGGCTCATGAGGAAGGCGCTTCGGCGATGATGCAGAAGCGCGAAGAGCGCTCCGAGCGCGGCGGCTTCGGCGATCGTGACCGTGGCGATCGTGGCCCGCGTTCCTTCGGCGACCGCGACCGCGGCGACCGTGGTCCGCGTTCGTTCGGCGACCGCGAAGGCGGCGACCGTGGCCCGCGCCGTCCGCGCGAAGGCTTTGAAGGGGGTGCAGAATAATGGTCGACATCAACCAGATCCCGACCCGGCGCCCGTTCCATCGCCGCCGCAAGACCTGCCCGTTCTCCGGCGCCAACGCCCCGAAGATCGACTACAAGGACGTGCGTCTCCTGCAGCGCTACATTTCCGAGCGCGGCAAGATCGTGCCCTCGCGCATCACCGCCGTCAGCCAGAAGAAGCAGCGCGAGCTCGCCAAGGCGATCAAGCGCGCCCGCTTCCTCGGCCTGCTGCCCTACGTGGTCCGCTAAGGCCTGATGAAGTTCAAGGCGGGCGGCTTGCCGCCCGCTTCCACCCCGCGGCGACGGGCGCCATGGAGGTTTGACGTCAAATCCCGAGTTGGGGCCGACAGCCTCTAACTGCCCAGACAGGCAGGACAGCGACACTGGCGGCGACGCCCTTTTGCTTCCTGACCTGTTCCAACGAATCCGACGCCGTCCCAGATGGCGCCAACCGAAAGGAACGAAACCATGGAAGTCATTCTCCTCGAGCGCATTTCCCGCCTCGGCCAGATGGGCGAGACCGTCAAGGTCAAGGACGGGTTCGCCCGCAATTTCCTGCTGCCGCAGGGCAAGGCGCTGCGCGCCAACGAAGCCAACAAGAAGAAGTTCGAAGGCCAGCGCGCCCAGCTCGAAGCCCGCAACCTGGAGCGCAAGTCGGAAGCCACGCAGGTCGCCGAGAAGCTCGACGGCAAGAGCTTCATCGTGGTGCGCTCGGCAGGCGAGACCGGTCAGCTCTATGGCTCGGTGTCGACCCGCGACATCGCCGATCTGCTCACCGCCGAGGGCTTCACCGTCAGCCGCAACCAGATCGAGCTCAACCAGCCGATCAAGACCATCGGCCTCTCGAATGTGGCGATCGCGCTGCATCCGGAAGTCGAGGTCACCGTGACGCTCAACGTCGCCCGTTCGGCCGACGAGGCGGAGCGCCAGGCCAAGGGCGAGACGCTGACCACCGCGGAAGCCATCTATGGCGAAGACATCAACGACAACGCCCGGCCGGAGAACTTCTTCGATCCGAACGCCGAGTTCGAGGGCGGCGAAGAGAACGCCTGATCGACCACACCGCCGAGGCATCGCTTCGGCTCGCAGGTGTCCAGGATTTCTGGACCAACGCCCGGGTCTCCGACCCGGGCTTTTTTGTGCCAAATGGAACTTTCCGACACCCCATATCTTGTGCACATTACAGCGTAGCGCGTCGATTGGACGCGGGCGATGCGCTGTGGCACTTTCGCTTGGCATTCCAGTCCGATTACCGGGTGATCCGACTGAGGGGACATTTGGTCATGAATATCCTGTTGAAACACGTTCTCGAACGCCTGGTGCGCGTCGGCGACCTCAAGGTGACCGGCCCGAAGGGCACGACGCACAAGTTCGGCGACGGCAGCGGCGAGCCGGTGCATATCCACATCAAGACTGTGCATGCCGAGCGCGCCATCAGCTTCGACCCGATGCTGGCGGTGCCTGAGGCCTATATGGATGGCGAGCTGGACGTCATCGAGGGCGGCGTTCTCGGGCTGATGCGCATCGCCTTCCAGAACATGGGCTCGAGCGGCATCGACGTCACCTGGTCCAAGGCGATAGAGGGCCTGCGCCACGCCTTCCGCCGGCTGCAGCAGGTCAACACCGCCGCGCGCTCGCGCCGCAACGTGCAGCGCCACTACGACCTGTCCGGCGATCTCTACAAGCTCTTCCTCGACGAGGACATGCAATATTCCTGCGCCTATTTCGAGCAGCCCGACATGACGCTGGACGAAGCGCAGCTCGCCAAGAAGCGCCACATCGCCGCCAAGCTCCGGCTGAAGGCCGGCCAGACGGTGCTCGACATCGGCTCGGGCTGGGGCGGGTTGGGCCTCTATCTCGCCAAGGCCTTCGACGTCGACGTGCAGGGCGTGACGCTGTCGACCGAGCAGCACGGCGTCTCCACCGACCGCGCGCATGCGCAAGGCTTGCAGGACCGGGTGCATTTCGATCTCAAGGATTACCGCCACATCAACGAGCGCTTCGACCGCATCGTCTCGGTCGGCATGTTCGAGCATGTCGGCGTCAACCACTACCGCACCTTCTTTGACAAGGCCGCGACGCTTTTGAAGCCCGATGGGGTGATGCTGCTCCACACCATCGGCCGCTCCGGCGTGCCGTGGGCGACCAGCGCCTTCATCCGCAAATACATCTTCCCCGGTGGCTACATCCCGGCGCTTTCCGAAGTGATGCCGGCGATCGAGAAATCCGGCCTGGTCGTCACCGACATCGAAATCCTGCGGCTGCATTACGCCGACACGCTCAAGCATTGGGGCGCGCGCTTTGCCGCCAATCGCGACAAGGCGAAGGCGATCTATGACGAGCGCTTCTGCAGGATGTGGGAGTTCTACCTCGCCGCCTCGGAGGCCGCCTTCCGTTGGCAGGACCTGGTGATCTTCCAGTTCCAGATCGCCAAGAAGAACGACACGCTGCCGATGACGCGCGACTACATGGCCAAATGCGAGAAGGCGCTGGAGCTGCGCGACATCGGCCACAAGGAGCCGGCCGCGCCGACGCCCGCCAAGCCGACCCGCCGCAAGAAGGTGGAATAGACACGCATTGCCGCTTGCCATTGCAGCCTGACGTCACGAAAAAGGTCTCGTTCGCGGGACCTTTTTCATGACCTACCTCATCTACACCGCAGCCGCTCTTGCCGAGATCGCCGGCTGCTTCTCGTTCTGGGCATGGTGGCGGCTGGAGAAGTCGCCGCTCTGGCTTCTCCCCGGCCTCGCCTCGCTGGCGCTGTTCGCCTTCCTTTTGTCGCTGGTCGAGACGGACGCGGCAGGCCGCGCCTATGCAGCCTATGGCGGTATCTACATCGTGGCGTCACTCGGTTGGCTGTGGCTGGTCGAGGGCGCGCGCCCCGATCGCTGGGATCTGGCGGGCGCGGCGCTCTGTGTCGCCGGGGCCTCCGTCATCCTGCTTGCACCGAGGGGTGCCTGAGGTGGAATTGCCCGCCCCGCTCCGGCAAGGCGTCGACAGCCTCCTGGAGAAGGTGCCATTGCCGGCGCTGAAACAGGCAGCGCGAACGCTTTCCGAACGCTACCGCGCCGAGTTGCGCGACGGCCGCCTGCATATGGGCGAGGAGATGGCGGTCAAGGCCTATCTGGCGACGCGGCTGCCCGCCACCTATGCCGCGGTCCGTGCCAGCCTCGATGCGCTGGCCGACGCGCGACCGGATTTCCACCCGAAGACCCTGCTCGACATCGGCGCCGGCCCTGGCACCATGCTTTGGGCCACGACAGACACCTGGCCGGAGCTGGAACAGGCGGTTCTGGTCGAAGCAAGCGCTGCGGTACGCAAGGTCGGGCAATCGCTTGCGGCGGGCACGATCGCCACGCGCGCCGAATGGCTCGCGGGCGACGCCACCATCGATCTCGACGACCTCAAGCCCGCCGATCTCGTCAGCATCGCCTATGTGCTCGATGAAGTCGCGCCGGTGTCGTTGCCAAAGCTCGTCGACCGCCTCTGGCGGTTGACCGCCGACACGCTCATCATCGTCGAGCCCGGCACGCCCGCCGGCTGGCAGCGCATCCTTGCCGCGCGGCAGCAACTGATCGAGGCGGGAGCGCACCTGCTGGCGCCCTGTCCGCACGCGGCGCCCTGCCCGCTCACGCCGCCCGACTGGTGCCATTTTTCGCGCCGCGTCGCGCGCTCGCGCCTGCACCGTCTGGTCAAGGAAGCCGACGTGCCGTGGGAGGACGAGAAATTCATCTATCTCGCCGCCTCCCGGCAGCCGGCGCCGGCGCGTGCCGCACGGGTGATCGCGCCGCCGAAAGGCGGCTCCGGCAAGGTGGTGCTGAAACTATGCCAGCCGGACGGCAGCGCCGGCGAGCGGCTGTTCAGCAAGCGCGACGGGGACGTTTTCAAGGCGGCGCGGCGGACGGACTGGGGCGATGCGATGGGCTGAGGGCGCGTAGGCCGAAACGACAATCGGTCGCCCAAAATGTTCTTGCTTCGTTCCGTTTTTGCAACTAAGAATCATCCCTTGCAGAGTCAAACGGAATCGGGCCACCGGAATACTGTCCTGTGGACGGTTCGCCGTTCCTGTGAATCAACCCCGCACCGACACCTACTGTTGCAGAAAGGTCAGCATCCGATCCGTTCCGTTCTGGTATCGAGGAGAGCGGGATCGAAATCGGGGATATCATGGCAGAGGCGGCACTGAAATTCGGCGCGGCGGAAACGCCGCTTTATCGCGAGGCCCCGAACAACATCGAGGCCGAGCAGGCGTTGCTCGGCGCCATCCTCGTCAACAACGACGCCTTCTACCGTGTCTCGGATTTCCTGAAGCCGGCGCATTTCTACGAGCCGCTGCACCGCCGCATCTTCGAGGTCGCTGCCGAGCTCATCCGCATGGGCAAGATCGCGACGCCGATCACGCTCAAGACCTTCCTGCCGGCCGACGAGAAGGTCGGCGACATGACGGTGGCGCAATATGTCGTGCGGCTTGCCGTCGAAGCCGTCACCGTCGTCAACGCCACCGACTATGGCCGGGCGATCTACGACCTCGCCACGCGCCGCGCGCTGATCACCGTCGGCGAGGATATGGTCAACATTGCCTATGACGCGCCGGTCGACATGTCGCCCTCCGACCAGATCGAAGACGCCGAGCGGCGGCTGTTCGAACTCGCCGAAACCGGCCGCTATGACGGCGGCTTCGAGAGCTTCAACGATGCGGTCAAGACCGCCGTCGACATGGCCAACGCCGCCTATATGCGCGACGGCCATCTGTCCGGCATCTCGACCGGCCTGCGCGACCTCGACCGCCGCATGGGCGGCCTGCAGCCCTCCGACCTGATCGTGCTCGCCGGACGCCCGGGCATGGGCAAGACCTCCTTGGCCACCAACATCGCCTTCAACATCGCCGAGGCCTATGTGCCGGCGCAGCAGGCCGACGGCACATTCAAGGCCGCCAATGGCGGCGTTGTCGGCTTCTTCTCGCTGGAAATGTCGTCGGAGCAGCTCGCCACCCGCATCATCTCCGAGCAGACCGAGATTTCGTCCTCGAAGATCCGCCGTGGCGAGATCACCGAGATGGACTTCGAAAAGCTCGTCGCCTGCTCGCAGACGATGCAGAAGATCCCGCTGTTCATCGACCAGACCGGCGGCATCTCCATCGCGCAGCTCTCCGCCCGCGCCCGCCGGCTGAAGCGCCAGCGCGGCCTCGATCTCATCGTTATCGACTATATCCAGCTGATGCAGGGCTCCTCGGCCCGCGCCTCGCAGAACCGCGTGCAGGAAATCACCGAGATCACCACGGGCCTCAAGGCGCTGGCCAAGGAACTCGGCGTGCCGATCATCGCGCTGTCGCAGCTGTCGCGTCAGGTCGAAAGCCGCGACGACAAGCGCCCGCAGCTTTCGGACCTGCGCGAATCCGGCTCCATCGAGCAGGACGCCGACGTGGTGCTGTTCGTCTATCGCGAGGAATATTACCTCAAGAACCGCGAACCGAAGCTCGGCACCGAGGAATACGTCAAGTGGGAAAACGAGATGAACGAGGCACGCGGCAAGGCTGAGTGCATCGTCGCCAAGCAGCGCCACGGACCGACCGGCACCGTCAGCCTCGCCTTCCACGGCGAATTCACGCGCTTCTCGGATCTGGCGGAAGAGCATCATCTGCCGGAGAGGTTTGAGTAGAGGCTTGCTCGCGCCCCCTGCAAAAATGACGAGCGTTGGCGTTCTACGGCGCCCCCCTCTGTCCTGCCGGACATCTCCCCCACAAGGGGGGAGATCAGCTGCCGCCCTCGTCGGCACCCTTTCTTGCAGCGTTGAAAATTGGCGAAACCCGTCGCGCTGCCCAATCTCCCCCCAAGTGGGGGAGATGTCCGGCAGGACAGAGGGGGGCGCGAAGGAACGCGGCGTCCGCCTAGAGCCAAAAAGGTAACAGCGTGGCCAAATCCCGCGTTCAGTTCATCTGCCAGAATTGCGGCTCGGTGCATCAGCGCTGGGCGGGCAAATGCGATGCCTGCGGCGAGTGGAACACGCTGGTCGAGGAAGGCACGTCCGGCGGCATCGGCTCGGGACCGGCGAACACCCGCAATGCCCGCAGGGGCCGCGCCGTGGTGCTCACCAGTCTTGCCGGCGATATCGAGGACGCGCCGCGCATCGTTTCCGGCATCGGCGAGCTCGACCGCGCCACCGGCGGCGGCTTCGTACGCGGCTCGGCGCTTCTGGTCGGCGGCGATCCCGGCATCGGCAAATCGACGCTTTTGACGCAGGCGGCGGCCGCGCTCGCTTCGAAAGGCCATCGCATCGTCTATGTCTCGGGCGAGGAAGCGGTCGCGCAGATCAGGCTGAGGGCGCAGCGGCTCGGCGTCGCCTCGACGCCGGTGGAGCTCGCGGCCGAAACCAATGTCGAGGATATCCTGGCGACCATCGCCGACGGCAGGCGGCCGGACCTCGTCATCCTCGATTCCATCCAGACGTTGTGGACGGACCTTGCCGATTCGGCGCCGGGCACCGTCACGCAGGTGCGCGCCGCCGCCCAGGCGATGATCCGCTACGCGAAATCCACAGGCGCCGCGATCGTGCTTGTCGGCCATGTCACCAAGGAGGGGCAGATCGCCGGACCGCGCGTGGTCGAGCACATGGTCGATGGCGTCCTCTACTTCGAGGGCGAAGGCAATCATCACTTCCGCATCCTGCGCACGGTGAAGAACCGCTTCGGGCCGACCGACGAGATCGGCGTGTTCGAAATGTCGGACAAGGGCCTGCGCGAGGTCTCCAACCCGTCCGAGCTTTTCCTCGGCGAACGCCACGCGAAATCGCCGGGCGCCGCGGTTTTCGCGGGCATGGAGGGCACGAGGCCGGTGCTGGTCGAGATCCAGGCGCTGGTAGCGCCCTCCTCGCTCGGCACGCCGCGTCGCGCGGTCGTCGGCTGGGACGGGGCGCGGCTGTCGATGGTGCTCGCCGTGCTCGAGGCGCATTGCGGCGTGCGCTTCGGCCAGCACGACGTCTATCTCAACGTCGCCGGCGGCTACCGGATCTCTGAGCCGGCCGCCGATCTCGCGGTCGCCGCCGCATTGGTTTCGTCGCTCACCGGTCTTGCCCTTCCCGCCGATTGCGTCTATTTCGGCGAAATCAGCTTATCGGGCGCCGTGAGGCCGGTCGCGCATGCGCAGCAGCGCCTTAAGGAAGCCGAAAAGCTGGGTTTTGGAAGCGCGGTGCTGCCGCTCGGCAGCGAGGAAGTTGCCGGGGGGATCGGGGCCGGCGCGTTCCAGCCCACCGAGCTTGCCGACCTTGTGGCGCGCATAGCCGGCTCACGGCGCGGCCGTGCCGACGACGAGGAGTGACACGGCTCGTCGGGCCGTAAGACAGGAAGTGGGGCGAGAACCATGCCGATTACGCTGCTTGACGGAATCCTCGTCGGCTTCACGCTGGTCTCAGCAATGCTCGCCATGGTGCGCGGCTTCTCCCGCGAAGTGCTGTCGGTGGTTTCCTGGGCGGCGGCTGCGGCGGCGGCGTTCTTCTTCTACAAGCCGGTCCTGCCCTACGTTCAGCCCTATATCGAAAACGACAAGATCGCGATGGCGGCTTCCGCCGGCGTCGTCTTCCTCATCGCGCTGATCGTCGTCTCCGTCATCACCATGAAGCTCGCCGACTGGATCATCGATTCGCGCATCGGCGCGCTCGACCGGACGCTCGGCTTCCTCTATGGCGCGGCGCGCGGCATCCTGGTGGTCGCGGTGGCGCTGCTGTTCTTCAACTGGCTGGCCGGCGCCAAGGCGCCCGCCTGGATCGCCAACGCCAAGTCGCGGCCGCTGCTGGAGACGATCGGCGCCAAGATCGAAAGCGTGCTGCCCGAGAACACCGAGGAACTGGTCAACAAATACACGCATAAGGGCACGCCGCAGGCCGGCGCGCCGGCCACGACCGACCAGCCTGCGGCCGAGCCGCCGGCCACCGGCGACGACAACGCGACGGCGCCCGACGACAGCGAGGGCGAGGCCCCGGCCGACAATGAACCGGCTCCGGCCACGCCCGCGCCGGCCCCGGCGCCAGCCCCCGCGCCTGCGCCGGCAAATTGATTTGGCAGGCCGCGCGGCCTGCCGTCATCCTATTTGTCAATGCCCACAGGCATGCGTTGCGTTCCGGCAGGGATCGACCTATATGGCAGCTTTAGCGGAGCTTGAGCACCAGATGGCAGATGCAGGCAAAGTCCTTTCCGCCGAGGCCGACGACCATTTCCACGACGAATGCGGCGTGTTCGGTATCTTCGGCCGGCAGGATGCGGCGGCCATCGTCACACTTGGCCTTCACGCCCTGCAGCATCGCGGCCAGGAAGCGGCCGGCATCGTCTCCTATGACGGCACTCAGTTCCATGTCGAACGCCATGTCGGCCTGATCGGCGACACCTTCACCAAGCAGCACGTGCTCGACCGCCTGCAGGGCAACCGCGCCATCGGCCATACGCGCTATGCCACCACCGGCGGCGCCGGCATCCGCAACATCCAGCCCTTCTTCGCCGAGCTCGCCGAAGGCGGGCTGGCGGTCGCCCATAACGGCAACCTCACCAACGCGCTCACCGTGCAGCGGACGCTGCAGAAGCAGGGCTCGATCTTTTCCTCGACCTCCGACACCGAGACGCTGCTGCACCTGGTCGCGACCAGCAAGGAGCGCGATCTGAATTCGCGCTTCATCGACGCGGTACGCCAGGTCGAGGGCGCCTTCTCGCTGGTGGCGATGACTGCAAAGAAGATGATCGGCTGCCGCGATCCGCTGGGCATCCGCCCGCTGGTGCTGGGCGATCTCGACGGCGCCTGGATCCTCGCTTCCGAGACCTGTGCGCTCGACATCATCGGCGCCCGCTTCGTGCGCGACATCAAGCCTGGCGAGATGGTGGTGGTCACCTCGAAGGGTATCGAGAGTATTTTTCCGTTCGAGCCGCAGAAGACGCGCTTCTGCATCTTCGAATATGTCTATTTCGCGCGGCCGGATTCGTCGGTCGAAGGCCGCAACGTCTATGATGTGAGGAAGCGCATCGGCGCCGAGCTCGCGCAGGAAAGCCCGGTCGAGGCCGATATCGTCGTGCCGGTGCCGGATTCCGGCACGCCGGCCGCGATCGGCTTCTCACAGGCCGCAGGCATCCCCTTCGAGCTCGGCATCATCCGCAACCACTATGTCGGTCGCACCTTCATCCAGCCGGGCGATTCGATCCGCCACATGGGCGTTAAGCTGAAGCACAACGCCAACCGCCGCATGATCGAGGGCAAGCGCGTGGTGCTGGTCGACGATTCGATCGTGCGCGGCACCACCAGCCAGAAGATCGTGCAAATGGTGCGCGACGCCGGCGCGAAGGAAGTGCATATGCGCATCGCCTCGCCGCCAACCAGCGCATCCTGCTTCTATGGCGTCGACACGCCGGAGAAGTCGAAGCTGCTTGCCTCGCGCATGTCGGTCGAGGAGATGGCGGAGTTCATCCGCGTCGATTCACTCGGCTTCCTGTCGATCGACGGGCTTTATCGCGCCGTCGGCGAGGCGCGCCGCGACAACGATCAGCCGCAATTCTGCGACGCCTGCTTCACGGGACAATACCCCACCCGCCTGCTCGACTTCGAAGGCCACGACAATGTGCGCACGCTGTCGCTGCTGGCGTCGAGCGGGTCTTAATATTTGTTTTGACGCAATTCCGGACGGAAAACCGTAAAACACTTTTCCTGGAATTGCTTTAGTTCACGGACATTCTCGCATGACCCTCGACCTTTCCGGCCGCGTGGCGGTCGTAACCGGCGCCTCGCGCGGCATCGGCTATTTTATCGCCAGGGAGCTGGCGGCGGCGGGCGCGCATGTGATCGCGGTGGCGCGCACGGTCGGTGGGCTGGAAGAACTGGACGACCAGATCAAGGCCGATGGCCGCGGACAGGCGACGCTGGTGCCGCTCGACCTGACCGACATGGCCGGAATCGACCGGCTGGGCGGCGCCATCCACGAGCGCTGGGGCAAGCTCGACATACTGGTGGCCAACGCCGGCGTGCTCGGCGTGATCTCGCCGATCGGCCATGTCGAGGCCAAGACCTTCGAGAAGGTGATGACCATCAACGTCACCTCGACCTGGCGGCTGATCCGTTCGGTCGACCCGCTGCTGAGGCTCTCCGACGCCGGCCGCGCCATCATCCTTACGTCCGGCGCGGCGCATTCGGCGCGCGCCTTCTGGGCACCCTATGCGGCTTCCAAGGCCGCTGTCGAGACGATGATGCGGTCCTGGGCACATGAGACCGAGAGCCTGCCGCTGAGGGTGAACGCCGCCGATCCGGGCGCGACCCGCACTGCGATGCGCGCCCAGGCCATGCCCGGCGAGGATCCGGAGACGCTGCCGCATCCGTCCGAGATCGCCAGGCGCATCGTGCCGCTGGCAAGTCCGGACCTGAAGGAGACGGGCCTGATCTTCAGGGCCAAGCACAACCGCTTCGTCTCCTACCGGCAGCCGGAATAAAAGAAAGCTCAGACCGGATTAAACCGGGCTCCGGCAACGTTCTTCGAATGCAAGGCATTCGAAACCGGAGGACCGACATGCGTAGACTTCTTCTCGTTGCCGCCGCCGCCATTGCCGCGGCACTTGCCGCATCTGCCGGCGTGGCCTTCTCGCAAGACAAGACCATGAGCTTCTTCGTCACCAGCGTCGGCTCCGGCAAGGGTGCCGATCTCGGCGGTCTGAAAGGCGCCGATGCCCATTGCGCGTCGCTGGCGGAAGCAGCCGGCGTCACCGGCAAGACCTGGCATGCCTATCTTTCCTCCGGCACCGAAGATGCGCGCGACCGCATCGGCAAGGGCCCGTGGTTCAACGCCAAGGGCGAGAAGATCGCCGACGACGTCGCCTCGCTGCACAGCGACGCCAACGGTATCACCAAACAGACGGCGCTGACCGAAAAGGGCGAGGTGATCAACGGCCGCGGCGACATGCCGAACCGGCACGACATGCTGACCGGCTCCAAGCCCGACGGCACGAAGATCGCCGACCAAACCTGCGGCGATTGGACAATGAGCGGGGCGGAAGGTGCCGCCATGATGGGACACCACGACCGCACGGGGCTTGACGATTCGACGGCGGCGAAGTCGTGGAATTCCTCGCATGCCTCGCGCGGCGGCTGCAGCCAGGAGGCGCTCAAGGGCACCGGCGGCGACGGCCTGTTCTACTGCTTCGCCGTCGAGTGAGCCGAAGCCTGATCGGTCCATTCACGGGTCTGTGAACGGGGCGGTGGAAGCGTGTGCGGCCGCCCTGCTTTCGCCATCCGCGGGGAGTTGCTAGGATCAATCCGACTCCGACATTTAAGCAAAGCGAGGAACTCCCATGGCTGCTACTCCCAGCGTAGCGTTGGTCTGGTATCTTGTGATCGCCGGCCCGCAAGGCGGCATGGTGGTGCTGCCTAGCACCTTCGACACCCGCGAACAGTGCACCAACGCCGTCACCGAATATCAGAAGCAGCCGACCCCGCAGGGCTGGGCCGTGCAGTGCGTCCCGAGCGCTTCGCCTTTCACCGATGAAGGGGATGCCGAGACGCCGTCGGCGCAGTAGCGCCAGTTAATCTCCCCCCTTGAGGGGGAGATGGCCGCGAAGCGGTCAGAGGGGGGCGTTGCGCGTGAAGCGCCGACTCCTTCCGCCGACAAACGACGCTGGCGCCCTACGTGAGACGACCCCCTCTGTCGCCTTCGGCGACATCTCCCCCTCGAGGGGGAGATTAGCTGGCGCTCACCGTCAACGCGGGCTTGTTGTTGATCGTCTGGAACACCACGCAATAGCGCTCGGTGAGCTTCATGAGCGAATCGATCCGCTCCTGCGGCTCGTCGGTATCGAGGTCGAATTTCAGCCTTATCTCGCGGAAGCCGACCGGGGCGTCGCGGGCGACGCCAAGCGTGCCGCGAAAATCGAGGTCGCCCTCGGCCTCGACGGTGGCGTTGCCGAGCTTGAACTCCAGCGCCGTCGCCACCGCTTTCAACGTCACGCCGGCGCAAGCGACCAGCGCCTCCAGCAGCATGTCGCCCGAGCACAGCTCAAGGCCCGAGCCCCCGGTGGCGGGATGAAGCCCGGCAACCGCAAGCGCCCTGCCCGTCTCCACCTTGCAGGCGATCGACTGGTCGTCGAGCGTTCCGCGGGCTCTCAGCGTGATCAGCGCCTTGGCGGCGTCGTCGCGGTAGGCGTCCTTCAGCGGAGCCTGCATGGCCTTGAGTGCGGTCGCGTCCATAGCTCGAGATTCCTTTCGGTGGTGTTGGGGGATTGATAGCACATAATTCCAGCTTGGGTTCCTCGCCCCCATGAAATGAGGGAAAGGTGGCTCGGCGAAGGAGAGGGAGCGCCCTACGAAGGTCCCCTCTCCGTCCGCTTCGCGGGCACCTCTCCCCCACCTTTGGCGGGGCGAGGAACCCAAGTCTTGAGACGGCCCCTTTGACTTCCCTCGCCCCGACCATATTTTGCGGATGCCATCCAAGCGGAGCCTTCATGCGATCCAAGCTCGTCCCCCTTATCTTCCTGGCGCTCGCCGCCTTCGCGCAGCCGGTCCTTGCCGAAACGCCCGAGCGTCCCGTCCCCCAAGGCGGCGTGCTGTCGCTGCTGCCGCCGCCGCAGGTGACCGAGCATTCGATCACGCTTGGCGGGCACAAGCTGGATTACCAGGCCAAGGCCGGCACGCTGTCGCTGCTTTCGGCCAAGGGCGAGGTCACGGCCGAGATCTTCTATGTCGCCTACACCCAGCAGTCGCCGGCGCCGGCGAAGGATCGGCCTATCACCTTCGTCTTCAACGGCGGACCGGGCGCGGCATCGGCCTATCTGCATATCGGCGCCATCGGACCGCGCATCGTCGAGACCGCCGCCGACGGCGAATTCCGGCGGCCGCCACAAAAGCTCATCGACAATCCCGACAGCTGGCTCGACATGAGCGATCTCGTCTTCGTCGATCCCGTCGGCACGGGTTACAGCCGCGAAGCGCCGGGGCACGAGCCGAAGGAATTCTGGAGCGTCGACGCCGACGCCAGCTCGGTCGGCGCCTTCATCCGGCTCTATCTGGCCCAGAACGGCCGCGCCGGATCGCCGCTGTTCCTCGCCGGCGAGAGCTATGGTGGCTTTCGCGCCGCGCTGCTTGCCCGCACGCTGCAGGAGGATGTGGGCCTCTCGCCCAGCGGCGTCGTGCTGATCTCGCCGGCGCTGGAGTTCATGCTGGTGCGGCCCGACCAGTTCGACCAATTGCACTGGGCGCTGGAATTGCCTTCGCTGGCGGCGACGCGGCTCAAGGCCGATGGCGTCAGCGGCGACGCGCTGCGCGACCGGCTGGCCGAAGTCGAGCATTATGCGCTCGGCGATTACCTGACGGCGCTGAACAGCGGACTGGAGCAAGGCGGCAAGCAGGCAAGCGGACGCGTGTCGGAGATCACCGGCCTGCCGCTCGAGCTTGTCCAACGCAATTTCGCCCGCATCCCCACCGGGCTTTTCGCCAAGGAATTCCAGCGCGCTACAGGCAAGGTGCTGAGCCCCTATGACGCCACCATCGGCACCGCCGACATCGCGCCGCAAAGCGCGCATGACGCCGGACCCGATCCGGTGCTCGACCGCAGCGTGCCGGTGCTGACCTCCGCCTTCGTCGCCTACGCCCGCGACGAGCTCAACTACCACACCGACGTCAGCTACCGGCTGCTCAATGGCGAGATCAGCCGCAGCTGGGATTACGGCACCTCGGGCCAGGGCTATGCCGGCGTGATGAACGACCTGCAGCGGGCACGCTCGCTCAACCCCGCCCTCGGTGTCGTCATCGTCAACGGCTATACCGACCTCGTCACGCCCTATCTCGCCTCGCGCTACCTGGTGAACCAGGTTCCTTCGCTATCAGACGCCAAGCCGATCCGCCTCGACGTCGTCGAGGGCGGTCATATGATGTATCTGCGGCCAGACGGGCGACGCGCGCTGAAGGATGCGGCATCGGAGCTTTATCAGGCGACGCAGTAGCCCCCAACCGGTCCCCCGCAAAAGACCTGCGCCAACGCAAGCGCCGCGCTGGAGCAGCGCCGTGCAAGCTTTCGCCCGTATAGCTGGAGCAACGGTCCCGACTGGGGCGGAACCGCCTCACGCAAGCACGCTGAAACCGCATGGCCGAAGTCGTCGTCCTCGAAAGCCGCGAAAGGGTGCTGGCCGGCATCCTGTTCACGGCCGCCGCCTATTTCCTGTTTTCGGCGCAGGATGCCTCGATCAAGCTTCTGGTCGTCGGCATGACGGTCTGGCAGATCATGTTCGTCCGCTCGATCACCGTGCTCCTCGCCTGCGCCGCGATCGGCGGCAAGCGACTGCTTGCCGACACGATCGATTCGCCGATCGTCAAGCCGATGCTGGTGCGCAGCGCCTTCACGCTGGCCGCCTGGCTTTGCTACTATAACGCCGCACGCTCGCTGCAGCTCGCCGAGCTCACCACCATCTATTACGCCGCGCCGATCATCGTCACCGTGCTGTCTGTGCTGATCCTGGGCGAGACGGTGCCGCTCTTACGCTGGCTGGCGGTGCTCATCGGTTTCGTCGGCGTCTTCATCGCCTGCGATCCGACGCGCCTCGGCCTCTCCGCGCCGGTGCTCCTGGTGCTGGCGGCTGCCGTGCTTTGGGGCATCGCCGTGGTGCTGTTGCGCAAGACGGCGCTGCAGGAGCGCACCCTGATCCAGCTCGTGCTCAACAATTTCTATTTCCTGCTCTTCTCGGCCGTGCCGGCGCTGCTCTGGTGGCGCATGCCCGATTGGCGGCAGCTTCTTTTGCTTGCCAGCGTCGGGGCACTCGGCGGGGTGGCGCAATATGTGCTGTTCGAAGGCATGAAGCGCGCGCCGGTGTCGATCATCGCGCCGTTCGAATACACCTCGCTGGTCTGGGCCTTCGCGCTGGGCTACGCCATCTGGGGCGACGTGCCGCGCACGGAAGTGTTCATGGGCGCGGCGCTGATCGTCGGCGCCGGCCTGCTCATCGTCGGCAATGAGCATTTCCGCAGGCGGGAGCAGACCTGATGACAGAAGGCTGTCAGGAGCGACCGGGTAGGCTGGCGCCATGACCGACACGCTCGACATGCCGGAAAAGCTTGCAGCCGACGTGGCGGCCGAGCGCACGCTCGGCATCATCCTGGTGTCGGCATCGGCCATCGCCTTCGCGCTCACCGGCGTGCTGACCAAGTCGATCCACGCTGATCCGCTGACCATCACCTGCTGGCGCGGTTTTTTCGGCTCGATCCTGATCACGCTCTATGTGCTGTGGCGCCGGCGCCGCTCGGGCGGGCGCGAGAGCCTGAGACTGGGCTGGCGCGGCTGGCTGCTGGCGGTCGAGGGTGCTGCCGCCAGCATCGCCTTCATCTCGGCCTTCAAATTCACCTATGTCGCCAATGTCGCGGTGATCTACGCGACCTCGCCCTTCATCGCCGCACTTCTTGCTTTCCTTCTGGTGCGGGAAAAATTCCGGCTGCAGACGATGGTCGCGGCCGCCGTATCGCTTTGCGGCGTCGCCATCATGGTGGGCGCCGGCCTCGGCAGCGGCCATCTTTTCGGCGACGGGCTGGCGCTGCTGATGACCGCCGGCAGCGCGCTCTACATGATCATGGTGCGCGCCTTCCGCGACTCGCCGGTCGTCTGGGCGGGCGCCGTCTCGGCTTTCCTGCTTTTCGTGCT
Organism: Mesorhizobium vachelliae; assembly: GCF_033977325.1. Lineage (NCBI taxonomy): Bacteria > Pseudomonadati > Pseudomonadota > Alphaproteobacteria > Hyphomicrobiales > Phyllobacteriaceae > Mesorhizobium > Mesorhizobium vachelliae. The sequence continues at coordinate 112,947 of NZ_JAVIIR010000002.1, forward strand.
CGGCTGGTTCGTCACCGACCCGCTGGCCGTTTCAGCCCGCGACGTGGCGCTGCTTGCCACATTCGGCTGCTCCTTCGCGCTGGCCTCGATCCTGTGGACGGAGGGTTCCCGGCTCATTCCGTCCGCCGAAGCCGGCCTGCTCGGCTCGGCTGAAGTGCCCTTCGCTATCCTGTTTGCCCTGCTGTTCCTCGACGAAATCCCGCCGCTGGCCAGCATCATCGGCGGCGCCATCGTGCTTTGCGCGGTCTTTGCCCATGCCGGGCGCGACTGGATGAAGGCGAAATCGGCGCGTTCCTAAAGCGCGTCGCGCTGAACGGATTCAAGCGACCCGCTTTTAGGTCTTTGTTTCATGCATGTCGCTTCCCCAAAAACCGCCGCGCACTTTTGGGCGACATGCATTAAATTATTTTCGCGGTCACGGAACCATCATCCGACTCAGGCATTGTTGGATCGACGGGTCACCCCCCAAGTCCCCCCAAACCCCTCGACCCGTCCGACTAGAAGCCGACCCGCAAAAAGGTCGGCTTTTTCTTTGGAAGGCTACCTCGAGGGAGGATGAAGCCTCGTATCGAGCGCGAAATCCTCCTGGAGGCGCAGCTTGTAAAGCCCGGCTGCCCTGACGGGGTCGAGCACCAGGTTCCAGCTATGCTGCGATACCGTGCTTGGAATGAGAAACAAGGGATGCTCCGCCAGCAGACTGTCGCCAAACTGCTGTTGTCCCGCGCTGGGAATGCCGGGGCGCAGCCAGTTTGCATTTGGAACGTCGCCCGTTTGCACGACATAAATCTTGGACGGATCGATGATGTCGAATGCCGTTAGCGCGTGAGGAACGGTATCGAGCGTGCGGAATCCCTTGTGGACCGCCACCTCGAGAATGGCGGTCGAGGGGTCGATGGACGCGTATACGGCCCTGACGCCTTTGCTGTTCCATCTTCCCCCGAGTTTGAAGGCTCCCTCGCCGCTGTCCCAATTTGTCTCAAAACGTTTGTGGTCAAGCCTCCAGCCGAGGACTTCTCCCGCCCCAAGAGAACCCGGCAAAGGCGTCACGCGTAGACACCGTAGTCGAGCCGCTCCAGAAACTCCTGTACAAGGATAGTGCCCGCCGCCGTGGCCAAGAGATCGATCGGCCGGCGGTTTTCCAGGCCCATAGCGGGCTCAATCATCCATTTTTCCGCCGCTTCCTGAGTCCCAAGAACGGACGTGGCCTTGGTGAGAACCCTGGCGAAATTCCAGGTCCTGGAGCCTTGCTCCCGATTAAGGGTCCTGGAGTGATCCGATTTGTGCCGCTGAAATGTCCGCTCGCTCATGCCGAAAGCCGCCTCGAAGGCATCTGCATCAATGACGGTCAGCTGCCCGACAAGGCTTTCCAAGGCCTGGCTTGGAATTCCATGCAGGATCATTTCATGGGCATCAAGCGGACTGGATATGGAAGACCCAAGGACCTTCGGCCCGCCAAACAGGTCAACCAGCCGTTCGAACTCCGGCTCTATGTGGGGTGCCTCTGCAAACCCCGTTGGAAAACTGGCCATGCTTACTTCTCCGTCACGTGTCACATTATTTACGACACGTGACGCGGCTTTTCAAGTAGGCTGGAACCGAAGCGCTGCATCACCCCACATTGACCTTGCCCCGACTTCCGCTACCCTCTGCCACCAAAGCGGCCGCTCAAGAGCCGCAGCGGAGGAGACTGGGAGAGAGCGGCATGATCCTGACCCTGGCGCTGCTGGCGGGCCTCGTCCTTGCCTGGCTGCTGATCGCGGTGATCGAACGGTTCCGGCTCGACCTGCGCTTCACCCAGGCGCTGCTTTATGTGCCGTTCAAGCTCGCTTACCGCATCGCCGATAACCGTATCCGCATTGCCCGCAGCGCCAAGACGCCGGTGATCTATGTGGTCTCGCACCAGTCGCGCATCGAGCCGGCGCTGATGCTGTCGCTGCTGCCCGATGACACGCTGCACATCCTGGACGAGGCCTCGGCGCGCTCGCCATGGCTCGAGCCATGGCGCGAGCTTGCGCGCACCATCGCCTTCAACGCCGAGCATGTCTTCGTCAGCCGCCGGCTGGTGCGCGTGCTCAAGGGCAAGGGGCGGCTCGCCGTCTATCTGCCGGATAATGTCGAGCCGGACGTCAAATCCTTCCGGCTGTTTCGCGCCATCACCCGGATCGCGATGCAGGCCGATGCCCGCATCGTGCCGATCTTCGTTGCCGGCACACGCGACCTGCCGGTGTCGCTGACGCCGGAGGACAAGGCGCCGCGCCACTGGTTTCCACGCCTGTCGCTGAGCCTGCTGGAGCCGATGACCATCGCCGAGCTGATGGCGCGCAACCCCGACATGGCCTCCAACACCAACGCGCTGTTCGACCGTTTCGCGGAGGCGCGGCTCTACGGCACCAATCTCGACCGCGGGCTCTTCCTTGCCATGCGCGACGCCGCCGATCGCATCGGCCCTTCGCGCCCGATCATCGAGGACGTGATCTCGGGTTCGCTCAGCTACCGCAAGCTGTTCATCGGCGCGCGCGTGCTTGGCCGCCATTTCGAGGCGGTGTCGGCGCCCGGCGAGGCGGTCGGCGTGCTGTTGCCCAACGCCAATGGCGTGGTGCTCACCTTCGTCGGCCTGATCTCGGCGGCCAGGGTCGCCGCGATGATCAACTACACCGCCGGCCCGGCGAGCGTGACCGCGGCAATCCGCACCGCCGTCATCAGGACGGTCGTTTCGTCCCGCGCCTTCATCGAAAAGGCCGCCATCGACGACGTTGTTGCCGCAGTCGAGGCGGGCGGCGCGAAGATGCTTTGGCTGGAGGATGTACGCGCCAGCGTGACGACTCTGGACAAGGTCGCCGCCGCGCTTCTGTGGGGTTTCCCGCTGCAGCGGCAGCAAGCCTCGAGGCCAGCCGTCATCCTGTTCACCTCCGGCTCGGAAGGCACGCCGAAGGCGGTGGTGCTGTCCAACCGCAACCTGCTTGCCAATGTCATGCAGGCCGAGGCGCGCGTCTCCGTCTCGCCTGCGGACATCCTGCTCAACGTGCTGCCGGTGTTCCATTCCTTCGGGCTGACCGGCGGCACCATCCTGCCGTTGGTGCTGGGGATAAAGCTGTTCCTCTATCCCTCCCCGCTGCACTACAAGATCATCCCCGAGATCGCCCGCAAAGTGAAGCCGACCGTGATGTTCGGCACCGACACGTTCCTCGCCAACTATGCGCGCACCGCCAAGGATGGCGACTTCTCCAGCCTGCGCTTCGTGGTGGCCGGCGCCGAAGCCGTGAAGCCGGAGACGCGGCGCACCTATCGCGACCGTTTCCAGGCCTCGATCGTCGAAGGTTTCGGGCTGACCGAGGCCGCGCCCGTCGTGGCGGTCAACACCGCCATCCACGGCCGCGACGGCACGGTCGGTCGGCCGCTGCCGGCCATCCGCATGAAGCTGGAGCCGGTCGAGGGCATCGCCGAGGGCGGCCGGCTATGGCTCGAAGGGCCGAACATGATGATGGGCTACATGACCGCCGACAGGCCGGGCGAATTGCAGCCGCTGGAAGGCTGGCACGACACCGGCGACATCGTCTCGATCGACCGCGAGGGCTTCATCACCATCCGCGGCCGGGCAAAGCGCTTTGCCAAGATCGCCGGCGAGATGGTGTCGCTGGGGGCCGTCGAGATGCTGGTGCAGTCGCTATGGCCGGAAGAGCGCCACGCGGCGGTGGCGGTGCCGGACAAGAGGCGGGGCGAGCGCATCGTGCTGGTCACCACCGCGGGCGATGCCAACCCGGAGGAACTTCGTCAGTTTGGCAAGAAGGCCGGCGCAGCGGAATTGATGGTGCCCAATGACATCATCAAGGTCGAAGAAATCCCGGTGCTGGGCTCGGGCAAGACGGACTACATCTCGGCCCGCAAGCTGGCGATCGACCGGTTGGGGTTGAGCGCGGCGGCTTAATCTCCCACCTTGAGGGAGAGAGTACCCGTTACCCGATATCCGACGGCGGCACCTTCTCGCCTTCGCGCATGGCCCGTTTCGAATAGGCGCGCACCGAGAACGGCAGGAAGAGCAGATAGCCGGCGACCGAAGCTGTCAGCGTGTACCAGGGATAGGTCATCAGCAGGAGGATATAGAGCACCACGCCAAGGATGACCGGCAGCACCCTGTCGCCCGGCACCTTGACGCTCTTGCCCGAATAGACCGGCAGGCGGCTGACCAAAAGGAAGGCGATGAGCACGGTGAAGCCCGTGGCGACGAAGGCTGCCGGCCGGGTGGGCTCCAGCCCCAGCCGCAGGAAATAGAGATAGAGCGGCAGCATCACCAGCACGGCGCCGGCCGGCGCCGGCACGCCGACGAAATATTCGGTCTGCCATGCGGGCTGGTCGTGGTCTTCGGCGAGCACGTTGAAACGGGCGAGCCGCATGCCACAGGCGATGGTGAACAGAAGCGCGGCGATCCAGCCCGGCGAGCCGGCGCGATCGAGCAGGAAGGCGTAGAGCACCAGGGCCGGCGCCACGCCGAAATTGACGATGTCGGCCAGCGAATCCATCTGCGCGCCGAATTTCGAAGTGGCCTTCAGCATGCGCGCCAGCCGCCCGTCGATGCCGTCGAGGAAGGCGGCGAGCAGCACCATGACCACCGCGATCTCGAAGCGGTTCTCGAAGGCGAAGCGGATGCCCGAAAGGCCGGCGCAGATGGCGAGCACCGTGACCAGATTGGGCAACACCATGCGCATCGGGATCTCGCGGATGCGCGGACCGCCGCTGGCATGGGCCTCGAATTTCTTGAACGGCGCGCCCAACGGTTAGGAAATCCTGACCAAGGGCGTGACCGCCGTGCCGCCGAATTCGGCAAGCACGGTCTCGCCGCCGACCGCCGTCTGGCCGACCGCAACGCGCGGCACGGCGCCCGACGGCAGGAAGACGTCGACACGCGAGCCGAAGCGGATCAGGCCGAAACGCTCGCCGATGGCGATCGAGCCGCCGGCCTCGGCCCAGCAGACGATGCGGCGCGCCACCAGGCCGGCGATCTGGACGGCGGCGATCGTGCCGTTCGGACTGTCGATGACCAGGCCGTTGCGTTCGTTCTCCGCGCTTGCCTTGTCGAGCTCGGCATTGAGGAATTTGCCCGGCTTGTGCTCGATGCGGGTGATCCTGCCCCGCACCGGAGCGCGGTTGATGTGGCAGGAAAACACGTTCATGAACACCGAGATGCGGGTCATCTCGCCCGAGCCCAGGCCAAGCTCGCTCGGCGGCACGGCCGGACCGACCGCGGAAATCACGCCATCGGCCGGGCTCACCACCAGCCGGTCGTCGACCGGCGTGACGCGCTCGGGATCGCGGTAGAAATAGACGCACCATGCGGTGAGGATCAGCCCGATCCAGAACAGGATCGAGGAGAAATAGCCGAGAAACAGCGTCGCCGCGGCGAAGGCCGCGATGAAGGGATAGCCTTCGCGATGGATCGGGACGAACGTATTCTTGACCGAGTCGAGAAGCGTCATAGGGCTTGGGGGCGATCCCTGTTTCAGGTTGCGCCTCAATAGCGGAAAGCCCCCCTCCCCGCAACGCAACAATATACCCCCGTGATCCCGATCACTGCTGACGCCGGCGGGACAGCGCCCCCCTCTGTCCTGCCGGACATCTCCCCCACTTGGGGGGAGATTGGGCTGTCACGTCCGCTTTCGCCAATCGTCAGCCTCGGCGGAATATCTGCGCCTTACACCTCCGGCACGCGCTGGTAGTTGGCGATGTCGGCTTTGACGCCGAGGCGCGCGATGGTTTCCTGGGCGCTGAAGGCGATGCGCTCATGCGCTGCCTTCACGATCGGCACCACCTTGTCGACAGCCGCCTGGCTTTCCCACTCGACCACGGTGACGATGTTGAACTCGCCCGGGCCTGAAAACTGTTCGAGCAGGAAGTCCTGCACGAAGCCTTCCTGTTGGCGCAGCAGCTCGTGCGTCATCCTGGCCTTGCTGAGGATTTCGTCGCGCGCTTGTGCCGGCACGACGAATTTGTCGACGCGGAACACGCTGCCGGTGCGGTGGTTTGTCTGGCTCATTTCGATCTGTCTCCATTTGGAAAGGTTGCCCGACAGGTGGCTCGGAGACGGTTTGCAAGCTCAAGATAGGTTGAGGTCAAGGGGGATTTTCGACTACCAAGGGGGTGCGGCGCCGATGCTGCTGATCTCCCCCCTTGTGGGGGAGATTAACGCTCGATCGCCTCAGCTCACCTCCGCCGTCCTTCTCCTCACGACCACCCCGAGCTCGTCGCTCTCGCGCGCGATGCGCAGGCGCTCTTCGGCTTCGGTCGCTTCGCGCTGGCGGTCCCACATCGAGGCGTAGAGGCCGTGCTTGGCGAGCAGCGCCGTATGGGTGCCGCGTTCGGCGATCTGGCCGTCCTTGAGCACAATGATCTCGTCGGCCGAGATCACCGTCGACAGGCGGTGGGCAATCACGATGGTGGTGCGGCCCTTGCTGACGAGGTCGAGGGCGGCCTGGATCTCCTGCTCGGTCTGGGTATCCAGCGCCGAGGTCGCCTCGTCCAGCATCAGGATCGGCGGGGCCTTGAGGATGGTGCGGGCGATCGCCACGCGCTGCTTCTCGCCTCCCGACAGTTTCAGCCCGCGCTCGCCGACCATCGCGCGATAGCCTTCGGGCAGCTTGTCGATGAACGGGCCGATCTGGGCGAGCTCGGCCGCCTTGCGCACCTCCTCCTCGCTGGCGCCGACGCGGCCATAGCGGATGTTGTAGGCGATGGTGTCGTTGAAGAGCACGGTGTCCTGCGGCACCATGCCGAGCACGGCGCGCAGGCTTTCCTGTGTGACGTCGCGAATGTCCTGGCCGTCGATCAGCACCTGGCCGCCCTGCACGTCGTAGAAGCGGAACAGGAGCCTGGAAATGGTCGACTTGCCGGCGCCGGAGGGGCCGACGATCGCCACCGTCCTGCCGGCCGGCACCTCGAAGGAGACGCCTTTCAGGATCTTGCGGTTCGGATCATAGGAGAAGTGCACGTCGCGGAACTCGACCTTGCCGGGGCCGACCTTCAGCGGCTTGGCGTCCGGCTTGTCGACGATCTCCTGCGGCACGTCGAGCAGGTCGAACATGTGCTCGATGTCGGTCAGCCCTTGCCGGATTTCGCGGTAGATGAAGCCGATGAAGTTGAGCGGCACCGAAAGCTGGATCAGCATGGCGTTGATGAAGACGAAGTCGCCTACGCTCTGGGTGCCAGCCTGTACTTCCAGCGCCGACATGCACATGACGACGACGGTTCCCAGGCCGAAGATGAGGCCTTGGCCGAAGTTCAGCCAGCCGAGCGAGGTCCAGGTCTTGGTCGCGGCGATCTCGTAGCGCGCCATCGAGCGGTCGAAGCGCTCGGCCTCCATGCGCTCATTGGTGAAGTATTTGACGGTCTCGAAATTGAGCAGCGAGTCGATCGCCTTGGTGTTGGCGTCGGTATCGCTGTCGTTCATGTCGCGGCGGATCGAGATGCGCCAGTCGCTGGCCTTCACCGTGAACCAGACATAGAGCCAGACCGTTACGGCGACCACCGCGACGTATTTCCAGCCATAGGTGAAGGCGAAGATGCCGGCCGTCAGCGCGAATTCGAGGATGGTCGGCGCCGTGTTCAGCATGATGAAGCGCACGATCGTCTCGATGCCCTTGGTGCCGCGCTCGATGATGCGCGACAGGCCGCCGGTGCGCCGCTCGAGGTGGAAGCGCAGCGACAACTGATGCATGTGAACGAAGGTGCGGAAGGCGAGCTGGCGCACCGCATATTGGCCGACACGGGCAAACAGCGCGTCGCGCAGCTGGTTGAAGCCGAGCTGTACCAGCCTCAGCACGTTATAGGCGACGACCAGCATCACCGGCGCAAGCATGAAGGCGGGCAGCGGCGGCGGCGTCTTGGCGGCGTGGGCCAGCGCATCCGTTGCCCATTTGAAGAAATACGGTCCGGCGACCAAGGTGACCTTGGCGACCACGAGAAGCAGCGTCGCCCAGGTGACGCGGGCTCTGAGATCGGCGCGCTCGGCCGGCCACATATAGGGCCAGAGGTTGCGCAGGGTCGTGAGGGTGCCGGCTTCGGCGGATACGGTCTTTTCGGCCACTAGTCTTGCCTTTTGGGTGGGGGGCAGCAGGAGTTGACGAGTTGGGTGAGCGAGGCCGACACACTGGCCAGCGCGGCGCGGTCAACCGCATAGCGCGAGCGCTGCCGATCGGCCTCGAAGCGGACCAGCCCCGCCTCGACCAGCACCTTCAGATGTTGCGAGACGGTCGACTGGGCGAGGTCGAGATGATCGACCACCTCACGGCAGGAGCAGCAGCGGCTGGCCGAAAGGCGCTTCAGGATCTCGATGCGCGCCGGATGCGAGAGCGCCGCCAGGCGGAGCGCCATGGCATGGCTGTCGCTGCAGCGGATTTCGGGGGATTCGGTCATCGTCCATCGGCGATAGACGATGGACGATGAGAGGGCAAGCTAGGCGGATGGGTAGAATGAGATGCTGGCGAGACAGCCACCCCCTCTGCCCTGCCGGACAGAGGGGGTGTGACGGAACGCGACGATGGCGACTACACTGCCGCTCTACTGCGTCTTCGTCGGAGTGGTCATCTGCTCGCCCATCGCCTTCATGTCGGCATCCTCGCCTTCCTTCGACTTGGACGGCACCTTGAAGACCTGGCCCGGCCAGATGCGGTCGGGATCGCGGATCTGGTCCTTGTTGGCGAGATAGATGGTCGAGAAGCGGGTGCCGTGACCGTAGACCCGGCGCGAGATGCGCCAGAGCGTGTCGTTGCGGCGGATGATGACGGCGCTGTCGGCATGTTCGAGCTTCGGCGCGACGGTTTCGGGCACGTCGGTGGAAGGCGTCGCCTCGGCAACCTTGGCGGGCGCCCCGGCAGCCGGGGCCGCAGACGTCTCAGCGGCCGGCTGCGTGGCGTCGGCGGTCTTGGTCTCCGCCGGCTTGGCCTCGCCGGTCTTTTTTTCATTCGGTGCAACGGCGGCGATCGACTCGCCAGGCTCGCGCTCGAACGGCACGGCGGCGCGGGCGACGACCTTGACGCCGTCATCGTCCAGCCCATCGACATGGATGGTGTAGCTGCCGACCGGAATGTCGCGCGTCGCCTCGATCAGGAAATGCCCGTCAGGCGAGGTTTTTGCATCGCCGAGCAGGATGGCATCGGCATAGGCGCGCACCTTGCGACCGGGGTCGGCCGTGCCGGCGACGAAGATCTTGCCGCCGTCGATCTCGACCGCTTCGACGGCGATCTTGGGCTCCGCCGCAGCAGCCGCAGCCGGCGCGGTCGCCTGGTCCGTGGCGGCCGGGGCGGTCGCAGCCGGCGCCGTGTTGGATGCAGCCTGCGCGGTCGTGGCTGGGGCCTGGGTCGCAGGCGCTGCCGCCTGATCGCTAGCGGCCGGCGCCGCCGGCTTGCTCTCGGCCTGCGGCACGGTGATCAACTGCGAGGCCTTGCCGGGCTCCTCGACCATGGCCAGAACCTGGCCCGTCGGGCTCTGCGGCACCGAGACGACGGCGGTCTGCGCCGAGGCGACGGCCGTGCCGCCAACCGTCTGACGCAGCGTGATCGTATAATCGCCGGGCTTCAGCGGGTTGTCGAGCACGATGGCGAAGGCGCCGTCAGGCCCGGAATCGGTCGAGCCGAGCACGGTGCCGCCACTCAGGATCTCGATCTTGGCATTGGGCGCGGCGCTGCCGGCGACGACGATCGAGCCATTGCCCTCGACGCGCACGACATCGAAGGTCGGCAGTGTCGGCCCTGCCGCAGCGGCGGGCGCCTGAGCGGGCGTTGTGGCGGCCGGAGCCGTCGCGCTGTTGGCCGGCGCCATGGCGTTGTTGGCCGGCGCCATCTTATTGGCGGGTGCCATGGTGTTGGCAGGCGCCATCGTGTTGGCCGGAGCCATTGTGTTCGCCGGAGCCTGGGGCACGCGCGCCTCTGTGCTCGTGGTCGAAGATTCAGCTGGTTTCGCATCACCCTGCGGCAGCGCCGCAACCTGCGCCGGCTTCCGGTCGTTGATGTAAGGATCGAGCGCGCCCGACCCGTAGGCGACCGCCGCGACGGCGACGACGCCGCCCGCCGCGAACAAAAACGCCTTAGAAGGATTGATAGCCATAATTCCGTGTTGCCCCCTTAGCCACCTAACGCCCGGTCTAGCGTGTTTTCTCCATGCTCACAAGAAAAAGCCCGTCGACGGGCTTGACCGCGCCAACTGTCCCCATCACCAATCATCGCCATGAACACGATTCGATCCGTCTGCGTCTATTGCGGCTCGTCTCCAGGCCGCGACGAGGCCTATATCAAGGCCGGCCACACATTCGGCCGCTCGCTTGCCAAATCCGGGTTGCGTTTGATCTATGGCGGCGGCACCAAGGGCATCATGGGCGCCGTCGCCGATGGCGCGCTCAAGGCCGGCGGCAAGGTCACCGGCATCATCCCGCGCTTCCTGATCAACAAGGAAGCGACCGAAACTGCGCTCGACAAGCTCGATGAACTTTTGATCACCGACAACATGCACGAACGCAAGCACAGCATGTTCGAAAAATCCGACGCCTTTGTGGCGCTGCCCGGCGGCATCGGCACGGTGGAGGAAATCGTCGAGATCATGACCTGGGCGCAGCTCGGCCATCACCGCAAGCCGATCGTCTTCGCCAACGTCAAGGGTTTCTGGGACCCGATGCTGGCGCTGATCGAGCATATGTCGGAGGAGGGCTTCATCCACACCGCGCACCGGGTCAAGCCGCTGGTGGTCAACGACCCGGAAGCGATCGTCGCCGCCATCATGGTGGCCGGCTCGTCGGTCGACGCACCGACCGAAGGGGTGCAGTCGGTGATCGACAAGATGTGAATTCAGGGGAGTAAGGCAATAGGGGAGTAAGGGAGTATGTTCGAGTGCCGCGAATGACGCGCGGGAAGCGCGTCGCCTACTCCCCTACTCCCCTACTGCCCTTCTCAAATCCCCGACCACCGCCCGCCGGTCATTCCGCCGCCAGGCGAGATGGATCGACACGCTGCGCTTGAACCAGGGCAGGTCGCGGAAGACCACGCCCGGGGGTGCAGCGCTTCGCAGGCTTTCCTGGACCGTGGCAAGGCCGAGGCCGGCGCTGACCAGGCCAAGCGAGGTCAAGGGATCGGCCGTCTCATAGGCGATGTCGGGCATGAAGCCGGATTCGGCGCAAGCCGCCAGAAACTGCGCGCGGTTGGTGTCGCCGGGCTGGCGCACGACGGTGATCCAGACGCGGCCGTCGAGCTGGCCGGGCGCGATGTCGGCGACATCGGCGAGCGGGTCGCCCTCAGGCATTGCGAGCACCAATGGCTCGCGCCGCACCAGCATGCTTTCAAGATCGGGGTCGCCCTCCGGCGCCGGCGCATAGACGAAACCGAGATCGAGCACGCGCTGCCGCAGATCCTCGAACTGCGCGGCCGTGCGGTGGCTGCGCAATTGCAGATGGAAATCCGGCCGGGCCCGGCGGAAATCCCGCAGCATCGCGGCGACCAGTCCGGAATGCACCGCGCCCTCGACATAACCGATGGTGAGGCTGCCGGCAGCGCCGCTGGCAAGGTTGCGGCCGAGCTCTTCCAGCCGCGCCGCATTGGCAAGTAAGGCGCGGGCTTCGGCAAGGAAAGCCCGGCCCTCGGCGTTGAGGTGGACGCGCTGCTTCGCCCGCTCGAACAGGGCGACGCCCAGTTGCTGCTCGAGCTGGATGATCTGCCGGCTCAAGGGCGACTGCGAGATGTGCAACTGCTCGGAGGCGCGGCCGACATTGCCGGCCTCGGCGACAGCGACGAAATATCTGATCTGGCGCAGGTCGAGCATTCTTTCGCCTCCAAGTCCTAAAAGGTCTGAACTTTAGCCTAATCAGTCTTGGACAGTCTGACCAGCGGGCGCGATATCTCCCCCGTCAAACCAGCCACGTAGGAGACCGCCATGCAGTTCTTTGCCCTGCTCACCCGCAACACCGAAAAGTTCAGCGACGCCGATTTCGCGCCGCTGCTCCCGCCTGAATCCGAACAGCGCAAGACGCTCTATGCGCAAGGCGCCGTGCGCCAGATCTGGAACCGCGGCGACGTTCCCGGCACGGGCATAATGTTCGAAGCGATCGACGGGAAGGAAGTGCGCGGACATCTCGCCACGCTGCCGCTGATCGAGGCCGGCATGATGGACATCGCGGCGATCGTGCCGCTCAACCCCTACCCCGGTTTCGGACCGAAGCGCTGAGCAGGCTTCAGGCGAGGCTGTCGCCTGTGCGGCAGCCTCATCGCCTCGGGTCGCCGTCGGCCCCACTCGCCCCTTGCCCGAGAAGAAGCCGTCGCTATTGTCGGCTGCAATCCGAACAAGGGGCGAAAACTTCCATGAAACTTGGCTTTGTCGGCACGGGCGCGCTGAGCTCGGCCATCGTCACCGGGCTGAAATCGCTGCCGGGCGAGACGACGCCGGTGGTGATCTCGCCGCGCAACGAGGAGATCGCCGCGGAACTTGCCGCGCGCTATCCGGACGTGCGCATTGCCGCCGACAACCAGGCCGTGCTCGACCAGTGCGACACGGTCATGCTGGCGGTGCGGCCACAGATCGCGCACGAGGTGCTGAGGGAACTGCGATTCCGCAAGGACCATCACGTCGTCAGCCTGATAGCCACGATATCGCGCGAGGAGATCGCCGGCCTCGTGGCGCTGGCGGCGCAGGTCGGCAAGGCCCTGCCCATGCTGATGATCGCCCGCCTGCAGGGCGCGACGATCATCTGCCCGCCCGACCCGATCGTGGCGGTGTTCTTCGGCAGGCTTGGCGGGGTGATCGAGGTCGAGGATCAGAACGAGTTCGACGCACTCAGCGTCGTCACCGCGACCTACGCCAGTTATTTCAGATATCTCGATACCATCGATGACTGGGTGCGCGGCCAGGGCGTGGCCGACGAAAAGAGCCGCGCGTATATCACCAGCATCTACAAGGCGCTGGCCAATGCGCCCGACACCGCGCCGGACGAAGATTTCATGCATCTTTCGCAGAACTATGCGACGCGCGGCGGCATCAATGAACAGATGCTGCGCGAACTGACCGAGCGCGGCACGTTCGAGGCTGTCACCGACAGCCTTCGCCGCGTGCACAGGCGGATTACCGGCCAATAGCTCACTCAGCCGGCGCAACCCGCAACGACGGTCGGCGGGCGCTCAGCCGGTCCAGATAGAGATAGACGACCGGCGTGGTGTAGAGCGTCAGCAACTGCGAGACGATGAGGCCGCCGACGATCGCCGCGCCGAGCGGTTGGCGGAGTTCGGCGCCGGTTCCGGTTTCGATCGCCAGCGGCAGCGCGCCAAGCAGCGCCGCGAAGGTCGTCATCATGATCGGACGGAAGCGTTGGACGCTGGCCTTGTGGATGGCCGCGCGGGCCGAGAGCCCTTCTTGTCGCTCGGCCTGCAAGGCCATGTCGATCATCATGATGGCGTTCTTCTTGACGATGCCGATCAACAGGATGATGCCGATCAGCGAGATCACGTCGAATTCCATGCCGGTGACGATGAGCGCGAGCAGCGCGCCGATGCCCGCCGAGGGTAGCGTCGACAGGATGGTGATCGGGTGGACGTAGCTTTCATAGAGCACGCCGAGCACGACATAGATGGTGGCAAGTGCCGCGGCGATCAGAAGCAGTTCGTTGAGCAGGTTGGTGCGGTAGGCGAGCGCGGTGCCGGCCAGGGAGCCGTGGATCGTGACCGGCATCTTCAACTCGGCCATGGCGCGGTCGATCGCGGACGAAGCGTCGCCGAGCGTCGCGCCGTCGGCAAGGTTGAACGAGATCGTCGTGGCGACGAAATGGCCCTGGTGGTTGACCGAGAGCGGCATGGTCGCCGGGCCATAGGTGCTGAAGGCGGCCAAAGGCACCATCTTCTCGGCCGAGGTGCTGACCGCCGCGCCGCTGGAGGCGCTGCCATGGCCGGTGACGGCAATGGCGTTGGTGGCCTGGTTCCGCAGCGAGCCCGTCAGGCTGCCGGCCAAGGCGTTGGTTGCCTGCGTGCCGCTGGCCGTGGCGCCGGAGGTGCTGACATAGATGCCGTTCAACGCGCTTGGGTCCTGCAAATAGCGTGGCGCCACCTCCATGACGACATGGTACTGGTTGCGGGCGTTGAAGATGGTCGACACCTGGCGCTGACCGAACGCGTCATAGAGCGTGGCGTCGATGCTGGCGGGCGTCAGGCCGAGGCGTGCCGCACTCTCGCGGTCGACCGTGATGTTGGTCTCGAGCCCGGCCTCGTCGCGGTCGGAATTGACGTCGGTTAGCTCGGGCGCCCGCTTGAGGAGATCGACCAGCTTCGGCGTCCATTCGTCGAGATCGGCGGTCGTGTCGGCCTGCAGCGTGTATTGATAGGTCGCCAGGCTCTGGCGGCCGCCGACCCTGATCTCCTGGCGCGGATTGAGGAAGAGCTGCGCGCCGGGCAGTTGCCCGAGCTGCGCGCGCAGGCGCGTCAGCACCTCTTGCAGCGGCGCCCGCTCGCCCTTCGGCTTCAGGGCGACCTGGACGAAGCCGGAATTGGTCTGACGGCCGCCGATAAAGCCGACGACGTTCTCGACCGCCGGGTCGCTCTTCAGGATCTGCTCCAGTTGCTCGAATTTCTGCCGCATCAGCTGGAAGGAGATGGCCTGGTCGGCGCGCAGTCCGCCCATCAGCTCGCCGGTGTCCTGCTGTGGGAAGAAGCCCTTCGGCACCACCGTGTAGAGATAGACGTTGAAGACGATGGCCGCGAAAAGCACCACCAGCATGATTTCCGAATTGTCGAGCGACCAGGCGAGCGAACGTCCATAGCCGGCGCGGACGCGCTCGAAGACACCCTCGCCGAAGCGGGCAAGGAACGAGCGCCGTGTCGATGCACTCGCGCCCGGGCGCAGGAAATGCGCGCACATCATCGGCGTCACGGTCAGCGACAGCACCAGCGAAATGGCGATCGACAGCGACAAGGTCAGGGCGAATTCCTGGAACAGCCGGCCGAGTATGCCGCCCATCAACAGGATCGGCAGGAACACAGCCACCAGCGAGGCGCTCATCGACAGCACGGTGAAGCCGACTTCCCTGGCGCCGACGAGTGCCGCCTTGCCGCGCGGCATGCCCTCCTCGATGTGGCGCGTGATGTTTTCCAAGACCACGATGGCATCGTCGACGACGAAGCCGGTGGCGATGGTGAGCGCCATCAGCGACAGATTGTCGAGCGTGAAGCCGAGCAGGTACATCGCCCCGAACGTGCCGAGGATTGAGACGACCAGCGCCACGCTCGGGATCAATGCCGCGCGCCAGTCGCGCAGGAAACAGAACACGACCAGGATGACCAGCAGCACCGCCAGCAGCAGTGTCAGCTCGGTATCGTGCAGCGAACCGCGGATGGTGGTCGAGCCATCGGTCGCAATGCTCAAACGCGCATCGGCCGGCACGGAGGCCTGCAGCGTCGGCAACAGCGCACGCACGCGGTCGACGGTGTCGATGATGTTGGCGTTAGGCTCGCGGTAGAGCACCAAGAGCACCGCCGGCTCGCCATTGGCGAGGCCGAGATTGCGCACGTCCTCGACGGAATCCTCGACATCGGCGATGTCGCGCAGCCTGACCGCCGCGTTGTTGCGCCAGGCAATCACCAGATCGCGAAAATCGGCGGCGTGGCTCGCCTGGTCGTTGGTGTAGAGCTGGTAGCGCTGCGCGCCGTCCTCCTCGAAGCCTTTCGGGCTGCGCGCATTGGCCGACGCAAGGGCCGCGCGCACGTCCTCCAGGCCAATGCCGTAATGGAACAGCGCGCCGGGATTGAGCTCGACCCTTACGGCCGGCAGCGACGAGCCGCCGAGATCGACATTGCCGATGCCCTCGACCTGCGACAGGCGCTGCTGCAGCACCGTCGCGGCCGCATCGTAGAGCTGGCCGGGGGTCAAGGTGCGCGAGGTCAGCGCCAGGATCATCACCGGCGAGTCAGCGGGATTGTATTTGCGATAGGTCGGGTTGCTGCGCAGGTCCGACGGCAGATCGGCGCGGGCGGCATTGATCGCCGCCTGGACGTCACGCGCCGCGCCGTTGATGTCGCGGTCGAGGTCGAATTGCAGCACGACATTGGTCGAGCCGGTGCCCGAGCGCGAGGTCATCTCGGAGACGCCGGCGATCTGGCCGAGATGGCGCTCCAGCGGAGCGGCGACATCGGTCGCCATCGTGTCCGGGCTGGCGCCCGCCATCGAGGCCTGCACCGAGATGGTGGGGAAATCGACCTTGGGCAGCGGCGCCACGGGCAGGTTGAAGTATGCGATCAGGCCGGCGGCGGCCAGGCCGATCGCGAGCAGCGTGGTGGCGACCGGCCGCGCGATGAACGGCGCAGAGAGGTTCACGGCGATGACCCGCCGGCGGAGGCTTCGGCAACGCCGGAGCCGCGCCGCGTCAGCCGGTCGAAGGCAAGGTAGATGACCGGCGTGGTGAAGAGCGTCAGCACCTGGCTGACGATCAGCCCGCCGACAATGGTGATGCCGAGCGGCTGATGCAACTCGGAGCCGGCAAGGCCGCCGACGAGAAGCGGCAGCGCGCCGAACAGCGCGGCAAAAGTCGTCATCAGGATCGGGCGGAGCCTGAGCAGGCACGCCTCGTAGATCGCCTCGCGCGGATCGAGCCCCTGGAGCCGCTCGGCCTGCAGCGCGAAGTCGATCATCATGATGGCGTTCTTCTTGACGATGCCGACGAGCAGCACGATGCCGATGATGCCGATGACATCGAGGTCATGGCCGGCGAGCATCAGCGCGACCAGCGCGCCGACGGTGGCCGAGGGCAGCGTCGACAGGATGGTCAGCGGGTGGATGAAGCTCTCATAGAGCACGCCCAGCACGACATAGACGGTGGCGACAGCCGCCAGCACCAGCAGCAGTTCGTTGGACAGCGAGCTCTGCAGCGCAAGGGCGGCGCCCTGGAAGCCGGTCGTCAGGCCGGCGGGCGGCTGCATGTTCCGCTCCGCGGCGGTGATCGCCGCCGTGGCGTCGCCGAGCGAGACGCCTGGAGCAAGGTTGAAAGAGATGGTCGCGGCCGGGAACTGCGCCAGATGGTTCACCAGCAACGGCGCCTGGCGGACATTGATGCTGGCGATCGCCGACAGCGGCACCTGGCCCGAGCCCGAGGACGGCAGATAGATCGAGCCGAGCGAGGCCGGCGTCTGGCCGACAGACGGATCGGCCTCGAGGATGACGCGGTATTCGTTCGACTGGGTGAAGATGGTCGAGATGATGCGCTGGCCGAAGGCATCGTAGAGCGCATTGTCGACCGTTGCCGGCGTGATGCCGAAGCGCGCGGCGGTAGCGCGGTCGATGGTGACGTCGACGGCGAGCCCGGTCTGCTGGCTGTCGCTCGCGACATCGGCAAGCTCCGGCAGCGCCGACAGCCTGTCGGTGAGCTTGGTCGTCCATGCCGCCAGCTCGACCGGATCGGAATCCTGCAGCACATACTGGTATTGCGAAGCGCTGATCGTGGAATCGACCGTCAGGTCCTGCACCGGCTGCATATGCAGCGCTATTCCCGTGACTTGCGCCGTCTCCTGCGTCAGCCGCCTGATGATAGCGCTGGCGTCGGCTTGGCGCTCGTCGCGCGGCTTCAGGTTGATCAGCATGTGGCCGCTGTTGGCGGTCATGTTCTGGCCGTCGACACCGATGAAAGACGACAGGCTGGCGACGTCCGGGTCCTTCAGGATCGCGTCGGCCAGCGCCTGCTGGTGCGCCGCCATGTCGGCATAGGAGGCCGAGCCCGCCGCTTCGGTGATCGCCGAGATGGCGCCGGTGTCCTGCACCGGGAAGAAGCCCTTCGGGATGACGTCGTAGAGATAGATGGTGAGCGCAAGAGTCGCGACCGCCACCAGCAATGTCAGCGCCTGGCGGTCGAGCACCCAGCGCAGCGCGGCCGCGTAACTATTGGCGATCGCATCGAAGGCGCCCTCGCTCCAGCGCGCCAGCGCGCCTGGCTTGCGCTCGGCCGGCGGCTTCAGGAGCCTGGCGCACATCATCGGCACCAGGGTCAGCGAGACGATGGCCGAGATGACGATGGCAATGGCCAGAGTGATGGCGAATTCGTGGAACAGGCGGCCGACCACGTCGCCCATGAACAGAAGCGGGATCAGCACCGCGATCAGCGAGACGGTGAGCGAGATGATGGTGAAGCCGATCTGGGCCGAGCCTTCGAGCGCGGCTGTCACCGGGTCGTCGCCATGCTCGATGAAGCGCGAGATGTTCTCGATCATGACGATGGCGTCGTCGATGACGAAGCCGGAAGCGATGGTCAGCGCCATCAGCGACAGATTGTCGAGGCTGAAGCCCCACAGATACATGACCGCGAACGTGCCGACCAGGGACAGCGGCACCGACAGGCTGGGGATGATCGTCGCCGGAATGTTTCGCAGGAATAGGAAGGTGACGAGCACGACCAGGAGCGCGGCCATCGCCAGTTCGAACTCGACGTCGTTGACTGAGGCGCGAATGGTGGTGGTACGGTCCGTCAGCGGCTCGACGGTGAGCGCCGCCGGCAGGCCAGCGCGCAGTTGCGGCAGCAGCGCCTTCACCCCGTCGACGACACGAATGACATTGGCGCCCGGTTGGCGCTGGATGTTGAGGATGATCGCGGGGGCGCGGTTTTCCCAGGCGCCCAGCCTGGAGTTCTCGGGCCCTTCGATGATGTCGGCCACCTCGCCCAGCCGCACCGGCGCGCCGTTGCGATAAGCGATGACCATATCGGCATAGGTCTTGGGATCGGCGACCTGGTCGTTGGCGTTGATGGTGTAGGAGCGCGCCGGCCCGTCGAAGCTGCCTTTCGGTGTGTTGACGTTGAGCGTGCCGATCGTGGTGCGCAGATCGTCGATGTTGAGGCCCATGGCGGCGAGCGCCTTGAGCTTGACCTGCACGCGCACGGCCGGCCGCTCGCCGCCGGAGATGTTGACCAGGCCGACGCCAGGAAGCTGCGAGATCTTCTGCGCCAACCGGGTCTCGGCATAGTTCTCGACCTGCGTCAGCGGCAGCGTCTTGGAGGTGATCGCCAGCGTCAGGATCGGCGCGTCGGCCGGGTTGACCTTGGCGTAGATCGGCGGCGCCGGCAGGTCGGCGGGCAGAAGGTTGCCCGACGCATTGATCGCTGCCTGCACCTCCTGCTCGGCGATGTCGAGGCTGATGTCGAGGCTGAAGCGCAGCGTGATGACGGAGGCGCCGGCGGAGGAGCCCGACGACATCTGCTCCAGCCCCGGCATCTGGCCAAACTGGCGCTCGAGCGGCGCGGTCACCGAGGTGGTCATCACCTCGGGGCTGGCGCCGGGATAAAAGGTCTGAACCTGGATCGTCGGATAATCGACCTCAGGCAGGGCCGAGAGCGGCAGGAACAGATAGGCGATCATGCCGACGATCAGGATGGTGGCCATGATCAGCGTGGTCGCCACCGGCCGCAGGATGAACGGCCGAGACGGGTTCAGCCAGCCGGCAACGAGACTGCTGGGCGCGTTCATTGGCCTTCGCCGGAAGCGCCGCTGCCGCCATTGTCGGCAGCGCCGGCACTGCCGTCGCGGCGATGGCCGTTGCCGTCATGGTGGCGGCGATGACCCTGCTTGCGGCCGAACGCGTCGGCCGCACCCGCGCCGCCGCCTGCCGAACCATTACCGGCCGAACCATTGCCCACCGCGCCGTTGCCCTGACCCGTCGACGTTGCCGGTGCGCCGCCGGAATTGACGGCCGGCGTGTTGTTGCCGGTGCCGGCGGCCGGAGTTCTGCCGCCCTCGCTGCCGGCAGCCTGCGGCTGCCCAGGCGCAGCGCCGGCGGCAGGCGCTGCTCCCGAGGCCGGCGCGGCATTGTCGGGCACCGTGACCTTGGCCCCATCCTTCAGCCGGTCGACGCCGTCGACCACCACCTTGGCGCCCGGCGCCAAACCGGAGAGAAGCTGCGTGACTGTTGCGTTGCCCGGGCCGAGCGTAACAGTCTTCACCGAGACCGTGTTGTCGTCATTGAGCTGGTAGACGAAGGTGCCCGGCGCGCCATGCTGGATGGCCGCGTTGGGCAGCACGCTGACGCCGGTCAGTGTGCGCACCAGGAGATGCACGTTGACGAACTGGTTGGGATAGAGCGCGCCGTCGGTGTTGGGGAAAACCGCGCGTAGCTTCACCGTGCCGGTGGTCGGATCGATCTGGTTGTCGATCGTCTGCAGCGTGCCTTCGGCGATCTGCTTGGTGTCGTTGCGGTCGAACAACGTGGCCTTGAGCCCGATATTGCCATGCGTCTGTTCCAGCACTTGCGCCAGGCTGTCCTCGGGCAGCGAGAACAGCACCGAGATCGGCTGCATCTGCGTGATCACCGCAATGCCGGTGCCGTCGCCGGGCGTGACATAATTGCCCTGGTCGACGAGGCGCAGGCCGATGCGGCCGTCGGCGGGCGCCGTGATATGGCTGTTGGCGATGTTGACCTGCACGGCCTCGATCTGCGCTTGGTCGGACATCACCGTACCCTCGTCGGACTGCACCGTGGCGCGCTGCAGGTCGACCGCCTGCTGGGTGACCGCGTTGTTGCTGACCTTCAGGTCGCGGTCGAGGTCGAGCTTGGCATCGGCAAGCAGCGCCTGGTCGCGCTGCAACTGCCCCTGCAACTGGTGCAGAGAAGCCGTCAGCGTGCGATCGTCGATCTGGGCGAGGAAGTCGCCCTTCTTCACCATCTGACCCTCGGAAAAGCCGATCCCGGTGATCTGGCCGCTGACCTGGGACCGCACGGTGACGGTCGATAGCGAGGTGACCGTGCCCAACGCCTCAAGCACGATCGGGATATCGGCCTGCGCCACGGGCGCCACGGCGACCGGCTGCGCAAGATCGCCGCCGCCACGGAAACGGCCGCCGCCACGGTGACCGCCCTGCTGCTGGACCTGAATGGGATGCAGCCAGAACGCGGCGCCCGCGGCAGCCAGGACGACGAGCAGCGCGACGATCCAGCCGCGCCGCGACCGGCGCACGACCACAGGCTGGACTTCGGTCATGGGCTCACTGCGGGTCGGGGGCTCACTGCGGGTCACGGGCTCTCTGGAGGGCACGCGATCGCTGCGTGGCTTGCGCCGGCTGACGACTTCGTCGTCCACTTCTCTCACCTATTCATCAAGCCGCATCCAGGAAGGTTCGCCGCGCGGAGCCGCCCGTGGAACCGTCGCCGATCGCGCTGTCGGGCATGCGCTGGTAGCCGTAGATAGCGTGACCTTGCCCGAAGCATAGGCGCGTGAATTTAGGCGCGCAATTCCGGCGCACATTAAATTCCGGTAATAAATTGAATGGGTTAGACGTCAAAAATAGACGAAAGAGCGAAGAAAAAGCATATGGTTTCTCAGCGCTTTTTGCCTGCCGACTGTCGGTAGAGGGCGGTGCTTGAACACCAGTGACAGGCCTATGCTTCCTTCTTGCGCCGCTTAGGCAGAGCCTCGATCTCTTCGGCGGACAAGTCCTTCACCTCGTTCCAGAAGCGCGATTTCGCCGCGTTGAGCAGGCCCTCCGGGTCGAGCCGCTTCTTCCACGCCAGATGCTTGAAATCCGGCTTCATGCTGCCGCCTTCGACATAGGGTACGTGCGGGCTCGAGGTGCCCAGTCCCTGCGCCTCGTAGACGGCTGTGATTTCCGCCAGGCGCGCGTCGGTGGTGTAGCGAACGATCGGCAGGTCAAAGGCGACAAGCCTGTCATCGAGCAGCGCGAATTCGTGATGCATCAGCACCTCGTCGCCGAAGATTTTTTGCAGCGGATCGATCAGGGCGCTGTCGGGCGGCGCCGGATAAGTCACCTGCAGGTTGGTCACTGTGCGGTCCTGTTTCAGCACCTGCAACGTGGTGTGGTTGTAGGAAAATTCAGAGAGCGCCGGCAGGCCGGAAGCCGCGATACCTTGATCGTCGAGATCGATATCGATCGTGCCGCCATGGTCGCGCAGCACATCGCGAACCGCTGCGGCATCCCCCTCGGCCACGATGACGATGGCGAGGTCGCGCCGGCGCTTTGCGAGCTCGCCGAGCTTGGTGATCGAAGCGGCGATGCGGCCGTCCACCGTGGTCAGCAGCTTCAGGTTCAGCGCACGCGCGTTGCCGAGCGCGATGCCAGCCTCGAAGGCCTGCTGGTAAGTGTCGAACGAGGCAATGATGTTGCGCCAGCGCGGCGAGGCGACGGTGCCGAGCGTGACTTCCGTGATGACGCCGTTCAGCCCCCAGGCATGATGGATGGCGAGGATTTCCAGGCCGGTGAAGACATGGCGTTGTGGTTGCCTCTCCATTGACAGCACGGCGATCGCCTGGATGTTCTTGCCGTCGCGCAGCATGCCGTGGCGGATCGAGCCGATGCCGCCCGAGCCGCCGGCAATGAAGCCGCCTATGGTGGCGATGGCTTCGGTCGAAGGCACGATCGGCAGCTCGCGACCATATTTGGAGAGCGCGGCGTTGATGTCGCCGATGCGGGCGCCTGCCTCGGCGCACGGTGTCCGGGCCGATCTCCAGGACGCGCGAGATGCCGGTCATGTCGATGATCAGCCCGCCATCCATCGGCACGGCCTGGCCGTAATTGCCGGTGCCGCCGCCACGGATCACGACCGGCACCCGCCATTCGACCGCGACCGACAGGCAGCGCGCCAGCTCGTCCACCGTGGCAGGTGCCGCGACGAGGTCGCCGAAACAGGACGACAGCTCGCGGCTGAGGATCGGGCTGTACCAGAAGAAATCGCGCGAGCGCTTCTTCACGATCGAGGGCGTGTCGAAGGTCTCGATGCCGTCAAGCGCTTTGGCGAAGGCCTGCCAGTCTATGTCGTTTTTGCCGGAGATGGACATGGACCGCCTCGCCTACCGTCGGCTCGTGGCGCAACGAGCAGGCACCAATGGGCGTCCGCGAAAATCATAGTTGGTAGGATGAGTCCGGCTTTCGTCGAGCATCTCGCTTCTCCGCTGGTCGCATCGCGACCGGTCGAATTTGCGGCTCGTTTCTTGAAAGCCCTGTGCCATGGGGTGGCGCGACTGTCGTCGAGCCTGGGTCATCTGTCAACCGCCAGTCCGCGCTTGACAAAGCCAACTGCCTGTCGGACGTTTCCCATCACCATGGCACCGGGTTCGAGCCGCTTTTCTCCGACCGGCAGGGCGTCGGAACGAAACGAACCCGCGATGCCAGCCAATCCAGAAATCCTTCCCGACAATGAGCAAAGCCCGCACCTCATGGCGTGCGCGCGTCCGTCGACGGATGCGATTGCGGCACGCCGGTTCCCAAGCATCGCAAGGATCGAGAAATGAGTGAGACCATCCCCGCCATCGACATCGCGCCGCTGTTCGACCCGCCCTCGCCCGCCCGCAACGAGGCCGACCGCCAGATCTTCGCTGCCGCCTCCGGCATCGGCTTCATGACCGCGCGCGGCTTTCCGGGCGCCGAGCTTCTGACGCGCGAGCGGCGCGGCGAGCTGCTGAAGATCTTCGAATTGCCGGATGCGGAAAAGCAGAAGCTGCTGCGCTGGAATTTCGATCCGTCGAAATCCAACTACTACCGCGGCTGGTTCCCGCTGCAGCCGACCGCGGTGTCCTACAAGGAAGGCATCGACATGGGGCCGGACATCGCCCATGCCGGCGCCGAGTTCGCGGCCGACGATCCGCTGCTCGAACGCACGCCGCTGCCGGCCGAGGGTGACGTTCCAGGCTGGAAGGCGGCAGCCGCGCATTACTACCGCTCGATGGAGAAGGTCGGCGCGGCGCTGATGGCCTCCATCGCGCGCAGCCTCGGGCTCGGGGACGACATTTTCGACGGCCACTTCCAGGGCGGCATCTCGACGCTCAGGCTGATCCGCTATCCGCTGCGCACCGAGGACGGCGCGGTCGACCTGTCGAAGCCTGAATATTCGGTCATGCACAAGGGCGAGCGACGCCTGGTCATCGGCCGCGAGCACGCCGATTCCGGCTTCGTGACGCTGCTTGCGCAAGACGGCGTCGAAGGCCTGCAGGCCAAGAACCATGCCGGCGAGTGGATCGACGTGCCGCCCGCGGATGGCACGCTGGCGGTGAATTTCGGCCAGTTGCTGGAGCGCTGGACAGGCGGTGTGGTGCAGGCGACGCGGCACCGGGTGATCGCGCCGAAGACGGCGCGCTACTCCATCCCCTTCTTCTATGAGCCGCGCGTCGACGCCGAGATCGCGCCGCTGCCGATCAAGGGCGCCAGCGACTTCGCACCCTTCCTCTATGGCGACTATCTGTGGGAGTCGGCGACCAACTTCGTCGAGATGGCCGGCGTCAAGACCCTGCGAAAGCCCAAGCGCCCGGCGGCCGCCTGATCCTCATCGACCAACAAGGGGGAGCGAACGATGAGCACCGACACGCGCAAGCTGCCTTCCATCCTCGGCGGATGGGAGACGGCCGTGAGACAAGGCAGGGTCGACCGCCGCTTCCTCGCGTGACAACGTCGAACGCCTTGCACTTCATCAAGCCGCGCGGCACGCTGGCGGCCGGTCGCAATCGATGAAGGTGCAAATTGCGTTCGACTGATTATCTCGGCCGCATGTTCGGCCTCGAAGGCAGGCATGCCTTCATCACCGGCGCCAGCCGCGGGCTGGGCCTTGCCTTGGCGGAAGCGCTGGCCGCCGCCGGCGCGCGCGTCACCATAGGCGGCCGCAAGGCCGACGAGCTCAAGGCCGCCGGCGAGCGCCTGCGCGCCGAAGGCTATACGGCGGCGGAAGCGGTGATCGACGTCACCGACACGCAGTCGGTCGACGAGGCAATCGCGGCGAGCGAAGCCGGTACCGGGCCGATCGATATCCTGGTCAACAATGCCGGCATCCAGCGCCGCGCGCCTCTCGAAACGTTCAGCGACGCCGACTGGGACGCGCTGATGGCGACCAATCTCGACGGAGTCTTCAAGGTAAGCCGAGCCGCGGTGAAGGGCATGATTTCGCGCCGCAAGGGCGTGATCATCAACGTCTCGTCGGTGCAAAGCGTGCTCGCCCGCCCCTCGATCGCGCCTTACGCCGCGAGCAAGGGCGCGATCACCATGCTGACCAAGTCGATGGCCGGCGAATGGGGCCAGCACGGCGTGCGCGTCAACGCGATCGCGCCCGGTTACTTCAAGACGGAGATGAATGCCGCTCTCGTCGCCGACGAGAAATTCTCAAGCTGGCTCACCGGCCGCACGCCGATGCGGCGCTGGGGCGATGTGGAGGAGTTGGCGGGTGCAGCGGTTTTCCTGGCGTCGGACGCCGCAAGCTTCGTGACGGGACAGACGCTGCTGGTGGATGGCGGGATCACCAGCGTGTTGTGACCAAAGTGGCGGAGGCTGTTTGCCGCTGCAGGGCTAGCCCATGCCGGACTGTCGGTAGACCGGGTCGATGCTCTCATGCACGGCCAGGGCGCTGTCGACGCGCGGCAGCGCACGCCGCACGATCATTCCGGTGCCGAGGACGGCAACCTTCAGCTTCTTCACTGCGCTATCCTGGAAAAGGGCCGGCGGATTCCCGCCGGCCTGTCTGACGATCGGTTCTTTGCGGATCAGTTCTTGCCGCAGGTGTCGGCCATGTCGGGCGTGCACTTGACGAAGCCGGTGTCGATATAGGGCGGCACCGTCTTGCCCTGCTTCAGGTCATGCAGGGCCTCGATCGACTTGTAGCCCATATTGTATGGGCTCTGGCCGACCAGGTAGTGGGCAAGCCCATCCTTGAGCAGCGGCAGCTGCGGCGCGAAGGCGTCGCCGAAGGAGATGACGAGGTCCTTGGAATCGACGCGGTCCTTCACCCGGCCAACTGCTTGGCGATAGGCCGACGGCGCGTACTGCGCCCAGCCGCCGACGGCGACGAAAGCGTCGAGCTTGGGATTGGCGACCAACACGTCGTTCATCTGCTGGGCAGCGAGGCTGATGTTGTCATTGTTGTAGATCGGGCAGCCGTCGACCTCGGTCCAGCCGTTCTCGCCGGCAAGACGCTTCACCGGCTTGTCCTTGGAGACGTTGGCCAGCGTGTCGCGAATGCCCTGGACGCGCAGGTCGAGATTGAGCGAGCCGGCCGTGCCGGTCTGGATGCAGACCGTGCCGCCCTTCGGCTTGTACTCGACGACCTTCTTCGCCAGCTCGACGCCGAAATTGTAATTGTCGGTGCCGATGAAGGTCGAACGCAGGCCGGCGTCTTCCTGCAGCAGATCGCCGTCGAAGGTGACGATCGGGATGCCGGCGGCCTTCGCCTTCTCCAGCAACCGGGCGGCGGACTTCGGATTGGTTGCGGAGACCGCGATGCCGTCGACGCCCTTGGTCAGCACGTCGTTGATGACCTGAAGCTGCTGGGCCTCGTTCACCTCCGAAGGACCGATATAGTAGCACTCGACGCCGAGGTCCTTGGCGGCCTTCTCGCAACCTTCCTTGACCGGGGCGCTGAAGACGTCGTTCACCGTCTTGACGATCACCGCATAAGTCTCGGCCGAAGCCGGAGCGACCGTCGTGCCGGCGGCAAGCGCTGCCGCGATTGCGGTCGCGGCCAGCCGCAAGGTCAGTCTGTTGATGATGCCTGTCATGATGTTTTCTCCTCTCTTTGATGTCTTGTCTGCACGAATTGCGCGATCCCTCCCGGACATGATCTGCGGACCGGGCGCATAGCCTGGTCTGTCCGGGACGGTGCTAGGCGCGGGTGGAGCGGAACCGTTCAAGCAGCACCGCGAACAGGATGAAGAGGCCGACGAAGGTGCCCTGCCAGAAGGGATTCACGCCGGCGAGCAGCAGGGCGTTGCGGATCACTTCGATCAGCACCGAGCCGATGACGGCGCCGAAGGAGGTGCCGAAACCGCCGAGCAGGTTGGCGCCGCCGATGACGGTCGCGGCGATAACCTGCAGCTCCTGGCCCTGGCCGAGCGCGTTGGTGGCGGCGCCCATCCAGCCGACGAGGAAGATGGCGGTCATGCCGGTCATGGCGCCGAGCAGCGCATAGGTCGAAACCTTGACGCGATCGACCGGGATGCCGGAGAGACGCGCGGCATTTTCATTGCCGCCGATGGCACGCACGTAGCGGCCCCACTTCGTCATCGATAGGAGCCACTGCATGACGACGGCCGAGACGATCACGGCCCAAAGCACGTTCGGCACGCCGAGGAAGGAGCCGCTGCCCAGCGCGAGCAGCGTGTCGCCGGCCTTGCCGAAATCGTAGACTACCTGGTTGTTGGTGACGACCAGCGTCTGCGAGCGCACCAGGCTCATCATGCCGAGCGTGACGATGAAGGGCGGCAGCTTCAGGTATGAGACCAGCGCGCCGTTGACGATGCCGACGAATGTGCCGACGAGAAGCACGAACAGCACGACGACGGCGAAAGGATAGCCGCTGGCGCAGAACAGGCCGAGCAGCACGCCGGTCAGGCCAAGCGTGGAACCGACCGAGATGTCGATGCCGCCGGTCATGATCACCGGCGTCATGCCGATCGCCATCAGCGCCGTGAAGCAGAAATTCTGCAGGATGTTGGCCATGTTGGCACTGGTCAGGAAGCGCGGCGCGATCATGCCCACCACGGCACCGATGATCAGCACCGCGACGACGATCCAGAATTCCTGGCTGCGCAGCATCTCGCCGAGCTTGCTGCGTTCCGACAGGCTGAAGACCGAATCCAAATTGCTGGCGTCTGGAGACTTGTTCATCTCATCCTCCCCTGTTGCCTTCAGGCCGCGGCCTTGGCGCCGACGATCAAGGCGGTGATTTCCTCGGGCGAGCTGGTCGAAGCGAGCTTGTTGGCGACCAGATGGCCGCGCCGCAGCACCATGATCCGCTCGCACACGCCGAACACGTCGGGCATGCGGTGCGAGATCAGGATGACGGCGACGCCGCGCTCCTTGAGGCGTTTGATGAGCGCCAGCACCTCGGCGACCTGGCGCACGGAGATCGCCGCGGTCGGCTCGTCCATCAGCACCAGCTTGGCGTCGGCCAGGCGGGTGCGGGCAATGGCGACCGCCTGGCGCTGGCCGCCCGACATGCGCTTGACCACGTCGCGCGGCCGCGTCTCGGACTGCAGCTCGCGGAACAGCTCTGCGGCGCGCTCGCGCATCTTGCGGTGGTCGAGGAATTTGAAAGGGCCGACCGAGCGCATGATCTCGCGGCCGAGGAAGACATTGGCGGCGGCGCTTAGATTGTCGCAGAGCGCCAGGTCCTGGTAGACGATCTCGATGCCGGCGCGGCGAGCGTCGGACGGCTGGCTGAACTGCACCTCCTTGCCGTCGAAGATCATCTTGCCGGACGAGGCCGGGAAGTTGCCGGCGATCATCTTGACCAGCGTCGACTTGCCGGCGCCGTTGTCGCCCATCAGGCCGACGATCTCGCCGGGCTCGATCTTGAACGACACGTCCTCGACAGCGTGGATGGCGCCGAACTGGCGCGAGATGTTCTTCAGCTCCAACAGGCTCATGGCAGGGACTCCCGTTCTTGCTTGGCTTGCGATGCCGGCATCGATCGCGCCGCGGCATAGTCGTAGGCGGCCTTGAGGCCGCCATAGAGGACGGCGCGCCAGCCGAGCCCGGCCCAGCGCAGATCCATCGGGCGACCCGTCTCGGCGAAAGGCGCCCGCAGCGCCACCAGCTCTTCCAACTGCCGGCGCGGGAATCCTTCGATCGCGCAAACCCCTCCCCCGAGCACGATCGTGGCCGGCGAAAAAAGCGCCACCGCCGTGCCGATCGCGAGCGCCTGATCGCGCACGAAGCGGTCGACATCCGCACGAAGCCCGGGGTTGCGCCGGGACTGGACAAAGACCTCGGTGACGGGGACGCTGTGCCTGGCGGCGATCACTTCCAGGGCGCGGCCAGAAACGTAGGTTTCCAGGCAGTCGGTGCGCAGCCCTTCCAGCGCCCTGCCCTCATTGCCGAAAGGCATATGGCCGATTTCCAGCGCCCAGCCGCCGCCGCGAAAGGCCTCTCCGCCCTGCAGGAAGGCGCCGCCGACGCCGGTGCCGAAGAACAGGCCGAGCACGCTGTCGGCGCCTTTGGCAGCACCCGCGATCGCCTCGCCCGCCAGCACCAGCACGGAGTCGCGCTCGATGATGACGGGGAAGCCAAGCAGCGCGCCGAGCTCGCTCGCCAGGCGATGGCCGTTGAGTTCGGGGACATTGCCGGCGAAGAGCACGCGGTCGCCATCGGTATCGATGAAGCCTGGAACGGTCGAGACCATCAGATCGGGGGTGAGGCCTGCCTCGACGCAGAACTCCCTGACGAGCTTCGCGAAGCTGCCGACGGGATCGGCGTTGCGCAGCAAGGCGGACGGGAAGAGCCGCTCGCCGGCCTGCGGAACACGGTCGACGACCATGCCGCATTTGACCGACGTGCCGCCGACATCGACGACCAGGATCGACCGGATCGAACCAAGCGTCATCGGTCGCCTCCGCTGTCCGGAAGGAAGCCTGCCAGGGCGTCGCGGAACTCGGCGACATAAGCGACGCGGTCGATCGTCTTCGACGTGATCTCGGTCAGCCGGGCGCCAGGGATGAGGCCTGCCAGCTCGCGCGCATAAGCGAGCGGATGGACGTAATCCTGGTCGTTGCCGATGACCAGCGCCGGCTGCCGGATCGTCGCGATTTGGGCGCGGCTGATGCCCGGCCAGTCGAGCGGGATGCGCGACAGAAGCGCGATCGTCGTGCCCGGCCGCGAGCGCTTGAAGAAACCGATGAGCGAGGCCGCATTGTCGGGCGAGGCCGCAAGGACCTCAAGGAACTCCGGCGAGGCGAGAAAACGCTCCGCACCTTCATCGGCGCCGTATTGTTCGAGATATTGCGCCGCGACGTGGTAGCCATGCTGGCGCGCGACTGAAGGACCGTCCACCCATGCCGGCCGTGCCAGCATCAGCTTCGCGACGCGCGCGGCATCGAGGCTTGCAAGCCTGAGCGCAATCGCCGCGCCCAGCGAGATGCCGCCGACCGCCGCCTGCTCGACGCCGAGATGGTCAAGCAGCGCCAGGGCATCGTCCGCGAATTGCGCGATCGAGAGGCGCGCCGGATCGCCAAGCGCGGATGCGCCATGGCCACGGCACATCAGCGTGATGCGCTGCAGGCCTGCCATGTCGGGGAACACCTCGACCGGCTGGTCGAGCGGCGCGCCGAGCCCGTGCTGCCATAGCACCGGCCGTCCTTTGCCCGCGACATCGAAGGTCAGCGCGCAGCCGTCGGCGGTGGTGAAGGTTCCGGCTGTCACGACACGTCCTTGAGAAGCGCGCGCAAGGCCACGCCCGAGGCGGCCGCATCCTTGTGCTCGAAGCCATGCGCGACGACCGCCTGGCCGTAGCCGCAGGAGCGCAAGAGCCGCAGGAAACGATGGAGGTCGACGGCACCGGCGCCGGTGGCAACAATCTTGCCGGCGCGGTCGATGTCCTTGGCGTGAGCCAGGATGATGTTCTCGCCGAGCAGGTCGACCGCCTCTTCCATGACGCGGGCCTGGTCGCTCAGCCTGTCGCCGACGAGATTGGCGGCGTCGAGGATGATGCCGAGGCGCGGGTTCCCGACCTCGTCGAGGATCCGCCGCGCGAGAACGGCATCGGCGACGACATTGCCGGGCTCCGGCTCGATGCCGAGCCGCACATCGTGCTTCTCGGCAAGCTCGAGCGCCGCATCGAGCTCGGCGCGCATGTCGGCCCAGGCGGACGGCGAGGCGTTGTCGGGGTGCGCTGCCCACATGTCGTCGGCATTGCGCGAGCCGGTGCACAGCGTCACGATCGGCGCACCGAGCAGCGGCGCGGCGGCCACGACATTGGCGAAGCGGGCGCGGGCGGCACGGCGCAAGACCTCGTCCGGGTGAGCCATGTTGTAGGTGCCGGAGAGGCCGGCAATCGCCAAGCCCTGTGCGCGGGAGGCCTCGGCAAATGCCTTCAGCTCGGCGGCGGGGACGGTGTCCGGAAGGCTGGGCAATCCCAGGCATGACAGGTTGAACTGCATGCCCTCATAGCCGTCCTGCCCGATCGCCGAGAGCAATTGGTCGACGGGGCCGAGCGGATAGGTCCGGGCAAAGATTGCGGGGTACATCAGACCGGACCCGAGGCGTCGGCCAGATCGACGGGCTTGCCGCTGCGGACCGATTGGCCGATCGCCACCATGGCGCGGACGGAAGCGACGCCATCCTCGATCGAGGCGCCGTTCATCGGCACGCCGGTGAGCACGACGTCGGCGAAGCCTTCGAGCTGACGGCGGTAGAAATGGCCGTCGGCGCCGAGCACGCGCTCGGAGGAGGCGCTGCTCTCGCGGAAGATGTCGACCTCGCTCGACTTATAGTACCAGGGATTGAAGATCTTGCCGGTGGCGCTGCCGTTCTCGCCATAGAGCTGGAAGCCCTCGTGCCAGTCCATCCGGATCGGCAGCGTCAGGTCGAGATGGCCGAGCGCGCCATTCTCGAATTCGGTGTCGACGAACCAGCAATGAGCGCCGAAGCGCTCGAGCAGCCGCGCCTGGACCGATTTGATCGGCCCCGCCAGATAGCGCGCGAGATCGACGAGGTGGCTGCCATGCGCCAGCATGAAATAGCGCTGGCGGTCGGCCTTCTGGTCCCCGGCCGGCTTCAGCGCCTTGGCGCCAGTCCTCGGCACGGGCTGTACCGCATCGGTCATGGTGTAGCGATGGGTGGAATCGCAATACCAGGCCTTCAGCGCCAGCAGCGAGCCCATCTCCTTCGTGACGAACTCGTGCGCCGCCTGGATGCCGGGATCGAAGCGCAGCATATGGCCGATCTGCAGCACCAGGCCGGTGCGCTCGACATGGGCCTTCAGTTCCTCCGCCTCCTCGACCGACATGGCGATCGGCTTTTCGCAGAGAACGTGCTTGCCGGCCGACAGAGCCTTGATCGCCGCCGGAACGTGGAAGGCATCGGAGATGCCGATGACGATCGCCTCGACCTGTGGATCGGCGAGCATGCGGTCATAGTCGTTGTAGATGCGGATCGCGTCGTAGAAGGAGCCGAAACGCTGAGCCAGATCGGCATCGACGTCGCACACGGCCTGCAGGATGACGTTCCTGCCCTTCTGCGCCGATTCCAGATGCGCGAATTGCGAAATCGGTCCGCAGCCGAGGATACCGACACGCAGACAACGGGCGTCTTTTTTTACGGGCACGAGCTCGCTCCCTGATATTTGTTTTTGTCTTATACAAAAACAAATATCACAAACCGCGCCGCGTCAAGGCGGTTGATCAGGATTTCTGCGATTGCTGCCTTGCAGGACGCGAAGATGGCGCGGCTTTACGTACCATCGCCCGCGCTAACCCTTTGATACGGCTTGCAAAAGTCGGCTGCCATGGCCGGATGCCACGCAGCGCAAAAATGGGCGAAAAACGCTGTGGACTGCGTTACATCGTGCCGGCTTCGAGGTCGGGCAGAGCGAAAAGCGTGTCGCGGATGGTGGCCGCCGCGCCGATCGCGGCGCCGTCGGCGCCGAACTGCGCCACCCTGATCTCGGGCATGGCGAAGCCCGCCAGAAGGCGCCGCTTGATGTCGGCCTGGATGCGCCGGCTGAGCTTTGGGTAGAGGCCGGCCAGCGGGCCGCCGAGCACGATGCGTCCCGGGTCGAGCAAATGGATGGCGTTGACGAGACCTGCGGAAAGGCCGCTCACCCAGGCGTCGAGCACCGCGTCCACGTCCTTGTCGCCGACATTGGCGAGCAGCATCTGGACGCCGTCGGCCACCGGCTGGCCCTCTTCGAACAGACGGGTGAAGAGCTTCGCGCCGGCCAGCATCTCGAACGTATCGACGCGCCCGCCGGCGGAAACGATGGTGTGGCCGATTTCGCCGGAATAGCCATGCCCGCCCATCACGACGCGGCCGTCATCGATGATGGCGCCGCCGATGCCCTCGGCCAGGAGAACGACAAGCATGCTGCCGGCCTTCGCCGTGGCGGAGGCAGCGAGCTCGGCATTGGCGAAGGCGAAGGCGTCGTTGCAGACCATGACCGACCAGTCGGCCGGGGACCTTGCCGTCAACTCCGCCTGCAGCGGATAGTTGCGCCATTCCAGGAATGGCGCGTGCACCACGCTGCCGTCGCGACCGACGAGGCCCGGCACCGAAATGCCGATGCCCTCCACCTTGTCCTGCAGAGCGGGATTTTCGTTGAGCAGCAACCTCTCGATCAGGGAAAGCAGCCTTGCCGCAATGTGTTCGGCGTCGCGGTAGCGTGGGCCGGTCGGCTCGACGATCCGGCTGACGACGTTCATCTGCAGGTCGAGCAGCACCCCGGTCAAGGACCGCGTGCCGACATCGGCGCCGACAAAATATGCGCCGGAAGGGTTGAGCGACACGCCGACGCCCGGACGGCCCTTGCGCGCTTCGGGCGACATTTCGGCGCTCTCGACGACAAGGCCGGCGTCGAGCAGGACACGCATGGCGTTGCCGATCGTGGCCCTCGTCAGGCCGAGTTGCCGGGCCATGTCGGCGCGCGAAAGCTGCCGGCCGTTTTGCAGCAGTCGAAGGCAACGCCTTGCATTGATGTGGCGCAGTAGGCTTGTCGTATTCAAGGCGACGTCTTCAGGTTAGGCCCCGAGCAAATAGCATCGGGTGCGAGCAATCCAAAGAAGTTTCCTTGTCGGCACCACTACCGGCGGTTTTGCGCGCCTGGCGCCCCGCCTCAAACAGGCAGGCTCGTCTCCCCCACCGACAGATGCTGTTCGATGGGCGGATCGATCTTGGTGTCCTTGGCTAGGCCGGACAGTACCCTGTCCACCGCCAACCTGCCGGGCCCGCTCAGCGCCAGGATGAACATGCCGCCGGCGATCGCCAGGTCCTTCTCGAAATGCAGCAATTCGTTCTGGCTGGCGAAATTGGTGTGGAAGAGGCTGGCCGTCATCAGGCAGAACAAGCCAAGGCCGATCGCGCCCAGCCGCGCCAGGATGCCGAGCGCCACCGACAGGCCGGCGCCGAGCTGCAGCGCGATGGTGGCGATAAGCAGCGGCGTGCCGACGCCAAGCGCGGCCATCGCCTTCTGAGCGCCCTCGAAATGCGTCGCCAGCTGCAGACCCTCATGCACGAAGATCAGGGACAGCAACAGCCGGCCGGCAAGCAGGACCACATCCCTGGCGTGCAGCTTTTCGGCAAGTTCGATCGGTGTCATGGTCGGCTCCAATCCTTGGGAACAGGCATCTTGGAAATGAGCGAGTGCGCCACGCATCCGGTCGACACGAGCCCGCGCGCTTGGGGTTAAAAGGTCGGAGCCGGCGCGAGGGAGAGGAACGCCGGCTCCGGTTTTCGGGCGCTACCCCGTGGCGCCTAAAAAAGCGAGCCTTACGGGCCGCGTCGGTCTACTTCGTCACCTTGGTGTCGATGGCCTGCTTGAGGTCGGAAAGCTCCTCGCAGCCCGACGGGCAGAGTTTTTGCAGCGAGGCGAGCTGCTCGTTGGCCTTGGCCATGTCGCCGGTCTCGACATAGAGCTCGCCCAGATATTCATGCGCGGCCTTGTGGTCGGGCTTAAGCTCCAGCGCCTTGGTGTAGTAGGTCAGCGAGGTCTGGTAGTCGCCGGTCTTGCGCAGCGTGAAGCCGAGCAGATTGTAGACGTCGGCCTGCTGGTTGTCCTGCGCCAGGTCGCGCAGGTCGGCCAGCGCGCCCTTGTAGTCCTTGGCCTCGATCTTGGCCTTCACGGCCGTCAGATCCGGCGCGTCGGCGCCTTCGATATCGTCCACGGCATAGGCCGGAACGGCGATGACGATCGGGGCCGCGGTCAGCACCGCAATGGCACCGAGCACCGCGAAAAGTGCGTGTTTCATTGGAGTTGTCGCTTTCTGTTCAGGATCCGATTCCGATCAGATCTGGGTTGGAGTGAAGGCGTAGGCGTTGCCGTCCTTGACGAAGCTGCCTGTGCCGGGGAACGGGAAGTGCGAGCCGCAGATGCGGACATTGTCGGCGATCACCTGGTCGATGATCTTGTGGCGCGTGGTGATCGCCATCGGCCCGTCCTGGTCGTAGCTGCCCTGCCATTCGGGATGCGGGGCGAGCAGCGCAGGCACGTACATGGTATCGGCCGAGACGAGGAACTGCTCGGAGCCGGCATCGACATGGTAGACAGAATGTCCAGGCGTGTGGCCGGGCGCAGCCATGAGGCGGATGCCGGGCACCACTTCCGCGCCGTCGTCGACCAGCTTCCAGTTCTTCCATTTCGGGAAGTTCTCGGCGATGCGCTTGCCGGCGGGCTTACGGCCCTCGGGCAGCTTGGCGAGACGGCTCGGATCCGTCCACCAATTGTACTCGGTGGCGTTGACGATCAGCTCGGCATTCGGGAACACCGGTGCGTTGGTGCCCTTCTCCATCAGGCCCCAGACATGGTCCGGATGGAAATGCGAGATCAGAATAGTGTCGATCGCCTTGTAGTCGATGCCGGCGGCCTTCATGTTGGCCGGCAGATGCGTGGCGTTGGCCTGCCACTGGCCAACGCCGGAGCCGGCATCCATCATGATGGTGCGGCCGTTCATCTGGAGCACCACGACGGTAAGGGGGATCGGCATGAACTCGGTGGTCAGCCCCGCCTTGGCGAGCGCTGCCTTGGTGTCGTCGACCGACACGTCCTTGATGAAGGCCGGGTCGTGGGGCTTGCGCCAGATGCCGTCATAGACGGCGGTGACCTCGAGCGAGCCGACCTTGTATTTGTAGAAGCCGACCAGCGGTTCGACCGGGGTTTCGGCGTAAGCCGCGGGCGCGAATTCCAGCTTGCCGGCAATGCCGAAGGCGGCAGCGGCGGCGGCGGAACCGAGCACCATGCGGCGTGTCATGTTGAACATCAGAAATCTCCTCTTGTGGCTGCAAATCTGCTTCAGGTTTCAGGCGGTATGAGAGAATGGCGGAGGGCCCGGTGCGACCCTCCGCCGGCTGCGGGACCGGAGCCGGCCGGTCTGACTGAAGACCGGTCGGCGCCGGGGAGATCGAGACTTCCGGTCGTTGATCCCTTTGAGGCGTGCCTTCCTCGCCGGGATCAGCACCTTTGGTTCCGAACTCCTGGATGAGGACCGTCGGTCCCACCGGGGATCAGGAGCCATGATCCTGGACTCCTGGGTGAGGACCTTTCGGTCCAACCGGCCTAATGACCCCAAATGCCCTGGCCGGGCTCTTCCGCAGCAATCCTGGCCGCCGGCTTCATGTCGTGGCGGTCCATGTCGGGCGTCGCGATGGAAGCGGTGGTGGTGGTATCGATGGCGGCGGCCTGCTGGCCGGCATTCGTCACGGAAAAGTGGTCGCTGCCGGCGAAGGCGCCGCCGGTGGCGACGAGAATGGCGGCTGCGGCAAAGACGATCTTGTTCATGTGCGTATTCCTTCCGGTTGGTTGCTGCGTGCCTTGGGAGGATGGCCTCGCTACAGCCAAGACCCGGAAGGCCCGGGCTTTATTCCCGGGGCGCCGAAGAATTTTTTGGCAAAGCACGAAATCAGGACGGAGGCAGTCTGACCGCAGCCGTCATCGAACCGTCACACCCGAACGGGTTACGCATGCTAGAAACGCTGCCTGGCCGCCCCCGCGACCCCGACCGCATCAAGAGCCGGCGAAGCCGCCATGAACATTGCCCTCCCCGCCGAAGGCACCGACCTCTCGCCCTATCTGCCGGACGAGCACGGGCTGTTTTTCATCTACCATTTCAAGGCCGATGGTTCCCGCACCAACGATCCCGCCGAGGCGCATTGGAGCTGGCGCAGCTACCAGATCACCGATATGCGCGCGCGCCAGGAGATCGGCGCCGAAGAGGCCCTGCCGGCGCCGGTGCGCGATGCCTTCCTGTCGCCCAGCCATGGCTGCCAGATCGATTTCGAGGATGACTTCCTCTATGGCGATCTGCCCGACCTCAGGCACGATTTCGCCGAGGCGCGCGGGCTCACGCATTTCCGCTTCGCCTTCAACGACAGGATGCTGGTCGGCGCCCGCAAGCAGCCGCTGGAATCGGTCGACAAGATCCGCAAGCTGGTGGAGAGCGGCACGCGCAAATTCCGCACGCCGGCCGAGCTGATCGAGGCGGTGATGGGCCAGTCGCTCGACGGCATGGCGGCCGAGCTCGACAAGATGGGCGATACGCTCGACGGCATCGAGGACCGTATCGTATGCGATGCATGGCACAATGAGCGCCAGGCGCTGGTCGACGCGCGCCGGCAGCTGGTGCTGATCCACCGGCAGATGGCGACGCTCACCAACCTCTTCCGCCATCTCGACCATTCGCATCGCAACGAGCTGCCCGACCCGATCAACGACATGGCGACGAGGCTGTCGCACCGGGCGCACACGCTGCATCACGACGGCGAGCAACTGCAGGCGCGCACGCGCCTATTGCAGGACGAACTGATGGCCAAGCTCACCGAGCAGTCGAACCAACTGCTCTACATCCTCTCCGTCATGACGGCGGTGCTGTTGCCGATGACCATCATCTCCGGCCTGTTCGGCATGAATGTCGGCGGGCTGCCGTTGGTCGACACGCCGCACGGCTTCTGGGTGGTGACGGCGATCTCGGTCGTCATCGCCGGCATTGTCTATAAGATCGTGCGGCGGCTGGGGCGCGTATAGCGCGCCGATCCCTATCTTGTCGCTGGTGCCGCCGGGCGGATCTCGCGGCCCCTGAACATTGACCAGCTATACATGGCCAGAGCTGCCCAGATCAGCGCGAAGGCGATTGCCTGCGTGGTGCCGAACGGCTCGTCGAAGATCAGCACGGCGATCAGGAACACCATGGTCGGCGCGATATATTGCATGATGCCGATCGTGGACAGGCGCAGCAGCCGGGCGCCGAAGGCAAACAGCAGCAGCGGCACCGCGGTGATCGGGCCACAGCCGATCAGCAGCGCGGTATCTTTTGCGTTGCTAGAGAAAAGATGGTCCTGCCCGGTGGCGATCAGGTAGACGATGTAGCAGAGCGCCGGCACCGACAGCAAAAGCACTTCGAGCAGGAAACCCTGGCTCGGGCCGATCGGCAGCGTCTTGCGGAAGAAGCCGTAGGCGGCGAAAGAGAAGGCGAGCGCCAGCGACACCCAGGGCAGCTTGCCGGCCTCGACGGTCAGCACCACCACGGCGATCGCAGCCAGCGCCACGGCGGCGATCTGCAGCCGGTCGAGCCGCTCGCCGAGCAGCACCGCGCCTACCACGACCACCACCAGCGGGTTGATGTAGTAGCCGAGCGCGGTCTCGACGGTGCGGTCGACGGCGATCGCCCAGACATAGATGCCCCAGTTGATCGAGATCAGCACCGCCGTCAGCGCCGCCATGGCAAGGCTCTTCGGCGAGCGGATCGCCGCCTTGAAGTCGGCGGTGCGGCCGGCCCAGATGAGCACCGCCGCCGCGATCGGCACCGACCAGACGACGCGATTGGCAATCACCTCGGCAAGCGGCAGGTGCGCCACCGCCTTCATGTAGAAGGGCAAGAGCCCCCACAGGAAATAGGCGCCAAGCGCTAGGAGGAAGCCGCGGCGGGCCTTGGCGTCCTGATCGAGATCGGCTGTAGCGGTGACCATGGCCCAACGCTATGGCCCAGTAGGCCGCCCAAGGCCATCACAAAATTATGATGGATCAACGGACTTTTTGTGATGGTTCAAGCGAGCGGGGCACAAGTTCCTCGCCCCACGCCGTGGGGAGAGGTGGCCCGGCGCGGCCGGGACGGAGAGGGGATTTCGTAAAGCGGGAGCGGGCTGCGATTGAGAGATTCCGATCGAGTCCTATCCTGCTCTGACTCTGGTTTCGTGGAGGGCGTCCCCCTCTCCGTCCCGGCTTCGCCGGGCCACCTCTCCCCCGCTTCGCGGGGGCGAGGAAGGGCGGCGGTGCTACTCCGCCGCCACCAGCCCCGCCATCTCGCGGTTCTTCATCAGCTTGTAGACGATGGAATCCATCAGCGCCTGGAAGGAAGCGTCAATGATGTTTTCCGACACGCCGACCGTCCACCAGCGGGCGCCGGTGGAATCGTGCGACTCGATGAGAACGCGGGTGATGGCTTCGGTGCCGCCATTGAGGATACGCACCTTGAAGTCGGCGAGCTCGAGGTCGACGATCTCGCTCTGGTATTTGCCGAGGTCCTTGCGCAGCGCGATGTCAAGCGCGTTGACCGGGCCGTGGCCTTCGGCCACCGACATCTTCTCCTCGCCGTCGACCAGCACCTTCACGATCGCTTCAGAGACCGTCTTCAACTGGCCGTTGGCGTCGAAGCGGCGCTCGACCATGCAGCGGAAGGAGGTGACGTTGAAGAATTCCGGCAGGCCGTGCAGCATCTTGCGCGCAAGCAGCTCGAAGGAGGCATCGGCGCCTTCATAGGCATAGCCTTCGGCTTCGCGTTCCTTGACCACCGCGATCAGCGAGTCGAGCCGGTGATCGTCCTTGGGCACCTCGATGCCCCGCCGCTTCAGCTCGGCAAGGAAATTGGCCTTGCCGCCCTGGTCGGAGACCATGACGCGGCGGCGGTTGCCGACGGCTTCCGGCGGGACATGCTCATAGGTCGCCGGCTCCTTGGCAAGTGCCGAGGCATGTATGCCGGCCTTGGTGGCGAATGCGGAGGCGCCGACATAGGGCGCCTGCGCTTCCGGGGCGCGGTTGAGCAGTTCGTCGAAGGCGCGGGAGAGCCTGGATATTCCAGTGAGCGCCTCGGCCGAAATGCCGGTTTCGAAGCGGTCGGCACAGGCAGGCTTCAGCGAAAGCGTCGGGATGATGGTGATCAGATTGGCGTTGCCGCAGCGCTCGCCGATGCCGTTAAGCGTGCCCTGTATCTGGCGCACACCAGCCTCGATCGCGGCGAGCGAATTCGCCACCGCCTGGCCGGTATCGTCATGGGCATGGATGCCGAGATGATCGCCGGGAATACCACCGGCGATCACTTTCGCAACAATGGCGCGCACTTCCGAAGGCTGCGTGCCGCCATTGGTGTCGCACAGCACCACCCAGCGCGCGCCGGCTTCATAGGCGGTTTTCGCGCAAGCCAGCGCGTAATCGGGATTGGCCTTGAAGCCGTCGAAGAAATGCTCGCAGTCGACCATCGCCTCCTTGCCGGCAGCGACGGCCGTCTCAACCGAGGTCTTGATCGACTCCAGGTTCTCCTCATTGGTGCAGCCGAGCGCCACGCGCACATGGTAATCCCAGCTCTTGGCGACGAAGCAGATGGCGTCGGATTTCGACTGCACCAGCGCCGCCAGCCCCGGATCGTTGGAAGCCGAGACCCCTGCCCGCTTGGTCATGCCAAAGGCGACGAATTTCGCGCTCTCAGTCCGCTTCTTCTGGAAGAAGGCGGTGTCGGTTGGGTTCGCCCCGGGATAGCCGCCCTCGACATAGTCGATGCCGAACTCATCGAGCAGTTTTGCGATCGCGATCTTGTCCTCGACGGAAAAGTCGATGCCCGGCGTCTGCTGACCGTCGCGCAGGGTGGTGTCGAAAAGGAAAAGTCTCTGTTTTGTCATGGCTATAGCTCGAAAGGCCGCGATCCTTCACGTAGAGCGCGAACGCGCATCACTATTTCCCCGCGAACCGATCCGTCGCCCGGAATTTCCCCGCGAACCGATCCGTCGCCCGGATCAGCCGGTCCAGAATCCCGGGCTCAGAATAGGCGTGGCCGGCGCCCTCAATGAGGTGGAAATCCGCCTTCGGCCAGGCCTTGTGCAGCGCCCAGGCATATTTCGCCGGGCACGGCATGTCGTAGCGGCCGTGGACGATGGTGCCGGGGATGTCCTTCAGCTTCCAGGCGTCGCGCAAAAGCTGCCCCTCTTCCAGCCAGCCGGCATGGACGAAATAATGGTTCTCGATGCGGGCGAAAGCGACCGCATAGTCATCCTGGGCGAACGGGTCGCTGGTCTCGGGCTCAGGCAGCAGCGTGATCGTCTCGCCTTCCCAGATGCTCCAGGCGCGGGCGGCCTCGACTTGGCGCGCGCGGTCGGAGCCGACAAGCCGCTTGCGGTAGGCGGCCATCATGTCGCCGCGCTCGGCCTCGGGGATCGGCGCCAGGAACCGCTCCCACTTGTCGGGAAACATCTCCGAGACGCCGAACTGATAGTACCATTCGAGCTCGGCGCGGGTGAGCGTGTAGATGCCGCGCACGACGAGCTCGCTGACGCGCTCGGGATGCGTCTCGGAGTAGGCGAGCGCCAGCGTCGAGCCCCAGGAACCGCCGAACACCAGCCATTTGTCGAAACCCGCCGTCTCGCGCAGGCGCTCGATGTCGGCGACGAGATGCCAGGTCGTGTTGGCCTCGAGCGAGGCGTTGGGGGTCGATTTCCCGCAACCGCGCTGGTCGAACAGGATGACATCGTAGAGTTTCGGGTCGAACAGGCGCCGGTGTTTTGGCGAGATGGTGCCGCCCGGACCGCCATGCAGGAACACCGCAGGCTTGGCACCCCTGGTGCCGCAGCGCTCCCAGTAGATGGTGTGGCCGTCGCCGACATCGAGCGTGCCGGTTTCGAACGGCTCGATCTCGGGATAGAGCGTGCGCAACGAACTGCTGTGGATCGTCATAGTTTCAAGCCCTGCTGCGGCCAGTTGGCCGTCTCGTGATCGGGATGCTGGAAGGAGATGATCTGCTCCTGCCGTCGATAGTAGTCGGGGTCGTCATGGATCGGCGCCTCGAAGATCTTCTCCACCCAAGGCAGGCGAACGGCGTAGTTGACCTGGATCTGCGGTGCCAGATCCGAGCGGTCGTCGAAGGCGCCGATGGCGATCTCCAGCGCGCCGGGCTGGCGGTAGGTCAGGGGCGTGCCGCAGCGAGGGCAGAACCCGCGGTCGATGTTGACCGAGGACTGGAAATAGCTCGGCTCCTCATGGGTCCATTCGACGCCGTCCTTCGGCACAGTGACGAGCGCCCCGAAGAAATTGCCGAACTGTTTCTGGCACATGCGGCAGTGGCAGATGGACGGGCGCCCAAGCTTGCCCTTTATGCGGAAGCGCACGGCGCCGCACTGGCAGCCGCCGGTTCGAACTTGATCGGTCATGGTTTTTCCTCCGGCGACCATTGGTCGGTGTCGTGGTCTGGATGCTGATAGGAGACGAGCTCGGCAAGGTAAGACGCCGACGAGACATCGGCCATCGTCTCCTCGGACGGCAGTTTCGAAATGCCGTCGACATAGGGAAGCTTCGCCTCGACGCCCCACTGGATGGTCGGCGCGATTCCGGCCGGATCGTCGAAGGCGGCGATCGCCAGCGCCACGCCGTCCGGCGCCTCGAAGGTCAGCGGCGTGCCGCATTCGGCGCAGAAGCCACGCCATGCGGCATTGGACGAGCGGAAGCGTTTCGGCTCGCCGCGCGTCCAGTCGAGCGTGGCGCCGCGCACCGAGACCAGCGGCAGGTAGAAATTGCCGCTCGCCTTCTGGCACATGCGGCAATGGCAGACCGAGGCATCGCCCAGCGCGCCTTCGACGCGGAAGCGCACCGCGCCGCA
Organism: Mesorhizobium vachelliae; assembly: GCF_033977325.1. Lineage (NCBI taxonomy): Bacteria > Pseudomonadati > Pseudomonadota > Alphaproteobacteria > Hyphomicrobiales > Phyllobacteriaceae > Mesorhizobium > Mesorhizobium vachelliae. Next base: position 155,191 of record NZ_JAVIIR010000002.1, read on the forward strand.
CTGGCAGCCACCGGTGTAGACCGGCCGGTTATCGAGGCTCATCGTTTGCTCCAAAACACGGGCTCACTCCGCAACATGGCTCACTCTGGGTCATGGCAGACCGCCTCGACATTGTTGCCGTCGGGATCGAAGACGAAGGCGCCGTAATAGTTGGGATGATAATGCGGACGCAGGCCAGGTCCGCCATTGTCCTTGCCACCGGCGGCAAGCGCTGCCTGATAGAAAGCATCGACCTCGGCGCGGCTGCGCGCAGTGAAGGCGACATGTTGGGTGGATCTCGGCTTTTCCGTGCCGTCGCTCAGCCAGAACACCGGCCGGTCGCGGCCATAACCGCCGACCTTGGCGCCGCCGGTATATTCCTGCGGCACCATGTAGAGCAGCGAAGCGCCAAGCGGCGCCATCGCCTTGTCGTAGAAGGTTTTGGATGCGTCGAAATCGGAAACGGTGATGCCGAGATGATCGATCATGGAACGAGCTCCTGCGTTGGTGGCGCAAAAGGAACAAGCGGTGCGCTGCCCCTGTCGATATCGCGGATGGCGGCGCGGTGCCAGAAGCGCAGGGGGCTGCTTCTGACAGTCGAGGTCAGCGCTCTACGGCGCCCCCCTCTGTCCTGCCGGACATCTCCCCCACTTGGGGGGAGATTGGCAGCTTTGGCGCCATGCTCAATTCTGCAACGTCGGAGATTGGCGAAATCGCCGGTGACATCCAATCTCCCCCCTTGTGGGGGAGATGTCCGGCAGGACAGAGAGGGGCGCTGTCCCGCCAGCCTCTCCAATTTTACCTCGCAAGCATCCACCCTCACCTTTTGATCTCCCACGTCGTCACACGTTCGCCCGTCGCCGGATCCTTGCCGTCCTTCAACTGCACGCCCTGCGCCAGAAGCTCGTCGCGGATGCGGTCGCCTTCGGCCCAGTTCTTGGCGGCAATGAATTCCAAGCGTTTGGCGATCGCCTTGCCGATCGCATCCTCATCCACCTTGGCCGCGCCCGTGTCGAAGCCGAGGAAGGCCAGCGCCGCCTTCAATGAAGCCGCGGCTTTCTCGCCGGCGCCGGCATCGACCGCCTCGCCGGCAAGCTGCGTCAACCGCTGGAAGGCGGTGTAGGTAGCGAGATCGTCGGAGAGCGCTTCCACCACCTCGGCCGGCAATTCCTTTGCCGCCGCAGGCGCGAGGTCGGCGGCGCGCTTCCATTTGCGCAATGTGTTCTCCGCCTCCTCCAGCTTGCGCACGGAAAAGTCGATCGGCTCGCGGTAGTGCGTCATCAGCATCGCCAGCCTGAGCACCTCGCCCGGCCAGGTGCGGCCGCCGAAGGTGCTGGTCTCCAGCAGCTCATGGATCGAGAAAAAGTTGCCGAGGCTCTTCGACATCTTCTGGCCTTCGACCTGCAGGAAGCCGTTGTGCATCCAGACATTGGCCATGACCTTGGTGCCGTGGGCGCAGCGTGACTGGGCGATCTCGTTCTCGTGGTGCGGGAAGATCAGGTCCAGCCCGCCGCCATGGATGTCGAAGACCTCGCCGAGATAGGCGGCCGACATGGCCGAGCATTCGATGTGCCAGCCGGGCCGGCCCCTGCCCCATGGGCTCTCCCAGCCGGGCTCTTCGGGCGAAGACAACTTCCACAGCACGAAATCGCCAGGGTTCTTCTTGTGCGCGTCGACCGCGATGCGCGCGCCCGCCTGCTGCTCGTCGAGATTGCGCTTCGACAATTCGCCATAGTCCGGCATCGAGGCGGTGTCGAACAGCACTTCGCCGCCGGCGACATAAGCGTGGCCGCGCTCGATCAGCTGCCGGATCAGCGACAGCATGTCGGCCTTGCCGTCGGCCCGGGGCGCGACGAACTCGGTGGCGCGCGGCTCGTAGGTCGGCTCAAGGCAGCCGAGTGCCGCGACATCCTTGTGGTACTGGTCGGCGGTCTTTTCGGTGACCTTGCGGATCGCGTCGTTGAGCGACAGCTTTCCGGCCGCGATCTCCCCGCCGAAATCGCGCAAGGCACGTGCGTTTATCTTGTCGTCGACATCCGTGATGTTGCGCACATACGTGACGTGGCTTTCGCCGTAGAGATGGCGCAACAGGCGGAAAAGCACGTCGAAGACGATCGCCGGCCGCGCATTGCCGATATGGGCAAAGTCGTAGACGGTCGGGCCGCAGACATACATGCGCACATTGTGCGGATCGATCGGAACGAAACGCTCCTTCGTCCGCGTCAGCGTGTTGTAGAGGCTGAGGCCCTTCGATGCGTCAGACATGCGTGCCCTTCCGATCCCTTAGATTGGTCGGAGCCTTGTCTGCGCCGAGGGCACAAATCAGGCTCCAGCCTGCTGGCCGGGGCGTTTTTCCGATCTGGGGAAAGATGAGGCGAAAACGTCCGGACCAGCGCGAGGCTAGCGAATAATGCAAATGCCACAAATGGCGAAAGACGTTTTCATGGGCGGCTTTATCGCGCCGGCGGGTGTTGCCGTCAAGTCGCTCCACCAAGGAAAGATGTCGCTGGATCACAAGTAAAAACAGGCCGAAACATTTTATTAAACATGTCGGCACAGTGATGAAACATTCGCCGGCTAGACCGCCAGATGTCACGATTTGGTCGGAATCGGCCGCCAAACGCTGAACACGAAGCCGTTACCAGGGAAGAGAACAATGGCCCGCAGCAAGCAGGAACAGAACCGACAAACGCAGCCGGCTCTCGCCAGCCACTACCGCGCGATCGGCCCGGCGGCCATCGTCGCCGCCCTTCTTCACACCGCGAAGAAGAAGAAGCCCGCGCAGAAAATCGTCTCACCGCGCGCTGCCTGAAAAGGCACGACCGGCATGATCCCCGACGACGGGGACACCGGCGATGAGGGCGCCAGAGAGCGCCCTGGAGATGAAGGCCCCAGAGCCGCCTTTCGAGGCAGGCAGCCTTCGCTAGAATAAGCTCATCTGGTTTTCGTCCGCGCCGGGCTTCTGGCGCCTGGGCTTTTCGGCCCGCGGCGAAACGATGCCTCGCTCCTGTATCTCCGGCCCGGTGTTGGCGACCTTGTTGACCAGGTCGGAAACCGGGACAGCCTCGAAGAAATCGGGTCCCGCAGGCTTCAGCAGATCGAGCACGTCGCGCGGCTCCTGTGTGCGGCAATCGAGCCAGCGGGCGAAGTCGCGCTCCTCGATGACCACTGGCATGCGGTCGTGGATATGGGCGATGCCGGCATTGGCCTCAGTCGTGATGATCGCGCCGGTATCCATCTCGGAACCGCCAGGCTCGGCGTAAGTCTCGATCAGGCCGGCGAAGGCGATGACCCCGCCTTGCTTCGGCCGTATCCAGTAAGGCTGGCCCTTCCCGCCACCCGATTGCTGCCACTCGTAAAAGCCCGACGCCGGCACCAAAGCACGGCGGTGGCGCATGGCGGTCTTGAACGAGGCTTTTTGCAGCACGCCTTCGGAGCGGGCGTTGATGAGCAGCGGAAACGCCCTGGTGTCCTCGACCCAGGCCGGAATCAGGCCCCAACGCACCAGCATGGCCTGGCGGTCCGGCAGGTTCGAGCCGGGTTCCCGCTGCGGGCCGGCAAGCGCCATCAGCACCGGCTGCGTCGGCGCGATGTTGTAGCGGGCCGGAAATTCCTCCAGCTCGGCCAAGCCAAGGAAGGCGGCGGTCTGGTCGGGCGTGGCGGTCAGGGCAAAGCGTCCGCACATGGATCTGGCTCGTCGGTTGATATGCCATGAAAGTGGCGGTGGAACCGCCGCGCCGCAACGGGTAAAGCTGGATTCGCCCAATCGGTCCACAAAAGGCTGCAGGAAGATCGGCACGCATGGAACAGCGCAAGATCATACCGGCCGTTTCCGTCGCCGTCGTGCGCGACGGCACCGTGCTTCTGGTCAAGCGTGGGCGGGCGCCGTCGCAAGGGCTCTACGCCTATCCCGGCGGCAAGGTCGAGCCGGGCGAGACGCTGGCGGAGGCCGCCGCGCGCGAATTGCTGGAAGAAACCGGGCTAGAGGCGACCGGCTATCGCCCGCTGCGCGATATCCATATCGACGGCAACGAGGCGAATCACGCTGTCGACTACCTGCTGACGGTGTTCGGCGCCGCCTATGCCGGCGGCGAGCCCGCGGCAAATGACGATGCCGAGACCGCGGCGTTCTACACGCTGGCTGAAATGGCAGGGATGCCGCTTGCCGGCGATGTGTTCTCGGTCGCCGAGGAGTTGCTTGGCCCTGCGCAAGGCGCCAGGCGGTGAGCACCTAGAATGGCCTTGCGGGCGACAAAATGTTTCGCCACAAAGCCCTGCCCTTTCATCGCAAGGCTTTGATGACCCGCGCTTCCGCTTTTCTCGCCGCATGCCTCGCCGTCAGTGTCGCTGTCGCGGCACCGCCGGCGCTTGCCGCAGAGGCGCCTTTCGAGCCAGGGCTCATGCGATTGGCCGAAGTGCTCGGATCGCTGCATTTCCTGCGCAACCTCTGTGGCGAAAAAGGCGACCAGTGGCGGGTCGAGATGGAAAAGCTGCTCGAGTCGGAAAATCCCGATCCCGACCGGCGCGCCCGCTTCATCGCCTCGTTCAACCGCGGCTACCGCTCCTTCAGCGGCACCTATACCCAATGCACGCCTTCGGCGACTGAGGCCATTGCCCGCTACATGAAGGAAGGCGAGACGCTGTCGCGCGACATCGCCTCCCGCTACGGGAATTGAGCCCGGCTGGTCCGGCCGCAATGTTTTACGCAGTTTTTTTGCGGCAATCGGCGCCAATGTGACGTGCCTTATTGTCTCCTGTCCCGCTCTGGTGCAATCATGTGTTGCACTTGCGCAACAGCGTTAATGAAACGTTAGCGTGCAATTGCGGAATTAACTCAAACTGAAGGTTTTGATGCCGCAAGCCGGTCTAATCGGCTAAGCTCCGCATCGGTTAAGGGCAGTCTCGCCGACAATGTAGATTTCGACCGTAAAAATGTCGCATTTACAAAGACTTAAGTGAGATTGCGGACGAACTTGCAGACCAAGCCGGATCCATTCGGTCGGATCGCAGCTTGCAGAAGGTGGACATCGCAATGGAACATGGTGTCAGCGACATCGACGCGTTGGTCAGGGAAGAAAAGCGCCTGACCGCCGTGGAGAGCCACAGCGAAGCCTGGGCGGAAGGCCTGTCGGCTGGCATTGAACCGGAAATCATCGCCGAAGCAGCGCTGGAGACGGCTTTCGGCGAAATATTGCGCGCCAATGGCGAGACCTCGGCGCTGGCGCTGCTCGACCGCATGCGCGAGAAAGTGATCGCCGGCGCCTTCGAGCCGGAACGGCTGAAGCACTAGCCACCTGTTTTGACAGCGACTTTTTGACCACGAGTTTTTGACGGTGACACGCCATTTGGGCATCATGCCCATGCGCTCGGACACTCAGGGCGCCGACCTGCGGCCGAACCCGGGAATCATGGAGAGGCAAGCGGTGAGATTTTCGATGTCAGGCCGGCCACACGGGCTGGCCCTCAGCATCCTGATCGCCGCTTCCTGCCTGGTGCTGCCTCTATGCCTCGCCAGCACACCTTCCTACGCGCTGAGCGAGATCCAGCGCGAGGACCTGCCTTCGCCGGTCACCCCGCCCGCCAATGGCAACAGCGCCGCGCCCGGCACCGCCGTGCCGGTGCCGGAGGCGCCCGGCACCAAACCCGCGGACGGCGGTCAGCCGGCCGACGACACGGACAAGCAGGAGCCGGAAACGCCGCCAGCCAATGGCGGCATCACCAGCCCGCGCGCCGATCCGGACGCTCCGCCGCCCGCGGTCGTCTACGACCTCGACACGCTGCCCGAACCGGTCAAGCGCATGCATGGGCTGATCATCGAGGCCTGCCGGACCGGCGACATCGAGAAGCTGAGGCCGCTGATCGGCAAGGGTGATTCCATGACGCAACTGTCGCTGGGTGACATTGACGGCGATCCCGTCACCTTCCTGAAGGGCCTCTCGGGCGACGGCGACGGCCAGGAGATCCTCGCCATCCTCGAAGAGGTGCTTTCGGCCGGCTATGTGCATGTCGACACCGGCATGCCGCAGGAACTCTATGTCTGGCCGTATTTCTTCGCGCTGCCGCTCGACAAGCTCGATCCCAGGCAGCGCGTCGAATTGTTCAAGCTGGTCACGGCCAGCGACTATGACGACATGAAGCAGTTCGGCGCCTACATCTTCTACCGCGTCGGCATCACGCCGACGGGACAGTGGCTGTTTTTCGTCGCCGGGGATTAAGCCGGAACTATCGCTTGTCGGTCTCCGGCCATATCCGAGCCGCTTCGTTTGTCAGAGCCGAAATGGCGTCGGTTGCTACGACGGGGTCCATTTGCAAGGCTTCGGCGGCGGCGCGGAGTTCGTCTTTGTCCCGGAGTTTGGCCACTACCCAGACGAGTTTGCGTTCGATGTCGGGGCCATAGGCGGTTTGTGCCTTGTCGAGGGCCTCAGTCGGAATCTGCCCGTATGCCTTAACCAGCATCCCAAGGTCGAAGGCATCTCGATATGCGACAGCACGATCCTGGCATCGGTCGGCATTGGCCAGCAGCTTCTCGGCAAACATGTCCGCCGGAGCGAGCGCCGGTATCCCCAAATCCGCGTCGAAATGACCGCGCAAATCGATGCGCCCTTCCCGGACGACTTCGAACCGGATCGGTTGCCCTTTAAGGCTCACAACGGTCCTCAGGCCGTACTGGTCGATCTGGAAATCCCGAACGGCTTCGACGGGCTCAGGGAAAAAGGCTCGAACGCCGAGTTCCGACGCTCGTGTCCGCAGATCACGGTAACCGCTGGCGTCGGCGCAAAGGAAATCCAGATCCAGTGATCGACGATACTCTCCAAGCTTCATGACAATGGCCGTCCCGCCGCCAAACCAGCATCGAGTGGCCGTAAGAAAGTCGCGATCCATCAGTCCGAGGGCTTCGGCAATTATCTTGTGCTCCGGTTTTCCGAACGCCTTCATGATCTTTACCCGCAATATTCCCGTCGGGCACGTCGGCGGCGCGCGACCGGGATAGAAGATGGACTATCACGACGTGGTCAGAAGAATACCTTGGCCGAATTCGTCGGCCAATTTCGTAATAAGCAGCTTCTCACGCTCCGTAAGGCGCTTTTGATCGACAAAGCGCCAGTTGCGCTCATAAAGCGCAAACACTTCCTTGGCGGGGATGGGGCGCGTGATGTCGCGGTTCCAGGCGAGCGCCTGGAGTTCAGGAAACTCCGCGGGAATGATCGGCGCAATATTCGCGGTCATAGCACGCACAAGATAGTGCAGAGCGCTTAACAAATCCAATGTTGGCGGATCAGGCCGGCAGCGCCTCGGAAAACTCCACCGCCCTGCCCTGGCCGGGCGTCACGATCTCGCCCTCCCACATGACGCGCGTGCCGCGCAGGATGGTGCCGACCGGCCAGCCGGTTACCTCTTTGCCGTCATAGGGCGTCCAGCCGGCCTTGGAGCCGGCCTGGGCGTTGGTGATGGCCTCGCGCCGTTTCAGGTCGACGATTGTGAAGTCGGCATCATAGCCTGCGGCGATGCGGCCTTTCCTGGCCATGCCGAAAATGCGCTGCGGGCCATGGCTGGAAAGGTCGACGAAGCGCTGCAGCGTGAGACGGCCGGCATTCACATGGTCGAGCATGATCGGCACCAGCGTCTGCACGCCGGTCATGCCCGACGGCGAGGCCGGATAGGGCTTCGCCTTCTCGGCCAGCGTGTGCGGCGCATGATCGGACCCCAGCACATCGACGATGCCTTGGGAGATGCCGTGCCATACGCCGTCGCGGTGGCGGGCGGCGCGCACCGGCGGGTTCATCTGGATCAGCGTGCTCAGCCGGGCATAGTCGTCGGCGCTCAGCGTCAGATGGTGGGGCGTCGCCTCGCAGGTCGCGACATCCTTGTGCTGCTCAAGGAAGACGATCTCCTCGGCGGTCGAGATGTGCAGCACGTGGATGCGCGCCCGGCTCTGCCTGGCGATGCGCACCAGCCGCTCCGTGCAGCGCAGCGCCGCGACCTCGTCGCGCCAGACGGGATGAGACGACGGATCGCCCTCGATGCGTTCGCCGAGCCGTTCGCGCAGGCGGAACTCGTCCTCCGAATGGAAGGCGGAGCGGCGGCGGGTGTTCTTCAGGATCGAGGCGACGCCTTCGTCGTCCTCGACCAGAAGATCGCCGGTGGAAGACCCCATGAACACTTTTATGCCGGCCGCTCCCGGCAGCCGTTCCAGTTCGCCGACATCACGGGCATTGTCGCGCGTGCCGCCGACCCAGAAGGCGAAGTCGCAATGCATGCGGTTCGTGGCGCGCCGCACCTTGTCGGCCAGCGCTGCCTCGCTGGTGGTGAGCGGATTGGTGTTGGGCATTTCGAAGACGGCGGTGACGCCGCCAAGCACCGCGGCGCGAGAGCCGGTCTCCAGGTCTTCCTTGTGCTCCAGACCCGGTTCGCGGAAATGCACCTGGCTGTCGACGACGCCCGGCAGGATGTGCAGGCCTGTGCAGTCGATGGTTTCGCCGGCCGAAGCCTGGCCGAGATCGCCGATCCGCGCGATGCGGCCGGCCTTCACGCCGATGTCGCGCCTGCCCTCGCCGTCATGATTGACCACCGTGCCGCCTGTCAGGATGAGGTCGAATGTGGTTGCCATGGGCAGGTCCAATCTCTTGCGGGGGGAGTGTGGTCGGCTTACGTAATGGCCGAACGTTTTGCAAGATCAGGCCGATTTTACGCTCATGCCCTTTGCCCAACTCAAAGACCGCGCGCTCGTTTCCGTGTCAGGCCCCGACGCCGAGCATTTCCTGCAGAACATCCTCACCACCGATCTCGACATGCTGAAGCCCGGCGAGGCAAAGCCAGGCGCGCTGCTTTCACCGCAGGGCAAGATTCTGTTCGATTTTTTGATCTCGCGTGCCGGCGACAACGGCTTCCAACTGGAATGCCGGGCCGACATCGTCGACGATTTCGTGCGCCGGCTGATGCTTTACCGGCTACGGGCAAAGGCCGATATTGCCAAGCACGATCAAGTGCTTGTCACGGTCGCATGGGGCGAAGATTCAACCGCCTCGCATTTCGATTCAATCGGGGCTGATTCAAGGGCGCTGGCCGACCTTCGCTTCCGCGATGTGGCGGTGAGGCGCGCTTATGGAGGCGAGGCAAAGGACAGCGGCGATCCTGGCGCCTGGCTGGCGCTGCGCATTGGCCATGGCATCGCGGAGAGCGGTTCAGACTACCAGCTTGGCGACGCCTTCCCGCATGACGTGCTGCTCGACGAGACGGGCGGCGTCGGCTTCAAGAAGGGCTGCTATATCGGCCAGGAAGTGGTTTCGCGCATGCAGCATCGCGGCACCGCGCGGCGCCGCGTGCTGATCGCGTCGGCCGATCGCCCCCTGCCCGCCGCCGGGACCGAGCTCACCGTCGCCGGCCGGCCGGTGGGCGCGCTCGGATCTGCTGGCGGCCGAAACGGTCTTTCGATTGCCCGCATCGACCGCGTGAAGGCGGCGGTCGATGCCGGTGAAACCATCATGGCCGGCGACGTACCTGTGACACTTGCCATTCCCGCCTGGGCGAAATTCTCCCTGCCGCAGGATGCAATCAGCACGGAGGAGGCCTGATGGCGGCCGACCGGGCCGGCGCGCCGCCGCGCGCCTGGCAACGCATGCTGTCGGGCCGGCGGCTCGACCTGCTCGACCCCTCGCCGCTCGACATCGAGATCGCCGACATCGCGCATGGGCTTGCCCGCGTCGCCCGCTGGAACGGCCAGACCAGCGGCGACCATGCCTTTTCCGTCGCGCAGCATTCGCTGTTGGTCGAGGCGCTTTACGGCGAGCTGGCGCCGGAGGCCACGGCCGAAGCGCGGCTTGCGGCGCTGCTGCACGATGCGCCGGAATATGTCATCGGCGATATGATCTCGCCGTTCAAATCCGTGATGGGCGGCTCCTACAAGGACTGCGAGTTGCGCCTGCAGCGCGCCATCCATCTGCGTTTCTCGCTGCCGGCGGAACTCAACGCGGCCTTGCGCAAGGACATCAAGCGCGCCGACCAGATAGCCGCCTATTACGAGGCCACACTGCTGGCCGGCTTCTCGACGGCGGAGGCGACCGAGTATTTCGGCCGGCCGCGCGGCTTCTCCGCCGACCGTTTCGACTTCACGCCAAAATCCGTGACCTGGGCGCAAACGGCTTTGCTGAAGCGTTTCAAGACGCTGGAAGCCGAGCGTCAGTCTCCGCTTGTGGTAAATTCAGTCCCGTAAGAACGCTAAATTAACCGGCTGGCAGGACAGTATTGCGTTCGGTCACGATCCGAAGGCGTGCTCATGCCCGGCGCACATGTCAAGACTGGTTCGGTCTCCGGCAAGCGAAGAGCGACCAGCATTGGCCCGGCCCGACGAATAGCGGAAGAACTTCGTGCCCAGAACGAGCGCTTCGCGGCGGCTGTCGAGAACATGTCGCATGGGTTGTGCATGTTCGACGCCGACGAGCGGATGATCATCTGCAACCGCAATTACATCGACATCTTCCGCCTGGACGCCAAAGTGGTGAAGCCAGGCATTCGTTTCTTCGACATCCTGCAGCACAGCGTCGACATCGGCATCGCCGGGCAGACCGCCAGCGAGCTTTATGCCATCCGCAAGCCTTATATCGACGGCGCCAAGCCTTCGACCTATGAGGAAGTCCTGTCGGACGGGCGCATCGTCGTCATTTCGCACCGGCCGATCGCCGTCGGTGGCTGGGTGTCGATCTATGAGGATGTGACCGAGGAACGGCGTGCCGAGGCGGAGTTGAAGGAGCAGCACCGCCGCTTCGACGCTGCTTTGGCCAACATGTCGCAAGGCCTGCTGATGTACAGCGCCAGGGGCCGGCTCATCGTGCGCAACCAGCGCTTCCTGGACCTGTGCCACGCCAAGGCGTCGGACTTCCCGCTCGGCATGACGCATCGCCAGATGCTGGACAAGCTCATACGCCTCGGCATCTTCACACCGCTCGAAATCGATGTCGAAGTCGGCAAGACGAAGGCCAGCCTGGATGCCGGCCAGTCGCGATCGAGCTATCGCGAGCTGGTCGATGGCCGAACGCTGTTCGTTCTGCGGCGGCCGCTGGCCGGCGGCGGCTGGGTGGCGACTTTCGAGGATGTCACCGAGCGCCGACGCGCCGAGGAGCGCATGACGCATCTTGCGCATCACGACACGCTGACCAATCTGCCCAACCGCTCGATGTTTCGCGAGAAGCTGGATCAGGCGCTTGGCGAGGCCAAGGCCAAGCCGCTGGGAATCCTCTCGCTCGACCTCGACCGCTTCAAGACCGTCAACGACACGTTCGGCCACCCGGCCGGAGACTGGCTGCTGAAATGCGTCGCCAAGCGGCTGCAGCATGCGGTGCGCGGCAGCAAGGATGTGGTGGCGCGCTTCGGCGGCGACGAGTTCGCCATCATCCAGTCGGGCATCAAGAGCGCCGCCGACGCCGAAAAGCTCGCCAAGCGCATCGTCGAGATCGTCGGCAAGCCCTATCGCGACAAGGGGCGCGAAATGCATGTGGGCGTGAGCCTCGGCATCGCGCTCTATCCCGGCGACGGACACGATGCCGACACGCTGCTCACCAACGCCGACATGGCGCTCTACCGGGGCAAGAGCGAAGGGCGCAACGTCTATCGCTTCTTCGAGCCGGGCATGGATGCGCTGATGCGGGAGCGCCGGGCGCTCGAGGCCGACCTCCAAGCAGCACTCTCCAAACGTGAATTCGAGCTGGATTTCCAGCCGATCCTCGACATCGGCTCCGGCAAAATCGTCGGCGCGGAAGCCCTGATGCGCTGGCGCTCGCCATCGCGCGGCCTGGTATCGCCGGAAAACTTCATTGCCGCCGCCGAGGAGACCGGATTGATCGTGCAGCTCGGCGACTGGGCGCTGCGCAAGGCTTGCAACGTGGCCGCGACTTGGCCGCAGGACATGCGCATGGCTGTCAATGTCTCGGCCGCGCAGATCAAGAGCGGCGGCTGCGCCCGCAGCGTGATCTCGGCGCTCGCCTTTTCCGGTCTGCCGGCCGATCGCCTGGAGCTCGAAATCACCGAGACGGTCATGATGGACGAAAGCGACGCGGTGCTGAAGACGCTGAGCCAATTGCGCGGCCTTGGCGTGCGCATCGCGCTCGACGATTTCGGCACCGGCTATTCTTCGCTCGGCTATCTGCGACGCTTCCCCGTCGACAAGATCAAGATCGACCGCTCCTTCATCCACGACCTCGACAAGCGCGACACGGCGGCGATCGTGCGCACGGTGATCGGCCTCGGCGCCGAGCTCGGCATCACCGTCACCGCCGAGGGTGTGGAGACCGAAACGCAGCTCGACATGCTGCGCAAGGCCGGCTGCGGTGAGGCGCAAGGCTATCTGATCGGCGTGCCGACCAAGGCGTCCGACATGAGCCGGCTGCTGCGCTCGCAGGCGCTGCTGCGCCAATCAGGCTGAGTGACACCCGTCCGTTAAAGCGTGTCACGATCTTTCAGGTTCGCTCCATGCGTTTTAGGTTCTTGGTTCTACGCATGTCTCGAAACCGGTTCCCACTTTAGCGTAGCGCCCCGACATATTTCTCGTGGAAGCTCACATAGCCGGGCTCCACCACTTTCAGATGCCGCTCGATCAGCCGGTGGAATTGCGGCAGCTGATGGAACGGCACGCCGGGATAGGCGTGGTGCTCGGCATGGTAAGGCATGTTCCAGGCGAGCTTGCGCACGAACCAGTTGGTCAGCGTCGTGCGGGTGTTTTCCAGCATGTTGGCGACGAAGGGACAGCGGCCGTGCTCGGCCAGTAGATAGAGCCTGAGGAACGGCTGGCCGAGCAGCGCCGGCACGATCCAGACATAGAGCACCACCGATGCCTTGAACCAGACCGCAAGCGCCAGCAGGACGACATAGAAGGCGATCATCGCCCGCGCCTCGGCTTTCACTTTCGGCAAGCCCTTCGGCGGCACGTAACTGTCGCGGCAGCGCCCCATCGCATTGGTGTAGAGCGTCTTGAAGTGCCCCCACCATACCGGCAGGCCGGAGACGTGGACGATGTACTGCCGCATCGTCTCGGGCTTCGGGAAAGCCAGCTCCGGATCGTTTTCGGGATCCTGGGTGAAACGGTGATGGGCGAAATGGAAGTAGCGGAACCAGTCGGCGGGCAGCGCGATCGCCAGGCTGCAGAAGCGCGCGACGGTGTCATTCAACCACTGCGTTTCGAACGCCGTCCTGTGCACGGTTTCATGCAGCAGCGTGAACAGGAAGACGATCAGGATGCCCTGCGGCAGCATCAGGACCGGCCAGAACGGCACCTTGGCCGCGATCAGCGCGCCAAGGATGATGATCGCGCCGAGATGGAGTGCGAACTGGACAAGGCCCGGCCCATCCAATTTGCCGGTCAGCCGGCTGCGCTCCTCATTCGTCAGCGAGGCTATCACGGAGCGATGGTCGACGGCTGCGTCGTGGTCGATTGCGTTCATGAGGCCACGATAGCCAGAAAGAAACCTTTCGAAAAACGAGGATTTCTGCGAAATAGATAAGATCACCTTATCTTTCGGATTGTCATGGTCGCTCTTCCCTCCTTGCGCGGACTTCAGGCCTTCGAAGCGGCGGCGCGGACGGGCAGCTTTGCGGCCGCGGCGGAGGAATTGTCGATTTCGGCCGCGGCCGTCAGCCAGCTTATCCGCACCGTCGAGGAACAGATGGGACGACAACTGTTCCACCGGATCAACCGGCGCGCCGTGCTGACCGAAGCCGGGGTTGAGATGCTGCCGAGGCTTACCATGGCTTTCCGGGAAATCGGCAGCGTCGCGCGCGATCTCGGCGGCGACGCGTTCCGGCCAAGGCTCGTCATCTCGGTGCCGCCTTCCATGGCGATGGGCTGGCTCTCCGAGCGCATCGTCCGCTTTGTCGCATCCCATGGCGCCGCCGACATATCGCTGAGAGGCGACGACGATCCGGTGTCGTTCGATCATGAATTGATCGACATCCGCCTCTCCTACGGCCCGCACTATCGGGAGCATCCGACCGAGGAGATTGTCAGGGACGCCGTCTATCCCGTCTGCGCGCCGACGCTGGCCGGCGCGACCAGATCGGATGGCCTTGCCAGCCTACCGCTCATTCACACCGACTGGGGGCCGACCGGAGCGTCCTTTCCATCCTGGCGCAACTGGTTCGAGGCGGCAGGCGTCGAGACCGGCCGGGCCGCGCAGCGCGGCCTGTCGGCCAACTCGTCGCGGGCAGCGCTGGATCTCGCCATCTCAGGACTGGGCGTGGCGCTGGCGCAAGGCATCTATTGCGCCCAGGCGCTGGAGGATGGCAAGCTGGTGCGGGCCGCCGCGCAATCCCTGGAGCTGCGCCAGCCCTATTGCCTAACGATCCCCGAACGCAGCGCAAGGCGCGATATCGTGGGTGCGTTCCGGGAGTGGCTGATCGGGGAATGCGTGCACGCAGTCAGCTCATCAGCGCTCGGCACCAACAAGTAGTTTAGGGAACTAGGAACGGAGCACCAATCCTTCGTTCCCCCATCGCTTTTTCAGTCAAACGAAGTCGTAGGAGATCCTCTGATGTCGCTCGAACTCATCAATCCAGCCGATCTGCCGGTTCCGGAGATGTACACGCAGGTTGTCGTCGCTACGGGATCCAAGCTGGTGTTCATCTCGGGGCAGCAGCCCGAAGACATAATGGCAAGCTCGTCGGGCATGGTGATTTTGCGGCGCAAGCGCGCCTGTCGTTCGCCAATCTCGGCTGCGCGCTCAGCGCGGCAGGCGCGCGGCCCGACCAAGTCTGCAAGATCACGGTCTATATCGTCGACTACAACCGCGACGAACACGTTCCGATCATCGAAGCCGCGCAGATTTCGCTGTTTGGAGATCACAAGCCAGCGAATGTGATAGTCGGCGTGGCGATCATGTCCCCAGGCTATCTCATAGAGGTCGACGCGATAGCGGTCATTTGACGGGGCCACCAGCAGCTAGCTGGCCATCATCGAAAAGATTCAGAGGTGCCCGGCGAGCGCCGCCACCATGTCCTTGCTGCTGGCTACCGGAACGATCTCGAACTCGACCAGATCCGCCCATTCGATGACCCAGCGCTGCAGCGCCGTCGCATCGTCGGCTTCCACCAGCATGAAGCAGCGGCTCATGTCGCCCGCGATCCAGCTGTGATGCACGACAAGCTCGTCGGGCTTCAGCCGCCCCTTGTCGCGGAAGCGGCGGTAGATCTCCTTGCGGTCAGAGCCGTGGAAATCCTCGATCACGAAAAACAGCATTTTGTTCCCTCAGTTCTAGTGATGGGATCTGGAGAATTGAAGAATTGGAGAACTGGAGAACTGAGGAAATCAGGAGCTGAGTAAGTGAGGGCAGATGGCTCGCTAGACACTTCATTCTTCAATTCCCCAATTCTCCAGTTCCTTCTCCCGCCGCTACTTCTCCGGCCTCTCCAGGCGTTCCAGGAACCACTGCGTCAGCCGCACCCAGAGCTCGTCCTTCTCGCCCGAATCCTCCCAGCCATGGTCGAGATTGGGATTGTCGTTGACCTCGATGACGAAGACGCCGTCCTTGGTCTCCTTGAGGTCGACGCCGTAGAGCCCGTCGCCGATGCATTTTGCCGCCTTGACCGCGGTTTCGACGACATGCGGCGGCGTCTGTTTCAGCGTGAACGTCTTGATCCCGCCCTGGTCGGGCTTGCCGCTGGCCTTGTGGTTGACGATCTGCCAGTGCTTCTTCGCCATCAGATAGTGCACGGCAAAGAGCGGTTGGCCGCCGAGCACGCCGACGCGCCAGTCATATTCGGTCGGGATGAATTTCTGCGCGATCAGGAGATCGGAATCTTCCAGCCATTCGGTCGCGAGCTTGGTCAGCTCCGCCATGTTCTCGCATTTCTTGACGCCCCGCGAGAAGGACGAATCCGGGATCTTCAGCACCAGCGGGAAGCCCAGCGTCTGCGCCGCCACTTCGAAGTCGGACGTGCCGGCAATCATCACTGTCGGCGGCACCGGCACCTTGTTGTAGGTCATCAGCTCGTTGAGATAGACCTTGTTGGTGCAGCGGATCATCGACAGCGGATCGTCGATCACCGGCATGCCTTCCTGCTGGGCGCGGCGCGCGAAGCGGTAGGTGTGGTTGGAGATCGACGTGGTCTCGCGAATGAACAGCGCGTCGTAGTTGGCGAGCTTGGCGAGGTCCTTCCTGGTGATCGGCTCGACCTCGACGCCCATCTTCTCGGCGATCCTCGCCCAATAGCGCAGCGAGGAAATCTCCGACGGCGGCAATTCCTCGTGCGGGTCGACCAGCGTCGCGAACGTATACCGCGCCGGCGTGCGGCCCTTGGTGTCGCGCCATTCGCGGTTGGTGTAGGTGTCCAGGCACTGCAGGAAGAACTCTTCCTCGTCCTCGGTCATGCGGGCCAAAGGCAGGAAGCCGATCTTGCGGATCGAGGCCCATTCGGCGCTGTCCTTGATGTGGACCTCGAGCGCCGGTGCGCGGAACCAGTCGAACAGCAGCTTGGCGAAACGGTCCCACACTTTCGACGGACCGATGCCGAAGAAGATCGCGACCTTGGCCGGAAACGCCCCGCCAAGGTCCTTGCGGCATTTGTTCAAGGCAAGCTCGAGCTCCGGCAGCGCGTGCTCGTAGAGCTTGCGCTCCGACAGGTCGATCATCGTCTCGACCGTCGGGATGACCCTGTGGCCGCGCGAGCCGGCCAGCAGCGAGGCGTAGTAGCCGCGGCTCTGGTAGCCGTAATTGTTCGACAGGTTAATCACCTTCGGCCGCTGGCCGCGGAACAGCGCCGGATGCGCGAGATAGTCGCGGTTGGTGATGATCTTATGGGGCGTCGCCACTTGATCGATGTCGTTCTGCCTGCCTGTCAGGATAACCCAGGTCATTGTCTCAGCGTTTTCCCAGAGTGATGGCGGCGCGCAAGCCGTCGCGACCGAACTGCGCCATGTTCATGAAGATGTCGTAGGGCACCGGAATGTTCGCGGCATCGAGGATCGTTTCCTGCCTCTCATCCTCAACCCAGGGGTCGTGGATCAGGATATGGTCGCCATCGTCGCCGATGGCCAGCACCCAATGCGGCACCTTCTTGCCGAACATCAGGAAGCCGCTGATCAGCACCACCACAAGCTTGCCCTCGGCCAGGGCGTCACGGATGTCGCCGATGCCGAACGGACGGTAGTTGACGGGGATGCCGTAGAGATCGGCGCGGTGGCGGAAATCGACCTGGGCGAGCTCCATTACCCGGCGCTTTTCCTCGCTCCGCACCGACTGCAGGAACAGCGCTCCGTAGAAGGAGACGAATATCTCGGCGGCGAGCCCGCTCTCGTAGCCGGCGACGGCCAGACCGAATGGCTCGCAGCCGCCGGGACCCGACATCATGAAGACCGTGGTCGCCTCGCGCCACAGGCGTATTTCCATGACCGGATCGGGCACGAAGCCACGGTCGAAATTGGCCATCGCCATCATCAGGCAGCAAGGGCCGCAGGTGAACTCGCAGGTCTGCTGGTAGAACGGCACCTTGGTCGCGGTCGGCGTGTCGCCGCGCAGCGTCTTTTCATACCGCAGCGCCGTCGCGCCATCCTCGTAATAGTCGGGCTCGCGGCCCAGTTTCCGATAGCCGGCCTCTTCGTAGATCCGGATCGCGCGCTCATTGTCCTCGCGCACCTCGAGGCGAAGCAGCAGCCGGTCGTGCTCGAAGGCCGCTTCTTCGGCGGCCGCCAGCAGAAGGCGGCCGATGCCGAGCCTGCCGAAGAAGGGGCCGACAGCGATGGAATAGAGCCGCGCCACGCCGCTGCCCTTGCGAAACAGCACCACCGCATAGCCGGCGACACGGCCCTCGCTCTCGGCCACCAGCATCTCGGCGGTTTCGCGTTCGATGAACTGGCGGAAGGAGCGGCGCGAGAGCCTGTCGCCCGGAAAAACAGCCTTCTCGATGGCGGCGAGGTCATCGACGTCTGACGCGCGGGCCTTGCGGATCTCGGCAGGCATGCGGGCTAGGGAGAACCTCGATTGGGTTTAAGAAACGGCCCCGGTGGATGCGTCGCGAATACTGGCCGAAGCGCCAGTATCCATCAAGCGCTATCGCTCCTTGATTAGGGCCGAATTGTGACAGTTTCCGTCACGGCAGGAAAGGGCCAAGCCTTTGAACAGAATTGCCGTTCAAAGGACTGCCGGCCGCCGAAAAACGCAGCCGGTTCAGCTTGATATGCCGGCCACGAGCTGGCCGTAGGCGCTCTTTGCGACGTCCGACAGCCGCTCCGGCGGCAACGAGCCGACGACGGCGCAAGCGTAGCCCTTGTCCAGCCAGTAGACCGCCTCCGGCCCACCCCCCTCGGCCGTATAGGTGCCCTTGGAGGTCGCGGACGATTCGGCGGTGACGAAGAGCGAAATGCGCTCGCCCTTGGCATCCTCGTAGAGCAGCATCGCCGCCTTGCCCTGGCTGCCCGCCGGCAGCAACCGGCCGCCGATCAGCTCGAAACCCTCGGACGCAAGGTCGGGCGCAACCAGCTTCAGCCCGACGCGGTTCGACAGCCAGGTCTGGAGATGATCCTTGTCGCTCGCCGGAACCTCGACCGCATGGCGCTTTTCAGCGGCATAGACGACATGGGCGGCGATCGCCTGTTCGGCAAGCTGGTCGTCGCTGTCGCCGCCGCGGCCGATGCCGTCGATGCCTGCGACATAGCCGCCGAGCCCGCCGACCACGAGCATCACGGCGGCGGCAGCCGACAGCCACCAGCGCGAGCGCCAGGCCGACGCCTTTGCAGGCGCCTCGCCAAACACCGCCTGCCGCAGCCTCGCCGGTACCGGTTCATCCATCACGCCCGCGAAGGCGGCGCGCATGGCGGCGCGATCGGCAATGTAACGCGCGGATCGCGCTTTCATCTCGGGATTGGCCTCGAGCCAGGCGTCATAGGCCATGCGCTCGTCGCCCGGCAACTCGCCGTCGAGGGCCATATGGATATCGCGTTCGGAGAAATCGTGGCGGGTCATTTCTCGACGATCCTTATCGAGCGGCGGCGCGACGTGTCGTCGAGCAACCCTCGCAATTCCTCGCGGCCGCGCGCGATGCGCGACATCAGCGTGCCGGCCGGCACGCCAAGGATGTTGGCGGCCTCGGCATAGGAAAAGCCCTCGATGGCGACCATCACCAATGCCGCGCGGCGATCGGGGCTGATCGCCTGCAGGGCATCCATGATCTCGCGCGAGGCGATGGTCTCGACCTGATCGGCGGGCGCGGCTTGGGCCTCACCGGCTTCGAGAGGCAGCATCGCCGCCTCGCCTCGCCGGTTGACCTTGCGCATCTGGTCGATGAACAAGTGGTGCATGATCGTAAACAGCCACCTCCGGGGGCTCTCTCCAGTCTGCCAGTTGTCGAGCCGCACAAGCGCCCGCTCCAGGCAATCCTGGACGAGATCGTCGGCGGAATCGCGCTCGCGCAGCAACGAGCGCGCATAGCGCCGCAACCGCGGTATTTCGCTCAGGATCGCTGCCTTCTTGTCGTCCATGACCGCTTGTTTCGAGGTCGCTTCCATCCCGATAGAACGCGCCTTGCGGGCGCGGTGCAAGCGGTCAGCGCAAGGCGGCGAACCGCTGCGGTTACCCAAGCACATGAACAACGCCGGCGGCGGGTGGTTTATTCCCGGCTCGAAGCCGCGCGGGATTGATTGTTTGATTACGAAATATAGCTATAATACGTATATTACGTATGAGGCACTCCCATGAAGCAATTCACCTTTTCAGACATGAACCGTGCATCGGGCGAGATCCTCGAAACAGCGATGATCGAGCCCGTCGCCCTGACAAAACGCGGCAAGGAGAAGCTGATCATCCTTTCGGCTAGGCAATACCGGCAACTCGTTGGCTCGTCTCATACCGACGCTTACACGCTCGAGAATGCGCCTGACGTGGTCCACAATGAACTGATGTCGGGGTTGGAAGCCATCATAAGCGACGATGAGTCGGATGTTTGAGCCCGGCGACCTGCTTCGGTATTACTATCTATGGGCGCGGCAGGCTGACGCCGGTGAAGAGTCCGGGCGCAATGCGCGCCCTGTCTGCGTCGTGGTCAGAACGCCGACGACGCCGGCGGCGCTGTTCTTGTTCCCGCTCACCTCGCAGAAGCCCGGCCCGACCCGCGCGTCTATTGCCATCAGTGAGATCGAGTGCCGCAGGGGCGGCCTCGATTTTCCGTCATGGCTGATCCTCGACGAGTACAATCGTGTGCGGACCGACGAAGCTTACGATCTCGTGACGACGAAGCCGGTCGGTTCATTCAGTCCGGCATTCGTTCGCAAGATTGCTGGTCTCATCAAAGAGGCAGCCGATCAGCGCCGCCTGCGCGGCGTTGTCCGCAAATAGCAACAGCGGTGCAGGAAACCCAAGCCTCTCACCCCTCCCTCGCCGCCCTCGTCAGCAGCCGCTGGTAGAACAGGCCGATGCCGATCAGCACGGCGCCGAGGCCGATGAAGGAGAGCGCGCGCAGCACGCCTTCCAGCTCCGACATGTCGAAGAGGAAGACCTTGACCACCGCGACCGCGATCAGCACCGCGGAGGCGATGCGCAGCACCTGCGATTTCAACCAGACGCCGGCGGTGAGAAGCGCCACGCCGATGACCAGCCAGAGCGCCGAGTAGGTGTAGGTCTCGACCTGGCCGAGCCCGCTCCACAAGGCGATGAACTCGCCTTTGAACAAGCGGCGCACCGAAAGCGTGGCATAGGCGAAGGCAAGCAGCGCGGCGATCAGCGCCAACGTAGCTGCATACCACCGCGGACGCTTATCGCGGACATAGAGCGCCAGGGCGCCCGCAGCGATCGCTGGCAGCAGATAGGCCAGGAACAGGAGGTTGAAGACCGGGATCCTGCCGGTCGACTCGTCCGTCAGCAGCGGGTTCAACACCACGAAATGCTGAACCGCGATCAAGCCTGCCGAGACCACGCCGGCAGCCATCGAGCCATAGCGCAGAACCGAGCTCGGCGAGCGCATGTCGATGGCGACCAGTATCGCACCGGCACCGAGCGCGATCAGCGTGTAGATCGCCTGTTCGGCAAGGGTCACCGTGCCGGTGTCGATGACGCCGCCATGCATGGCGTGGCGCACCAGCATGGCAATGGTGAGCAGCACGAACAGCGCCGAGGCCGCCTCCATCGCAAGGCGCGGCCTGCCGTTGGTCGTGCGTGCGAGCTGCCAGGCGGCGAAGCCGAAAGCGAGCGCCGGCACGCCATAGCCAAGCAGCAGCCAGTTGAAGACCGGCGCCCTGGAGAGGAACGCCGCGCCGACGATGGTCGGATCGAAGGCGACGCGGCCGAGCACGGCGACCGCCGCGCCGACCGCGATCCAGCCCAGCACGGGGTAGGACCGCCAGCGCGTGGCCAACGCCGGGACGATCGCGGCGGCGCCGAGCAGCACGGTCGTCCAGCCTGAGCCGAAGGCCATATGCAGCATAAGCAGGCCGGCGACGCCGGCGCCGCCCAGCGCGAAGGAGACGGCCGCGCCGCCCACCAGCGGCGGCTCCTCAGCGCGCGCGATCCATTCGCCGCCAGCGGCAAAGGCGAGCGCCAGCAACAGCGCCGGTAGCGCGTAGCCGAGATCGCGGTCGATATCGCCGAAGGTCAGCCACAGCGCCAGGAGCACCACCAGCGGGACGATGACACCCCAGGCCGCCCAGCAGGCCGCGCGCCGCGGAGCGGTGCCGGCGAAGCGGCGCGCGGCCCAGAAGCCGGCGGCAAGGAAGGCCAGGCCAAGCGCGACGCCGATGCGGAACGTCAGGGCGTCGGACGACGCCAGGGGCTGGGCGTCCAGCCCGACGTCGAGCGCATTGGCGCCGATCGTGGCGGGCGGGATGATGCCGAGATAGATCAGTACGGTGGCGATGCCGGCGGCGAAAGCCAGCGGCAGCGCGCGTGGCCGGTAGAGCGCCGCCGCGACCAGCGCGGCCAGGAGGACCGCGCCATGCAAGGCATCGCCGGCGCTGGCAAAAGCCGGATCAACGGACAGGCCGACCGCGCTCAGGGCGATGAAGAAGCCCGGCGCTATGGATGGCCAGTCGAAGCCGCGCGCCGCGCCGTCGCGGCCAGTAACCAGGAAAAGGCCGAGCCAAACGAAGGCCAGCACGGCAAGCGTCGCCAGGCTGATGAACAGGACGGCGGCAATGTTCACCTCCGGCGCGTCGACCATGTAGAGAATGGTCCAGATGCCGGTACCGGCGAACGCAGCCGCCACGAGCGCCTTCCAGTCGCGGATGCGGGCGATTGCCGCGGTGGCGGCAAGCACGATCGCCAGATAGACGAACAGCGCCCAGGGATTGGGCGCCCGCGAGGCAACCAGCGCCGGCGTGACCATGGCGCCGACGAGGCCGATGCCGGCCAGCGCCAGGCCATGCACGAGCGAAGCGCCGATGGTCGCGACGCCGATGAGGCCAAGCAGGACGAAGGCCGTCGCTGGACCGATGAAGCCATAGATGCCGTGCGCCGCGTAGACCGTGCCGAACAGGATGAAGACGCCGGCGGCCGTGAGAATCGCGGGAATATAGGCACCGGTCGCGCCCTGCACCGGCACCCTGAAGCCGGTGCGGCGGATGAATTCGGCGCCGACTATCAGTGCCAGGCCGAGGATGCCGGCCATGGCGAGGCGCACGCCCGGGCCAAAGATACCGGCCTCGATGGTGTAGCGGATCAGGAACAGGCCGCCCAGCGCCAGCGCGATGCCGCCGACCCAGACCGCCCAGCGCGTGCCCAGCGCCGTCTCGACATCGCTCTGGCGCGCCGCCTTGGCGGGCGCGGGCGTGCCAGCAGCGGGCGTCTCGGCCGCGGTGCTGGGTTGCGGCGGCTCAGACTGCCCGGCGGATTGCGCCGCGGCCGCCTGGGTTTTCGTCCAGGGTCCGGCCACCGCCTCGTCTTCGGCGGCCTCGGGCTTCGCGGCGATCTCCTCGGCTACGCTCATGCCGTCAGCCAACGGCGCGACAGGCGCCGCGGCTGCCTTGGCCTCCTTGGGAAGACCTTCCTGCGCAGCGTCCGCTTTGGGCGCGGACAGCGAAGCTCCCGACTGCACCAAGCCGCGCAGGACGCCGAGCTCGCGCTCGACCAGCGCGATGCGGCTCTGCTGTCGGGACACGATGACGAAAAGAGCTATGACGGCGGCAATGGCAATCAGGCTGAAAAACATGGCGGTTTCCCTCAAAACCAGACCAGTCGTGGCCAACAAATGCGGCAATGAGACGACTGGTGCAAATCAGCGGCTCGTCGGCTAACAAGATCGAGCATGTTTCGTCGCCGATAGCCAGCAACTTGCCGGCTTGTCCAATGTCAGACCGCTGGGGCTGCCGGCACTGCCGGCGAGATTGTGTGACTTCGGGGTCGAAATACTCGTGCTATTCTCGCGCGAGCGAAGAAAATGCCGCGAGGTGACCGATGCCGCAGAAAAGCGCGGGCCTGCTGATCCACAGGCGCATTGCCGGTGTGCTCGAATTCCTGCTCGTCCATCCCGGCGGACCGTTCTGGGCAAGAAAGGATGAAGGCGCGTGGTCGATCCCGAAGGGACTGATCGGCGACAATGAGGACGAGCTCGAAGCCGCCAAACGGGAAGCCGAAGAGGAGCTCGGCGTCGCCGTCAACGGCGATTTCCGGCCGCTCGGCAGCTACAAGCAGCCCGGCGGCAAGATCGTCGTCGCGTGGGGTGTCGAAGCGGACATCGATGCAAATGCTGTAAGGAGCAACATGTTCAGCATGGAGTGGCCGCCGAAATCTGGACGCATGAAGGAATTTCCCGAGGTGGATCGAGCCGGCTGGTTTTCGTTGCCCGAAGCGGGGCTCAAGATCCTGAAGGGCCAGCGCGCCATGCTCGACGATTTCCTGGAGCGGCGCGGCGCCGAGTAGGCACGCCCGCCTTGCTATCCTGCCCCGCCCGCAATCGCCTTCACCGCTGCATGATGCCGGCGCAGCGCGGCGAGGAAGCCGGCGCGAGCGTCGGGCGGCTCGAGGCCGCGCGGCTCATAGACATGGCGGGTGAAGAAGAAGCCGCTGAGCCGGAAGGCGTCTTCCAGCGCTGCCGCATCGGCGCGCAGGCCGGAGCCACGCTGCAGGAAGGCCGGCAGCGCCAGCATCTTGTCGTGCCAGGCAGCACCCGCTTCGCGCGATACGGCTCGCCCGGTTTTCGGCGAGACATAGACGAGATCCTGCCTGGTGCCGGTAGCCGCGCATTGGCTAAGATCGAGGCCGAAGCCCAATTCATCGAGGATGAGCAGCTCGAAGCGCGCGACCAGCTCGCCCGCCGCATCGGCATCGTCGAGATGCGAGATCATCACGGCAAGCGCCTCATAGAGGCCGCCATGGGCATCGCGCTCCGGCAGGAGCCTCAGATGCGCGGCCATGGTCTGCAGGCCGTAGACGGCCACCGCGCTGTCCATCAGCCGCGCGGCGTTCATCTCGATCGCTTCGGCCTGGAAGACGCCGAGATGTTCGTCAAGCCGCGCCCGCCACAGAAGATCGACGCGGTTGCCGGGCTGCAGCACCGGCTGCTGCTTGCGCGAGCGCCCTCCTCGCACCAGGCCGAGATGGCGGCCATGGGCGCGCGTCATCACCTCGAGGATGGCGCTGGTTTCGCCATGCTTGCGGGTGCCGAGAACGATTCCCTCGTCGCGCCATTCCATGAACGGGAGCTATTCACCCGTTGCGCGGCGAAATCAAGATTTTGGCACCTCGGACCCAACACGTCCTGACATTCGCCGGTATCACGCCCATTTCCGATGATCGGCAACCACCTCGTTGATTACCTGGCGCTGCCTTGCCGCCTCGGCCTGGTTGGCGTCGTGGCCGGCGACGGTGATCAGCGCCTTCCACAGCGCCCAGCCGCGGCCGCGCGCCCAGGTGGGGTCATCGACGGCGATGCGAGTCCGAAAAGCCTCGCGGCTTTCGCCTTCGAAGAATGTCCAGGCGATCGCCAGGTCGCAGGACGGATCGCCGACGCCGGAGGTGCCGAAATCGATGACGGCACTCAAGTTGCCGTTCTCGGCCAGCAGATTGCCCGAGGCGACATCGCCGTGGAACCAGACCGCCGAGCCATGCCAGGTCGCGGCAAGCGCGGCTTCCCAGGCGGCAGTCGCGGCATGGGCGTCGATCCGGCCCTCCAGCGCGGCAATGGCTTGCCTTGCCTCGCCGTCATAGACGGTCAGCGGCCCGCCACGGTGGAAATTGTGCCGGCCGGGCGCCGGCCCGTCGGTCGCATCGATGGCCCGCAACGCGACGAGGAAATCGGCCAGCGCGACCGCGAACGTGCCAAGATCTCTGATGGGCGCTGTCTTCGCCGTCTCGCCCTCGATCCAGCGATAGACAGACCAACGCCAGGGATACCCCTCGCCCGGCTCGCCCATGGCGAGCGGCGTCGGAATGGGCAGCGGCAGGAGCGGCGCGAGTTTCGGCAGCCAGCGCTGCTCCTTCTCGACCTGCAGCGAATAGGCGGCCGCGCTCGGCAGCCTGACCGTCATCTCGTCGCCAAGATGGAAGGTACGGTTGTCCCAGCCGCCGGAAGCGACCGGGCTGATCGGCAGATGCCGCCATTGCGAAAACTGCTCATCGACCAGCCGGCGCACGAGACCGGCGTCGATGGTCGGTTTCGGATCATCCATGCCTTCGTCCCAAAGCCGCTTCGCGCTTTTGGGCGACAGGCATCAATGGGGAAACTCCAGCCCCATCTCGCGGTAGCGCTCGGGGTCGTCGCCCCAGTTCTCGCGCACCTTCACGAACAGGAAGAGGTGCACCTTCTGCTCGAGGATCTCGGCGATCTCTCCCCGCGCGGCCTGGCCGATGGCGCGGATCGTCTCGCCCTTGTGGCCGAGCACGATCTTCTTCTGGCTGTCGCGCTCGACATAGATGACCTGCTCGATGCGGACCGAGCCGTCCTTCTTCTCTTCCCATTTCTCGGTCTCGATATGCGAGGAATAGGGAAGTTCCTGGTGGAGCCTGAGATAAAGCTTCTCGCGGGTGATCTCGGCCGCGAGCTGGCGCATCGGCAGGTCGGAGATCTGGTCCTCGGGATAATACCAGGGGCCGGCGGGAAGCGTCTCGGCGAGATAGTCGAGCAGGTCCTTGCAGCCGGAGCCGGTGAGCGCGGAAACCATGAAGGTGCGCTTGAACGGCACGCGTTCGTTCGCGGTCGCGGCCAGCGCAAGAAGCGTCTCAGGCTTGACGCGGTCGACCTTGTTGAGGACGAGCAGCATCGGCTGCCGGACGTCCTTCAGCCGGTCGAGGATGGCGTCGGCATCGCCCTTGATGCCGCGCTCGGCGTCGATCAGAAGCACCACGACATCGGCATCCTTGGCGCCTCCCCAGGCGGTGGTCACCATCGCGGTGTCCAGCCGCCGCTTCGGCTTGAAGATGCCCGGCGTGTCGACGAAGACGATCTGCGCGTTGTCATGCGTTGCGATGCCGCGCACGATGGCGCGGGTGGTCTGCACCTTATGGGTGACGATCGACACCTTGGCGCCGACCAGCTGGTTGACCAGCGTCGACTTGCCGGCATTGGGCGCGCCGATCAGCGCGACGAAGCCGGAGCGCGTCGCAGGGGCTTCAGGGGTTTCCGTATCGCTCATGCCGCGCTCCATACGCCTTCGCGCAGCAAAAGAGTAGCCGCGGCGGCCTGCTCGGCCTCGCGCTTGGAGCGGCCGCTGCCGGTGGCCGGGGCAAAAGAGCCGACCTTGACGCTGACGGTGAACAGCGGGTCGTGGTCCGGCCCCTCGCGACCGTCGACGCGGTAGGCGGGCACGGCGCCGGCCGCGGCTTGGTGCGCCCATTCCTGCAATTCGGTCTTGGCGTCGCGCCGCGCGGCGCCGATCGCCTGCGAGCGCGGCTGCCAGTAGCGGTGGATGAATGCGCGGGCAGCCTCAAGGCCGCCATCCAGATAAAGGACGGCAATCAGCGATTCCAGCGCATCGGCGCGCAGATTGGTGCGCTTGCGCCCTTCGAGATTGCGCACATCGGAACCGGCGCGCACCAGCTCGGGCAGACCGATCTCCTCGGCGATCTGGGAGAGCGCCTCGGCGTTGACCAGCGCATTGAGGCGCAGCGACAGCTCGCCCTCGGCGGCATCGGGAAAGGTCGCGAGCAGCATGTCGGCGACGACGAGGCCGAGAACACGGTCGCCCAAGAATTCAAAGCGCTCATAGTCGACGCCGGCATGGGTCGAACGGGCGCTGGCATGGGTCAGCGCCCGCTGCAGGCGCTGGCGGTCGGCGAAGGCATGACCGGTGCGCTCGACAAGCGCTTCGGCCAGGGCATCGGCGGTCAAACGCTTGCCGGCCGCCATCGCTCTAGTGGACGAAATGGAACAGGCGCCCGGCGCGCATCAGCGACGGCCACTTCCAGATCTCGAGCGGGCTCGCCTTGCCGGCGATCGAGAAGAAGATGAGGTTGGCGCGGCCGACAAGGTTCTCGGCCGGCACATAACCGACGGCAAAGCGGCTGTCGGAGGAATTGTCGCGATTGTCGCCCATCATGAAATAGTGTCCGGCCGGGACGACGAATTCGCGCGTGTTGTCGCCGATCGAATCGGAATTGATGTCGAGCGTGTCGTA
This sequence comes from Mesorhizobium vachelliae, assembly GCF_033977325.1. Taxonomy (NCBI): domain Bacteria; kingdom Pseudomonadati; phylum Pseudomonadota; class Alphaproteobacteria; order Hyphomicrobiales; family Phyllobacteriaceae; genus Mesorhizobium; species Mesorhizobium vachelliae. The sequence goes on from NZ_JAVIIR010000002.1 coordinate 182,684, forward strand.
GCTGACGCCGTTCGGCAGCGTTTCACGATAGACGTCGATTGGCCGGTTTTCCTCGGTAACGTCGGGATTGTCGATCTGACCGGTCTTCACGCGCGGCACGCCGACGTCATTGATGAAAAGCTGGCCGTCCTTCATCTGGATCTTGTCGCCGGGCAGGCCGACGACGCGCTTGATGTAGTCGACCGACGGATCCGGCGGGAACTTGAACACCACCACGTCGCCGCGCTTGGGCTCCGAGCCCCAGATGCGGCCCGAGAAGAGATCGGGACCGAAGGGCAGCGAATAACGCGAATAGCCATAGGCCCATTTGGTGACGAAGAGATAGTCGCCTTCGAGCAGCGTCGGCCGCATCGAGCCGGACGGAATGGAGAAGGGCTGGAAGAGCAGCGTGCGGATGACGAGCGCGAGCAGGAGAGCCTGGATGATGACGGAGAAGGTTTCACCAAGCCCGCCGGATTTCTTCTGCGATTTTTCAGCCACGCTCATGTCGTCCTCGATTGTGCGATGTTGGTATAGAGTCTCGGCGCGCGCTGGGCAACGTCATGCCGCTCGTGGTCAGATGGAATCAATGTGGCGCTTGTTCGGCGGGCACTGCCTCGATGATCACAAAGGCTTGAGCAAGGGGGAAATCGTCGGTGATGGTTAGATGGATGAGTGCGCGGTGGCCTTTCGGCAGGATTTTGTCCAGCCTGGTCGCGGCGCCGCCGGTCAGCGCCATGGTCGGCGCGCCGCTCGGCAGGTTGACCACGCCCATGTCGCGCCAGAACACACCCTCGGCCATGCCGGTGCCCAACGCCTTGGCGCAGGCCTCCTTGGCGGCGAAGCGCTTGGCATAGGAAGCCGCGCGGGCGGCGCGATTGTCCGATTTGGCCTGCTCGACCTCGGTGTAGATGCGCTGGATAAAACGCTGGCCATGCCGTTCCAGCGACTTCTCGATGCGTCTGATGTCGATCAGGTCGCTGCCGATGCCGATGATCATTCCGCCGGCACTTCCCGTCCGCCCTGCCGCGCCTTCTTCTCGGCTCGCTCGGCCATGCGCTTCCGGCGCTGCTCGCGAAACACGGTCATGCCCCAGCGCGTGATGCCGTAGAACACCAGCCCGAAGACCAGGCCGAGCAGCACCGCGCCGATCAGCATCGGTTCCAGAACAGGCGCCCAGAGCTTGTCGAAGGAGAGCTTGTGCATCATCTCGCCGAGATGCTCGGGCGGCCCGTGCCTCGGCAGATGCTGACGCAGTATCAGTTTGCCGGTTTCCCAGGAGGCGCCCCATAGCAGCGGGGCGGTCAGCGGATTGCCGAAAAATACCGCGCCGAGCGCCGCCGCGACCAGATTGCCGGCGATCACCCAGCAAAGCACTGCGGCAACCACGAAATGGACGCCAAGCGGAAAGAAGGATGCAAAAACACCCGCGGCGACGCCAGCGGCGACCGAATGCGGCGTCGCCTTCAGCCGCAGGATGCGTTTTGAGAAATACTGCACGGAACGCGAGAACGAGCGGCGCGGCCATAGATAAGTACGCACCCGCTCCAGGAGGCCATCAGGCTCTCGGCGTCGAAAAAGCACTCTGTTCCAGTTCCCGGTCCAACATGCGCTGCCCCTGCCACCACCGGGTCGCGCCACAGATATCTTGCGCTTCGATGGCGCAGAAAGGCAACAAGTCTTTGATATAGCGACGACCAGGCCGCGCAACAACGAAACGCCGCCGCGATGGTCTGCCGCAGGCTGTAAAAGAGCGTCATTCTGGCGAAACTGAGGAAACCAACCGGGATGCAGAGCCAAATGATCACCATTCGACCGGCGCGGGTCGAGGACGCCGAGGCACTGCCGCAGATCGAACAGTCCGCTGGGTTAGCGTTCCGCGCCATCGCGGAACTGGCATGGCTCGCTGATGGCGACAATGTCAGCGTCGAACGACACCGCGCGCTGATCACCGCGGGCGCATGCTGGGTTGCCGCAGACGAGAAGGACCGGCCGGTCGGCTTTCTGAGCGCCGGGATCGAGGACGATGCACTGCATATCTGGGAGTTGGACGTGCGCCTCGACCGGCAGGGCCAAGGCATCGGTCGCGCCCTGCTTGAACGGGCGGTCGCGGACGCCAGGCGGCGCGGCGTGGCCGCGGTGACGCTGACCACGTTTCGCGCCGTACCCTGGAACGCGCCCTTCTACCGCAAGTTCGGATTTCGTATCCTGGAAGACGCCGAGATCGACGGGCGGCTGGCCAGCCTGCTCGGTGATGAAGCCGAGCACGGCATGACTTTGGACCAGCGCTGCGCCATGCGGCTCGATCTCAGTCGAGCCGGTACTCGCTGACTTCGACCAGATTATCGTCGGGATCGCGGAAATAGACCGACATCATCGCGCCGCGCGCGCCCGTGCGTGAGACCGGGCCGACTTCGACCGCCACACCGTTGGCTTCGAGGCTGGCCTGGATCTCGGCAAGCGGTACCGCCGCGACGAGGCAGAAATCGCCGGAACCCGGCGTCGGCGTCTTTGCCTTCGGCTCGAAAGTGCGGTCGATCTCGTGCAGGTTGATCTTCTGCGAGCCGAACAGAAGCGCGGTCGGCCGGTTTCGTTCATCCAGCCGCCGCATGCCAAGCACGCGCTCGTAGAATTCGCAGGTCGCTTCGACCGAGCGAACCGTCAGCACGAGATGGTCGATACCGGCGATCATCGCGACCCCGGGGCAGGTCGCTGCCAGAGAGATTCAAGCGACGCGCTCAAGTGCTTGTTTTCATACATTGGGAAGTCAGATGTTGCGGCTTCCCGGCTTAACGGCTGGAATGGCGGCAAGTTCCGGCGGCAGGCGGTCGGCGGGATAGGCAGGCACTTCATATTCGGCAAGCGCGATCAGCGGCACGCCGACATCGGTCTTGCCGGCCGAGCGGTCGATGATGCAGGCTGCCGCCACCACCTCGGCGCCAAGCTCGCGCAGGCAATCGATGGTCTCGCGGATCGACAGGCCCGTTGTGACGATGTCCTCGACGATGACGACGCGCGCGCCCTCGGCGATCTCGAACCGGCGCAGCCTGAACTCGCCCCCTTCCCGCTCGACCCAGATCGCCGGGACACCGAGATGGCGCGAGGTTTCATAGGCCGGGATCAGGCCGCCGATGGCCGGGCCGACGACATAGTCGATCTTTCCGGGCACCGCCTTGCGAATCTTCCCGGCCAGCGCCTTGCACAGGCGCTCGGTCTTGTCGGCATGCATGAAGACGCGCGCCTTCTGCAGGAAGACCGGGCTGCGCAGGCCGGACGTCAGGATGAAATGGCCTTCGAGAACGGCGCCGGCCTCGCGGAAAATGCCCAGCACTTCGTCGGTGTTCATTTCGTCCCCCGTTCTATCTTCATTTAGCCGTTGACGCGCCGCGCATCGCTGACGCTCGAATTGTCCTTGAGTTGCGACAGCAGCCGGTTGAGATGCTTCAAATCCCAGACTTCGAGGTCGATCAGCATCTCGGTGAAATCGGGCGCCGTGCGTATCATCGACAGCGTGTGGATGTTGGCGTCGTTGGACGCGACGACCTGGGCTATGTCGGCCAACGAACCGGGCGCATTGATGGCGGTGACCGAGATGCGCGCCGGGAAACGTTCCTTGGTGCGTTCGTCGATGTCCCAGCGCACGTCGATCCAGCGCTCGGGCTGGTCGTCGAAGGCCTGCAGCGCCGGCGACTGGATCGGATAGATGGTGATGCCGGTTCCCGGCTGGATGATGCCGACGATGCGGTCGCCGGGCACCGCGCCTTCCGGCGCGAAGCGCACCGGCAGGTCGCCGCGCACGCCGCGGATCGGCACCGCGCCGTCGCGCGGCTGGTCCTTGCCCTTGCGCGCGGCGCGCGTGCCGGGCATCTGGAACAGCATGCCGGCAGCATTGCGTATCTTCGACCAGCCTTCCTCGCGCTGCTTGGGCGGAGCGACAGTGACTCGCTCGTCCTTATAGTCGGGGAAGACAGCCTTCATGACATCGGTGGAGCTCAGCTCGCCGCGGCCGACCGAGGCCAGCACATCCTCGATGTCCTTGCGCGCCAGCCGGTGCAGCACCGGTTTCAGGCTCTCCTTGGTGAAGGTCTTGCCGGCACGCTCGAAGGCGCGCTCCAAAATCCGGGCGCCGAGGCCGGAATATTGTTTACGGATGGCGTTCTTGGTGGCGCGGCGGATGGCAGCGCGCGCCTTGCCGGTGACCACGACCGATTCCCAAGCGGCGGGCGGCACCTGCGCCTTGGAGCGGATGATCTCGACCTCGTCGCCATTCTTCAGTTCCGTCATCAGCGGCATGATGCGGCCATTGACCTTGGCGCCGACGCAGGTGTCGCCGACATCGGTATGGACCGCATAGGCGAAGTCGATCGGGGTGGCGCCGCGCGGCAGCGCGATCAGCATGCCCTTGGGCGTGAAGCAGAACACCTGATCCTGGAACAGCTCCAGCTTAGTGTTCTCGAGGAAATCCTCCGGATTGTCGCCTTCGGCCAGTTGCTCGATGGTGCGCCGCAGCCAGGCATAGGCGTTGGTTTCCCTGGAGATTGCATGGCCGGCGCCGTTCATCTTGCCGCCGCTGTCCTTGTAGATGGAATGCGCGGCGACGCCATATTCGGCGATCTTGTTCATCTCCTTGGTGCGGATCTGCAATTCGACGCGCTGGCGCGACGGGCCGACGATGGTGGTGTGGATGGAACGGTAGTCGTTCTGCTTCGGCGTCGAGATGTAGTCCTTGAAGCGGCCAGGCACCATCGACCAGGTGGTGTGGATGGCGCCAAGCGCGCGGTAGCAGTCGTCGACCGTATCGACGACGACGCGGAAGCCGAAGATGTCGGAGAGCTGCTCGAAGGAAAGCGCCTTGGCCTCCATCTTGCGGAACACCGACCACGGCTTCTTCTGCCGGCTCTTCACGCTCGCCTTGATGGCGTGTTTCTCGAACAGGCCCGACAGCGCCGTCTCGATCTCCTGCAGGACGCCCTTGTTGCGCTCGAAAATCTCGGCAAGCCTTGCGGTAACGGCGCGATAAGCCTCCGGATTGATGTAGCGGAAGGCGATTTCCTCCAGCTCCTCGCGCATGCCCTGCATGCCCATGCGCCCGGCCAGTGGCGCATAGATGTCCATCGTCTCCTCGGCGATGCGCAGCCGCTTGGACTCCGGCATATGGTCGAGCGTGCGCATGTTGTGGAGGCGGTCGGCGAGCTTGACCAGAAGAACGCGAATATCCTCGGAGATCGCGAGCAGCAGCTTGCGCAGGTTCTCCGCCTGCTCGGCCTTCTTGGAGACCAGGTCGAGCTTCTTCAGCTTGGTGAGGCCTTCCACCAGCTTGCCCATCTCGGGGCCGAAGAGCTCGTCGATCTCGGCGCGGGTCGCCGTCGTGTCCTCGATCGTATCGTGCAGCAGGGCTACGGCGATGGTCGCCTCGTCCATGTGCATGTCGGTGAGGATGGCGGCGACTTCGAGGGGATGCGAGAAATAGGGATCGCCCGAGGCGCGCTTCTGGTGGCCATGCTTCTGCATGGCATAGACGTAAGCCTTGTTGAGCAGCGCCTCATTGACGTCAGGCTTGTAGCGCTGCACGCGCTCGACAAGCTCATACTGACGCATCATGGGCGGGATCTCGCGGTGCTGAAATGATTGATGCGCCGCACCGACGTGCGACGCATCCCATAGATAGCCACGAAACTTACGAGACGGAAGTACCGGATGCTTGATCCAGGCAAACTCGGAAGCTTTTTCAGAATCCGCTCAACAACCGGCTGAGCAGAGCCATCAAAAGCTCTTAGTAGTCGTCGCTCTTTTCCGGCGGCACCAGACCTTCGATGCCGGCGAGCAGGTCTTCCTCGCTCATGCGGTCGAAAGCGATGTTCTCCTCAGCGTCGTCGGTGTCGGCTGCGACAGCGGTCGCGCCGGTCTGGTCGGTGATCGCCTCGCCCTCGGCCTCCGGCTCGTCGACCTCGACATGCTTCTGCAGCGAGTGGATCAGATCCTCCTTGAGGTCGTCGGGCGACAGCGTCTCGTCGGCGATCTCGCGCAGCGCGATGACCGGATTCTTGTCATTGTCGCGCGGAACGGTGATCTGCGCGCCCTGGCTGATCTGGCGGGCGCGATGGCCGGCGAGCAGCACGAGCTCAAAACGGTTGTCGACCTTGTCGATGCAATCTTCAACGGTTACGCGGGCCATGGACTGCCCCTTTCATGCGATGGATTTGATGGAAAGCTGGCGCGCTCCATAACGCGGGCGCGGGCGAAATACAAGCTTTATGGCGCCGGCGCCAACTTTGCAGCCCCTTGCCTGGCTCATCATCGGAGCGCGCCATGATGGCGCTTACATAGTCGCGATCACAATTGCTTGCAATGCGGGCCATGCCCTTGGATATCCATAAATCTGGCGTTATCTCGAAAGAGACGGCAAAGGGGACCATTATCGGGCCTGCCCGTCACGTCCTTTTAGACGACAGAAATTTTCGAAAGGGATATTTTTCAATGTTCGATCCCCGTGAAAAGATCGCTCTTTTCATCGACGGCGCCAATCTCTACGCCACATCGCGGGCGCTGGGCTTCGACATCGACTACCGCAAGCTTCTCGCGAGCTTCCAGAAGCGTGGCTACCTGCTCAGGGCCTACTACTACACCGCGCTGGTCGAGGATCAGGAATATTCCTCGATCCGACCACTGATCGACTGGCTGGACTACAATGGCTTCAAGGTGGTGACCAAGCCCGCCAAGGAGTTCACCGACTCGACCGGACGGCGCAAGATCAAGGGCAACATGGATATCGAGCTCACGGTCGACGCGCTGGAGCTTGCCGATGTCGTCGACCACTATGTCATCTTCTCCGGCGACGGCGACTTCCGCACGTTGGTCGAGGCGCTGCAGCGGCGCGGCCGCAAGGTGTCGATCATTTCGACCATGGCTTCCCAGCCGCCGATGATCTCCGACGATCTGCGCCGCCAGGCCGACCATTTCATCGACCTGATGACGCTGAAGAGCGAAGTCGGCCGCGATCCGTCCGAACGGCCGGTGCGCCGGCCGGAACCCGCAGAAGCCGACGAGGACGATTATTGACGGGCGGCGGCCTTGAGCGCGGCGCCCTCCCCCGAACCCGGCCGTGACTGCCCGCTTTGCCCGCGGCTGCATGATTTCATCGCTGCATGGCGCGAGCGCGAGCCGGGCTGGTTCAACGCGCCGGTGCCGACCTTCCTGCCGCCGGAAGGCGAGAACTCGGTTAAACTCCTGATCGTCGGGCTGGCGCCCGGCCTGCGTGGCGCCAATCGCACGGGCCGCCCCTTCACCGGCGATTATGCCGGGGACCTGCTCTATGGCACGATGATCGCGAACGGCCTGGCACGCGGCGAATTCAAGGCGCGGCCGGACGACGGGCTCGAGCTTGTCGGCACGGCCATCACCAATGCGGTGCGCTGCGTGCCGCCGGAGAACAAGCCGGTGGGCGCCGAGATCGCCACCTGCCGGACTTTTTTGAAGCCCACCATCGCTCGCTTCCCCAATCTGCGCGCCATACTGACGCTGGGTTCGATCGCGCATCAGTCGACGGTGCGGGCGCTGGGCGGGCGCGTCGCGGCTTTGCCGTTCCGTCATGGCGGGCGGCAGGAAGCCGGCGGCGTCGCGCTGTTTTCCAGCTATCACTGCTCGCGCTACAACACCAACACGGGCGTGCTGACGGAGGAGATGTTCGTCAACGTGTTCAACGAGATTGCGGCGTTCCTGAAGAACTAGATTCAGGTGCGAACAACGCGGCCAGCGTCTCGCGGCTGCCCTTCAGAACGTTCAGATCGACATCGCCTTCGATGCCGTCGACGCGGCCCATATTGTGATATTGCCAGTAGATCCAATCGTTCTCGCGCGGCCTCAGCGCCAGCGAACGCAGCCAGCGCTGACGGGTCATGATGCTGCCGGAATAGGCGCCGGCCGCCTCGTCGGTCAGATAGAAGATCGCCTGCTTGCCGAACGCCGCCTCGACCGGGCCGAGGAAAGCGGCGAGCTCGACGTTCAATTGTTCCGGAGACGGGCGCTGCGGGCAGTTGCCGCCGAATTCGATGTCGACCACCGGCGGCAAGAGCGGCGCGTCGTGCGGCACCACCGACATGAAGTTCCTCGCCTGGTCGGCGCCTGGCCTGCAGAAGGTGAAGAAGTGATAGGCGCCGACCGCCAGGCCAGCCGCGCGGGCTTCGCGCAGGTTAGTGGTGAATTGAGTATCGACATGGGTGCCCCCCTCGGTCGCCTTGATGATGGCGAAGGCTACATCGTCGGCCGCGACGCGTTGCCAGTCGATCCTTCCCTGATGGTGGGAAACGTCGATGCCCCGGATGGGGAATTCCTCGCGATCCGGCGAAAAGCCACGGAACCAGAAATAGGCGCCCGCCGCGACAGCGCAGGCGACAACCACGCCCGCAAGGCCCCAGAAAACAATCCGCTTGCCCAAGACCATCCCCCTGTCCGAACTTTGTTTCTGGCGCAATTCTGGACGGAAGGCTACGGCGAAGGGCACCGAGCCCAACCGCAGGGAGCGAATCTGGAAGATCGCGACGCGCTTTAGCCGCGCTCCTTCAGCAGCCGGCCCTTCTCGCGCGACCAGTCGCGTTGCTTTTCGGTCTCGCGCTTGTCGTGCAGTTTCTTGCCGCGGGCAATCGCGAGCAGCAGCTTGGCGCGGCCGCGATCGTTGAAGTAGATTTTCAGCGGCACCAGCGTCATGCCCTCGCGCTCGACGCTTTGCGAGAGTTTCGCCATCTCGCGCTTGGAGACCAGCAATTTGCGGCGCCGGCGCGGCTCATGGTTGAAGCGGTTGGCCTGCAGATATTCCGGCAGATAGGAATTGATAAGCCAGATCTCGCCGCCCTCGGCCGAGGCGTAGCTTTCCTGGATGTTGGCCTGGCCCTGGCGCAGCGACTTGACCTCGGTGCCGGTCAGCACCAGGCCGGTCTCGATCGTGTCGAGCACCTCGTAGGAGAAGCGCGCCTTGCGGTTTTCGGCGACCGTCCTGTTGTTGGGGTCGGCTTTCTTGACTTGATTCATAATGCGGAGAGGTGGCGCCTGATCCCTAGTTTATCAAGCCGGCGTGCTTCAGCGCCGCGTCGAGCTTCTCGGCGGTCGAAGCATCGACCGTCACCAGCGGCGAACGCACCACGTTCTCGACCTTGCCCAGCTTCGACAGCGCGTATTTGGCGCCGGATACGCCGGGCTCGATGAAGATCGCCTTGTGCAGCGGCAGGAGACGATCCTGCAGATCGAGCGCCCTGGCGCTGTCGCCGGAGAGCGTGGCTTCCTGGAATTCAGCGCAGAGCCGCGGCGCGACATTGGACGTCACCGAGATGCAGCCAACGCCGCCATGGGCGTTGAAGCCAAGCGCGGAAGCATCCTCGCCGGAGAGCTGGATGAAGTCCTTGCCGCAGGTCATGCGCTGCTCGGAGACACGCTCGACCTTGCCCGTGGCATCCTTGACGCCGACGATGTTCTTGAAGTCGTGGCGCAGCTTGCCCATGGTCTCCGGCGTCATGTCGATCACCGAGCGCGGCGGGATGTTGTAGATGATGATCGGCAGCCTGGTCGCGCGGGCAACGGCGGCGAAATGCTCATAAAGGCCGCGCTGCGTGGGCTTGTTGTAATAAGGCGTGACGACAAGGGCGGCGTCGGCGCCGGCCTGTTCGGCATACTTCACCAGGCCGACCGCTTCCTCGGTGTTGTTGGAGCCTGCGCCGGCCACGACCGGCACCCTGCCCTTGGCCACCTCGATGGCGACCTTCACGACATGGCGGTGCTCCTCATGCGAGAGCGTCGGCGACTCGCCGGTGGTGCCGACGGGAACGAGGCCCTTGGTGCCCTCGGCAATCTGCCATTCGACGAAAGCGCGAAAGGCTTTCTCGTCGAAGCGCCCGCTCTTTTCGAACGGTGTCACGAGCGCGGTGAGCGAGCCTCTCAGCATATCGTCCAAACTCCTTGGAACTTTGTTCGTTTATGCATGTCGTACCGCAAAACCGGTTCCCACTTTTGGGCGACATGCGTGGGCATGTTATTTGCGCGCCTTCTAACCGAAAGCGAAGCCGCGCACCATAGTCTCGACATTGTTCAGCGGCAAGCATCACCATGGTGCCAGCAAGCGCAATTCGAACGGCCTCGATAACCTTTTGTTTACGAGCCCTTCACGACCTAAGTTTAGGCTCCGCACAGGGTTCTCAAGTGCCCGCGCCTGCTGACAATGTGCTAGGATCGTAAAATGCCGACGAGGCGGCCTCATCTCTTCGCGCTTTTGGGCGCGATCGTCGCGCTGACGCCAGGCATGGCGATCGGCGGCAGCGTCGACGCGCGCATGACGGCCTCGATCCCGGCTCCCGATGCACCGCAGGCGCCCAGCCCCGCCGCTCCGTCTACCGACATTGCGCAATTGAAGAGCGGGCTCGACGCGCTTGCCGCCAACAACATTGCCGGCGCGCGCAATGCGCGCGACACGCTGCCCGCCACTTCGCTCGACCGGCACATCCTGGCCTGGGCGATCGCGCTTTATGGCGGCGACAAGGTGCCGAGCGGCGAGATTGCCGATGCCGCCAAGATGCTTCCCGGGTGGCCCGGCACGATCGCGCTGCGAAAAAACAGCGAGCGTGCGCTCTATCGCGAGAACCCGCCGCCGCAAGTGGTGGTTCAGGCTTTCGGCCGCAGCCAGCCGCTGACACCCGAGGGCGTCATCATGCTTGCCCGCTCGCAGATGGCGCTGGGCAACCAGGCGGCCGCGCGCGCGGCGCTGGTGCCGCTCTGGCGCAGCGAAAAGCTGGAAGCCAAGGATGAGAATGCCATCATCAAGGAGTTCGGCACGCTGATCCCTGCGGCCGACCATCGCTACCGCATGGAGCGCATGTTCTATGCCGACCGGCCGTCCTCGGCGCTGCGGGTCGCCGGCCTCGCCGGCGCGCAGCCCCTGGCGGATGCCTGGGCGGCCGCCGACAAGGGCGACAAGAACGCCGCCAAGCTGTTGAAGGCGGTGCCCGCGGCGCAGCGCTCGGCAGGCTATTTCTTCGCCGAGGCGGAATATCTGCGCAAGCAGCAGAAATTCGCCGATGCCGCTTCCGTCGTGATGAAGGCACCGACCGACCGCGATTCGCTGGTCGACCCCGATGCCTGGTGGGTCGAGCGCCGCGTGCTGTCGCGCGAGCTGGTCGACCAGGGCGACATGAAGACCGCCTACAAGATCGTCTCCTTGCATGCAGCCGAAAGCCCGGCCAATGCCGCCGAGGCCGAATTCCACGCCGGCTGGTACGCGCTGCGCGGCCTCAACGACCCGGCGACCGCGGCGAGCCACTTCAAGCGCATTACCGAATTCGCCCAGGGACCGGTGTCGCTGTCGCGCGCCTATTACTGGCTCGGCCGCGCGGCGGAAGTCGGCGGTCCGGGCAGTGCCAAGGATTATTTCACGCGCGCGGCCAGCTACGGCACGACCTTCTACGGCCAGCTCGCGGGCGAGCGCGTGGGGCTCAGGACCCTCAACATCGTCTATCCGAAACCGAGCGCCGCCGACCGCCAGAGCTTTGACAACCGAGAAGCAGTCAGCGCGATCAAGCGGCTTCAGGAGGCGGGTTATGACCGCTACGCCGAAACGCTCTACCGCGACCTTGCCGGGCAGCTGACCAGTCCTGGCGAACTGGCGCTGCTGGCGGTGCTGGCCGAAAAGCAGGGCAACCATTTCATGGCGCTGAAGGTCGGCAAGATCGCCGCCCAGCGCGGCATCGATGTCGGCGCGCTGTCGCATCCGCTGGGTGTCATTCCCGATTCGGCCAATATTTCGGGGTCCGGCAAGGCGCTCGCCTATGCCATCGCCCGCCAGGAGAGCGAGTTCAATGTCGGCGCCGTCTCCAGCGCCGGAGCGCGCGGCCTGCTGCAGTTGATGCCGGGCACCGCCAAGCAGCTGGCGAAGAAGGCCGGCATGAGTTTCTCGCAGGCGCGGCTGACGACGGATGCCGGTTACAACGCGACGCTGGGCTCGGCCTTTCTCGGTGAGCAGCTCGACCGCTTCGGCGGCTCCTATGTGCTGACCTTCGCCGGCTACAATGCCGGCCCCAACCGCGCCGCCCAGTGGGTGGCGAAGTATGGCGACCCGCGCGGCAAGGACGTGGACGCCGTCGTCGATTGGATCGAGCGGATTCCCTACACGGAAACGAGAAGCTACGTGCAACGCGTGATGGAGAATTACGAGGTCTACAAGATGCGTATTTCGGGGAAATACGACATCGTCGGAGATCTCGTGAACGGACGGGGTTGAGGTAGCGTCCTCAAGGCGTTCGAGGTCGAGTTCCTTCGCGCCCCCCTCTGTCCTGCCGGACATCTCCCCCACTTGGGGGGAGATCAGCTGTCGCGCCGGCTTTCGCCAATCTCCAGCGCCGCAGAATAGGCGAGGCGTGCGAACTGCCAATCTCCCCCCTCGTGGGGGAGATGTCCGGCAGGACAGAGGGGGGCGCTGTCCCGCCGGCGTGAGATACTTCCATGCGCCGCTCCCCCATTTGACGATCCCTGCCCTCGCCTGTAGCTGTCGATCACCCCAACGAGGAGCGGCATTGCGATGGCGAGCGGCGTAGGCTTTTCCGACTTTTTCTACGCCTCACCTGACGGCCTGAAACTCCATGCCCGGATTTATGGCGAAGCGAATGCCGAAGGCTGGCCGGTCGTCTGCCTGTCCGGCCTCACCCGCAATGCCCGCGACTTCCATGAGCTGGCGCTCCACCTTTCGAGCAAGGGGGAAAGGCCGCGGAAAATCATCGCCTTCGACTACCGTGGCCGCGGGCAATCGGACCACGATCCCGATATCGGCCACTATAATGTCGGGGTCGAAGCCGGAGACGTGCTTGCCGGGCTGTCTGCGCTCGGCATCGAGCAAGCCGCCTTCATCGGCACCTCGCGCGGCGGGCTGATCATCCATGCGCTCGGGGCATTGAAGCCGGGCGTGCTGAAAGCCATCGTGCTGAACGATATCGGCCCGGCGATCGAGGCGGAGGGCCTCGCCCATATCCGCTCCTATCTCGACCGTGCGCCGAAACCGAAGACATTCGCCGAAGCGGTGGATGCCCAGCGGCGCGTGCATGGCGCCGATTTCCCGGCACTCACCGAAGCCGACTGGGCGCGAATGGTCCGGGCAATCTGCCGTGAGACGGAGGCCGGCTGGGTGCCGGATTTCGATCCGGCCCTGGTCGACACGCTGGCCGGCATCGACTTCGGCAAACCGCTACCGGACCTGTGGCCGCAGTTCGACGCGCTCGCCGCCATTCCGCTGCTTGCCGTTCGCGGCGCAAACTCGAAACTGTTTTCCACGGCAACGCTTAAAGAGATGCAGGAGCGGCACCACGGCATGGAATCGATCACCGCCGAAGGCCAGGGCCACGCGCCCTTCCTGGAAACCGGCGAGTTGCCGGAGAAGATCGCCGCATTTTTCGATCAGGTCGAATATCGAGTAGAAATGAAGTAAAGCCCGAGACTACATCAGCCCCGGGCTTACCATCGAAATACAGATTTGCGTCAGCCAGCGGGGTCGATCCGACCGGCCTATTCGCCCTTCGAGCGCTTGCGGGACACATTGACCGGTTCCGACCCCCGCGCTTTGCGAGACGACGGAGCGGAGGTCGGCGTGGGGAGGGGCGAAGCGAACACGGAGCTCCCAGCCGATCGCGACGACGCTTCATCGCCGCGCGGCTTCTCGAGAACGACGACGCAGCCATCGAGATCGTTGGTGGCCAGATGGGCGTAACGCATGGTCATCGACAATGTCTGGTGGCCCAGCCACATCTGGACGCGCCTGATGTCGATACCGCCCTGGACGAGACGTGAAGCGCAAGTGTGACGCAGGATATGCGGCACCACCTGTTCATCGGCGCCGAGACCGACTTCCGTCTTCGCTTCGTTCCAGATCGCGCGGTATTGTGCCTGGGTCAGCATGGCGAACGGGCCTTTCGGCCGGCGTCCTTCCGTGTTCGGCGGCAGCTTGATGACTTCCTTGACGCGTTCGGTCATGGGAATGGTGCGGCTGCGGCCGGATTTGGTGATCCAGAAGGAGACCCGGTGCTCCTGGATGTCGTTCCAGATCAGGCCGAGCGCCTCGCCGAGACGGCAGCCGCTATCGACCAGGAAAACGGAAAGCCTGTAGGCATCCTCGCTGCGGCTCCTGATCGCGGCGAACAGCCTCGCTTCTTCGTCCCTTTCGAGGAAACGAATCCGTCCCGCCCGCTCCTTCTGGCGGCGGAACTCGGGCAGGCTGTGGATATCTCCCATCTTATGCGCCTTACGCAGCAATTTGCTGAGGGCAGCCATCTTGCGATTGATGGTTGCGTTGCTGTTGCCGCGCTGGCGCAATGTTCCGATAAGATTGTCCAGGGTGTTCTGGTCAAAGGTGCTGAAACGTTCCCCGAGTAGGATCTCGTCTATTTCACCGATGAAAGAGCTGACATTGTATTTATGCCGCCCATCATCCCAGAGTATATCTCGATAAGCTACAAAAAGCTCCCCGATCCTATACGATTTTACTTCTCTGATCTTGTTGTATGTGTAGTTAAACTTCGAATTCTGAGAAGAAAAGAACGCAAAATGACCGGAGACCTCGGCCTCTTGAACCGCTTCGTTCGACATTTCTAGCCACACCCCCTGTGGTTAAGGGACCAGCCCTAACCGCTCGGGAGCATCCTTTCAAGAGTTTTGATCACGTATTTGTGATTTCATCCGCCAAGAGGCGGATTCCCACGAAACCGTCCTACGGGATCATCAGCTTACCGTTTCACCCCCATCCTTTCGTTGAATTGCAGCAATCGCGAAAACAAAACGGCCCGGGCGTGGAAGCGCCCGGGCCGGATTTTACCTGTAGGATTCCAGCCCTTAGAAGTCGCGCTGGAAGCGGATGATGCCGCCCCAGTTGTTCTTCTTCTCGGCACCAGCCCACACTGAGCCATTGTCGATGGCGCCCTGACCGACGCGCTGCCAGTCCACTTCCGCCGTGACGGTGAAGCCCGGAACGACAGTGTAAGCGATGTTCGCAGCCAGACCGATGTCCTTCCAGTCGTCATACGAGGCCTGGAGGTTGAACGAGGTCTTCTCGTTGAACTTGTAAGTACCGCCGCCCCAGACAGCCCAGTTGCCGCCCCAGAGCTTGTACATGCCACGACCGTGCGCCGGGATAGCGAAGGATGTGTCGTTGTAGTGGTCGTCGCTGCCATAGCCGCCCATGACCCAGAGCGAGAAAGCGTCGTTGACGTTTACGTCCAGGCGAACCTTGCCGGCGACTTCTTCGTAGTTGCTGTCGTAGGCGACGACGCCAGCGATCGAGCCCCAGCCCTGCGTCCACTTCACGCCGCCGACGACATGCGGAACATAGCTGTCGATCGTGAAGGGGCCGTAACCCTCTTCAAGCGAGACCACAGCCGAGAAGCCGTTACCCGCATCGAAGTAATACTGCACAACGTTTGTGTCGAAGCCGCCATAGGGAACCAGCGTATCCTGGATGACGTTGCCGGCGTAGCCGATGAAGGTATCGAACGCCGATTCGTCCTTACCGACGCGGAGGCCACCAAGCTGAACCCAGGCGAAGTTCAGCGAGACGCCGCTGTTGTGGGCACCAGCGCCGGCGTCGAAGTATCCAGTGGCAGGATTGTAGGTAGCACGACCGCTGGTGGCGCTATTGCCAAAGTTGAAGCGAGTCTCGGTGTAGGTCTTCAACGTGCCGAGCTCGGTTTCTTGACCGGTCCAGGTCTTCAGCGTGAATCGGGCATTCTTCTTCCAAGTGCCCTGGTCGCTGCCGTCACGCACATCGGTTGCGCGAGCGCCATCGAACGAGCCGATGTCACCGAAGCCAGCGTCATAGCGAACATAGCCGCCGATGCGCAGGCAGGTCTCGGTGCCCGGGATATAGAAGTAGCCGGCGCCGTAGACGTCGCAGATCTTGACGTATTCGGCCGGTTCCGGCTCGGCGACGGTCACCGCGTCGGCGGCGCGAGCACCGGAAACTGCGATCAGGGCCGCAGCTGAGCCGAGAAGAAGGCTCTTGATGTTCATTTTCTGACCTCCAGTCAAAAGTTAAAAAACGGGTCTGGGTATTTTTTGCTGAAGGACAGCGTTCCCTGCCCCATCCCCACTACCGAAAAAGATGCGCACCGCGCCGCTCCTTCGAAGCTGACATTACCCATGAGCCGGCGCCGTTCAACCACGATCGTATCGCCGCAAGGGCTGTCCGGGCGCTATCGCCGGGCGTTGTTGCACAAATGACACGATTTGGCCTCACTCAGAAAGCTCTCATTAACCATCGAGGTCCTTGAGGCCCTTGAATCCGAACGAATCCGGCAATGGGTCGACCAAATTGCGGCGCGCCGGCGAGTCGGCCGCCAGCCGGCTGCCGCAGAATCGCCATTTGCGATGACAGGAGTGTGCAGGCTTGCCGATTTTTCGCCGATTATCGCGCCGGCTTGTTGATTGTGCCGGCGCTTTTCTTTATCCAGCGGCGCGACGGAGAGGTGGCCGAGTGGTCGAAGGCGCTCCCCTGCTAAGGGAGTAGAGGTCAAAAGCTTCTCGTGGGTTCGAATCCCATCCTCTCCGCCACCCTACGCCCTGCGGGCTTCGGGTGGCAGGCCACCCGGAACCGCATTTGGGCGTAGGAGTGTCGCCCGAAGCTACGAAGTAGCGTAGGGGGACCATGTGGTACGTCTATTTCCTGCGGCTCCATAATGGCGATGTCTATGTCGGATCGACAAACGATCTTCGACGTCGTTTCGAATCGCACCAATCAGGACAGGTGACTTCGACCAAGGCCTATTTGCCTGTCGCCTTGAAGGCCTACATCGCGGTTGAAACCGAGGCCAACGCCCGGCAACTCGAGCAATATTTCAAGACCGGATCCGGCAAAGCCTTCGCCAACAAACGGTTTTGGCAGACAGAGCGTTACTGACTGATCCACGCTTATCTCCTTGAAACAAAATGGAGAACCGATCAGAGAACTGCCTTCGCTTCGACCTCCTCGTTCGATTCTGACTGGAGGTCAGAAAATGAACATCAAGAGCCTTCTTCTCGGCTCAGCTGCGGCTCTGGTCGCAGTTTCCGGTGCTCGCGCCGCGGACGCGGTGACCGTCGCCGAGCCGGAACCGGCCGAATACGTCAAGATCTGCGACGTCTACGGCGCCGGCTACTTCTATATCCCGGGCACCGAGACCTGCCTGCGCATCGGCGGCTACATCCGCTATGACGCCTCCGGCGGCGATATTGGTTCGTTCGACGGCGCTCGCACGAGCGATGTCGTGAGCGGCAAGGACCAGGGCACCTGGCTGAAGAACACCCGCTTCACGCTGAAGACCTGGACCGGCCAGGAAACCGAGCTCGGCACGTTGAAGACCTATACCGAAATGCGCATGAATTTCGGCAACCACAACACAGACTCGGGCATCGATGGTACCGGGACGTATGGCGTCAACGCTGCCGGCAACAAGGCCTTCGACATCCACTTCGCCTGGATCCAGCTCGGCGGCCTGCGCGTCGGTCTCGACGAATCGGCCTTTGACACGTTCGTCGGCTATGCCGGCAACGTGATCCAGGATACGCTGGTTCCCTATGGCGGCTTCCAGACCAACGAGATCCAGTACAACTTCGACGCCGGCAACGGCATCTCGGCGGTGGTCTCGCTGGAACAGGGTTCGGGCACTTATGCCGGGGCTATCGGCACGATCGACAGCTATGTTCCGCATGTCGTCGGTGGCTTGAAGTGGACGCAGGGCTGGGGTTCAATCTCCGGTGTCGTTGCTTACGACAGCAACTATGAAAACGTGGCCGGCAAGGTTCGCTTGGATGTGAACGTGACCAACGAACTGTCGCTGTTCGGCATGTTCGGCTACGGCAGCAATGGTAAGCTTCACGACGTCGGGCTCGAACGCTCCTTCTACAAGCCGTGGGGCGGCCACTGGGCCTTCTGGGCCGGCGGCACCTACAAGTTCAGCGACAAGGCTTCGTTCAACCTCCAGGTCTCGGGCGACCAGTTCAAGAACTACGGCCTTGCAGCTAACGTTGCCTATACCGTCGTTCCCGGTCTCACGATCACGCCGGAAGTTGATTTCCTCCACGATGGCAGGTTCGGCGATCTGGACAATTCCAACTGGACCGGTGCTAACAAGAAGAACAGCTGGGGTGGTATCATCCGCTTCCAGCGCGACTTCTAAGACCAGATATTTCTGGGGAGACAGGAGAACCCGGCGGGCAACCGCCGGGTTTTTCATTGGACCCGACACCTCATACCAGCTTGCCGCACGCCCTGCGGCTAAGTCGCCTTTTCCGCAAACCGCTTGGCGATCGTGTTTGATTGCTTTGGGGCAGCTCCGGCCGAAACCGTCGGGAATCACAGACTTACCGCATACCACGCGTCCATTCGGACGCAAGACAGCTGCGGCGCTCGGTTAGAGCGATTTTGGAAGATGGACCGCTTCAGGTCGGGCGCAGCCGATACCTGTTTGCAGCAACCGGCCTCACGCGATGGCAGCATCCATGCTAAAGCGCATCGCGATCTTTCAGATTCGCTCCATGCGCTTTAGGTTTTTGATTTTGCGCATGTCTTTGCCCCGAAACCGGTTACCACTTTCGGGAGACACGCTTTAATTCATGAAAATAGCCATGCCAATACCGCGGCCTAACCGAAGATCAGGTGTCGGCGAGGTCGCCCAACGCCTCAATCAAAGGCTGGATCTCAGTTTCGTAATTCTTCCAGCGCTTCACGGAGGATTTGTAGATCGGCTGACGAACCTGCCAGCGGCTGGGCGTGGTGACCGCCCCTTCCCTGTCGAAGAAGCGCAAGCAGGCATCATCCCACGGCAGCCCCAGATAATCGATGAGCCGGCGCGACTGTGCCTCCTGGTCCTCGACAAGTGTCTCGTAGCGATTCTCCAAGATACGGCCTGGGAACACCTCGTTCCAGTGACGCATCAAGCGGTCGTATTCGCGATAGTAGAGGCCAAGCGCCTGCAGGTCCGTATTGTAGCTGTGCGCCGAGCTGAACGGCAGGACGTAACACGATACGCAATTGTCGATTGCATCGCGGCGGCAGTGAATGATGCGCGCCTTGGGGAAGAAAAGGGTGAGAAGGCCGATCAATTCGAAATTGTGCGGCATCTTGTCGATGATGCGCTGCGCGGTCGGGGCACGCTCCCGCAGATAGGAAAGGTGCTCTTCGGCCAACGTCTTGGATAAGTCCTCGGTGATCGTCGTGATCGGCTTGTTGAAATCGGAGGCTGAGGGTTTCAGACCGATCGCATTCGCCACCCGCCTCAGTTTGCTCAGCTCGCCCGCCCCGTGAACCTCGGGATGACTGGCGCATATCTGTTCGGTAAGCGTGGTCCCCGAGCGCGGCATGCCCACCACGAACGCAGGTGTTTCGGAAGGGTTGCCATAGCCAGACCTTGCGGCAAACAGCTCCGGCGTGAAGGTCTCGATCGTCAGGTCTATGAAACGACGATACTGGTCGATGTCGAATTGGTAGCCTTGCGCTTGCTTCGCCTTCTTGAAGTGGTCGAAGGCCTCCGCATAACGCTTGAGGTCGTTCTCCACCTTACCGGCGGCGTAGTTGAGACTTGCTTTGGCCTCCGGCTTAAGCCCGGGACTGTTCAGCTCGCGAAGGATCGCCTGGAATTCGGCGGGCTCCTCAGTGAATTTGCGGGTTTGCACAAGGTCGTAGTAGGCGGCCGCCACGTCGATGCGGCGTTCGATGGCCTCCTTGAGATAGGAAGCCGCCTCATCCATGCGTCCAAGGCCAGTGAGCGCAGCCGCTATTCCGATCCGCGCCTTGGGATGGTCGCGGTTAATCTTCAGCGCCTTGTCATACAGCGGCAACGCCAGATCGGGCTTGTCGAACTCGGTATAAACGCGCCCCAAGGCACAGAGGGCCTCCACAAGATCGGGCTGCACCTCCAATGCGTATTGCATGTGCTTTATGGCCGCTGAGAATTCACTCAGCTTCCCGTAGGCCTCACCTAGACTAAGATGGTAGTAGGGGTTTCCGGGCTCCTCGCCGACTGCGCGTCCGAAATAGCGCAGGGCCGCTTCGTCGTCGTAGCCCAGACAAACGGTGCCCATGATGTAGAGCGCCAGCGGATGATTTGGCGTTCGAGCCAGCACCTCCAAACACAGGTCCTGTGCTTCATCGAGCCGCTTGGCTTGCTGATGCTCGTAGGCTTTCTTCAGCAACGCGTCATCGGCCTGCGCGCGGGCAAACGAACTCGCTTTCTGGAGAGTCGGTTGCGGCGGACTTGCCTGTGGCCATCTGGGTTTTGGCGCAGGGCCGGATTTGAGATGTTTGGACCAGGCAGGCGGCAGACGGGTGCTCATGGCATCTGCTAGCAAAAAGAACCCGGGGAATCCAGCCCGAGCCGCCGCCATGCTGCACCAGCCTTGCACCCCTGCTCTGCCCGAGCTAGCAAGGAGCTTTCTCACAAGCGAGCTTTTGCCATGCGCCAGCGCCCTTCCCTCACGCCGATCATCGGCGCGCTTCCCACCACGGTGCCCTTCGTCGGCCCGGAGGCGCAGGAGCGCGAGCGCGGCCGGCCGTTTCGCGCCCGCATCGGCGCCAATGAAAGCAGTTTCGGACCTTCGCCGCGTGTCATCGCCCGCATGGAGAGCGTCGCCCGCGATCAGTGGATGTATTGCGATCCCGACAACTACGAACTGAAAGTGGCGGCCGCTGCGCATCACGGCGTGGCTGTCGAAAATGTGGTCGTGGGCGAAGGCATCGACGGGCTGCTCGGCCTGGTGGCGCGCATGTATGTCGGCCCCGGCGATGCCGTAGTCACCTCGCTCGGCGCCTACCCCACCTTCAATTTCCACATCGCGGGCGTCGGCGGCCGGCTGGTGACGGTCCCCTATTGCGATGACAAGGAAGACCTGGACGGTCTTCTCGCCAAGGTCGCGAGCGAAAAGGCGCCGCTGGTCTATCTCTCCAATCCCGACAATCCGATGGGAAGCTGGTGGGAGGCGCCGGATGTCGTGCGCTTCATCGAGGCGCTGCCGGAAACCACCATGCTGGTGCTCGACGAGGCCTATGGCGAGCTGGGACCGGCCTCGGCGCTGCCGGCGATCGATGTCTCGCGGCCGAACGTCATCCGCATGCGCACCTTCTCCAAGGCCTACGGCCTGGCCGGCATACGCTGCGGCTACGCCGTGGCGGAGGCAGAGGTGATCCGCGACTTCGAGAAGATCCGCAACCATTACGGCGTCAGCCGCATGGCGCAGATCGCCGGCCTCGAGGCGCTTGCCGACCAGGACTACCTGCGCTCGGTGGTGGCGCGCGTGGCGGCGGGCCGCGAGCGCATTTCGGAGATCGCCAGGCAGAATGGCCTGAAGCCATTGCCGTCGGCGACCAATTTCGTCACCATCGACTGCGGCCGCGACGGCGCCTTCGCGCTGAAGGTGATGCAGAACCTGTTGTCGCGCGACGTGTTCATCCGCAAGCCGATGGCGCCACGGCTCGACCGCTGCGTCCGGGTGAGCGTCGGCCTCGACCATGAGCTGGACATCTTCGCCGAGGAACTGCCGGGCGCCCTGGCGGCGGCGCGGGGGAATTAAGTTCCACCGCATCTGACGGCGTCCAGCCTGTTGCCTTTGACTGGTCCTGTGCCAGATTCCGGTAAGATGCATGGAGTGTGAGTGATGCCGGGCCAACAACGTGCCGTTCGGGCGCGCATTTCCGGTATGGTGCAAGGTGTGAGCTACCGTGTCTGGACGCGCGGCGAAGCCATGCGTCTCGGGCTTACGGGTTGGGTGCGCAATGAGCGTGACGGCTCGGTCACCGCGCTGATTGCCGGCGCCGATGCCGCGGTCACGGCGATGATCGAACGCCTGTGGCAAGGGCCGCGGGGCGCGCTGGTCTCGAAGGTCGAGATCGAGGAAGCGGCCGACGAGGCGCCTGCGGATTTCAGGATCATCGTCTAATCTCATTTGACCTCCGCAAGCCAAGGCGAGGAGCGAGTGTATGATCCATCTTGAATTAATTGAACGTTCGTTTTATTAATGCCGCTGGAGGCGATCATGGCGCGCACAACTGGCTCCGATGGGGAAAAAACCGAAGCGGCCGTCCGCGAGGCGGCGGTCAGCCTGATCGCGCGGCTGGGCTATGAGGCGATGTCGATGCGGCAGCTGGCGGCGGAGGTCGGCGTGCAGGCGGCTGCGCTCTATCGCTATTTCCCGACCAAGCAAGACCTTCTGTTCACGCTGATGCGCGAGCATATGGAAGGCCTGCTCGATGCCTGGAGCACGGCGCGGCCGGCCACCGCCGATCCGGTGAGTCGGCTCGCCGCCTATGTCGAGAACCACATCGCTTTCCACATCGAGCGGCGTCACGCCACCCATGTCTCGAACATGGAATTGCGCAGCCTTTCGCATGAAAGGCTGACGCAGATCCTCAAGATGCGCACGGCCTACGAAAAGGAGCTGCGCACGATCCTGCGCGACGGCACCGAGGCCGGTGCGTTCAGCATCGACGACACCGGGCTCACCGCGATGGCGCTGATCCAGATGATGACCGGCGTCATCGTCTGGTTCCGGCCAGGCGAGCGGCTGTCGGTCGCTGAAGTCACGGCATCATATCTTTCGATGACAATGCGCCTGGTCGGCGCGACAATCAGCCATGGCACCGCGCGTCCGTACGGGCGCGCCGGAGACGCCGTGGCACTCTGATACAGCCATGATCCCCGCGAAGACCGGGGCGTGCGCAGGGAGGAACGGCATGTATACCAACACGCTCAGCTTCGGACTTGATCCCGACATCGAGGCGCTGCGCGATACGGTGCGGCGCTTCGCCCAGGACAGGATTGCGCCGATCGCGGCCGAGATCGATCGCTCCAACGAGTTCCCGGCGCATCTGTGGGGCGAGATGGGCGCGCTCGGCTTGCTCGGCATCACCGCCGATCCGGACTTCGGTGGCAGCGGCATGGGCTATCTCGCACATGTGGTTGCAATGGAAGAAGTCTCCCGCGCATCGGCCTCGGTCGGCCTCTCCTACGGCGCGCATTCGAATCTCTGCGTCAACCAGATCAATCGCTGGGCCACGCCGGCACAGAAGGAGAAGTACCTGCCTGCCCTTTGCTCGGGCGAAACCGTCGGCGCGCTGGCGATGTCGGAACCGGGCGCCGGCTCGGACGTGGTATCGCTCAGGTTGCGCGCCGAAAAGCGCAACGACCGCTACGTGCTCAACGGCTCGAAAATGTGGATCACCAACGGCCCGGACGCCGGAACGATGGTGGTCTATGCCAAGACCGATCCGGAACGTCATTCGCGCGGCATCACCGCTTTCATCGTCGAGAAGACGATGGCCGGCTTTTCGGTCGCGCAGAAGCTCGACAAGCTCGGCATGCGCGGCTCCAACACCGGCGAGCTCGTCTTCGAGGATGTCGAGGTGCCGTTCGAGAACGTGCTGCATGAGGAAGGGCGCGGTGTCGAGGTGTTGATGTCGGGGCTCGACTATGAGCGAGCGGTGCTTTCCGGTGGCCCGATCGGGCTGATGGCTGCCTGCCTCGACGTCGCTGTGCCTTACGTGCATGAGCGCAAGCAGTTCGGCCAGCCGATCGGCACGTTCCAGCTGGTGCAGGGCAAGCTCGCAGACATGTACTCGACGATGAACGCCGCCCGGGCTTACGTCTATGCGGTGGCCGCCGCCTGCGACCGCGGCGAGACCACGCGCAAGGACGCCGCCGGCTGCGTGCTCTTCGCCGCCGAAAAGGCGACGCAGATGGCGCTCGACGCCATCCAGCTGCTCGGCGGCAACGGCTACATCAACGACTACCCGACCGGCCGGCTGCTGCGCGACGCCAAGCTCTACGAGATCGGCGCCGGCACCAGCGAGATCCGCCGCTGGCTGATCGGCCGCGAGATCATGGCGGAGGGGGTTTAGTGCGCCCGGCTCGTCACCTTCGTCGAGCTTTCATCAACCCGCTTGCGGGCAGCTTCGGCGAGCGTGTCCGACACCCACTGATTGATCGATTTACCGTCGCTCGCCGCCGCCTTGCCCAGCAAGGCATGAATTTCAGGCGTGGTGCGAAGCGCGAGCTTGCCGGAATAAGGCTTCTGCGGATCGACGCCACGCTCCTTGCAAAAGGCGAGGTAATCATCGACGCTGTCGTGAAACGACTTCACCAGTTCCTCGGCGGTTTCGGCTTCGAAAGTGACAATGTCTCGGATACCGAGGATGCGGCCGTGGAACACCATGTCCTCATCATCGAATTCGATCGATCCGGCATATCCCTTGTAAAGCTTCATGGCCTTATCCCAACGTTTGTCAAAATTCGCGGATGTTCCCTGATCAACCACCGCTTGGTGTCGGGCGATGGATGGGGCCGGTGCAGGAACAGCGTCTGGTCGGCAATGGTGAACCGGAACCGCGAGCCGCTACCTTCCGAAACCTCAGCTCCAAGCGCGATCAGCAACGCTTCAACATCGCGCCATTTGATCGAGGCGCTGACCGGGTTCGCAAATATCTTGTTCAGCGTCTGCCGGTGCGCTGCTTTCATGGCTTTCGCTCTCCCCAATCGAATACCTTTGTGGTCGGTTCCTTTGGGGTTAGGGCAACAGCCCGAAGTGATACTAAAATATGATATCATTTGAGGTTCGTCAATGCCCGCCTTGACCTCCCAAATCTCCCCCTCCTCCGACACCTTCCGCGCCAATGCCGAGCGCATGCGGGCGCTGGTCGCCGACATCGCCGAGAAAGCGGCAAGCGTCGAGCGCGGCGGCTCCGATGAAGCCCGCGAACGGCACGTCTCACGCGGCAAGCTTTTGCCGCGCGAGCGGCTGGCGCAACTGCTCGACGCCGGCTCACCCTTCCTCGAGGTCGGCCAGTTCGCGGCTTGGTCGATGTATGGCGAGGACATTGCGTCGGCCGGCATCATCACCGGCGTCGGCCAGGTCGAGGGCACGGAGGTGATGGTCGTCGTCAACGACGCCACGGTGAAGGGCGGCACCTATTATCCGCTGACGGTCAAGAAGCATCTGCGCGCGCAGGAGATCGCGCTGCAGAACAATCTGCCCTGCGTCTATCTGGTCGACAGTGGCGGCGCCAACCTGCCGAACCAGGACGAGGTCTTCCCGGACCGAGAGCATTTCGGCCGCATCTTCTACAACCAGGCCAACATGTCGGCGGCAGGCATACCGCAGATCGCTTGCGTCATGGGTTCCTGCACAGCGGGCGGCGCCTATGTGCCGGCGATGTCGGACGAGACGATCATGGTGCGCAACCAGGCGACCATCTTCCTCGGCGGCCCGCCGCTGGTGAAGGCCGCCACCGGCGAGGATGTCAGCGCCGAGGAGCTCGGCGGCGCCGATGTCCACACCAGGCTTTCCGGTGTCGCCGACCATTATGCGATGGACGACGAGCATGCGCTGGCCATCTGCCAGCGTATCATCCGGAATCTGAATCGGAACAAGACCCTGAGCCTGAATTTGCGGAAGCCGATTCAGCCGCTCTACGATCCGCAGGAACTCTATGGCGTCGTGCCGACGGACCTGCGCCAGCCCTATGACGTGCGCGAGGTGATCGCGCGTCTTGTCGACGGTTCGGAGTTCGACGAGTTCAAGCAGAATTACGGCACGACCCTAATCACCGGCTTCGCGCATCTGCATGGCATGCCGGTCGGCATCATCGGCAACAACGGCGTGCTCTTTTCGGAAAGCGCGCTGAAGGGTGCGCATTTCATCGAGCTCTGCTGCCAACGCGGCATTCCGCTGATCTTTTTGCAGAACATCACCGGTTTCATGGTCGGCCGCAAATACGAGGCGGGCGGCATCGCCAAGGACGGCGCCAAGCTGGTGATGGCGGTCGCCACCGCGAAGGTGCCGAAGCTCACGGTAATCATCGGCGGCTCGTTCGGCGCCGGCAATTACGGCATGTGCGGCCGTGCCTATTCGCCCCGCTTCCTGTGGATGTGGCCCAACGCGCGCATCTCGGTGATGGGTGGCGAGCAGGCGGCGACCGTGCTTGCCATGGTCAAGCGCGAAGGCATCGAGCGCAAGGGCGGTGAATGGAGCGCCGAGGAGGAAGCAAAGTTCAGGAAGCCGATCCTGATGAAATACGAACATGAAGGTCACCCGCTCTATTCCTCGGCCAGGCTCTGGGACGACGGCATCATCGATCCGGCCAAGACCCGCGAGGTACTGGCGCTCAGCCTCTCGGCCGCGCTCAATGCCGAGGTCGAAGAGACGAAGTTCGGCGTGTTCAGGATGTGACGATGGGCGCTCTCGGCGACAGGATCCGCATCCATACCGGCGACATCACGAAGCTCGCGGTCGATGCCATCGTGAACGCCGCCAATTCCTCGCTGCTCGGCGGCGGCGGCGTCGACGGCGCCATTCATCGCGCGGCCGGACCGGAGCTCGTCGCCGAATGCCGCATGCTGCATGGCTGCAAGACCGGCGATGCCAAGCTGACCAAGGGCTACCGGCTGCCGGCGCGCTATGTCATCCACACGGTCGGCCCGGTCTGGCAAGGCGGCGGCAAGGGCGAAGCCGAGCTGCTCGCCTCCTGTTACCGGCGCTCGCTCGAAATCGCCCTCGGCCATAATTGCCGGACGGTGGCATTTCCGGCGATCTCGACCGGTATTTACCGCTTTCCGAAAGACAAGGCGACCGGCATTGCCGTCGACACCGTAACTGACTTTCTGCAACAAGACCCGCTGCTCGAGACCGTTACTTTCTGCTGTTTCGACGAACAAGTGGCCGAACTATACCGGCATGCCGTTGCTGTTCTTGGGGAAGGCTGAATTTATGGATCAAAAGATTCCTCGGCCCAGGCAAGGGTGGATTACATCCGGATGGCTAGCACGGGCGAAAAATATTCGTTACTCCTCATCCCGCATTTTCAAATGGGGACGGGGTCAAAATGAGATCGAAATACTCACGGCAAGCGATCGTTTCGATACTTGCGGGATTGCTTACGTTCGTCGCGCCAAGCGTCGGCTCGGCGGAATCGCTGGCCGGCAAGATCGGAGACAAACGCTTTGCCCCGACTCTCTCGCTCGATCCGAAGGAAGCCTGCTACAAATCCTACCTTGCCTATATCGCGGCGAGCGGCCATTCGGCCTATGCCACAACGTTCTACTCGCGCGTCGTGGATCTGCACATTTTCTGCAGCGTAAAGCTGAACGCCCCCTCGCAGAAGGCCGCAGAGGATATTGCTTTGCGCGCCTGTCAGAGCGGCTTCAAAAGGTGGAAGGTCAAAACCGCGAGCGGCGGCTGCGCGATCGCGGTTTCGAAGTAAGCCGGCGCCTGCTGGACTGGCGCCACCCGCAGAAAAACGGGAGGCTCCATGTTCGGTAAGATCCTGATCGCCAATCGCGGCGAGATAGCCTGCCGCGTCATCCGCACAGCCCGCAAGCTCGGCGTGCGGACCGTTGCCGTCTATTCCGACGCGGACGCCAAGGCCCTGCATGTCGAGATGGCCGACGAGGCGGTGCATATCGGCCCCTCGCCCGTCGGTGAAAGCTATCTGCGCGGCGACAGGATCATTGCGGCGGCACTTGCCACCGGCGCCGAGGCGATCCATCCGGGCTACGGCTTCCTGTCGGAGAACCCCGATTTCGTCGATCAGGTGACGGCGGCCGGACTCGTCTTCATCGGTCCGTCCGCCGCCTCGATCCGCGCCATGGGGCTGAAGGACGCCGCCAAGCGGCTGATGGAAAAGGCCGGCGTGCCGGTGGTGCCCGGCTATCACGGCGAAGCGCAGGAGATCGTGCTGCTTGCCTCCAAGGCGCGCGAGATCGGCTATCCCGTTCTGATCAAGGCGCGCGCCGGCGGCGGCGGCAAGGGCATGCGGCGCGTCGACCATCCCGACGATTTCTCGGAGGCGCTTTCCGGAGCGCGGCGCGAAGCGAAAGCGGCGTTCGGCGATGATCGCGTGCTGGTGGAAAAATATGTCGACAAGCCGCGTCATATCGAGTGCCAAGTGTTTGGCGACAATTTCGGCAACGCGGTTCATCTTTTCGAACGCGACTGCTCGGCGCAACGACGCCACCAGAAGGTGATCGAGGAGGCGCCCGCCCCCGGCATGACGCCCGCGCTGCGCAAGGCGATGACGGAGGCAGCCGTGAAGGCCGCCAAGGCGATCAACTATTCAGGCGCCGGCACGATCGAGTTCATCGTCGATGCCTCTGAAGGGCTGAAGGTCGACCGCTTCTGGTTCATGGAGATGAACACGCGGCTGCAGGTCGAGCACCCCGTCACCGAGATGGTCACCGGCGTCGATCTCGTCGAATGGCAACTGCGCGTCGCGGCCGGCGAAAAGCTGCCGAAGACGCAAGGCGAGATCGCGCTTGCCGGCCACGCTTTCGAGGCGCGCCTGTATGCCGAGGACGCGGCGAAAGGGTTCTTGCCGGCGACCGGCACGCTGTACCATCTCCAATTCCCCGACGCGGCGCCGGAAGGCGCCGCGATGCGCATCGAGACCGGCGTGCGCGCCAGCGATGCGATCTCGCCTTTCTATGATCCGATGATCGCCAAGCTGGTGGTGCACGGCAAGGATCGGACCACGGCGCTCAGTGCGCTGCGCGAGGCGCTTACCCGGACCGAAGTGGCCGGCTCGACCGTCAACACCGCCTTCCTGGCGGCGCTTACCGCCGACGCCGATTTCGCGGCCGGCGATGTCGATACCGGGCTGATCGGCCGGCATCAGGAGGCGCTCACCGCCATTCCCGCGCCGAGCGACGAGACGATCGCCGCGGCGGCGCTTGCCGCTATGGACGCCGGCGCCCCGGGTCCCGCCGCCGATCCATGGTCCACGCTTTCAGGCTATGCGCATTTCCATACGCTTAAGCGCCGCATCGGCCTGCGCCATGGCGAGGAAAACATCCTGGCCAGGGTTTCGGCAAGGCCGGACGGCCGCTTCCAGGTGGCGCTGGAGGCGCCACATGATGCGGTGAACACGCATGATTTGCGAACCATGCCGCATGCTGTCCGCTGGCCGGGCCACGTCACCGTCTTCGAGGGCGCGGTCGGCTATACATTCACCGTTCCCGATCCGCTTGCCAAGGCCGACGAGGCGGAGGCCGCCCCGGGCAGCCTGCGCGCGCCGATGCCGGGGCTGGTCAAGCTGGTGCGGGCAGAAGCAGGCGATGCCGTGATCAAGGGCCAGCCGCTCTTGATCCTCGAGGCGATGAAGATGGAGCACACGATCGTCGCTCCGCATGACGGGGTGATCGCCGAGATCGCTGCCGAGGGCGCGCAGGTCAGCGACGGCACGGTGCTGGTGCGGTTCGCGGAGGACGGTCAGGGCTGAGGCGACCGTTCAATTGTCTCGTTAACGAGACAAAATAGTTAGGTATGGCGGGACGGCGCCCCCCTCCGTCACACGTCCTGCCAAGGAAGACCCTTCGCACAAGCGAAAATGGCCGGGACAAGCCCGGCCATTTCCTCGATTGCGGAACCGACTTACGGCTTGATCGGCGCGTATTTGCCGTCGTGCCACTGGTTGATGTCGTAGCTGGCGTTCTTCAGGTCGCCCTTCTCGTCGAAGATGACGTCGCCGACGACGGTGCTGATCGGCTTGCCGTCCTTGAGCGCCGCAGCGACCTTAGCCGGATCGTCGGTGCCGGCGCGCTTGACGCCTTCGGCGACAGCCTGGATCACGGCATAGGAGAACAGCGTGAAGCCTTCCGGGGTGAAGCCGCCAGCCTTGATCTTGGCGACGGCGTCCTTGGCTTCAGGCTTGGCCTGCGGGTCCGACGGGAACACGAACAACGTGCCTTCACCGGCCGGGCCAGCGACCTGCCAGAATTCCGGCGAAGCGATCGAGTCCGGCATGATCAGCTGGAACTTGACGTTCTGCTCGGCCGACTGACGCAGGATGAGGCCCGCCTCCGGATGGTAGCCGCCGAAATAGACGACGTCTGCCTTGAGCTCCTTCAGCTTGGTGACGAGAGCCGAATAGTCCTTCTCGCCGGCATTGATGCCTTCATAGTCGACCTCTTTCAGGCCGCCGGCATTCATCGTCGCCCTCACGGCATCGGCGACGCCCTGACCGTAGGCGCTCTTGTCGTGCAGGATGACGACGTTCTTGCCGGCGTATTTCTTGGCGATCCACGGGCCGATGAAAGCGCCCTGCGCGTCGTCACGCGTGTAAAGGCGCATGATGGTCGGCCAGCCGGCCTTGGCGGCGGCGTCGGTCAGCACCGGGTTGGACGAGGCGGGGCTCATCATCAGCGTGCCGGCTTCGGCATAGACGGCCGAGGCCGGAATGCTCGAGCCCGAGCAGGCATGGCCGTCGACGAACTTGACGCCGTTGGCGACGATGCGGTTGGCCACCGAGACCGCCTGCTTCGGATCGCACTGGTCATCCTCGATGTCGAGCTTGATCTGCGAGCCGTTGACGCCGCCGGCGGCATTAATCGCGTCGGCAGCAGCCTGGGCGCCCTGCTTGAACTGGTCACCGATGGTGGCGAGTTGGCCGGTCATCGGGCCGACCACCGAAATGGTGATGTCGTCGGCGAAGGCAACCGGCGCGCTCATCATCAGGCCAAATGCGGCCGCGCTCAAAATACCCAATTTTTTCATGACTATAAGAACTCCTCCACTTGCGCATGGCCATCCGGCCGCGCTTCTTCCACAGAGCCGGGACAATTTCACCCTTCGCTGAAACTGTCGAGAGGACAATTCGGAAGGTTTTGGTTCATTTCGGCCGGGATTGCTTGGGCCACGCGCCCGCTTGATTACCATGCGTAATGCAAAAAAGCCGCGCCGGCCTTGTTTCGGTCGGTCACGGCTTTTTGCAGTCGAGCTCCCCAGACGCCCCCGCGCCTGAACCCGCTCGCTTCCCTGTTTCTAGTGGACCATGATCTTATCCGAAAACCGGACTCCACTTTTCGGGATCATGGTCGGCGCGGCTTGGTTCGTTGACCTGCCGCGTTCTTGGTCTTGTCTACCGGCCGTCTTATCGCGGCCTTGTCTCCTGAAGACTTTCGGGTGCTGCACCCACAGGATCAGTGCATCGTCATCCATTCGCGCGCTTCGCGCAGCGCCTGGGCGATCTCGGGCTTCGACATCGAGGCCGACAGTTCCGAGCGCAGCTCGGCGGCGCGGGCCGAGCCCTTGATCGCTGCGATGTTGAACCATTTATGGGCGGCAACGACATCGGTCTCGCAGTCGCGGCCGGTCGCATACATCATGCCCAGTTCGAAAAGAATATCGGCCTGGGCGGTTGCCCCCATGGCGCCGAAGCCGTCTTCAAGCATTTCAAAACGTGCCATTTCAATCCCCTGTCTGGCTCCCGAGAGCCGCCTCCTTTTCCCGTTGGTGTCCCTCGGGGCGGGCCGCTCTTTCGATGCTTTCGAGGATGACGGCTGGCCTTGAATCCGTCGTTAAATGGCTTGCTTAATTTGAGGAAAACAAAGCTAAAACAAGAAGTAAACGTAGAAAACTGTTAAGCATGGGAATCCAGCGTTTCAGCCCTTTTGCTTCAAATTCGATGAAAATTGTCGAGAGCGGAATCAAGACTTCGCTAACCACGGAAACCGAAGCGTTTTTCCGGTCGCGTTTATTTCCAGCCATCGGCGCGGCGAAAATCCTTGCAACCTTCCGTGGCGGCACCGCTTTCGTTTTGGCCGGAGCTGGATTAGCTTTACCTGTGCGTAAGGGGCAGGAAGGCGGTCCCGTCGCGGCCCACAGGGAGGAGGACAAGATGTTTCGAAAGATGAGCCTGGCCCTGGCGGCCACCTTGATCATGGCGGGCGCCGCATGCGCCGACCCGATCGAAGGCAGTTGGAAGACGCAATCCGGCGAGACGGCGACGATCGGCGGCGGCGGCTCGTTCTCCATCACGCTCAAGACCGGCAAATATGCCGGCAAGACGATCGGCTCGCTGAAAGCGGCCGGCGACAACAAATATGCCGGCTCGATCACCGACCCGGCAAACGACAAGACCTATTCCGGCAAGGCGACGCTCTCGGGCACGACGCTCAAGATGAGCGGTTGCGTGCTCGGCGGCCTGATCTGCAAAAGCCAGACCTGGCACAAGCTCTGATCGCCAAACTCCAGATCGTATGAGACGGGGCCGAACGGCCCCGTTTTCTTTTGGAGCGGCAGCGCTCCGCCGGATTCGTGCTGCCAGTGTTGTTCAAACCCTCGTCAATCAATTTGAACCGCGGATGAATACCGATCTCAGAACCGGTTCAGAGGCATTCCGGCATTCTCTCCCGCATTGAAGGAGAGAGAAATGCTTGCCCGTCGCTTCACCATCGTCTGCCTGCTGATGAGCCTGTTCGGCATGTTCTTCGCCATCCTTGTGGCCGAGGGCGGCCATTCCGCCCGCTTATGGGAACGCCCCGTGGCTGCGTTCTCGGCTCCGTGAACCAAATGAAGCGCTGAAACGACAAAGCTGAAACGCGACCAAGCCGAAATTGGGGACACCATCAAAATGAACCGCATCGCCGCCACCGCAACGAAGATCCTCAGGCTGCTGCCGCGGGCGACGCTCATCCTGATGCTGCTCGCCGCCCCGGTGCTGGCGGTGCCGATGATGCGGGCCGACACGGGCCACAGGATCGAGGCGCCGGCGCACAGGAACACCAGCGTGGGCTTTGTGCTGCTGATCAGCCTGCAGCGCGGGTAACGCCATCGAAGAAAAACGACGCTTGCGGCGGCTTGACGCCTGCCTCCCCCTCCCAACCGCTCTTCCAAATCTCTATATTGAGCCATGGAAAAGCGAATCTACCCCCAAGCCATCGAATCGGTCGTCATGCCGGAGCCTTTCGGCAAGCAGGACTTCCATGACGCCAAAAAGGCCGTCGCGGCGCTGCAGGCGCTCTATGACCGCAACACCAAATTCCTGCGCGATTCCTTCGCAGCCCTTGCCGCGGGCGGCGACGAGAGCAAGCGCTACCGGGCATTCTATCCGCAGATCGGCGTCACCACGACCTCGTTCACGCAGATCGACTCGCGCCAAGCCTACGGCCATATGCCGACGCCCGGCCATTTCGCCACCACCATCACCCAGCCGCAACTGTTCGAGAACTATCTCGTCGAGCAGCTTCGGCTCATCATGCGCAATCACGGCGTGCAGGTGACGGTGTCGGAGTCGACCACGCCGATCCCGCTGCATTTCGCCTTCCTGGAAGGCACTTATGTCGACGGCTCGGCCGCCGAGCGCATCAAGCGGCCGATCCGCGACCTGTTTGACGTGCCGGATCTCGACGGAACCGACGACCAGATCGCCAACGGCACCTTCGAGGTGGCGTATGGCGAGCCGCGGCCGCTGGCGCCGTTCACCGCGCAGCGCATCGACTATTCGCTGCACCGCATGACGCATTACACCGCGACCAGCCCGCAGCATTTCCAGAATTTCGTGCTGTTCACCAACTACCAGTTCTACATCGACGAATTCGTCGCGCGCGCCCGCGAATTGATGGCCGATGGCGACAGCGGCTATGTCGAGTTCGTGGAACCCGGCAATGTCGTGACCCGGAACGGGTCGACGGTCCCGGAGGAAGGCACGCCGCCGCAGCGCCTGCCGCAGATGCCGGCCTATCACCTGAAGAAGCCCGGCCATGGCGGCATCACCATGGTCAATATCGGCGTCGGCCCGTCCAACGCCAAGACGATCACCGACCATATCGCGGTGCTGAGGCCGCATGCCTGGGTCATGCTCGGCCATTGCGCGGGCCTGCGCAACACGCAGGCGCTGGGCGACTATGTGCTGGCGCATGCCTATGTGCGCGAGGACCATGTGCTGGACGACGACCTGCCCGTCTGGGTGCCGATCCCGCCGCTGGCCGAGATCCAGGTGGCGCTGCAGGAAGCGGTCGCCGAAGTTACCGGCCTGTCCGGCTACGACCTCAAGCGCATCATGCGCACCGGCACCGTCGCCACCATCGACAACCGCAACTGGGAGCTGCGCGACCAGCGCGGACCGGTGCAGCGCCTGTCGCAGTCGCGGGCCATCGCGCTCGACATGGAATCGGCAACCATCGCGGCCAACGGCTTCCGCTTCCGCGTGCCGTATGGGACGCTGTTGTGCGTCTCCGACAAGCCGCTGCATGGCGAACTGAAGCTGCCCGGCATGGCGACCGAGTTCTACAAGCGGCAGGTGGCGCAGCATCTCACGATCGGCATCAGGGCGATGGAGAAGCTGGCCGAAATGCCGATGGAGCGGCTGCATTCGCGCAAGCTCAGGAGTTTTTCCGAGACGGCGTTCCAGTAGCCGCGCGCTTGCCAGCTACTGGCGAGGCAATCCGTCGTCTTGCTTGGGCCGCAATTTGACCGATAAGCGGTCCGGATGGAAGACTGGAGCAATTTCAGGAAAAGTGCGAGGCGGTTTTCCGTCCGAAATTGCGTCGGAACAAAGAAGGCAGGGCATTTCGGCGTTTCCGTGAAACGATGAAATGTCCTTGGGCAGTCGGAGCAGATGACTAGGGGCGGGACGCGCTTGAGCATGATGGCTCAGCTGACATTCCTGGCGATGATGGCATGCTCGGCCGCGTTGCTGGCCGGGTTCTTCGGCGCGCTGCATCCGGCCTTCGATTCCTTCTCGCATTTCCGCATGCATCTGAGTCTGCTTGCGGCCTTGCTGGCGCTGGCGCTGCTTGCCGGTCCCTACCGGCTGCAAGCCGTCGCGGCCCTGGTCTTCGCCATCGCCTGCTTCGCCACGACGACGAGCGCGTTGCCCAGATTGCCGACGCAGCAGGCGGTCGCAAAACCGGCCGACCGGATCGTCTACAGCCTGCTGCAGATGAACCTGCGGTTCAACAATCCGACGCCGAAGAAGGTGCTGTCGCTGATCGGCCGGACCAATCCGGACGTCATCACGCTCGACGAGGTGTCGGGGATGTGGTCGAAGGAGCTCAGCTATATTGCGAGCGCCTACCCCTATCGCATCCTTTGCGACTATCCCAACGGCATATTCGGCGTCGCGCTGCTCTCGCGCCGCCCCTTTGCCGCCGGCACGGCGCCACGGTGCGAGCCGCGCGGGGCGATGGCGATCGCCACGATCGATTTCAATGGCGTTCCGGTCGACGTCGCCGCGATCCATCTGAGCTGGCCTTGGCCGAAGGAGCAGTACTGGCAGATCGGCGAGCTGACGGAACCGCTGGCCGGGCTCGGCGAGACCGCCATCATGGCGGGCGACTGCAACGCCGTGCCGTGGAGCGCGGCAGTGCGGCGGGTGGCGCGGCTCAGCGGCATGACGCTGATGCCGTCGGCCGGCCCGACCTGGATCCACCGCACGCTGCCAGACTTCCTGCGCCGCTATGCGGGCCTGCCCATCGACCAGGTGTTCAGCAAGGGCGGGGTGACGATCCTGTCCTCGGCCCGGCTGGAGGATACCGGCTCCGACCATCTGCCGGTGATGGTCGAATTCACGTTGCCGACCGACAGCAACCCGCCCGAGGACGAGCATAAGTCGGCGTTGGCGGCGAATGACGCGCCGGACAAGCCGCGCAGCTGACGCCCTGCCTGGCAGGCGGACCGGAGTTTTCAGTTCTTCCCAATCAAGGCATGGACCAGCCGGTCGACATGGCCGCCGTCGCGGTGCTCGCGCGCGTCGAAGGCGTTCTGCCTGGCCTCGTAGTCGGCATAGATCGTGTCGATGCGGTGCCTGGCGTCCCAGCGAAGACCGGTGCAGAACCAATTGTCCGGCCGCTCGAGTCCGGCAAGCGCCGTCCCCGTCGCCCGCACCATCTGCTTCGCGATGCGGCCATGGGTGTGCTCATGCTGGCGCACGCCGGCCATGAAACGATCCCAGCGCCTGTTCAGGGCCGGACTGGACGGCGAAGTGCGGCGCGGAAACGTGTAGGTCAGGTCGATCTTGCCGGTGGCCTCATGGAGCCGGCAGATGCCGTTGTCCCGTTTCACGTCGAGGTCCCAATGCACGGTATAGCCGGTCTCGGCGATGGCGCGCGTGGCATGGCCGTGCCGCGGCCCCAGGCCATCCATCGCCTCGACCAGTTCCGCGCCGGTCCTGCCGGCGACATCGTAGGTGCGCACATGCACGGTCAGCTTGATGCCGGCCGAGGCGGTCCCGCAAAAAAGCACGCCGGCAGCAGCTAGTATCGCCAGGCTGATGCGCCGCATGTCCGCCTCCTTGTTTAGAGACGGAGCAGACCATACTCGGGGCTCTGCTTCAACGGCCTTGGCGGCTTACATGCCCTGGTAGCCCAGACCGAGACGGCCCGGTCGAAGCGGATCACATGCCCTGATAGACCGGCCCCTCGCCGCCTTGCGGCGGCACCCAGTTGATATTCTGGTTTGGATCCTTGATGTCGCAGGTCTTGCAGTGCACGCAGTTCTGCGCGTTGATGACGAAGCGCACGTCCTTGGCCGACGGATCGGCGGCGGCGTTGCCGTCCTTGTCCACCCATTCATAGACGCCGGCCGGGCAATAACGGGTCGAGGGACCGGCGAAGACATCGTGCTCGGAGCGTTGCTGCAGCGCCGCGTCGCCGACGATGAGATGAACCGGCTCGTTTTCCTCGTGGTTGGTGTTCGACAGGAACACCGAGGAGAGCCGGTCGAAGGTCAGGACGCCGTCCGGCTTCGGATAGGCGATCTTCTGATGCTGGGCGGCTGGCTCGAGCGTCGCATAGTCGGCCTTGCCGTGCTTCAGCGTGCCGAAGGGCGAGAAGCCGAACAGCGTGTTCAGCCACATGTCCAGCCCGCCGATGCCGACGCCGACGATGGTGCCGAAGCGCGACCAGAGCGGCTTGACGTTGCGCACCTTCTTCAGGTCCTTGCCGATGTCGGTGCCGCGCCAGGCTTGCTCATAGGAAGCGAGCTCGTCATTGGCACGGCCGCCGGCGATCGCCTCGGCCACATGCTCGGCCGCCAGCATGCCGGAGAGCACCGCGTTGTGCGAACCCTTGATGCGCGGCACGTTGACGAAGCCGGCCGCGCAACCCATCAACACGCCGCCGGGGAAGGACAGCTTCGGCACAGACTGCCAGCCGCCCTCGGTGATGGCGCGCGCGCCATAGCCGATGCGCTTGGCGCCCTCGAAGGTGCCGGCGATCGCCGGATGCGTCTTGAAGCGCTGGAACTCCTCGAAGGGCGAGAGATAAGGGTTCTTGTAGTTCAGGTGAACGACGAATCCGACCGCCACTTGGTTGTCCTCGAGATGGTAGAGGAAGGAACCGCCGCCGGTCTTCATGTCGAGCGGCCAGCCGAAGGAATGCTGCACCAGACCCGGCTTGTGGTTCTCGGGCTTGACCTGCCAGAGCTCCTTGAGGCCGATGCCGAACTTGCCGGGCTCGCGGCCTTCGGCAAGCTGGTATTTGGCGATGAGTTGCTTAGCCAAGGAGCCGCGCGCGCCCTCGCCGATCAGCACATACTTGCCCATCAGCGCCATGCCGGGCGCGTAGGCCGGACCATGCGTGCCGTCCTTCTCGACGCCCATGTCGCCGGTGATGACGCCGGTGACGGCGCCGGCGTCGTTGTAGACGAGGCTTGCCGCGGCGAAGCCCGGATAGATCTCGACGCCCAGCGCCTCGGCCTTGGTCGCCAGCCAGCGGCAGACATTGCCCAACGAGACGATATAATTGCCGTGATTGTTCATCAGCGGCGGCATCAGGAAGTTGGGCAGGCGGAACGAGCCGGCGGGCCCAAGCACCAGGAAATGGTCCGCCGTCACCGGTGTCTTGAACGGATGATCGCCCTCCTCGCGCCAGCCGGGCAGCAGCCGGTCGATGCCGATCGGATCGACGACGGCGCCCGAGAGGATATGCGCGCCCACCTCGCCGCCCTTCTCCAGGACGACCACGGAGAGGTCCGGGTTGAGCTGCTTCAGACGGATAGCCGCGGCAAGGCCGGCAGGACCGGCGCCGACGATCACCACGTCGAATTCCATGCTCTCGCGTTCGATATCGCTCATCGACCCCTCTATGGCTTGCCGCATTCTCGCATTGTGCTGGCTCATGCGCTGCATAGCGCATCAATTCGCGACGCGAAACCGGCGCTGACGTGACAACGCCGATTTCGACAAAAAGTCGCGGTTTTCCCTACGAAAAGGCGGCAGCACAAGCCATGGCCAAGCATAGGCCAGGGCCATTTGGTTGGCAGGCCAGGCGGCGCCGGCATGTTTTTAATTGTTCGACGGCTTGGTTATCGGCAATACTTCACGCCATGCGCAGTCCAGAGCCGTCCGGCTTTTCCTCGAAGCGCTTACTCTTCACGCCAGGTGCGGCTTGGCGCGCGGTTCTTCCGCTCCTCTTTTTGACCATGCCGGCCGAGGCGGATCCGGTGAAGGTGTGGGCAACCGGCGCCTATTCCTTCTCCGACGAGCTGGGTGGCTTCCGCATCACCGGCGCTTCCGGCATCGGCACCAAGGAAGACCCGCTGATCATCAAGGAGGAGCTGAACTCGGCGACGCCGGTGACGCTGACCATCCGCGCGACCAAGCCGATCGAGCCCTTCGGCAAGGCTGGCGAGGTCGCCAATGGCGTGATGTATATGCGCATCGATGTGCTCAACAACAGCGCCCTGCCCTGGGTGGAGTTCCAGTTCGAGCTGCAGGAAATCCTCGACCAGCCGAGTGTCTTCGGCGACGGCCTGTCCTTCGACCAGCGCAACAAGACGCCCGACAACATCTGGTCAAGCAACTTCGCCGATTTCGACCGCCGGTTCGAGCCCTATGACCGGCTGCTGTTCCGCGATGGCAAGATCGATCCGCTGAAGACGGCGACCTTCGATTTCCTGGTCACCGACTACACGCCGCGCTGGACGTTCTACATCGTGCAGGATCCAAGGATTCCAACGGGGTGATCGCTCTTCGCGGTCAAGCCTCTTCGTTGGTGCGTTTTTCAATTGTTCTACGGCTTGCTTGTCGGCAATAATTGTTCATGCGCACTTTCAGGCTAGCCGGCTTTTCAGTGCAGCGCTTGCTCTGCACACGCGGGCACTTCCGCGGTGCGGTTCTCCTGTTCCTCTCGCTGGCCCCGGCGGACGCCCGCGCCGATCCGCACAAGGTGTGGATCGCCGGAGCCTACGCTTTTTCCGACGAACTCGGCGGCTTCCACATCACCGGCGCGTCCGGCATCGGCACCAGGGACGACCCTTTCGTCGTCACCGAGGAGTTCAATTCGGCAACGCCGGTGACGCTGACCATCCGCGCCGTCAAGCCCATCCAGCCATTCGGCGTGCCGGGCGAGTTCGCCAGCGGCATGATGTACATCCGCATCGACGCGCTCAACAATGGCGGGCAAGGCTGGATCGAATTCCAGTTCGAGCTGCAGTCCGTTCTCGGCGAGCCGAGCACCGACGAGGACGGATTGTCCTTCGATCAGGCCAACAAGACGCCGGACTATATCTGGTCCAGCGGCTTCGCCGAATATTATCGCGAGTGGTCGCCTTACGACCGCCTGTCGTTCATGCGGGGCAAGGTCGACATAGGCAAGACCGCCAGCTTCACCTTCCGCATCACCGACTTCACGCCGAAATGGCAGTTCTGGCTGGTGCAGGAGCCACGTATCCCGACAAGCTGATGCGGCCTCCAAACTTGCAAATTGAAGCCGCGCGGACGATGGTGGCGCCATGACTGCCGCCTCCCCCACCTCCCCTGCCGATATCGCCGAGTTGCTTGCCTTCTATGCCAGCGCCGGCGTGGACGACGCGCTTGAAGACGCGCCGGTCAACCGGTTCGCCGAAGCGGCGACGAAGCCGGCCGAGCGCCGGTCCGCCGAGCGGGCCCCAGCCGCGCCGCCTCGCGAAGCCAGGCCCGAGAGCCGGCCTGCAGCGCCCACGCAGCCTCCGGAACGAGATGAAACACCCAACCCGCCAGCGCCTTTGTCCGGCCTCGACGCCAGCAACATTCCGGACGCGCCTGCGCGAGCGCCGGTGGCCGCGGCGGTTCCCGACGAGGCGCAGGCCCTGCTCGCGCGACAGCTTGCCGCCCGCGCGACGACGCTCGATGAACTGCGCCAGCACATGGCCGGTTTCGACGGCTGCAATCTCAAATTCACCGCCAAGAACCTGGTCTTCGCCGACGGCAATCCCAATGCCGATTTGATGCTGGTCGGCGAGGCGCCGGGCCGCGACGAGGACCTCGAAGGCCTGCCTTTCGTCGGCCGCTCCGGCCGGCTGCTCGACCGCATGCTGGCGGCGATCGGCCTCGACCGCAACTCGGCCTATATCGCCAATGTCATCCCGTGGCGGCCGCCGGGCAACCGCACGCCGACGCCGCATGAGACGGAAATCTGCCGGCCGTTCATCGAAAGGCAGATCGAGCTGGTCAATCCAAAAGTGCTGGTCAATCTCGGCGGGCCGTCGGCCAAGACGCTGCTCAACACGACCGAAGGGATCTTGCGACTGCGCGGTAATTGGCGGGTGCACACGACAGCTTCCGGCGTTGCCATTCCAGCGATGCCGACGCTGCATCCGGCCTATCTGCTCCGAACGCCAGCACACAAGAAGCTGGCATGGCGGGACTTTCTTGAGGTCAAGGCGAAGCTCAGGGCGATTAGCTAATCTCCCCCCTTGTGGGGGAGATGTCCGGCAGGACAGAGGGGGGCGCGAAGGATCGCGGCGTCGGTATCCTATTTTTCTGCCGGGGCAACCTAAACGCTGATAAGCTGGCGGGACAGCGCCCCCCTCTGCCTTGCCAGGCATCTCCCCCACAAGGGGGGAGATTGGCTGTCACCGCCGCCTTCGCCAATCTCCTACGAGGGGCGCTACCTATAACTTCCCAGGTAATTGAATTACTCCCCTCGCCGCCCTACTCATTCCCTCATGACCACATCCGACATCTCCGCTGGCAGCCTGATCCGCGAATGGCGCACGCGGCGACGCATGAGCCAGCTCGACCTCGCCATGGAGGCCGACATCTCGCAGCGGCATCTCTCCTTCGTCGAGAGCGGCCGCGCGCAGCCGTCGCGGGACATGGTGCTGCACCTCGCCGAGCAGCTGTCCATGCCGCTGCGCCAGCGCAACCAGCTTCTGCTGGCCGCGGGCTTCGCGCCGAGCTTCAGCGAGAAATCGCTGACCGACGCGACGCTCGCGCCGGCACTGGCCGCGGTCGAGACCGTGCTCAAGGGTCACGAGCCGTTCCCGGCGCTGGCGGTGGACCGGCACTGGAACCTCGT
This sequence comes from Mesorhizobium vachelliae, assembly GCF_033977325.1. NCBI lineage: Bacteria > Pseudomonadati > Pseudomonadota > Alphaproteobacteria > Hyphomicrobiales > Phyllobacteriaceae > Mesorhizobium > Mesorhizobium vachelliae. Next base: position 223,690 of record NZ_JAVIIR010000002.1, read on the forward strand.
TTCCGCCAATACCGCGATCGCGCCGTTCCTTGCCGATATCTCCGAAGCGTCGCTGCTCACGCCGCCGGTCAATGTGCTGCGGCTCAGCCTTCATCCAGGCGGTGTCGCGCCGCGCATCGTCAATCTGGCGGAATGGCGCGCGCATCTCTTGGAGCGGCTGAAGCACCAGAACGACGCGACCGGCGATCCGGTGCTGATCGAGCTGGAGCGCGAGTTGCGCACCTATCCTTCCGGCCTGAAAAACAGCCGTCCCGCGCCGGTCGAGCCGAGCGGCATCGTGCATCCGCTGCGGCTCGCGCATGGCGACGTCGTGCTTTCCTTCATCAGCACCATCACCGTGTTCGGCACGCCGCTCGATGTCACGCTGTCGGAACTGGCGATCGAATCCTTCTTCCCGGCCGACGAGCCGACAAGGGCGGTGCTAGTGCGGCTGGCGAAAGAGCGGGCCAACGCGAGGGATGGCTAAACGCCGACCGATCCTCGGTCTTGGGGGGTGCAAATCTCAGCAACCCACTGGTCTGCCGGATATTTCCGCAAGAGATGATGGATATTCTCCTCGTCGGTGTAGCCGAGTAGCCTTCCTTCCAACCACTCGAATTGCGGACACCAGCCCTTGCGATCGAGGATATCGATAAGCAGCCAATATGCCTCGACCCGCCATTCCTCGCCCTTGAGCGTATAGAACCAGTAATCAATATCCACCGCAGTACCGCTCGGCAGGGATATCGTTCTGGTCCTCACATGCTCCGAAATGGTTCCGGCTGCGACGTGTGGCGCGAAGTCCTGATTGGCCAGCGCATCGGCCTTCTCAAAACCGTCCACCTTTTCATGAGCAAACACAGCCAACGGTTTGGCTGCGGCAAGCATCATCGCCAGTTCTCGGTTCGTGTGAAGGGCGTAAGGGCGCTCTTTGTCATTCATTCTCAATTCCTCATGGACTGGGAAGATCGGCGAGGTTGATGACATGCCGGCGATCCCATTCACCCCTGCGGTGGCGTGGCCGTCCTCGTCCGCGTGCGCTCCAGCCCTAGCTGCCGCTCGCGCCAGATGATGAAGATGCCGGCGGCGACCACGATCATCCCGCCGATGAGCGTGTTGAGCGAGGTCACGTCGCCGAACACCAGATAGCCGACGACGACGCCGAGGATCATCGAGGTGTATTCGAAGGGCGCCACGACCGAGGCCTCCGCATGGCGGTAGGCCGCCGTCATCAGGATCTGGCCGAGCCCGCCGCAGAAGCCCGCGACGACAAGCAGCGCGGCCTGCATCGGCGTCAGCGCTTGCCAGCCGAAGGGCAGCGTGAAGAGCGACAGCACCGACGCGGTCGAGGAGAACCACAAGACGATGGTCGCCGTCTTCTCGGTCTGCACGAGATTGCGCACCAGCAGCATGGCGACGGCCGAGATCGCCGCGGCGATCAGCGCGGCCATGACGCCCAGCACCTCCTGGTCGTCGAGGCCCTCATCGGAATTGAGCAGCGTCAGTTCGGGCCAAGAGATGATCAGCACGCCGGCAAGGCCGACCGCGACCGCGCTCCAGCGATAGACGCGGATCGTCTCGCCAAGGAAGACCGAGGAGAACACTACGACCAGCAGCGGCTGGGCGTAGTTCAGCGTGATCGCCTCTGGGAGCGGCAGCCTGGTCAGCGCGAAGAAGCCGAGCCCCATGGCGCCGACACCGACCAGGCCGCGCGCGATATGGTTGAACGGCCGCCTGGTCGTGAAGGCGGTTGCGAGCTCGCCCTTGAAAGCCAGGAAGGCGATGATCGGGAAGATGGCGAAGAAGGAGCGGAAAAAGACTATCTGCCCGGCGGGCACGTCGCCGGCCGCCTTGATGCAGGTCTGCATGCCAACGAAGACCGTCACCGAGACGATCTTCAGCGTGATGCCGCGCAGCGCGTTGTGGCCGACGGCATGATCGACGGTCATCTTGCCTCGTAAGGATGGTCGGAAAAACGAAGCCGCAAATGAGGCCTTTGCACAGTTTTGTCGAGTGGTCGTTTCGTGTAAAGAGCGCGCACCTCAAAATTCTTGGACCGGCCAAGCTGGCCCTCCGCCCGAAACCGACAGGAAAAGCCCAAGGAATGCGTACAGATACCGGCCATGTCTTCAAGCTCGAAGACTATCGCCCCAGCGACTATCTCATCCCCGCGACCAGCCTGGACTTCCGCCTGTCGCCGGACGCGACCCATGTCACCGCGGTGCTTACGATCGAGCGGCGCGGGGGCGTTGCCGTCTCCGCACCGCTGGTGCTCGACGGCGACGGACTGACGCTGCTCGGCGTCGCCATCGATGGGCATGCGCTCGCAGCCGGCGACTACGAGGCGACGCCGGACCGGCTGACGATCCTGAAGCCGCCAGCGGCACAGCGTTTCGAGCTTCGCCTGGAGACCGAAATCGCGCCGTCGCGCAACGAGGCGCTGATGGGCCTCTATCGCTCCAACAACGTCTATTGCACGCAATGCGAGGCCGAAGGCTTTCGCCGCATCACCTATTTCCTCGACCGGCCCGACATCCTGTCGGTCTATACCGTGCGCATCGAAGCACCGCACAACGAGGCGCCGCTGCTGCTGCTCTCCAACGGCAATCCAGTCGAACGCGGCGCGCTCACCAATGGCAGTCATTACGCGGTCTGGCACGACCCCTTTCCCAAACCCTCCTACCTCTTCGCCCTGGTGGCGGGCGCGCTCGGCAAGGTGGCGGGCAGCTTCACCACCATGTCCGGCCGAGAGGTCGAGCTCGGCATCTATGTGGAGCCCGGCAAGGAACGGCTTGCCGGCTATGCGATGGATGCGCTGAAACGCTCGATGAAATGGGACGAGGACGCCTTCGGCCGCGAATACGACCTCGACGTCTTCAACATCGTCGCCGTGTCGGACTTCAACATGGGCGCGATGGAGAACAAGGGCCTCAACGTATTCAACGACAAATATGTGCTGGCCGACGAGGAGACCGCGACGGATGCCGACTTCGCCAATATCGAGGCGATCATCGCGCATGAGTATTTCCATAATTGGACCGGCAACAGAATCACTTGCCGCGACTGGTTCCAGCTCTGCCTGAAGGAAGGACTGACCGTTTACCGCGACCACGAGTTCTCCGCCGACCAGCGCTCGCGGGCGGTGAAGCGCATCGCCGAGGTGCGTACTTTGCGCGCGCACCAGTTCCCGGAAGACCAGGGACCGCTGGCGCACCCGGTCAGGCCGCGCCGCTACCGCGAGATCAACAATTTCTACACGGCGACCGTCTACGAGAAGGGTTCGGAAGTGGTGCGCATGATCCGCACCATCCTCGGCGCGGAAATCTTCCGCGCCGGCATGGACCTCTATTTCGAGCGGCATGATGGCGAGGCTGCGACGATCGAGGATTTCCTGAAAGTGTTCGAAGACGTTTCGGGCCGTGACCTGGCGCAGTTCGCGCTCTGGTACCACCAGGCCGGCACGCCGAACCTGACGGTCAGTTCATCCTACAATGTGGCGGCCAAGGCGTTCACGCTGGAGATCGAGCAATCGGTGCCGCCGACGCCGTCGGAAAGCCGCAAGCGGCTGATGCATATCCCTTTGGCCTTCGGCCTTGTGGGCGCCGACGGCAAGCCCGTCACCTGGACGGCCGTCGAGGGCGCAACGGTGGAGGACGGCGTCATCCATATCCGCAAGCGCCGGCACACGGTGCGCTTCTCCGGCGTTTCGCAACGCCCTTCACTGTCGCTCAACCGGGGCTTCTCGGCGCCGATCACGCTTTCGGCGCAGCAGAAGGCCGATGACCAGTTCTTCCTTGCGGCGCATGACAGCGACGCCTTCTCGCGCTGGCAGGCTTTCAACACGCTTTTGACCGACGCGTTGATCGCAGCGTTTCGCCAGATCCTCGGCGGCAGGCAGCCGGTCTTCGCGGGACGGCTGGCCGAGCTTGCCGGCAGGATCGCCGGCGACGAGGCGCTGGAGCCGGCTTATCGCGCCTTGGCGTTGGCGCTGCCCGGCGAAGCCGACATTGCCCGCGACATCGGCAAGGGCATCGACCCCGATGCCATTTTCGCCGCGCGCGAAGCGTTGGCGCGGTCGATCGCCGAGGCAAACGGCGGCGCTTTTTCGGCGCTCTATGACAAGCTGGCCGACAAGGGTCCGTTCAGTCCGGACGCGGCGAGCGCCGGACGCAGGGCCCTCCGCAACACGCTGCTCGACTATCTGTCGCTGCTGCCAAGCGGTGCGGGCCTCGCCGCGCGCCACTTCAACGCCGCCACCAACATGACCGACCGCGCCGCCGCGCTGGCGGTGCTGGCGCATCGCCATTCAGGCACAGCCGAGGCCGAAGAGGCGCTGGCCGCCTTCGAGGCGCGCTATCGCGGCGATGCGCTGGTGCTCGACAAGTGGTTCCAGATCCAGGCCGGGGTTCCCGGCGCCAAGACCGTCGACAAGGTGCGCGAGCTCATGCGGCATCCGGCCTTCTCGATCGCCAATCCGAACCGCGTGCGTTCGCTGATCGGCACCTTCTCCAGCGCCAACCAGACCGGCTTCCACCGCCCCGACGGCGAAGGCTACCGCCTGTTCGCCGAGACGGTGCTGGAGGTGGAGAAGCGTAACCCGCAAGTGGCGGCGCGGCTGGCGACGGCGCTCAGGTCCTGGCGCTCGCTGGAGCCTGGACGGCAGGCCAAGGCCAAGCAGGCACTGCTCGACATGGCGAAGGCCGAGAACCTGTCGGCTGATCTGCGCGATATCGTGGAGCGGACGCTGGCTTGATTATCGATCTCCCCCCTTGTGGGGGAGATGCCCGGCAGGGCAGAGGGGGGCGCGAAGGATCGCGGCGTTTGCACTTGGCCAAAGTCCCAACCCGTCGGATGTCGGGAATTAACAGGTGAGAGGCTGGCGGGACAGCGCCCCCCTCTGGCCTGCCGGCCATCTCCCCCACGAGGGGGGAGATCGGCAGTTTCGACAAATTTCAATCAACTTTTAATCTTTTTTGCCCGCGCCTCTGGACAAGGCGAATCACCTTTGATTCTTTAATGGCGATTCGGGCGTGCGGCGTATCCGGGTCATCCAGTATACGGCAAATCGGGGAGTGCCATTTATGGCCAAGGCGGACGCGTGGGGCGCGCCCGGAGGGAAGGCTTTTGCGCGTCGCAAGGCAAGGAACGATGGACTTGCCGGCAACACGCGCCTAATCGCCGAACCTGCCTATCAGCGGCTCTTAGCCGCCGAGCCCTTTCTGCGCCGTTCGATCCCGGCCCTGATCATCATCTTCCTGGTCATCATCGCCGCGCTGCGCTTCCTGTCGCTGATGAACGAGCATGACGAGATCGAGCGCGACGCCAAGGCCGTGCTGGCGCTGGCCGCCGGCCAAATGGCGCAGGCCGTCACCGCCGACCCCGGCGCGGCCGGCGCCAATGCCATCAGTCTCCTGGAAAACACCAGCCGCCAGGGCGCCATGAGCCGTGCCCATGTGCTGGCCATCACCGACGCCGACTTCAAAGTCATTGCCGTCTCGCCTCTGTCGACGGGCTGGCAGGGCCGCACGCTGGACAGCCTGGTCCTGGGCGGCCAGCCGCTGTTCATGTTCGGCGACCGCGCCAGCGTGATGGATGTCTCGATCGCCGGACAGGACTGGTTCGCCGCCGTCAGCCTCAGCGGCGATCGCAAACACGCGGCCGCCGTGCTGGTGCCGCAGGAAGCGGTGTTCGACGGCTGGCGCAAGTCGATGTCGCTCAACGTCACGCTGTTCGTGCTGACGGCGGGCGTGCTGATCGTCATCCTCTACGCCTATTTCGGCCAGGCGGCGCGCGCCCAGGCGGCCGATCGCATCTATCTCGAGGCGCATCAGCGCATCGACATGGCGCTGGTGCGCGGCCGCTGCGGGCTGTGGGACTGGGACATGGTGCGCGGCAAGATGTACTGGTCGCGCTCGATGTACGACATGCTGGGCTACGAGCCCTGCGATACGATGCTTTCCTTCGGCGAGGTCGACGAGATCATCCACCCGGACGACGGCGACCTGTTCGAGCTCGCCAACCGCATCGTCGAGCGCGAGATCGACCATATCGACCAGGTCTTCCGCATGCGCCATGCCAACGGTCAATGGGTGTGGATGCGGGCCCGCGCGCAGGTGATCGATCCGGAAGCGCCAGAGATCCAGCTGATCGGCATCGCCGTCGATGTCACCGAGCAGCGGCACCTGGCGCTGCGGTCGGAAGCGGCGGACATGCGGCTCAGGACGGCGATCGAGAACATCAACGAATCCTTCGTGCTGTGGGATGCCACCGAGCGGCTGATCATGTGCAATTCGAAGTTCCAGAAGGACAACGGGCTGTCGGACCGCGACGTCGTGCCGGGCATTCTCCGCGACTCGGTGGAGGAGCGGATGCTGGCCTTCGCCTCGGAGCGCAGGCTGGCCAACGCCAACGGGCCGCAGGGCGGCGTCAGCTTCGAGCGCCAGCTCGCCGACGGCCGCTGGCTGCAGGTCAACGAGCTCAGGACCCGCGACGGCGGCATCGTCTCGGTCGGCTCCGACATCACCCAGATCAAGCTGCATCAGGAAAAGCTGGTCGACAGCGAGCGCCGGCTGATGGCAACGATCCACGATCTCAGCCTCGCCCGCCGCGCCGAAGAGGACCGCGCCAGCGAGCTGGTCGAGCTCAACCGCAAATACATGAAGGAAACCGAGCGCGCCGAGGCGGCCAATCGGGCGAAATCCGAATTCCTCGCCAACATGTCGCATGAGCTGCGCACGCCGCTCAACGCCATCATCGGCTTCTCCGAATTGATGCAGCAAGGCCTGTTCGGGCCGCTCGGCTCGGAGCGCTACGAGGAATACGCCACCGACATCAACGGCAGCGGCAAATATTTGCTCGGCGTCATCAACGACATCCTCGACATGTCGAAGATCGAGGCTGGCCAGTTCTCGCTCGATCGCGAGGAGATCGACCTCTGCCCGCTGATCAAGGAGACGGTGCGGGTGATCTCGCTGCAGGCGGCGGAAAAATCGATCAATGTCGAGACGCGCATCGCCGATACGATGCGCGTCTACGCCGACCGCCGCGCCATCAAGCAGATCGCCATCAACCTTCTTTCCAACGCGGTGAAGTTCACCGGACAGGGCGGCAAGATCACGGTCAGGGCGCGCAACACCTCAGGCGCGCTGCTGCTCACGATCGAGGACAATGGCTGCGGCATCCCCAAGCAAGCGTTGAGCAAGCTCGGCCGGCCGTTCGAGCAGGTGCAGAACCAGTTCTCCAAGAACCACACCGGCTCGGGCCTCGGACTCGCCATCTCGCGCTCGCTGGCCGAATTGCAGGGCGGCGCGCTGAAGATCCGCTCGACCGAAGGCGTCGGCACCATCGTGTCGGTGCGCATTCCGCTGAAGAAGGCCCCGCCGGCGGTGAAGGCTGCGGCCTGATTTCTTCGAAAACTCTGTAACGCTGGCAGGACAGCGCCCCCCCTCTGTCCTGCCGGACATCTCCCCCACAAGGGGGGAGATTGGCAGCTTCGGCGCCTCGCTCGTCCCAGCGTCGGTGATTGGCGAAAGCCGGCGTGACATCTGATCTCCCCCCTCGGGGGCGCGAAGGAATGAGACGTTGATTAACCTCGCGAGATCGCACCTTCCGCGCGAAGCAGACCATCAAAATCCTTCCTGACCTTCCGCGACGTCTCCTTGAGATGTGCTTCCAGCACTCCGAAATCCGGCAGGTCGGTGACCGCCAGCAACAGATCCGAGAGACCCGGGGGGACATCGTCGCGCTGGAACTCGCCGGTGAGGCAAAGCCTGATCATCTGGGTCAGCGCCAGATAGAGCCGGTAGGCTTCGCCTAGTTCTTCACGGATATCGCCGCCTGCGAAACCGGGGGCCAGCCGCGCCAGAATGTCGGCCGTCGCCGTCACCCGGCGGCCGGGCTCGACATTGCCGGTGATGGTCGCGACCTGGGCGATGAATTCGAGATCGATCAGCCCGCCGGGGATAAGCTTGATGTCCCAGAGGTCGCGCGGCGGCTTCTCCTTCTCGATCAGCGCCCGCATCTCCGAGGCTTCGGCTTTCACCTTGGCGGCATCGCGCGGCTGCGCCAGAACCGCCGCTACCTCGTCGTCGAGCTCGGCGCAGAGCTCGGCGTCGCCACCGATGGCGCGGGCCCGTGCCAGCGCCATGTGCTCCCAGGTCCAGGCGTCCTGGCGCTGATACTTTTTGAACGCGTCGATATGGGTGGCAACCGGCCCCTTGTTGCCGGAGGGACGCAGGCGCAGGTCCAGCTCGTAGAGCACGCCTTCGGCGGTCGGCGCCGAGACGGCCGCGATCAGGCGCTGCGTCATGCGGGTGTAGTAATGCGAAGGCGCCAACGGCTTCTCGCCGTCGGACTCTTCGGCATCGGCGTCATGGTCGTAGAGCAGGATGAGATCGACGTCCGAACCGGCGGTAAGCTCGCGGCTACCGAGCTTGCCCATGCCGAGCAGCGCCACCCTGCCCCCGGCAACGCTGCCGTGGCGCAGCGCGAATTCGGCGATCACCGCGTTCAGCGCCGCCTCGATTGTTAGGTCAGCGAGATCGGAGAAGGCGCGCCCCGCCCGCGCCGGATCGATCGAGCCGGCGAGCAGACGGACGCCGATCAGGAATTTCTGCTCGGAGGCAAAAATGCGCAGGCGGTCGAGCACGTCCTCATAGGCGCGGTCACCTTCGATGAAGGCGGCAAGCCGCGCCGAAAGATAGGCGCGGTCAGGCAATTCGGTGAGCAGCGCCGGATCGAGCAGGCCGTCGAAGACATGCGGGCGGCGCGTGATGATGGCCGCCAGCCGAGGCGCGGCGCCCATGATCGTCGCCATCAGCTTGAGTAGCGCCGGGTTCGACTGCAGTAGCGAGAAAAGCTGGATGCCCGCCGGCAGGCCGGCAAGGAACTCGTCGAAGCGCATCAGCGCCTCGTCGGCGCGCCGCGTCTGGCCGAAGGCTTTGAGCAGCGCAGGGGTCAGTTCGGTCAGGCGCTCGCGCGCCTCCGCCGACTGGGTGACGCGGTAGCGGCCGAAATGCCAGCCGCGGATGACGCGGCAGATGTCGCTCGGTCGCTGGAAGCCCAGGCCATGCAGCGTCTGCAGGGTATCGGGATCGTCGACATCGCCGGTGAAGACCAGATTGCCGACGCCGGCCGACAATTCGGGCGCTGTCTCGAACAGCGCCGCATAATGGCGCTCGACCTGCTGCAGCGAGGCACGGAAGGCCTCTGTGAAGTCCGCCTCGCCGGCAAATCCCAGCATCAGCGCGATGCGTTTCAGCTCCTCGTCTTCTTCCGGCAGGATATGCGTCTGCTCGTCCGCCACCATCTGGATGGCGTGCTCGACGCGGCGCAGGAACCAGTATTGCCGGGTAAGCGCATCGCGCGCGTCGGCGGTGATCCAGCCGCGTGCGGCAAGCGCTGCGAGCATCGGCACGGTCTCGCGCCCCCGCAACTCCGGGAAGCGGCCACCAGCGATGAGCTGCTGGGTCTGGACGAAGAACTCGATCTCGCGGATGCCGCCGCGGCCGAGCTTGACGTTGTGGCCCTTCACCGCGATCTCGCCATGGCCCTTATGGGCATGGATCTGGCGCTTGATGGAATGGACGTCGGCGATCGCCGCATAGTCCATGTATTTGCGCCAGACATAGGGCTGCAATTCCTTGAGGAAGGCCGCGCCGGCGGCAAGGTCGCCGGCAACCGGCCTCGCCTTGATCATGGCCGCGCGCTCCCAGTTCTGGCCGCGCGCCTCGTAGTAACGAAGCGCTGCTTCGACCGGGATAGCCAGCGGCGTCGAGCCCGGATCGGGGCGCAGCCTCAGATCGGTGCGGAACACATAGCCGTGCTCGGTGCGGTCCTGCAGGATGCGCACGAGGCGACGGGTAAGCCTGGAGAACAGCTCGGTCGCGTCAAGCGGATCGATGACCGCCGGCGCTTCCGGATCGAAGAAGACGACGAGGTCGATGTCGGAGGAAAAATTCAGCTCATGCGCGCCGAGCTTGCCCATGCCGAGCAGGATCCAACCCGAATCCTTCGCCGGTTCCGCCGGATTCGGCAGCTTGAGCTTGCCTTGCCGGTGCGCGTCGAGCAGCAGGAAATCGACGGCGGCGCATGTGCAGGCATCCGCGAGATCGCTGAGCCGGCGCACCGTCACCGAAGTCTCAGCCTCGCCTGAAAGATCGGCCAGCGCGATCAGGAAATGCGCTTCGGTCTTCCATTGCCGGAGCGCCATCATCAGGCTCGATTCCGAGGCATCTTCCGCCTTGGCCGCGCCGCCGATCGCCTCGCCGATGGCGCCGAGCCGAGCTTCGACCGTCCCATCGAACAGCGTATCGAGAATCGCCGGCCGCCGGCGAGCCACATCGCGCAGGAACGGCGAGAGGTCGAAGACGGCCGCCAGCAGGTCCTGCAGTGGCCCCTCGCCTGCCAGGGATGCGGCGAGGCGGGAAAGCCCCTCTTCCTCGGCGGCATCGGCGATTTCCGACAATTCGCGCCGGGCATGGCCTGCATCCAAGGGGTGGAGCGCCAGTGCCGGGCTAAGCCGGAATTCGGATTCGATCTTCTTCTTCGTCATTTATCCGCGCCATTAGAGCATGTCTCCCGAAAGTGGGCCCGGGTTCGGGACAAAGACATGCTTAAATCAAAAACTTAAAGCAGGTCGCGTGAATCCTTTTTCACGCGACCTGCTTTAATGCGTCTCCCGCAACGGGAAACTCATGACCACGGACAATCCGGGATTGGCGGGTAAAAGATCAAGCCTTCCGTTGTGGAAAGTCATGATTGCCTTGGCGAGGCTGAGGCCCAGGCCCGAGCCCGGCTGCGAGCGGCTCTTTTCCAGGCGCACGAAGCGCTCGGTGGCGCGGGCACGATCGGCGTCGTCCGGAATGCCGTGGCCATTGTCGGTGACGGTGAGCTTGATCTCGCTTCCGGCGCGCTCCAGCGCTACCCGTACTTTCGGCGCCTCGGCGGCGTCGGTCGAGTATTTGATGGCGTTGTCGACGATGTTGGACAGCGCCTGGCCGATCAGCTCGCGGTTGCCGTTGACCGTCAGGGCCTCGGGCGCGGTCGTTTCCAGCGCGACACCCGCTTCCTCCGCCACCGGCTCGTAGAGCTCGACAACGTCGCTCACCGTGGCGGCGAGATCGACGGGGCCGGTTTGTTCCGAGGAATAGCCGGCCTCCAGGCGCGAGATCATCAGGATGGCGTTGAACGTCTTGATGAGCTGGTCGGACTCCGCGATCGTGCCTTCCAGCGCCTGTCGGTAATCCGCAGTCTTGTGCCTGCCGGCAAGCGTCGCCTCGGCGCGGTTGCGCAGCCTGGTCAGCGGCGTCTTCAGATCATGGGCGATGTTGTCGGAGACCTGCTTCAGCCCTTCGTTCAACATGGCGATCCTGGCCAGCATCGTATTGAGGTTTTCCGACAGGCGGTCGAATTCGTCGCCGGCGCCGGTGACCGGCAGCCGTCCGCTGAGATCGCCGCCCATGATGCGGCGGCTGGCGTCGGAGACGCTGTCAATGCGCTTCAGCGCGGCGCGCCCGACAAAGAACCAGATCAGGATGCCGCCCAGGCCCATCATGCCGAGCGCCAGCGTCAGCGCGCGGCTGATGACGGCGCGGAAGCGCTCCGGCTCGCCGAGGTCGCGACCGACCAGCATGATCATCTGGTTGGGCAGCCTCAGCACCAGCGCGATGGCGTTGTGGCCCTTTTCCCCTGTCGACTGGGGAGTGTTGCTGCTGTCGCCGGCCTGGGGTGCCGGCTGATCGGTAGCTCCGCTGCGCAGCCGGTCGAGCTCACCCTCGCCGAAGCGCTGATACGAAAAGGGCTCAGTCGTCCAGCCCTCGGTCTCGATAACCCCCGGCTCCAGGCTCTGCACATTGCCGGTCAGGATCTGACCATTGGCGTCGGCGATCAGGTAGAGATTGGCGCCAGGCTGGCGCGAGCGAGCCTCGACGACGCGCACCAGCACCGGCAGACCGCCGCGCTGATAGGCGCGGGCCAGGCCCAGCACCTCGTCGTTGATCGTCTCCTGCGTCTGCGCGGTCAGCATGCGCGCCGACAGCGACGTCATGTAGAGGACAAGCAGCACCGCGCAGAGCGCAAAAAGCAGAAGATAGAGCGCCGAAAGCCGGGCCGCCGTCGTCTTCATGATGGCCGGCAGGGAAAGAGCCATGGTCGGCTCTTAGATCAGGACGACGATTTTCTGTATCGTCATCCTGATCTAACCCATTGTTGCAGCATGATTTTTTCCGAAAACTGGCTCCCACTTCTCGGGATCATGCTTAGCCGCCCTTCAGCATGTAGCCGGCGCCGCGGATCGTGTGCAGGATCGGCTTGTCGAAGCCCTTCTCGATCTTGCCGCGCAGGCGCGAGACGTGGACGTCGATGACGTTGGTCTGCGGATCGAAATGATAGTCCCAGACATTTTCCAGCAGCATGGTGCGCGTCACCACCTGCCCGGCATGGCGCATCAGATATTCGAGCAGGCGGAACTCGCGCGGCTGCAGCGTGATCTCGCGGCCGGCCCGCTTGACCGAATGCGACAGCCGGTCGAGCTCGAGATCGCCGACACGGTAGACGGTCTCGGACTCGCGCGCGCTGGCGCGGCGGTTCAGCACCTCGACGCGGGCGAGCAATTCGGAAAAGGCATAGGGCTTGGTGAGGTAATCATCGCCGCCGGCGCGCAGGCCCGTGACGCGGTCGTCGACCTCGCCCAACGCCGAAAGGATCAGCACCGGCGTGGTGTTGCCGCGCGAGCGAAGGGCGGCAATCACCGACAGGCCGTCACGGCGCGGCATCAGACGGTCGACCACCATCACGTCATAGTCGCCGACATCGGCGAGCGCGAAGCCGGTCTCGCCGTCGCCGGCGACATGAGCAGTGTGGCCCGCCTCGGCAAAGGCTTTCTGCAAGTAGTCCGCCGCCTCGCGATCGTCTTCCATGACGAGAATCTTCATGGGACCTTTATACGCGATTTCACCTGAAGTTTGAGGGGCAGCCATATCTTCTTGCCTTGCATTCATTAGTCGCATGTCTTCTTCCCAAAACCGGCAACCACTTTTGGGCGACATGCGATAAAGCGGCAGCGGGTGATGGGAAACCCGCTGCCGCCAGGAGCGAAACACGGTGACTGACTTACGTGCTCGGCCCCATGTTTTCCCGGCGGCGGCTCGGGGGTGTTGATACCGCCGCAGGGAAAAGCTGAAGTTGATATCAGCCCTTACCGACCGGCAGCGCGACGAAGCGGTTCGAGTCGTCGCGGGTGATCTGCATCAGCACGGCCTTGCGGCCGGCCTTGGCGGCATCGGTCATCGCCTTGGAGACATCGTCGGTCGTGTTCACCTCGTTCGAGTTGATCGAAGTGATGACGTCGCCGGGCTGGATGCCGCGGTCGGCCGCGTCGCTGTCGGGATCGACATCGGTGACCACGAGGCCCTTGCCCTTTTCCGCCTTGGTGACGGTCAGGCCGAGATCGGCCAGCGTGTCTGCCTTGGCGGCCGGGGCCGACTGCTTGTTGTTGTCGTCGTTCGAGGCCTGCTTGTCGCTCGCGGGCAGCGTGCCGAGATCGACCTTGACGGTCTCGTCCTTGCCGTTGCGCCAGACGGTGACATCGACCGACTTGCCCGGCGCGAATGCGCCGATCATTCGGGCGAGTTCCTTCGGCGAAGCGACATCCTTGCCGTCGACCTGGGTGATGACGTCACCGGCGGCTATGCCCGCCTTCTTGCCCGGCCCGCCATCCTGGGCGCTCGAGACCAGCGCACCCTTGTCCGACTTCAAGCCGAGCGACTCGGCGATGTCCTTGGTGACCGGCTGAATCTCGACGCCAAGCCAGCCGCGCTGGACCGAGCCGCTCTTCATCAGGTCCTGGACGACCTGCTTGGCGGTCGAGGCCGGTATGTCGAAGGCGATGCCGACGCTGCCGCCCGACGGCGAGAAGATGGCGGTGTTGATGCCGATCACCTGGCCGTTGAGGTTGAAGGTCGGACCGCCCGAATTGCCGCGGTTGACCGAAGCGTCGATCTGGATGAAGTCGTCATAGGGGCCGGCGCCGATGTCACGGCCGCGGGCCGAGACGATGCCAGCGGTGACGGTGCCGCCAAGCCCGAAGGGATTGCCGACGGCAACCACCCAGTCACCGATGCGGATCTTGGAATCGTCGGCGAAGTCGACATAGGTGAACTTGTTGCCACCGCCATCGACCTTGAGCACGGCCAGATCGGTGCGCGGATCGGTGCCGATCAGCTTGGCGTCGAGTTCCTTGCCGTCATTGGTGACGACGCTGAAATCCGAGCCTTCCGACACGACGTGGTTGTTGGTGACGAGATAGCCGTCTTCCGAAATGAAGAAGCCCGACCCTTGAGCGATCGGGCGCGGCTGGCCATTGCCATGGTCGCGGTGGTTGAAGCGACGCATGCCGAACTGGCCGCCCTGGCCCTGGTCGCCGAAGCCGCGGAATTCCTTGAAGAAGCGGCGCAGCTGCGGATTGTCCGGCAGGTTGTCGAAGCCGTCCTGATCATCGGAACCGTCGTCGGCGGTCGGCTGGATCTTGGCCTTGACCTTGACGCTGACGACCGCCGGCGAGACGTGCTCGACGACATCGGCGAAGCTCGGCATCTGCGGGGCCTCGACGCGCACCGCATCGGCCAGCACGGGGGCGGTGCCGGTTGCGAGCATGCCAGCGCCGACCGTGCCGACAAGGGCCAGGGAAGCGACGGCGGCCATCAGGCGCTTTCGGGTGCGGGAATATGAATTGGGGGCAATATTCATGGGGTTTCGTTTCCTCTTTCGAAGGGATGCGCTCAGGCGAAGCATCCTCGGGCACGAGGATTAGAGAGCCGCACATTACGGCGCCATTTCCGGTACATGAAAGTTTTGTAATGTTGGGGATAGGCGACGATAACCACAGGCATGCCACGCTCGAAGGCTTGGCAGAAGCACTCGCGACGTTGCCATTCCAGGGCAAAGCGGGAGCGAAGCTCCGTCCCTTGCGCGAGGGGTGCCACGGCGCAGAATTCTGGACGGCCGCGACGCCTCGAAGCCATGGAATGGATCCTCGGGTCTGCGCCGCGTCGCTTCGCTCCTTGCTTCGCCCGTGGATGACGACGGCACAGAGGTCTCGGCCAACCTCCGAGGTCCGCATTCGTGCGTTAATCGCGCAGCATCTTGTCCAGCGCCGCCTTTTCCTCGGCGCTCAGGGTGCTATCCGGTGCCGGGCGGCGCGAGCGGGCGCTGAGCACGATGAAGAGGCCGCCGGCCAGGAGCAGAAGCACCGGCGTCCCCCACAACAACGCGTTGCGCAGGCTGAAGCGCGGCTTGAGCAGGACGAACTCGCCATAGCGCGAGACGATATAGTCCATCACCTGCTGGTCGGTGTCGCCGGCCACCAGCCGCTGGCGCACGAGGACCCGCAGGTCACGGGCGAGATCGGCGTCGGATTCGTCGATCGACTGGTTCTGGCAGACCATGCAGCGCAGGCCTTCCGACAGCGTACGCGCTCTCGCCTCCAGCGCCGGGTCCTGCAGCACTTCATCGGGTTTCACCGCCAGGGCAGAGCCGGCAAAGGCCAGAGCCAGCAGCAGGACCAGCGGGGCGAGCGAAAATCTCGCTTTCATGTCGGGGTCGCCAAGGCGGCGGCCGGCTTGCGCCGCTTTGCCGGCGCGCCGACGCGCAGGCGGCGGTCGAGCAGCGACATGGCGGCGCCAGCCATCATCACCAGGCCGCCGCCCCAGATCAGCGTCACCAGCGGCTTCCACCACAAACGCACGACGACGGAGCCGTCATTGTTCTCGTCGCCTAGCGACAGATAGAGCTGGCTCAAGCCGAGCGTCCTGATGCCGGACTCCGTCGTCACCATCTGGCGCACCGGATAGAAGCGTTTGGCGGAGGTGATCGCGCCATCGGCGTTGCCGTCGGCGCCCATCAACAGGAAGCGGCCGCGATCCTCGGTGAAGTTCGGACCTTTCTGTGGGGTAAGCCCCTCGAAGCGGAGCGTATGGCCGGAGAGCTCTACCGTTTCACCAGGACGCATGGAGAGGATTTTCTCGGTGCCGAAGCAGAGCGTGCTGACGATACCGAGCAAGGTCAGCCCAAGGCCGAGATGGGCAAGCGCCGTGCCGAAAACCGAGCGTGGCAGGCCGGCGAAGCGCCGCAGCACGATGGCCGGCGCCACGGCGCCGAAACCGGATTTGACGGCAAGGTCGGTCAGCGCGCCCGCGACCAGCCAGACGGCAAGGCCGACGCCAAGGGCAGCGAACACGGAGGCGCCGTCGATGAACAGGCCGGTGACCAGCATTGCGGCGATCGCGAGCGCAAAGGCCGCCATCAGGCGCTGCGAGGCGGCAATGAGGTCGCCGCGCTTCCAGGCAAGCAAGGGGCCGAACGGTACGATCGCAAGCAGCGGCAGCATCAGCGGACCGAAGGTCAGGTCGAAGAAGGGCGCGCCGACCGAGATCTTGCCACCGGTCAGCGCCTCCAGCGCCAGCGGGTAGAGAGTGCCGACCAGCACCGTTGCCGTGGCGGTGGTGAGGAACAGGTTGTTCAGCACCAGCGCGCCCTCGCGCGAGATCGGATGGAACAGGCCGCCCGCCGTCAGTTGCGAGGCGCGCAACGCAAACAGCGTCAGCGAGCCGCCGATGAACAGCGTGAGGATGCACAGGATGAAGACGCCGCGCGCCGGATCGGTGGCGAAGGCGTGCACCGAGGTGAGCACGCCGGAACGCACCAGGAAAGTGCCGAGCAGCGACAGCGAGAAGGTCAGGATCGCTAGCAGCAGCGTCCAGATCTTCAGCGCCGAGCGCTTCTCCATGACGATGGCCGAATGGAGGAGCGCCGTGCCCGCGAGCCACGGCATGAAGGAGGCGTTTTCGACCGGATCCCAGAACCAGAAGCCGCCCCAGCCGAGCTCGTAATAGGCCCAGTAGGAACCCATGGCGATGCCGCCGGTCAGGAACATCCAGGCGACCAGCGTCCAAGGCCGCACCCAGCGCGCCCAGGAGGCGTCGATGCGCCCCTCGATCAGTGCCGCGACCGAGAAGGAGAAGCAGATCGAGAAGCCGACATAGCCGAGATAGAGCATCGGCGGGTGGATGGCGAGGCCGAGATCCTGCAGGATCGGATTGAGGTCGCGGCCCTCGATCGGCGCCGGATTGAGCCGGATGAACGGATTGGATGTCGCCAGGATGAACAGGAAGAAGGCGGCGCCGATCATGCCCTGGACCGCCAGCACGTTGGCCTTGAGGGTCGCCGGCAGATTGTTGCCGAAGACGGCGACCAGCGCGCCGAAGAAGGTCAGGATCAGCACCCACAGCAGCATCGAGCCTTCGTGGTTTCCCCACGTGCCGGTGATCTTGTAGATCATCGGCTGCAGCGAATGGGAGTTCTCCCACACGCTCGCCACCGAGAAGTCCGAGCCGGCATAGGCGCTTGCAAGGGCGGTGAAGGACAGCGCGGTCAACGCGAAGCCGGTGACCGTGACGGGGCCGCCGACCGCCATCAGCCGCTGGTTGCCGCTGCGGGCGCCGACCAGCGGCACCAGCATCTGCACCAGCGAGAGCGCGAAGGCGAGGACTAAAGCGAAATGTCCGGTCTCGACCATTATTGGCTCTTGCTTTCCACCCAGACGCCCTTGGCCTTCAGCCCGTCGGCGACTTCCTTCGGCATATAGCGCTCGTCATGCTTGGCCAAGACGCTGTCGGCGACGAAAACCCCATCCGGACCGAAAGCGCCCTCGGTTATGACGCCCTGCCCCTCGCGGAAGAGATCGGGCAGGATGCCGGTGTAGGTCACCTTGACGGATTTCTGCGTGTCGGTAACCGAGAAGGCCACGGTTGCGCCATTGCCGCGCACGACAGTGCCGCTCTCCACGAGGCCGCCAAGGCGGATGCGCTGTCCAGGTTGGACGGTTGCCGTTGCCAGCTCTGCAGGCATGTAGAAATAGGAGGCCTTCTGTCCCAGCGCATAGAAGGTGAGCCCGGCGGCGGCACCGAGGAAAGCCAAGCCCGCCAGGATCACCGACATCCGCTTCTGCTTGCGCGTCATTGCCTTACTCCGTCGCCGTCACGCCGAGCGAGGCGGCGAAGGCGGTGAATTTCTTGGCCTGTTCACTGTCCGCGCCAAAGGCGGCGACAGCGCGGCCGAGCGCGGCCCGCGCCTGGTCGGCCTTGCCAAGCACGACATAGGAACGGATAAGCCGCATCCATCCTTCCTCGTCGCGGGGATTCTGCTTCAATTTGTCGTCGAGACCGGCGACCATGGTCTCGATCATCGCCTGCCGGTCCTGCGGCGACATCTGCTGCGCGGCTTCCACCTGCTGCGCGTCGGGGCCGTTGGCCGGCGCGGCATCGGCGACAGCGGGCCCACCCGCCTCGCCAAGCGCCTGCTGGACAGCGCTGCGCCAAGGCGAATCCGGCGCGAGTTGGCCGAGCATCTTTTGCCAGGCGGCGACGGCTTCGGCCTTCTTGCCTTCCTGAGCGAGGCCGACCGCCAGGTAGAAATTGGCCTTGGCGTTGGCCGGATCGAGCTTCAACGCCGCCTCGAAGGCTTTTTGAGCGTCGGCCGAAACGATGCCGCCGGCGGCGCTGGCGATCGCCTCGCCGAGGCCTGACTGGCGCACGGCGCTGTCGCCATCGAGGCGGATGGCGTTGCGGTAGGCGGTCACGGCGTCAGGAAAGCGCTGCAGCCGAAGATAGATCGGCGCCAGCACGTCCCAGCCCTTGCCATCCGACGGATTGGCGGCGAGATGGGCCTCGGCGCGGGCGACCAGTTCGTCGACCGAGGAATCGGCCGGGTTCTTGGCCAGACGCTCAGCCAGCGGCTGCGAAGGCAGATCGGGTGAGCCGAGCACGCCGTAGAGCCCCCAGCTCAGCAGGGGAACCACAAGCACGGCCACGCTGGCGACCCATCTGGCGCCGTGCGATGGCTTGGGCGTGGCGGAGCCCGGCTGCGCAGCCGGGCCCAGACGCAGGATGCGCCGGCCGATCTCGGCACGCGCCTCCTCGGCCTCCCCGGGCTGGATCAGGCCGCGCGCCATGTCGCGGTCGAGCTCGGAAAGCTGGTCGCGATAGACTTCGAGATCGTGGTCGCCAGCCGGCGACGCGCCCTTCATGCCGCCGGTGAGCGGCAACAGCACCGCCAGGCTGGCGCCCAGCGTGAGGATTGCGGCTATGACCCAAAACAGCATGCCTGTTCCAATAACGGCAGAGCCCTGCCCTGCCAACACGACCATCGTGCGACGCTTTGACGGCGGGCGCGCCATCCGGCCTTGATCGATATCAAAAATCGCGCCGGCTGTGGCCCCTACCTTAGATCAGGATGATGTTTCGTTGAATCGCCACCCTGATCTAACTCCTTGCTGGAGCATGATCTTTTCCGAAAACCGGTTCCCACTTTTCGGGATCATGCTCTAAGTCAGCGGCGTCCAGCTGCCGTCGGCGTTGCGGCAGGCGGTGCCGCGCGCGGTGACGCCCGTGCCGCTGGTATAGACGGTGTGGGTGTACTGGCGGCAATCCTGCGAGCCGACCCGGTAAGGCTGGGCGGCGACGACCTCGCCATAATGCGAGGAGTTGTCGCTCTTCCACGTCACCTTCTGGCCGCTGGTGTTGTATTCCAGCGCCTTATACTCCGCCTCCAGGCCCTTGCGCTTTTCGGTATCGCTGAGGCCCGAGCCGATCGATCCGCCGATAAGCCCGCCATTCATGGCCGAAACGATGCTTGTCGAGACCTTGCCGCCGGTAGGCGGCGTGGAAACAGGCGTGACGGGAGAAGTCGGACCACCCCTGCCCAGTGTCGTGCAACCGGAAACGGCGAGCAAGGCGGAAACGAGCGCGACGCGAATCTTCATGCCGACAACCGGTTCTCTTCAGCGGGATGGAACTGGATGGGCTGGGGGCGCGCCATCAGGACGTTTTCATCGCCATAGTGTTGATATTTGTCGGAAATTTGGCCGCTGGCAGTCGCGCGCGAATCGATAAAAAACATCACTGAAGGCTCCGCAATCTCACCACCACCCTCAAGCCGCCCATGCCAGACCGTTCCAGCGCCAGCGAGCCTCCATACTCGTTGACGAGATCGGCGACAATGGCAAGGCCAAGCCCCGTTCCCGGCTTCGTCTCGTCCAGTCTCTTGCCACGCTTCAACACCTCTCGCGCGCTGTCCTCGGGAATGCCCGGACCGTCGTCCTCTATAACGATTTCAAACAGGTTGCCGCTTCCCGAAATAGTGGCGATCGTCACGGCAACGGCGCTCTTTGCCCATTTCATCGCATTGTCGAGCAGATTGCCGAGCAATTCCTCGAGATCCTCGCGCTCGCCGGCAAAGACGATCTCGGCCGGCGGCAGGGACAGCGTCAGCATCGTTTGCGGGTTGAGCTTGCGCAACACGCGCACCATGCGCTCGACCAGTGGCGAAACCGGCGTGCGGAAGACGACGCTGTCGCGCTGCGCGGCGACTCGCGCGCGCTGCAGATAGTGGTCGACCTGCTTCTGCATGGAGGTGGCCTGCCCGGCGATCAGCTGACCCTTGGCGCCGCCCAGCGCGCGGCCCTCGTTGATCAGCACGGCTAGAGGCGTCTTCAGCGAGTGGGCAAGGTTGCCGACCTGCGTGCGCGAGCGCTCGACGATGCGGCGGTTGTTCTCGATCAGCGCGTTGGTCTCGTTGGCGAGCGGCTCGATCTCGGCCGGGAAGCTGCCGTCCAGGCGCTGGGCGGTGCCTTCCCGCACCATGGCCAGCGCGTTGCGGACCCGGCGCAAGGGCTGGAGACCCAAGAGGATGGCGATGGCGTTGATGGCGATCATGCCGACGCCGAACAGCGACAGATAGGTGAGCAGGCGGCGCTGGAAGCTGGCAATCTCCTCTTCCAGCTCGCTGTGGTTGCCCATGACGCGGAAACGCGCGGCGCGGTTCTTGGCGTCCAGCACGAACTCGCTCTCGAACACTTCGAGCTGCTCGCCCTTTATGCCTTCCATCGAGTAGCTGCGCTGGAAGTTGGCGTTGAACGGCACTTCCGCAACGCTCGGCGACAGGAGCGAGGTCGTCATCGAGGAGGAATGGATTTCGCCATGCACGCCTTCGGAGGCAGGCTCCACCGACCAGTACCAGCCGGAATTCGGCTGGGAAAAGCGCAGGTCGCCAAGGTCGGGCGAGCCGGTCAGCGCGCCGTTGTCGGAAATGCCGACGGAGCCGATCAGGTTGAACAGATGCGCCGAAAGCAGGCTGTCGAAGCCGCGTTCGCTGGCCTGGCGGTAAAGCGTGGTGATGAGGGTGAAGATGACGACCAGCGTCAGGATCGCCCAGATGGTCGAAAAGGCGATGACGCGAAAGGTCAGCGAGCGCGGCCAGAGCCGCAGCCTTGAAAGCCACGTTCTCATCGTTGGCTTCAGCGGTTCCGCGTCACGCCTCCGGCTCACGCATGCGATAGCCCATGCCACGCACGGTTTCGATCATGTCGATGCCCATCTTCTTGCGAAGCCTGCCGACAAACACCTCGATGGTGTTGGAATCGCGGTCGAAATCCTGGTCGTAGAGATGCTCGACCAGCTCGGTGCGCGACACCACCTCGCCCATATGATGCATCAGATAGGCGAGCAGCCGGAACTCGTGCGAGGTGAGCTTGAGCGGCACGCCGTTCACGTCGGCCTTGGACGCCTTGGTGTCCAGCCGCAGCGGCCCGCAGATGAGCTCGGACGACGCATGGCCCGCGGCGCGGCGGATCAGCGCCCGCACCCGGGCCAGCACCTCCTCGATATGGAAAGGTTTGGTGACATAGTCGTCGGCGCCGGCGTCGATGCCGGCCACCTTGTCGCTCCAGCGGTCGCGCGCGGTGAGGATCAGCACCGGCATCTTGCGGCCGCCGCGGCGCCAGCGCTCGACGACGCTGATGCCGTCCATCTGCGGCAGGCCGATATCGAGGACCACGGCATCGTAAGGCTCGGTGTCGCCGAGGAAATGCCCCTCCTCGCCGTCATAGGCCCGATCGACCACATAGCCGGCATCGACCAGCGCATCGGCCAGTTGCCGGTTGAGATCCTTGTCATCCTCGACGACGAGCACGCGCATGGGTTGAAGCCTGTTGTTGGGTAGACGTATAGGCCGATTCCGCCAGCCAGGGAAACGAGGGGGTCAGCCCATCGGGACGACGATTTCCGAGCGACGCGGGCGCTGTCCGTCCTTACCGGGAACGAGCACGACGATGACGCAGACCTGCTGACCGCCCCGCGTCGCCTGCGAGGCCTTGGCCAGCGTGCCGCCATTCTGCGCGGCGACCTGCTGGCCGATGGCGTAGCAATCGCCGGCGGCAAGCACGACCGGCTGGTCGACCGACGGGTCGACGACCGGCATTGCCGTCGTCTGCGACGCAAAGAGGCCGGTCGCGGCAAGCGCCAGCACTACTTTGCGGAGGTGGGAGCCAAGATTTTTCATGATCACGGTTCTAACGCATATGGGCTGAACGTGAAATGAACGGTGAACGATCGAAAATCCATGCCCGCCATGCCCCCCCATGCGAGACATCCTGCTGCGGCCGAGGCTCCCTCAAGCCCGGGCTTCGAATTCATAGCCGGAAAAACACCTAATCCGCTACGCTTTTTGGCCTGCCGATTCCGTGCCCTGCGCTAGCTAGTGTAGGAACGCCGGACGACCATAGGAGCATGCGATGACGCACGAGGATGTTGCCGATCTCTACCGGGGCTACATCGCCTGCCTGAACGAGCAGGACTGGGACAATCTCGGCCGCTTCGTCGGTGACGAGGTGCAGTATAATGGCGAGACGATCGGGCTTTCGGGCTATCGCCGGATGCTGGAAGGCGATTTCGAGGCCATTCCCGACCTGCGCTTCAACATTGAGCTTCTGATCTCGGAGCCGCCGCGCGTGGCGGCGCGCCTGCATTTCGACTGCCGGCCCAAGGGGGTGCTTTTCGGCCTGCCGGTCCACGGCAAACGGGTCAGCTTCGCCGAGAACGTCTTCTACGAATTCCACGACCGGCGGATTCGCGAGGTCTGGTCGGTCATCGACAAGGCTGCGATCCAGGCGCAGCTCTGACCTGGGGAGGCAATTCTCAGACGGCGTCCTGCGTCAACGCGCGGAAGCGCAGCAATCCATGATGGACCGCAAGGTCCTCGTCGTAACGCGCCTCGGCGAATTCCAGCGACAACCGCGTCTGGCCGCGCGGGCCGATGGACAGCGCCGCGCCATCGAGACGCGCTTTGATGCTGTCCATGATGAGCCGCGTCTCGGCCTCGCCTTGAGCCTTCGACCAAATGTGCAAGGTGACCAGCTGGTCATTGTCGTTGTCGGCGCCGGTCTCGAGGTCGAAGGCGCTGGTGCGGCCGTAGGTGACGTTCGGAAAGGCCGCCTTGTTGTTCGCCTGTTCGAGCAGGCCCGCGCCACCGAGCAGCGCCGATAGCGACGCATCGGTCTTCAGCCTCAGGAACAAGGCCTGCATCAAATCGCCAGGCGCCGTCATCTACCGTCCATCGCCAACATATGTCTCCGCGTTGCAGCGCGACAACGTAGCCGCGCTCGCGATCCGATGCCAGATCGCGAATCGGTTCGACTAAAGCGTGAAGGGCGAAGGTCTCGAATTTATTACGTTTTCGTCAAATCATGAGACCGGCGCAGCGCCGCCCTCCTCGGTGCGCTTTGCGATGAACTCGTCGAGCACGCCCGCGGTGGCGGCAGCGGAGGCGGGTGGCTGGAAATCGGCAAGAATCCGCTTCCAGATGCCGGTCGCGCGCTCCGTGGCGGTCTTGCCGCCGGCTTGCGTCCAGTTGCCGAAATTCGACCAGTCGGCCACCACCGGCTCATAGAAGGCTGTACGGTAGCGCGCCATTGTGTGCGCGGCCGAGAAAAAATGACCGCCGGGCTGCACTTCGGCGATCGCCTCGAAGCCGATGGCGTCGGCGTCGCCCGGCGTCGTGGCGCAAAGCTCGGCGACCGTCTGCAGCGCCTCGATGTCAGTGATCAGCTTTTCCAGGGAAACACTGAGGCCACCTTCCAGCCAGCCGGCGGCGTGGATGCAGACGGTGGCGCCGGCCAGCACCGAGCCCCACAGCGCGAACTGCGTCTCATGCGCCGCCTGCGCATCGGAGACGTTGGCAGCGCTGCCGCCGCCGGAGCGCCAGGGCAGGCCTGTGTAGCGGGCGAGCTGGCCGGCTCCAAGCGTGGCCTTGATGTGCTCCGGCGTGCCGAAGGCCGGCGCGCCCGACTTCATGTCGACATTGGAGGAGAAGGAGCCATAAACCACCGGCGCGCCGGGCCGTGCGAGCTGCGCCAGCGTCAGCCCGGCCAGCGCCTCGGCATGCTGCAAGGTCAACGCGCCGGCGACCGTGATCGGCGCCATCGCGCCGGCCAGGCAGAAGGGCGTGATGACCAGGACCTGGCCGGCCTTGGCGAAGTCGATGATGCCTTGCGCCATCGGGATATCCAGCTGACGCGGCGAGTTGGTGTTGATGACGGTGTAGCAATGGGCGCCGGCGCGGAACTCGTCCTGCGAAAGGCCTCGCGCCAGGCGGATCATCTCGAAACCGTCCTCGACCTGCGGCGTGCCGCGCGCGAAGATAAAGGGAAACTTGTCCGAGAGCGTCAGTTGCGCCCGGTTGGAGGCATAGTGGCGGAAGCGGTTGTCGATGTCCTGCGGCTCGACGCAGGGGCCGAGCATGTGCAGCACGTCGAAATGCTGGATCAGCTTGATGAATTCCTCGAAAGCCTGGAGCGTGCCCGGCCGGCGGCCGCGCTCGAGATCGGTGACATTGGGAGCGCCGGAGCCGGCCAGGAAGGTCATCGAACCGAGCTCGAGCGTCAGGTCGCGCGAGCGGTCGCCGCCGAGTGCGGGAATGGAGCGCGGCGCCGCAGCGAGCGCGGCCTCGACCATGTCGCGGCCGATCCTGACCATCTGGCTGTCTTCGTCGACCAATGCGCCGGCCTTGCCGTAGATGGCGCGGGCCTCGGGCAGCAGCACCTTGATGCCGAGCTCTTCCAGCACGCGCAGCCCCGTAGCGTGGATGGCCGCGACCTGGTCGTCGGAAAAGATCGGCTGCGGCAGGAAGGGGTTCTTC
This sequence comes from Mesorhizobium vachelliae, assembly GCF_033977325.1. NCBI lineage: Bacteria > Pseudomonadati > Pseudomonadota > Alphaproteobacteria > Hyphomicrobiales > Phyllobacteriaceae > Mesorhizobium > Mesorhizobium vachelliae. Next base: position 248,695 of record NZ_JAVIIR010000002.1, read on the forward strand.
AGCGACCGGTAGTTCGGATGCCGGCTCGACTCGCTGCCCGCCTCGCCGGTGCGTCCGCGCCGGCGCTCGCGCCTGAGATCACGTGCGGCCTCATCGATCATGGCGGTTCCTCCTCATTGCCGCATCGCCTTGCCTTCGGCGTCGTAGGGCGAGGCCGCGATGACGCGCGCCGGCCGTTCGACCCCGACAATGTGTACGGAAAGTTCGGTGCCCTCCCCGGCGAAATCGTCATCGAGCAACGCCAGGGCGACGCTCTTGCCGAGGGTGTAGCCGTAGCCGCCGGAGGTGACGAAGCCGACACGCCGGCCCTTGTGCCAGACCGGCTCGAAGCCGCTGGCATCGGCGTCGACAGCGTCGATCTCCAGCGTCACGATCCGCCGCGAGACGCCGGCCTCGCGCTCCTTGAGCGCGGCCTGGCGGCCGATGAAATCGCCCTTGTCGAAAGCGATGAAGCGGTCGAGCCCGGTCTGGCCTGGCGTGTAGCCTTGCGTGAATTCGCGCGACCAGATGCCGAAACTCTTTTCCAGCCTCAGCGAATTCAACGCGTAGTAGCCGATCTCGGCAAGGCCGAGGTCTTCGCCGGCGGCAAGCAGCGTCTCGCGCAGGGTCGAATGCAGCGTGGCCGGGCAGTTGATCTCGAAGCCGAGCTCGCCGGCGATGGACAGCCGTGCCACCCGGGCACGCACCATGCCGATGTCGAATTCGCCGCAAGCCATGAACGGCAAGGCTGCCGCCGAGACGTCCTGATGCGTGGTGCGTTCGACGATCCGGCGCGCGTTCGGACCGGTGACGAGGAAACCGGACATGGCGTCCGAGATATCGGTGACGGAGACGCCTTCGGCGATGTGCGCCTCGAACCACCGCATGTGGAATTCGCGCAGATAGTAGGAGCCCATGATCCAGTATTCGCCGCCGCCCCAGTTGAGCACGGTGAGGTCGCCCTTGAGTCTGCCGTCGGGGCCAAGCATGGGCGCCAGCTTCGCGCGGCCGGGCTTCGGCAGCCGGCAGGCAAGCAGCCGGTCGAGCCAGGCCGCGGCGCCGGGACCGGACACGGCGTAGCGCGAGAAGGCGGTGGTATCGACAAGGCCGGCGGCGCGGCGCACCTGCAACACCTCGTCGCCTACGATGTCGAAGGCGTTGGAGCGCTTCAGCGTCGTCTCCTCGCGGAATCCCATCGGCGCGAAATAGGCCGGGATCTCCAGCCCCCAGGACGCCGTCCATTCGGCGCCGGCGGCGCTCATGCCCTCATACGCGCCTGGACGCTTCAGCGGCCGGCCGGCCGGCAGACGCTCGTTGGGGAAGGTCATGACGAAACGGCGGGCATAGAACTGACCCGTGGTTTGCCGCAGATACTCCCGGTTGGCGGCGAAGGCGCCGTAGCGGGCGATGTCCATGCCGAAAATGTCGGCTTCCGGCTCGCCGTAAATCATCCATTCGGCCAGCGACTTGCCGACGCCGCCACCCTGGCTGAAGCCGGCCATGACGCCGCAGGCGACCCAGTAGTTGCTGAGCCCCCTCACCGGACCGACCAACGGATTGCCGTCCGGCGTGAAGGTGAAGGCGCCGTTGACCCATTTGCGGATGCCGGCCTTGGCCAGGCAGGGGAAGCGCTCATAGGCCTTGGCAAGCTCGGGACTGATGCGGTCGATATCCTCCGGAATCAGCTCGATGCCGTAATCCCAGGGCGCGCCGTCCATGTTCCAGTGTTTCGGGTTCTGCTCGTAAACGCCGAGCAGCACGCCCTTCCGCTCCTGGCGAAGATAGGAGAAGCCGTCGAGATCGACGGCGAGGCCGAGCTCCTTGTCGAGCGCCGCTACCTCGGGAATGTCCTCGGTGACGAAATAATGGTGCTCCATCGGCGTCACCGGCAGGTCGACGCCAGCCATCAGCCCGACCTGCTTGGCCCACAGGCCGCCGGCATTGACGACGTGCTCGGCAACGATCGTGCCTTTCTCGGTGACGACGTCCCAGCCGCCATCGGCGCGTTGCTTCAACTCGACGACGCGGTTGCGCAGGATAACGTCCGCGCCGCGCTTCTTCGCGGCGCCGGCATAGGCGTGTGTGGTGCCATAGGGATCGAGATGGCCTTCGTTGGAATCATAGAGGCCGCCCAGCACGTCGCTGACATCGACGATCGGGCAGATCTCCTTGATTTCCTCCGGCGTCACCAGCCGCGCCGTCTCGATGCCGACCGATTGAAACACCGCCCAGGCCGATTTCAGCCACTCCCAGCGCTGCGGGTCGCTCGCCATGTTGACGCCGCCGGTCATGTGCAGGCCGGCATTCTGGCCGGACTCCGCCTCGATCTCGCGATAGAGCTTGATCGTGTAGTCCTGCAGCGCCGCGACATTGGGATCGGCGTTGAGCGCGTGGAACCCGGCCGCCGCATGCCAGGTCGAGCCCGCCGTCAGCTCAGCGCGCTCGATCAGCGCCACATCGCTCCATCCGAAACGCGTCAGATGGTAGAGCACAGAAGCGCCGACCACGCCTCCCCCGATGACAACTGCCCGGTAATGCGACTTCACGAGCCTCTCCCTCTCGTTGGAGGCTCCAAGATACATGTCCTGTACATATGTGTCTAGACACTTCTGTCCAGAGCTTGCGCGCCGCCGTGTGCCGTGCCACTTGTTCGGTCATGATCATGATCGCTCCCCAGGACGAGCCGGCGCCCGGCAACATCAAGGTTACCCGCGCGGACTGGATCAACCTCGCGCTGCAGACGCTGATTTCCGACGGCATCGAGAGCGTGCGCGTGCTGACGCTGGGACAGAAGCTCGGTGTCTCGCGCTCGAGCTTCTACTGGTATTTCGAAAGCCGGCAGGACCTGCTCGACCAGTTGCTCAAGCATTGGCACGAGACCAACACCACGGCGATCGTCGAGCGTGCCCGCCGGCCGGCAGAAACCATCATCATGGGTGTGATGAACGTCTTCGAATGCTGGGCCGACGAGCGCCTGTTCGACCCGCGTCTCGACTTCGCCGTCCGCGAATGGGCAAGGCGCTCGGAGGACGTACGGCGCATGATCGACAAAGCCGACGAGGAGCGCCTGCTTGCCATACGCGACATGTACCGGCGGCACGGCTATGAGAGCGAGGACGCCTTCATCCGCGCCCGCGTCCTCTATTACATGCAGATCGGCTATTATGTGCTCGACCTCAAGGAACCGGTAGAGGCGCGCGTCAGCCATCTTGCCGCCTATCTGCGCTCCTTCACCGGCCAGGAGCCGACCGAGGCGGATGTGACGCATTTCATGCGCTTCATCGCGGCGCGGTGATACCGATCGGCCGTTAACGGCCAGCGGCCTCCAATCAACAATGCTTGTGCTGTGGCTTCGCTGCCCTTGTGAGCGGGTTGAAAATGGACGATTAGTCGTTCTCAAGGCGGCACTGAAATATCCGTTCGGATATCGAGGGTCGTCCAGGGTGGAAATCCGGAATGGAAAGTCCTTCGAAACCACGCAAGAGAAGAGGCCGGATCGCCTCGGCGGCTCTTGCCGTCGACGCTTGGCTCGATTCCTCGCTCTACGAGATCGGCTTCAAAGCGCGCGAATTCTGGGAAGCGGCGACCATCTTTTTTCGCCGTTTCCGTGTGCATGGCTGGCGCCGCGCCATCATCGAGGTGCTGAGCGAAGGTTTCACCATGGGCGCCGGCGGCTTCGTGGTGCTGTTGGCACTCGCCATGCCGGCCTTCGACATCACCGCCGGCGACTGGCGCAACCAGGGCGACTTCGCCGTCACCTTCCTGGACCGCTACGGCAACGAGATCGGCCAGCGCGGCATCATCCAGCGCGACTCCGTGCCGGTCGACGAGATGCCGGACATCGTCATCAAGGCGGTGCTGGCGACCGAGGACCGGCGTTTCTTCGACCACTACGGCATCGATGTGCTTGGCCTGTCGCGCGCGCTCTTCGAGAATATGCGCGCCAATTCGGTGGTCCAGGGCGGCTCCAGCATCACCCAACAGCTCGCCAAGAACCTCTTCCTGTCCAACGAGCGCACCTTGGAGCGCAAGATCAAGGAAGCCTTCCTGTCGCTATGGCTGGAAGCGAACCTGTCCAAGAAGGAGATCCTGCAGCTCTATCTCGACCGCGCCTATATGGGCGGCGGCACCTTCGGCATCGAGGCAGCGGCGGATTTCTATTTCGGCAAGAGCGTCAAGGACCTGAGTCTCGCCGAGGCGGCGATGCTGGCCGGCCTTTTCAAGGCGCCGACCAAATACGCCCCGCACATCAACCTGCCGGCGGCCCGTGCCCGCGCCAATGTGGTGCTGTCCAACCTGGTCGACGCCGGTTTCATGACCGAGGGCCAGGTGCTGCAGGCGCGGCTGCATCCGGCCGACGTCGTCGACCGCGGCGAGCAGAAGAGCCCGGATTATTTCCTCGACTGGGCCTTCGACGAGGTGAAGAAGATCGCCAAGCCCGGCCAGCATTCGCTGGTCGCCCATACCACTTTCGACGCCAACATCCAGAAGGCCGCGGAAGAGTCGGTCGAATTCCATCTCCGGCAGTTCGGCAAGGAATACAACGTCACCGAAGGCGCGGTGGTGGTGATCGAGACCAATGGCGCGGTTCGCGCCATCGTCGGCGGCCGCGACTACGGCACCAGCCAGTTCAACCGCGCCACCAAGGCGCTGCGCCAGACCGGTTCCTCCTTCAAGCCCTATGTCTATGCCACCGCCATGGAGCATGGCTTCACGCCGGATTCGGTCGTTTCGGGCGGCCCTATCACCTGGGGCGGCTGGTCGCCGCATAATTACAATGGCGGCTCGGCCGGCAATGTCACGTTGCTCACGGCGATCGCCAAGTCGATCAACACGGTGCCGGTGCGGCTCGCCAAGGATCACCTGGGCATCCCCCCGATCAAGGCGATGGCGGAATCGATGGGTGTCGAATCGCCGCTGGAATCGCACAAGACCATGGTGCTCGGCACATCCGGCATGACCGTGATGGATCAGGCGACCGGCTACAGCGTTTTTGCCCAGAACGGTTTCGTCGGCTCCCGCCATGGCATCACCCAGCTCGTCACCCGCACCGGCGAGGTGGTCTATGACTGGGCCAAGGATGCGCCGCCACCGCACCGCGTGCTGTCGGAAAAGGCGCTGAAATACATGAACACGATGCTGGCGGCGGTGCCGGCGATCGGCACGGCGCGGCGCGCCCAGCTTCCCAACATCGTCGTCGCTGGCAAGACGGGCACCACGCAATCCTATCGCGACGCCTGGTTCGTCGGCTTCACCGGCAATTACACGGCCGCGGTCTGGCTCGGCAATGACGACTTCACGCCGACCAACAAGATGACCGGCGGCACGCTGCCGGCGATGGTCTGGCAGCGGCTGATGGTCTATGCGCACCAGAATATCGACCTGAAGCCGATCCCCGGTCTCGATCATCCCTGGGTCGATCCGGAGGTCGCGGCCAAGGCAGAGGAAGCGGCGAAGAAGGAAGCCGACGCGGCGGCGGCGCAGGCTGAGGCCGAACGTCCGCCGGTGCTGTCCAGCCGCACCAGCCAGACGCTGCGGGACATGACCAAGGCATTCCAGGCCGCGCCCGTGCTGGGCGCCCCCGCTTTTCCGGAGACGCTTTCGGCGCTTTAGAGTGGCGCGTGCGTGAAGCCGGCTTGCCACAGCACCCCGCGCCGCGATATCCCGGGCAATCTCCTCTGTTTGCGGCTCTCATGCTCAAGAACGCCATCCTGACGCTGCTTTCGCTTGCCATCGCCATCGGGCTCGGCGGCTACAGCGTCTGGTATGCGCTCAATGCGCAGGACGGCGTCGGCGCGATCCGCATCGGCCAATGGACCGCTTTCCCCGAAGCCGGGACTTTAGCCGCCGATCCCTATTCCAAGGCGCGGGTGGCACGCGAGGGCGTGCTGGCGCTCGGCCAGGCCGAGGGGCTTGCCTTCGTCGCCGAGCGCGACGATGCGGGCGAACCGCTGAAACGCGAATGCACCTACACGATCGAAGGCGGTTATCCCACCGCGCGCTTCTGGACGCTCTACGCCGCCGACCAGTCGCTTGGCGTGATCGTCACAGGCAAGCCGAGGCAGTCGGCTCTGCAATCCTACGAAGTGCTGCGCCGGCCCGACAATTCCGTCGTCATCTCCGTCGGCAAGCGCCCGGCCCCCGGCAACTGGCTGCTGACCGGCGGCTCCGGCAAGATGTATTTCGTGCTGACCTTCTACGACACGCCCATCGCCTCGAGCACCGGCCTCTCCGACGTGACGCTGCCGCGCATCCTGAAGGCGGGCTGCAATGCGTAGGCTGCTGCATGCCCTGATCCTCGGCCTGCTGGGCGCCGGCATCGTGCATATCGTCGTGCTGTTCCTGGTGCCGGAATTTTCCGAACGCGATGCCTGGTCGCGGCTGGCGATGGCATCCGACCTCTACAAGATGACGCGGCTCGACGCCGAGGCCGGCGGCGCGCCGGTGGTGAAATCGGTCGACCCGCTGTTTTATGCGGCGGCCTGCCGCTTCGATCTTGCCGACGGGCTGGTCAGGATCAGGGCGCCGGGCGACGTGCCGTTCTGGTCGGCTTCGGTCTATGACCGCAGCGGCCACAACATCTATTCCTTCAACGACCACAACGCCAATGGCGAGAAGCTCGACGCGGTGGTGCTGACACCGGCGCAGATGATCGACGTGCGGCGCGACCTTCCGGAGGATCTGCAGGGCGCGATCTTCGTCGAAGCGCCGATCGAGGAAGGCATTTTCGTCGTCCGCGCCTTCGTGCCGGACGAAAGCTGGAAGCCGATCGTGTCACGCTTCCTCGAGCAGAGCGCCTGCGAATTGCAGGATTACTGAGAAAACGACCCGATCAGTGATGCGGCTTTACAGGCGGTGAGGAGCCTGGCCTGTCGGTGCCGCTGTCGCCGCGCCGTGCCTCATCGGCCTGCGGACGCAACTCATAGCGGACGCCGGGGAAAATGATCACCGCCGCCGCCGTACTGGTGTCGTGACTTGCTCGATTTACAGGTGCCGCACGCGGCACAAAAGACAGGATCATGCCCATGGTTCGCGTATTCCTCTCGGTTTGACCGGAGCACAACGCAACGCCTCCAAAGTTGATTAAGGGGCGTAGAGGGTTAACGGAGCGCTAACGGATCGCGGCTAATTTGACGTTTGTTTTCCTGAAGACGCGAAACCGGCCAGGCCGGATTGCGCGGGTTCGGGCGTGTATCGAGTGTCGGGCGTATCCTCCGTGTCATCTTCGGATTTCAGGCAAATCGCTATCCGGACCGAAGCGGGAAAGGCCGAAAGGCTGTTCCGCGCCAGCGTGTCCGCCTTCTGCTCGCTGACGCGTCCCTCGCGCCGCGAGATCGCCCAGCTCGAGGATCTGACGCTGCCGCTGTTCGATGAGGTGTCGGTCGAGTCGCGCCGCTATGTCGCTGCCGCCCTATCCGAATGCGATTATGCGCCGACCGCCCTGGTGCGGCGGCTGGCCGAAGAGCCGGTCGAGATCGCAGCGCCCCTCCTCACCCGCTCCAACGCGCTGAGCGACATAGACCTCATCGCGCTGATCGGCCGGCACGGGCTGCCGCATGCGCGCGCCATCGCGCGCCGCAAGGAGCTCAACCCGACGATCGCCGACCTGATCCGCGCGCTGGAAAGACCGACGCTGGTCAAGACGCGGCCGCCGGAAACGGTCACGAAGCTCACACCGAAACCGGAGCCCGTGGCCAAGACGGACACCGACCGTCCCGCGCCCGGCGAAGGAGCGGAGAACGCGCGGCGCCGCCTGCGGTCGATGATGCGTCCCACCGACGACGCGGCCGACGTCAACACATTCCTCGGCCAGCCGGCCTATGTGAAACTGCGCGAGACGGCGCTGACCGGCAACGCGGCCTTCTTCCAGACCGCGCTTGCCGACGCGCTGGATATCGACTTCGCGACTGCCCGCTCGGTAACCGGGCAGTCGAGCTATGGCGCATTGCTTGCTGCGCTGCGCGCCCTCGACCTCAGCGAAGACAGGGCCTTCCTGATCGCGGTCGCGGTCTATCCGAGCGAGCTCCCGCACCCGCAGGCGATCCGGCTCTTCCTCGACCGCTACCGGCTGCTGCACCGCGAAGCGGCGCTCGACAAGGTGCGCGCCTGGAAGGCCGAGACCCTTTCGCGGGCGATCCGCGACAATGCTCCCGACGCACCCGGCGCCGAACGCCGCGACGTGTCGAACAGCGACGAGGCGAGCGCCGGCCTCAAGGCTTCCTGATCCGGTCTACTCCGCCTTCACGGAAAGCAGCTCTTCGAGGGGAACGGTCCCGCCCTCGATCTCGACCACCCATATGTCGGGATCGAACTTCTTCTCCCGCTCCAGCCGCGCATCGAAGGCCGAACTGTCGTCGCTTGAATCAAGCATGGTGAAGAAACGCTCGTCGGGCTTGGCCGAATCGTAGCTGGTCTGCGGCGCCGGTCCATAGAGGGCCACCTCCCCCAGACGCCCGCGCGACAACACGAAAACCGCGCCCGCTTCGGTGGCGCCGCGCGTGACCACGGCGGCGAAGCCGCCGGCGCTGAAGACGCGGCGCATAAGGGCCGAGACCCAGAGGTCGGTGGTTACGCGCATGGCGAGGTTCCGGATGGCATGCGCGGTTTCTTACAGCAAGGATGAAGGACCTGAAACGACCACGCCGCCGCTCAGTTCGTCAGGCCGATCTCGCGCATCTTGACGTAGACTGCTTCGTCCGGCTCGCCGGTCTCGGGCAGGCCGAACAAGGCTTGGAATTCCTTGATCGCGGCCTTGGTGCGGGCGCCGACCTTGCCGTCAAGCTGCATGTCGTTGTTACCGAAAGCCTTCAAGCCGGCCTGGATCTTGACGATGCGGGCATCGGGCGATTGCGTGGCGCCGTCGGCCGGGGCCGAGACGGGAATCACCGGCGGTTTGGCGTTGGCGGTGCCATCGGCCGGCCGCGGCGCCGGGTGTGGAATGGCCGCCGTCGTCTGGCGGGCGCCAAGCTGGTCGAGCAGCGCCCCATCGATCTCGCCCGAGCCGGGCAGCCCGACTTTCAGCTGGTAGGCCTGGATCGCCTTGCGCGTGGCCGGCCCGGTGAGACCGTCGATCGTGCCGTCATAGAAGTTGAGGTCCTTCAGAATGCCCTGCACCTGCTGGACGACCGGGTCCGGCTTTGCCGCGGGCTGCGCCGGTGGCTGGCGCACGATGTTGATGGTGGTCTCCGGTTCGTGGGAGACGGTATGCGGGAAATTCTCGATGCTGCGTGTGGCGAAGAAGGCGCCCGTATGCGGAAAAGGCTGATACCAGAGCGCATTGGCCGAGACATAGAACAGCGTCACCAGGAAGGCGGTCGAACCGCCGACCAGGACCGGATTGCTTGCGATCAGCTGACCAACGGCGACCGCGCCTTCGGCGAGCACGCCGCGTTCGGGTTCGACGACCTTAGGCCGTTTTGCGGAGCGAGCCATTTCTCTCCCCATCTCTATCCCCCTTCGGCTTCGCCGCCGGCATGGCCAGCACGCCGGAAGGCGCATCGGAATGCCGCTTCGGCCCGTTCACCGGCAGGCCGATCGTCACCGTCGTGCCCTCACCCGGCGCGCTCTCGATCGACATCGTGCCGTCGTGCAGCGCCACCAGGCCCTTGACCAGCGACAGGCCGAGCCCGGTTCCCTCGAAACGGCGCGTGTAGTCGTTCTGGATCTGCATGAACGGCTTGCCGAGATTGGCCATATCCTCCTCGGCGATGCCGATGCCGGTGTCGCTCACCCAGAAATGCAGGCGCGAGCCGACGCGCTTGGCGCCAATCACCACGCTGCCGCCATCGGGCGTGAATTTCACGGCGTTCGAAGCGAGATTGATCAGGATCTGCTGCACCGCGCGGCGGTCTGCATTGATCTCGCCCGCATCCGGCGCAATCTGTGTTGCAAGAATGATGCCCTTGGCGTCGGCCAGCGGCCGCATCATCGAGCGGCACATGTCGACGGCTTCGACGAAGCGGAACGGCTCCAGCTCGGTCGCATAAGAGCCCGCCTCGATGCGCGACACGTCGAGGATCGAGGTGACGACCGATAGAAGATGCTGGCCGGACTCCCTGACCAGGCCGACATATTCCTTCTGGCGCGGATCCTTGAAGGCGCCGAACATCTCATGCAGCAGCATGTCGGAAAAGCCGATGATGGCGTTGAGCGGCGTGCGCAACTCGTGGCTGACCACCGCCAGGAAGCGGCCCTTGGCCACTTCGGCGGTCGCGGCGGCTTCCCGTGCTTCCGCAAGCTCCTCGCGCAATGCCGCGACATCGTCGTTTTCACGCAGGACCAGGGTGAAGACGTCGCGGTCGGCCTCGCCGCGCAGCAGCTCGAGGCTGAACGGGCGGAAATTGTCGGCCGCGCCGGAGCCCTCGCGCGGCAGGCGGATGCGCAGATCAAGCCGGCGCTTCGGCGCGCCGTCCCGCATGTCGGCCAAAGCGGAAAGATAGGCGACCCGGTCGGAAAGATGGATGCGATCGAACAGGCCGGTGCCGAGCAGGAGCTCCGGCGCCAATTTCAGGATCGAACGCGCCTTGGCGGACGCGTCGAGCACATCGCCCTGGCGCCCGAGGCGCAGCACGACAGCATCGATGACGTCCTCGAGACGATCGCCGGCAGGCTCCGTCAGCCGCGAGCCTGCCGTGTTGGCGAAGGCGGTGGCCCGCGGCAACAGCGTCAGCGCCCAGGCGAGCGGCAGCAGCCAATGCCAGGCAGCGATTTCGCCGAGCGGGAGGAACTGTCCGACAAAGGGTTGCAGCACGATGGCGGCAAGAGCCGCCAGCGCGCTCGACAGAGCGGCGCGCCGCGATCCCGAGACCCACCAGGTCTCAACCGGCAAGGCGACGGCAAGCAGCGCGACCGGCGAAGCCGGTCCGCCCGCCGCGGCGATAGCGCCTGCAAGGGCAAACCCGCCCAGCACGACAGCCATGCGGCCGGCGAGCGCCATATGGCCGGTGGCCGCCACCAGAAGCGCTGCGAACCAGCACAAGCCGAAAGCGGCAAAGATCGCGGCCATCGTGACGGCCGCGCCGAGGCTGGACGTGACAAGCGTGACCGCGGCACCCGCAGCCAGGAACGGAGCGGCGAGCATGATGCCGATGAAGCGGCGCTGGCGCAAACGTTCGGCCTCACCCGTCACTGTCGGGTGAACCATGCGTTCGCAACCGGCAGAGACTGCGCCGGGCAATTGAACGTATCTGGCTGAAATAGAACTCAACGCACGCGTACCCGGTCGTAAAAAAACCCTGCCTGGCAGGTGACTCATCAATTGGCTTGAAACTCGCATCCAGCGTTTAAGGAATGGATAAGGCTGGTGGGGGCTGCCGACCCGCCCAGGGGCAAATATTGTAATGCCGACCCCGCAAAGCACGCCGAGTTGCCGCCATGGTAAACGGCGGGTTAGCCGCGAGGCCTGTGCCAAAACGGGCCTCAACTTGACCCGGCTAACCGCTACAAGGGATAAAACTATTTAATTACAATAGGATATATGGTTATTATAAAGTTAACGCAGTTTACGAGATTCAAGACAAGTCCGTTTCAAAACCAATTCCTTTCGAATTTGCCTAAAATTTGAGGAAAATTGGCGGCTTCGGCGCAAGCCGTCCTTTGCGTGGTTGTGCCATTATCGCGCCCATAAAAGAGGTCATGCCAAGGGATGCATGATCCGTCACGGATGGATGCATCATCCATCCCGGATGAGAGGCAAGTAAGATGGGCTTTCTGATCAGGATAGCTTTCTGGTTTTCGCTGGTTCTGCTGGCGCTGCCGCTCGGCGTCGGCCCGGGCGAGGATGGCCAGCAGAGCGTCGGGCCGATCCAGGCGCTGTTTGCGGCGCGCGAGGCGGTCGGCGACATTGCAGGGCTCTGCGAGCGCAAGCCCGATGTCTGCGAAACCGGCAAATCGGCCATGTACACCATCACCGTTCGCGCCAAGGAAACGGCCAAGATCGCCGCGGCCATGATCGACGACAAGCAGCCGGCGCAGTCAGGCGCGGTCGAGACGAAGGACGCGGACACCGCCAAGATGACCACCGGCAGCGTCACCGCCGAGGACATCGTGCTGCCCGCCAAGGTCAACATTCCGGTGCTGTTGACGGCCAAGAACTAAGCCAATCCTCAGCCGTTCGCTCAATCTCTTTTGGCGCAATTCCGGACGGAGGCCACGGCGAAGTCGCCGAACCTAACCGCTACGCACTTTTCCTGGAATTGCTCTCTTAATTTTTGGCGCAATTCCGGACGGAAAACCGCTACGCACTTTTCCTGGAATTGCTCTACGCCGCGGGCCCGTCCGACCTCTCGACGCCCGCGGCGTCTTTCTTTTTCCGTGACGCGGCGGTGCCGGGCCACTATATGCGGGGCAATGACGACCCCGATCCAAACGATCCGCGACGACTTTACCCTGCTCGACGAGTGGGAGGACCGCTATCGCTATGTGATCGAGCTCGGCGAAGGCCTGCCGCCTTTTCCAGAGGCGGAGCGCACGGCCGCGAACAAGGTGCCCGGCTGTGTGAGCCAGGTGTGGCTCACCACCGAGCAGGGCACGGGCGCCGATCCGGTGATCAGCTTCCAGGGCGATTCGGATGCCCATATCGTTCGCGGCCTCGTCGCCATCATGCTGGCGTTGTTTTCAGGCAGGCATGCAAGCGAGATCCAGAGCACGGACGCCGAAGCGACGCTGAAGGAGCTCGGGCTGGACGAGCATCTGTCGCCGCAGCGCGCCAACGGCCTGCGCTCGATGGTCAAGCGCATCAAGCGCGACGCGGAAGCGGCGTTGAAGCAGACGGCCTGATCCGGGCCGACAACCACAAAGCAAAACGGCGCCGCAAGGGCGCCGTCGAGCTGCTTGAATGAGCAGAAGCCGTCAGCGGCCCTTGCGCTTGCGGCCCAGACCCATCTTCTTGGCCAGCTGCGAGCGGGCGGCCGCATAATTGGGCGCGACCATCGGATAGTTGGCGTCGAGGCCCCACTTCTCACGGTACTCTTCCGGCGTGAGATTGTAGTGGGTCATCAAATGCCGCTTCAGCGACTTGAACTTCTTTCCGTCCTCGAGACAGACGATGTAGTCGTCATGGACGGAGCGCTTCGGGTTGACGGCCGGCTTCTGCTTCTCGGCTGACGGCTGCTCCGGCGAGCCGCCCACACGGCCCAACGCGGCATGGACGTCGGCAATAAGGTTCGGCAGTTCCCCGACCGGCACCGGGTTGTTGCTGACATAGGCGGCGACGACATCGGCGGTCAGCTCGATCAGCGCATCACCGTTTTTCGAAGGTGTTTCGACGATTTCCATAGTGCTAAGGCCCCAACGAGAGTTGTTTCTAAAACTGCGCCCTTTTTTCTGGATCGGGCATCGCGCGAATTTCATTCAGGAAAGGCTCTGAGATTCGCGTCGGTTATCTTAATGACGCCGCATTGAAAGTAAGTCAATTCGCCTAATGATTTATATTGGTCGATATTCATCAAATATTGCCGATTCAGCTTCAAAAATTCGTGCACCGTGTAACTTCGCGGGATTTTTCTGGCCAGACCAGCATGCCATGACGTTGCGTCATCCACGTGTTAGACATCCGATCGCCACTCGACACGGCATCCAATGCTTGGCCAATGCTTGGGTGCCTGTTGCGCCGCTACAACGAATCCTGCGGCGTAACGAAGCGCAAGGACGTCGTCTTGCCGGCCGGATCCGATAAGGCGGGGTGAACGATGTTTCCAAAGCGCGTCCCGATCTTTCAGATTCGCTCCATGCGCTTTAGGTTTTTGATTTTACGCACGTCTTCATCCCGAAACCGGTTCCCACTTTCGGGAGACACGCTTTAGTAGGGCGCGATATATTTGCCGTAGACCCAGCCGGTGACGAAATGACCGTTCTGCGCCGGATCGTGCCAGACCTCGCACCAGCGATAACGGATCGCCTGGCGCTGCTTCCATTGCGGCTGCCGGGCGATATCGAGCAGGTTTACGCCGCCGGTGCAGCGGCCGGTCATCTGCAACACGGTGCCGTTCGGATAGGCGGCCTGTTTTTGCGATGCGTTGGACGGATACTTTCGCGCATTGAGCGTATCGCCGAATGGAATGCCCGCCACTTGCCAGGCGGCAAAGACGGTTGCATGAGACTGACTGGAAAAAGCCAGACCTGCCGCGAGGGCGGCAACAGACATTGCGGTAGAAACACAGGATTTCATCTTTCCCCCTTCGACTTAGCTTCTAAAGGCCATCTTGAGCCGCGCCCCTTGAACCGCCGCTGAGCGGCGTGTTCATTCGTCATTCAAGCAAATTCCGCAGCGAGACGTAATGACCAGAGCTTCCGCCTTGACTTCCGCCTTCCCGGCCGCCAGCCCGCCGGCCCCTGAGAAACATCCGGTTTCCGACACGCATCACGGCATCACCCGCAGCGACGACTATGCCTGGATGCGGGCCGACAACTGGCAGGCCGTATTCCGTGACCCTTCCCTGCTCGACGGCCGCATCCGCGCTCATCTCGAAGCTGAAAACGCCTATCAGGCGGCACTGATGGCGGGCACGGCGGACCTGCGCGGCAAGCTGTTTGCCGAGATGAAGGGACGCATCAAGGAAGACGATTCGACGGTGCCGATGAAGGACGGCCCCTATGCTTATGGCTCTTCCTTCCGGCTGGGCGGCGAGCAGCCGCGATATTTCCGCACGCCGCGCGACGGCGGCACCGAGGAGATCCTGCTCGACGGCGATAAGGAGGCCGAGGGCAAGGCCTATTTCCGACTCGGCGGCGTCGATCATTCGGGCGACCACGGGAAGCTGCTGTGGGCCTTCGACGACAAGGGCTCGGAATTCTTCGCGCTGCGCGTGCGCGATCTCGCGAGCGGCAAGGACCTTGCCGACCAGATTCCGGATACGGGCGGCGGCGGGGTATGGGACGCCGGCGACGACGGCTTTTTCTATACCCATCTCGACGACAACCATCGCCCGTCGAAAGTGTTCTTCCACGCGCTCGGCGACAAGCCAGAGAACGACCGGCTAATCTATGAGGAAACCGATCCGGGCTTCTTCATGGATGTCAGCGGCACGCGCGCAAACGACTGGATCATGATCGGCATCAACGACCATGAGACTTCGGAATACCGCCTGCTGCCCGCCAATGATCCATCGGCCGAGCCGAAGCTGGTGGCGGTGCGCGAGACCGGACTGCAATACGACCTAGAAGAAGGCGGCGACATCTTCTTCATCCTCACCAATGCCGACGGCGCCAAGGACTTCAAGATCATGACCGCGCCGGCCGGCAACCCGGTGCGCGCCAACTGGCAGGAACTGGTGCCGCACGAGCCCGGCCGGCTGATCCTGTCGGTGCTCGGCTTCAAGCATCACATGGTCCGGCTGGAGCGCAAGGACGGACTGCCGCGCATCGTGGTGCGCGAGCGCGCCAGCGGCGAGGAGCATTTCATCTCCTTCGACGAGGAGGCTTTCTCGCTCGGTCTCTCCGGCTCCTACGAATACGACACCGAGACGATGCGCTTCACCTATTCGTCGATGACGACGCCGGCGCAGGTGTTCGACTACAACATGCGCAGCCGCGAGCGCGTGCTCTTGAAGACGCAGGAAGTGCCCTCCGGCCACGATCCGGAGCACTATGTCACGCGCCGGCTGATGGCGCCGGCAGCCGATGGCGAGCTGGTGCCGATCTCGCTGCTATACCATCGCGACACGCCACTGGACGGCTCGGCGCCCTGCCTGCTCTATGGCTACGGCTCCTACGGCATCACCGTGCCTTCCGCCTTCAACACCAACTGCCTGTCGCTGGTCGACCGCGGCTTCGTCTACGCCATCGCGCATGTGCGCGGCGGCAAGGACAAAGGCTATGGTTGGTATGAGGACGGCAAGCGGGCGAGGAAGATGAACACCTTCACCGATTTCATCGCCTGCGCCCGTCACCTCGTCGCCGAGCGCTACACGCAGCATGACCGCATCGTCGCACAGGGCGGCTCAGCCGGCGGCATGCTGATGGGCGCGATCGCCAACATGGCGCCGGAGGATTTCGGCGGCATCGTCGCCGAGGTGCCCTTCGTCGATGTGCTCACCACCATGCTCGACGCCAGCCTGCCGCTGACGCCGCCGGAATGGCCGGAATGGGGCAATCCGATCGCGTCCGCCGACGACTATGAGACGATCGCGGCCTATTCGCCTTATGACAATGTGGCGGCGCTCGACTACCCGCCGATCCTGGCGCTGGCAGGCCTCTCCGATCCGCGCGTCACCTATTGGGAGCCGGCGAAATGGGTGGCGAGGCTGCGGGAGCGCAAGGCAGGCGGCAATCCGGTCCTGTTCAAGATCAACATGGAGTCCGGGCACGCCGGCGCGTCCGGCCGGTTCTCGCGGCTGGAGGAGATCGCCTACATTTACGCCTATGCCTTGAAAGTGACCGGCAAGGCCTGATTTTCCACTCGCAATTGCAAGGCTCGCGCGCTAGGCAATGCGCCGTCGTTTTTTGGTCGTAGCCATTTCGGGCCGCGCCCCGATACATCCGCAGGGTTCATCATGCTGCTCGTCGACGTCTATCTCGACAAATCGCCTATCCAGGGCATCGGCGTCTTCGCCAAACACCGCATCACGCAGGGCACATTGATCTGGAAGCTCGATCCAAGGTTCGATCGACGCATTCCCATAGAGACCTACGAGGGCGAATCCGGCCCGGTGAAGTCCTATCTCGACCGCTATTCCTATCCTGACCGGCGCGATCCCAACTTCATCGTCTTTGAGGCGGATGACGCCCGCTACATGAACCACGCGGACGACCCGAACTGCGATATCTCCTCTCCGGAAGAGGCCTATGCGTTGCGCGACATCGCGCCCGGCGAGGAACTGACCTGCGACTACAACCACTTTTTCGAGAACGGCTTCGACTTCCTGGGCGACCGCCACCCATAAAGGTTAGCTCGCCGGCTTGCGCGCCGGATAGCCGTTCGGATGCGGTGGGACAGCCTTGAGGTAGGCGGCGATCGCGGCGCGGTCGTCGGCGGTCAGCTGCGCCGTGTTGCGCTGCACCTCGACCATGGCGCCGCCAACGGAATCGAACTCCGGCGTGAAGCCGGTCTCGAGATAGTTGGCGATATCGGCTTCCGACCAGCTCTTGATGCTCTTCCCGTCGGGGGTGATGTTGGGCACGATGCCTGAGCCTTCGGCGGCCACGGCGCCTGCCAGCCACTCGCCCTTGTTGACACCACCAGCGAAGTCACGCGGCGTGTGGCATTCGCCGCAATGGCCGGGCCCTTCGACCAGGTAACGGCCGGCCAGCACCTTGCCCGGCGCGCCGTCGGGCAGCGCGATCACCGGCTCGGGGCTGAGATAGAGACGCTTCCACAGGCCGATGCCGCGGCGGATGGTGAAGGGGAAGGACAGCTTGTGATCCGGCGCCTTGCCGGCAACCGCCGGCAGCGTCTTCATGAAGGCGTAGAGGTCGGCGATGTCGGCCGGCTTCATGCGCGCGTAGGAGGCATAGGGAAAGGCCGGATAGAAATGCTCGCCGGAAGGCGAAACGCCCTTGAGCATGGCGTTGGCGAAGTCCTCCTCGCTCCAGGCGCCGATGCCGTCCTTTTGGTCCTGCGAGATGTTGGGCGGAACGAAAGTGCCGAACGGCGTCTTGAGTTCCAGGCCGCCGACAAGCTCGAGGCGGGCGTCGCCCTGAGCGCCCGGCTTGGCGTGGCAGGAGGTACAACCCCCGGCATAGAAGATGCGCTTGCCTTTGGCGGCGTCCCCTGGGCCGAGTTGCGCGACGGTGCCATCGTCCAGCCTGACGGGCGCCGACAGGACCCAGCCAGCAGCGCCCGCGGCGCCGCCAAGCACAATGACGGCGCCGACAAGCTTCCTCAACCAGGCCATCGTCAGGCGATCAGCTCTTCTTGATCCTGTAGCTCTGATGACAGGCGCCGCAATCGCCACCAAGGGTGTTGAGCTGCGCCTTCAGACCATCGACATCACCCGGCGGTGAGGCGACCGCTTCCTTGGCGTTGGCCAGGAACTTGTCCTCGGCGGCCTTGAAGCCGGTCATGTCTTCCCAGATCTTCGGCGCGGCCGTGGTGTCGCCCTTGTCGGAGCCGGCCGGGAAAAGCTTTTCGGCATCGAACTTCTCGGCATTGGCCTGCAGGGCCTTCAGCGTCGTCAGCACGGCGGCCGCGTCGAAATCCTCCTCGCCCTTGACCACCTTGGACAACTGGCCGGCGAGCTTGCCGCGCTCCTTCATCAGGGCCTGGCGGTCCTGAATCGGATCGGCAACAGCGACCGAACCGGCAAAGGCGAGCATAGAGATGGCGAGAACAAGCTTTCTCATTCAATTGGCTCCGTGGATGAAGAGATCAAGGGACTGAACGTTAACGGGCGTCACAGTGAGATTATTCCCCTTCGCCGTCACGATTTTGCTGGCTGGCCGGCAGTTTCTCCTGCCCGAAAAAGAAAAGCCCCGGCATGCCGGGGCTTTTCATCAAAATCGGTCAGCCTTTAGCCTTTTCATACAGCTCCAGGACGTGGTCCCAGTTGATCAGGCTGTCGACGAAGGCCTCGAGGTATTTCGGCCGCGCGTTGCGGTAGTCGATGTAATAGGAGTGCTCCCAAACATCGACGCCGAGGATCGGCGAGCCGCCATGGACCAGCGGATTCTCGCCATTCGGCGTCTTGGAGATCTCGAGCTTGCCGTTCTTGACCGAAACCCAGGCCCAACCGGAACCGAACTGGGTGGTGCCGGCGGCGATGAAATCCGCCTTGAACTTGTCGTAGCCGCCGAGGTCGCTGTCGAAGGCCTTCTGCAGCGCGCCCGGCAGCTTGTTGCCGCCGCCACCCTTCTTCATCCACTTCCAGAAATGGATGTGGTTGTAGTGCTGGGCGGCGTTGTTGAAGAGCCCGGCATTCTTGCCGAAGGACTGCTTCACGACCTCTTCGACCGACAGGTCGCCCAGCCCGGCTTCGGCGGCCAGCTTGTTGCCGTTGTCGACGTAGGCCTTGTGGTGCTTGTCGTGGTGATACTCCAGCGTCTCCTTCGACATGTAAGGCTGCAAGGCCTCATAGTCATAAGGCAAAGCGGGCAACTCAAAAGCCATGGATGGTACTCCCTCGAGGAAAAAGTCCGGTGATATTACCGAGCTAAGATAGGTCTGGAACGGATCGGGGCAACTCCGGAAATGGAGCGCCGAGCGACTTTTTAGAGCAATTCCGGGAAAAGTGCGAAACGGTTTCCGCCCGGAATTGCGCAAAACAAGGAGATGGAGCGGCTCGCCGTTTCAGCGAAAAGGTGAGCAGCTCCGGCGGCTCAAGCGGCGGACGTCGAATGCGCCCATTCCCAATAGAGCTCGCGCGCCTTCTTGGCCACAGGCCCGGGCTGCAGGTCGCGGTTCTCGATGCGGGTGACCGGCACGACCTTGGAGTGGTTGCCGGTCGAGAAGATTTCGTCTGCTTCGAGGAAATCGCGGACCGACAGCGTCTTCTCGGTGGTCCTGAAGCCGTAGTCGCCCAACAGGTTGATGGTGCGCGACCGGGTGATGCCCGACAGGAACGTGCCGTTCGGGGCCGGCGTCATCACATGGCCGTCCTTGACCAGGAAGATGTTGGAGGTTCCGGTCTCGGCGACATTGCCCAGCATATCGAGCACGAGCGCGTTGTCGAAGCCGCGATTCTTGGCCTCCAGGATGGCGCGGCCATTGTTGGGGTAGAGGCAGCCGGCCTTGGCGTTGGTGGGCATGGTCTCGATGGTCGGCCGCCGGAACGGCGAGACCGCGATCGAAAAGCCGGACGGCGGGATCATCGGCGCTTCGTAGAGGCACAGGCAGAAGCGGGTCGAGTCGGGGTCGGCCGGCACGCCCATATAGCCGCCATGCTCTGCCCAATACATCGGCCTGATATAGACCGCCGTTTTGCCGTCGAACTTCTTCAGGCCGTCCCAGGTCAGGCCGACGATCTCTTGCGACGTCATCGTAGGCTTCAGGCCAAGCGCGGTCGCGGACGCGTTGATGCGAGCGGAGTGAAGCTCGAGGTCGGGCGCGACGCCTTCGAACCAGCGGCCGCCGTCAAAGACGCTGGTGCCAAGCCACATGGCATGGCTGCGCGGCCCCAGTACCGCGACATTGCCTTCATACCAGTCGCCGTCCACATAGGTCCAAGTCGCGGTTTGCGCCGCTGCCGCCAGTGTCATGTCTGCCGTCCAAATGAGTGATTTCGGGCTGGCATAGGACGATGCTTTGAGGGCCGGCGTCAACCGACATGGCCGAAAATCGTTGAGGCCAGCGGCACTTACAGAGCGTCGCCCGATACAGATCGGGCAACGCTCTGTAAGTCCTTTCTTGATGCATGTCGGTTTCCCAAAACCGCGACACACTTTTGGACGACATGCATTAAAGCGCAATCAGCGCTTGCACGGAGCGCATCCTCGCCTCAAAACTCTAGTCATGCATCATGCGGCCTATGTCTTCGACGCCTATGGCACGTTGTTCGACGTGCACGCCGCCGTGCGCCGCCATGCCGGCGAGATCGGCCCGGACGGCCAGTTGCTGTCGGAAATCTGGCGCGCCAAGCAGCTCGAATATTCCTGGGTCAGGACGCTGATGGGGGGCGCTTACGCCGATTTCTGGCAATTGACCGAGCAGGCGCTGGATTTCGCTTTGCGCAAGGTGCCTTCGGCCGATCCGGCGTTGCGGACGAAACTGCTCGAAGCCTATTGGCGGCTCGATTGCTATCCGGAAGTGCCGGCCGTGCTGAAGGCACTCAAAGCGTCGGGCGCGAAGCTCGCGATCCTCTCCAACGGCTCACCCGAAATGCTAGACGCGGCGGTCAAATCCGCGGCGCTCGACCAGATCCTCGACGACGTGTTTTCGGTCGACCAGGTCAAACGCTTCAAGACCGATCCGTCGGTCTATGACATGGTGGTCACAGGCTGGCGGCTCTATCCGGGCGCGGTGTCGTTCCAATCGTCGAACCGCTGGGATGTCGCCGGCGCGACCAAGTTCGGTTTCCGCACCGTCTGGATCAACCGGACCAACCAGCCGGACGAGTACCGCGATTTTCCGCCAGGGCTTATCCTGCCTTCGCTCGAGGGCCTCCTGGCGGGCGTCTGAGACGCTTGGGCGACGCCGCTTTGCACGCACGGCCACATTCGCCAGACACATCTTTTGGTTGCAAACCGCACGTGGCCCTATCATACATGGGACGATCAACAGTTCCGGGGGGAATGGGGGTGTTCTCAAGCGCCGACAACGTCGTGTCCTTCAGCCTTGATGACGTTCCAATCCAGCATCGCGAAGCGTTCATCCGCGATGTATGCGGGCGCACCCAGAGGCGGATGGAGGTTTCGCCGCACCGGGACCATACGCTCAAGTTCGATGGCACGACCGTGCTTCTGCCCGACATGATGTGCACGAAAGGGTCGGTTTCCCTCATGGCATGGGAACGGACGACCGAATTGATGGATGACGGCAACGACGACATCATGCTGTCGTGGAACAGGGGCGGTTCCCACGTATCGGTGCCCGGCCGGGGCGATTTCGCAGCCCGGCCAGCGGTTCCGGCGCTGCTGGCGCTCGATCGCCGTTTCTCCGTTTCGACCGAAGATTCGACCTGGTCGATGGCGATACAATTCAAACGTTCGCTGGTGACGCCCTTCGTCAGGAACCTGGATGACATCCGCCCCGATTACATCGACGGCAGCAATCCGGTGCATCGCCTGCTGTTCAGCTACCTCTCGTCGCTGTCGCCGGACACGGCACCACCGGCACTGACCCCGCTGATTGCCCGGCATGTCACCGACCTGCTCGTCCTTGCCCTGGGCGCGCGCCACGATACCGCGTCGTCGGGTGTCAGGGCGGCGCGACTGGCCGCGATCAAGCAGCACATTTCCAGCGCGTTTCATGAACCGGGGCTGAACGTCGAGCAGGTCGCGCGCAAATTCGCCATCAGCACGCGTTATATCCGCCAGTTGTTCGCCGCCGAAAACACTAGTTTTTCCGATTACGTGACGGAGATCAGGCTGGCCTATGTCCACAGCTGCCTGATCGACCGGCGGCAGGTCTTGCGGCGTATCGCCGACATCGCCTTCGAGGCTGGCTTCGTCGAGCCTTCCACCTTCTACCGCCAGTTCAGGCTTCACTACGGAATGGCCCCGAACGACGTCCGCCATCTGGCGATGACCATGGGCCTGCCGGAAAAATAGAGTATTTCCAGAACGAACTGATGCAATTTTGCAAATGTTGCAAGGGCGGGCGATGCCTGTTCCTCTATTGCGACAAGCACTTCCGCGCCGTCCACACGTGGCGGCGGTTTATCTGGTAGCGGTCGTCAATGGGCAGCAGAGGAAGCCCGGATGAATCGTCTTTCAGATGAGGAAGCAACTGTATGAACTCCTTTTCAATCTCCACATTCGTCGCGGCGTTGCTCGTCACGACCGGAGCGGCAATCGCAGCCGATACCGTCGTTTCCGAAGCGCCACCTGCACCGCCCGAGGCCCCGGCGGCGTTTAGCTGGACAGGCTTTTATGTCGGTGGCTTTGGCACCCTGGCCGTCGGCGACATGGAATATGGCACAAGGCAGATTTTCGCGGATGGCAATCCGCCGCCGCAAATCGGCAATTTCGACGTTTCGGCCAGCGGATTTCTGGGCGGCATTCAGGCCGGCTACGATTGGCAGATGAACGACAAGTGGGTGGTCGGCGCCGTCGCCGACATCGCGGGGTCGAACTATTCCGCCTCGATCACGGCGTCCTCCAACGGCGTCGAGTTTCTCGACGGCGAATCGAAGCTGAAATATCTGGGCACGGTGCGCGCCCGCGTCGGCTACGCTTGGGATCGCGCCCTGCTCTATGCGCATGGCGGTCTCGCTTATGGCAAGACCGAGCACAGGTTGGACCTTGGAGGTACGAACGTCTTCAGCGAGAGCCAGACGCGCACCGGCTGGACCGTGGGCGCGGGCGTCGAATATGCCATCACGGATCGCATCTCGTTCGGCACCGAATATGCCTTTGTCGATCTCGGCGCCAAGCAGATTCTCGACAATGGCGAGGGCTTGACGATCAACGACGACGTCGATCTCCATACGCTCAAGGCCTTTGTCAATTTTCGCTTCTGACGACTCTCACGCGACTGGCGATCAGCCTGGCCGGTAGAGAGGGGCGGATGGTTCCAGGTCGGACCGACCTGGAACCATCTGCCCTTTGCAATAAAATATCACGACCGAGGCCGGCATCCGCATCGGGCGCTCGGGCGCCGTCCAGGCACACCGCAGAATTCTCCCCCTACCCTCGCCTGAAGACCTCCTGACGGAGGTCTGACGCCGCTGTTGCCGCAGCGCAACAGCTGTGGCGCGGTCACAGCTTCGCCTTTTTCTGTCCACCCTCAGGCCAGAATTGGAACCGCCTATCGCCGCCGACTGTTATGAATGTCGCCTGCGACGTGCCCGCGGATTCATGCTTTCTTGCGAATTAAGACCTAGAAAAGGCAACCATGTCAGACGCTTCCTTCCGCATCAGCCGCCGTGGCTTCCTCAATTTCACAGCCCTTGGCGCTGCTTCGGCCGCCGTATCCGCCTGCGCCACCACCGGTCCGGCCCCTGCTCCCATCCAGCCCCCGCCACCCACCCATGTCGAGCCGCCGCTCGGCGATTACGAGACGATGTATGGGGCGATGTCGGACAATGGCTTCGACCTGCCGGCCATCCCGGTCAACAAGATCGATCACAAATTCTTGCGCCAGATCGTCCCCGATCCGACCGGACAGCGCCCGGGCACCATCGTCGTCGATACCACCGGCCACTTCCTCTATCTGGTGCGCGAGGGCGGCCAGGCGATCCGCTACGGCGTCGGCCTCGGCCGCGCCGGCTTCGAATGGTCGGGCGACGCGGTCGTGCAATGGAAGCAGAAATGGCCGAAATGGACACCGCCGGACGAGATGGTCGCCCGCCAGCCGGAACTGACGCAATACAGCGCCAAGAATGGCGGCATGCCCGGTGGCCTCAAAAACCCGCTCGGGGCGCGTGCGCTCTATCTCTTCCAGGGCAACCAGGACACGCTCTACCGCCTGCACGGCTCGCCCGAATGGTGGTCGATCGGCAAGTCGGTGTCCTCGGGCTGCGTGCGCCTGATCAACCAGGACATCATCGACCTCTACGATCGCGTGCCGACCAAGACCCCGGTCGTCGTGACGGCCAATGTCGGCGCGCCGGAAGAGGACATGCCGGAGCACAAGGCGATCCCGATCGATAACGGCGTGCCGACGGGCTCGATCCTGCTCGGTCCAGTGAAGCAGCTCACCAACGAGATTTTCTGAACGGTTGGCTTCCTCAGCGGTGCTCGGCCAAAATGGTGGCCAGCACCGCAACGCCACGGCGCAACGCCTCCGCCTCAAGCCCGGCGTAGCCAAGGATAAACCCGGCGGTTTCCGGCCGAGGTCCGCTCGGATCATAAAGCGGCGACACGGGATAAAGCCCAATCCCGGCGTCTCGCGCGGCCGCGATGATCGCCGGTTCGCGCCCGGCATCGATGCCATTCATCCAGGCGACGACATGCAGGCCGGTATCGGCCCCGGCGATGGCGACCCTTGGCCCCAGTCGATCAGTCAACGCCGTTAGCAGCATGTCCCGGCGCTCGGCGTTCTTCCTGCGGATGCTGCGCACGTGGCGCTCATAGGCGCCGCTCGACAGCAGCTCGACCAGCACGTCCTGCTCCAGCATCGGAGCATGCCGGTCGGTCAGGCGCTTGGCCTCGCTGAACGCCCGGCGCAGGCTGGCGGGAACGACAAGGTAGCCGAGCCTCAAGGTGGGCGAGAGCGTCTTGGACAGTGTGCCGACATAGATGACGGTGTCCGCGTCGAGTGCCTGCAGCGGCGGAATGGGGCTGATGTCGTGGCGGTATTCGCCGTCATAGTCGTCCTCCACGACATAGGCCCCCGTGCCGGCGGCCCAGGCCAGCAGCGAACGCCGCCGCGTCGCCGAAAGCACGCCGCCGAGCGGAAACTGGTGCGAAGGCGTCACATAGGCGAGACGGGCCGGCGGCAGCTTTTCCGTCCTTAGCCCATCCGCGTCGACAGGAATGGGGATGGCAATGCCTCCCGCCGCCACGAAGGCGTGGCGTGCCAGCAGATAGCCGGGGTTCTCGATCACGAAGGGGTCGCCGGGATCGAGCAGCAGGCGCGCGCAAAGGTCCAGCCCCTGCTGCGAGCCATTGACGATGACGATCTGGTTGGTCGTGCAATTGATGCCGCGCGCCCGCCAGAGATAGGCCTGAAGCGCGTCGCGCAGAACGGAAGACCCCTGAGGATCGCCATAGCGCAGCCGCGCGGGGCGCCGCAGGACGGCCTTGCTCGACGCCCGCCGCCAGGCCAGCACCGGGAAGTCCGCCCCGGACAGGTCGCCATAACGGAAATCCGCAATCCTGGCCGGCTGCGCCAACGCCGTCGGAGGCAGGGCCAGCAACCGTCGTGCGAAGGCCGAGAGGTTGCGTGGCGAAGCGGCTGCGACGGGCGCTTCTCCCGACGCCTTCTCCAGCCCGGGAGCGACTATAGCACGCGTGCCATGCCGGATGATCAGATAGCCTTCGGCGTCGAGCTGATTGTAGGCGGCTGTCACCGTGGTTCGCGAGGCACCCCATTCGGCGGCAAAGGCCCGCGTCGACGGCAGGCGGTCGCCCGGCCGATAGGCGCCGCTGTGGATCTGCTCCTTGATCGCCGCGATGATCCGCCGCGCGACGCCGTCCGGCTCCAACTGGACCACACAAAACCTTCAAAACTGGATATTCCAAGCAAGCCAGATATCCGGCATCTTTCCTTTCGACGCAAGGAGCTTTGCCATGTACATCCCGCCCGCCTTCCGTGACGACGACAAAGAGAGCCTCACGGCCACGATCCGCGCGGCACGGCTGGCAATTCTGGTCACCGCCACGACGGAAGGCCCGCTGGCGACGAATTTGCCGCTTCTGCTGGATGAGAATGAGGGCGAGCACGGCGTGATCTACGGCCATGTCGCCAAGGCAAACCCGCATTGGCGTGTGCCTCCGGTCGGCGAGGCCCTTGCGATGTTCATGGGGCCGGACGCCTATGTGACGCCGGTCTGGTACCAGACCAAGCAGGAGACCGGGAAGGTGGTGCCCACCTGGAACTATGTCGCCGTCCACGCCCATGGGCCGATCGAATTCTTCGAGGACGCCGACAGGCTGCTCGAGGTGGTGACCCGCCTGACCAACCTGCACGAAGGCGAGCGCGCCGCGCCCTGGGCCGTGTCGGACGCGCCGGCGGATTTCATCCAGTCGCAGCTCAAGGGCATTGTCGGCCTGCGCATGCCGATCACGAAGCTCGAAGGCAAACGCAAGATGAGCCAGAATCGCAACGCGGCCGATCGCGCCGGTGTCGTGTCCGGCCTTTCATCGAGCGCCCGTCCGTCGGACCGCGAGGTCGCGCCGCTCATTCCGGTGTAAGCGGCGCGAGAGCCGAGCTACTCTCGCAGACGCTGAAACTCCGCAGAAAGGTCAAGTGCAGACCCACTCGCGGACCTTGCACTCCTTCCCCTCGCCTCCGCACTGGGCTGTCGCCTTGTCCTCGGCTTCGCGGCGGGTCGTGGCCGACGCCGCACCCCAGAACGGGGTTGCCGGGCCATGGTGCTTGCCGACCGAGAGCGCAGCGCAGTGCTCATAGGGAAAGCCGGTGCCGTCGTCATCGTCCCAATGGCGATGGTTGCGGAACACTTCGACCACCTGGCAACCCTTGCCGTCCGCATTCTCGCAATGCTTGAGCGCGATGTCCTCCGCTTCCTGCCGCTTGTCGGCACCCCAGAAGAAGCCGTGACGGCCATCGGCCGGCGAATAAGCGATCGCGCCCCAGATGCCCTTTTCCTCGTTCGCCGGCTCTGGCGGCGGCGATGGCGCGATGAGGTCCGCGGCGTTGCTCGCAATCGTAAGCCCGGCGAGAGCCGCAAGCAGCAGGATAGAAAAGCGGGGATTGATCGGCATTCTCGTGCTCCAGATTTGAGCTGTTCAGCAATCCACCTCGGTTCGCGGTGCTAGCCACCCATGCGGGCGACCGAGACGACGATGCAGGTGTTGCCGGTGGGGACCAAAAGGGCCTGGCCGCCATTGTTGGCCAGGTTGAAGAGCATCGTGTTCGAAAGATTGTCCGCCAGAAGGCTGCCCTTCGGGAGCGTCCCGGCGACTTCCTGACAGGAGCGCTGGAACGGCGCCACGCGAACGAAGCCACCCTCGCAGGTCTGACCGACGGGCGAGGCAAAGACGACGCCGGCCGCCTGCGTTTTGTAATCCGGCAGATTGTAGCTCATCCCGGCGAGGGCCTGCACGGCATGCGCATCGGGTGAGGTCTTGTCCCATTGCGTCTGGACCGCATAGGTCGATCCCGCGGTCAGAGCCTTTCCGAGCGTGGCAAAGAGATTGGCGCAGGTGCGGAGGCCTGCCTGGGCGACATGCGCCTGAAACGGATTGTTGTTCGCCGAGGCATCTGCCGGCGCAGGCGCGGCTTGCGCCGGCTCGCCCTGCACGGGCGCTTGCGCTTGCGCGGAGGCCGTGCCCGCGACGAATGTCCCGAGCGCGGGATAGAGTCGGAACGACAGGATCACCGCCGCCGCGACCAGGGCCGCGAACGCGCCGAGCAGCGCCGTGTTTCGCACCAGGCGCCATGCTGGCGAGCGCCGTGGCGGCGAGCCAACCGGCGGCTCGGACAGCGCAACGGGCTCGGCGCGCGCCAGGATTCTGTCCTCGATGGATTGGCGTGTCATCTTGCTAAGTCTTTCTATTTGATGGTCGAAAGCGCGGTCCTGAGCCCCTTGAAAGGAGCATCCAGGCTGACGGTCGCGCCCGACGGCAGGGAATAGGAGACCTGCGCGGTGGTCTCCTTGCCGATCTGCTCGCGGAGCACAGGGCCCACGGGCATATAACCGACGCAGACCGACGCGTTGCAGCCCTGCAATGGAATGTCGACCGCCTGTTTGCGGCCGGCAAATCTGAGCGAAAGCTTGCTGCCCGCGCCTGTCGCGCTCGGGGTTCGCAATATCATGAAGGGTTTGCCTTTCTCGTCGGCCGCGAGCGACCAGCTGAAGACCACGGCCTGGCTCTGGTCGACGAAGGACTGGCTGATGTTGCAGACCTTCTTCCTGGCCTGCAGGTTTTCGTCGCAGATCAGCGTCCAGTTCTCGAACGGGCGCGTGGTGCGCTGATACTGGCCGAGCTTGACGTCCGGAGGCACCGCGACATCCGAAGGCTTTATCCGATAGGCAGACGGGGCCGCCTCCTGTCCGGCCGCGCGCGGGCCGGACAGGAGCAGGCAAGCCATGCAGAATGCGACAGCAGCGACCGCGTGCCTGGGCATGGAGAGACTTATTGTTGGAACGTGATCTTTCGGAAAACCGCTACACACTTTTCGGGATCGCGTTCTAGTTCAACGTAAAGCTGACGCCCGCGCCGACACCCCAGTGCCCGCCGGCCGTCGTGCCGGACAGATTTGCCCGGGCTCTTCCGTCCTCGCTGGTGTAACCGGCGCCGAACGCGACAGCCCCCTCGCCGCGCCAGTAGCCGCCGCCTGCCGCCACGCTCAGCTTGCCGGGACGGTCGTCGTAGCGCAGCGAGGCGGCCGCAAGGCCGATCGCCGCGGCCTGCCGTGCCTCGCCCCGAGCCTCATCCATATCCATGTTGAGCTGGCTGAGCTTGGAGTCGGTGTAGGCATTGGCTTGCTGCAGCGTCGTGGCCGCAACTTGATTGGTATACGTCTTTGAGTTGTCAAACGTGGTCGCCAGTCCTTGATTGAGCTGCTGCACGTTGACCGCATCGGTGTTAGCTGTGCCGGCGCCGACATTGTGGATGACGACAGGCGCGTTGACATCACCGCCGACGAGCGTCACCGAGTTCGACTTCGAGCCGTCTCCATTCTTGTCGTACTGGATGGCGAACTCGTTCAGGTCGCCGACACTCCCCTTCACAGCTTCGACAGCCTGGTTGGTGGCGTAGAGCTGGCTGCCATTGATGGCGTCGGTCGAAGTCTGGCTGATCTGCCCGGCCGCTACATTGGTAATGGTCCGCTCATTGCCGACGCTGCCGACGCTCACGGTGCTCGTCGGATTGGTGCCGGCGAAGGTGTAGGCGACGCCGTTGATCGTCGTGCCGGTGGTCTTGACTGCCACTGCCGTCGTCGAGCCTGCGCCAAGTGCTACGCTGCCAGGTTCGTTGGCCGTGGCGCCGGCGCCAAGCGCCATCGACTGGGCGCCGTTGGCCGTCGAGTTGGTGCCAAGGGCGATGCTGTCGGCCTGGTTGACGGTGGCCGTCTGGCCGATCGCAATGCCGCCGGGCGCCGTCTGCTGGACGATGGCGCCATTGCCCATGCCGATGCCGTTGTCGCCGTTGACGGTGGTGCGCGGACCGATCGCGACCGACTCGGCGCCGACCGCAAGCGAGTCCGAAGCGGTCGAATTGGCATGGAAGTACATGGTCCCTGTCACCGCGAAGGAGCTCAGCGCGCCCTTCAACTGGCGAAGCGTCACCGCGTCCTGGTCCTCGGTGCCGTCGGCCACGTTGATGATCTGGCGGTAGGATGTGGAGGTGCCGACCGAGACGGCGCCGAGCAGGCTCATGTCCGCAGTGTTGTAGGGGATAAGGCCGGTGCCGGAGAGGATCGACCCTGATACCGGCGCCACCGGACGATCCGAGACCGAGCCGGCGCCGAGTGCCACTGAGCCGAGGATGGTGGCCTGGGTGCCGCGGCCGAGGGCCAGCGAATCGCCAGCGGATGCCGTAGCCTGGTAGCCGAGCGCGGAGGAGCCGACACCTTGCGCGAATGCGTCGGTGACCGGGAGCGTGCTGTCATTGGTGCGGACATAGCGGATGCCTTCGCCATTGGCGTCGGTGTAGACGGTCGACGTATCGCCGGCGAAATTGTTGATCGTGTTACCAAGGTTGGTGATGTCGGCGGTGTTGGCGGCGATGTCGGTCGTGTTCTGCGTCACCTGCTGGTTGGTGGCGAAGAGCTGCGAGCCGTTGACGGCATCGGTCGACGAGCCGCTCAACTGCCCGGCCGCGACGTTCTGGATCTGGCGCTCGGCACCCACCGAGCCGACCGAGAACGCACCGGCCGGCGTCCCGCCGGCGAAGGTATAGTTCACACCGCCGATCGTAGTGCCCCCAACCGGGGTCGTGGTGCCGGTTACGGAATTGAGGCCGATCGCCACGTCACCGGCGTTGGTCGCTACGGCATTCGGGCCGATCGCGACCGAATTGACGCCAACCGCCTGAGAATCCGGCAACGTCGAATTGGCGTGGAAATACTTGATGCCCGCGCCGCTGTTTATGTCGGTGATCGTATTTCCGATATTGGCGATGTCGGTGGTGTTCTGCGTCACCTGCTGGTTGGTGGCGAAGAGCTGCGAGCCATTGACCGCATCGGTCGAACCGCCGTTGAGCCGTCCGGCGGCGAGATTGGTCAGCGTCCGCTCCGCGCCTGGCGCGCCGATGCTGACGGTCGAGGTCGGCGTCGTTCCGGCAAAGGTGTAGGCGGTGGTGCCGATCGTCGTGCCGCCGGTGCCGACGGCAGTGGTGGTCACCGAGCCCGAGCCCAGCGCGACATCGCCGGAGCTTGCCGTCGCGGTCGCGCCATTGCCCAGCGCGACATTGCCGACGAAGCCGGCGGCGCCCGCGGTTGAGCCATTGCCCAGCGCCACGGAGCCCTGTCCGATCGCCCTGTTGTTGTTGCCGATAGCGACGGCGCCGGCGGCCTGGTTGGCGGCGGTGGCGGTCGCCGTGCCGTCTGAATTGGCGATGTTGTTGGCGCCGCCGGTGAAGGCGCCGGTGCCGCTGGCATAGCTCGGATCGCCGATGGAGACCGCGCCATCGCCAAAGGCCGTGTTGCCGGAGCCGATCGAGACGGCCTTGCCGCCGGTCGCGACCGCATTCGTGCCCATCGCGACCGCCTCGGCCGAATCGGCCTTGGCGTTGGTCCCGATCGCGGTGGCATTCGTGGCGCTGGCCGCTGCACCCAATCCCATAGCGTTTGCGTTCGCGGCGGTCGCCGTGGCGTTGTTGCCCAGCGCCGTGGCGGAGGTGCCCGTGGCCCGGGATCCAGAGCCCGCCGCGACCGAGCCTACGCCGCTCGATACGGCTTGGTTGCCCAGCGCGAGCGAGAAGTCTGCCGAGGCATTGGCGACGTTGCCGAGCGCTTGGGAGTTCAACCCGGCGGCGCTGGATTGGGTGCCAATCGAAACGGCATTGGTCCCGGCGGCTTTGGCGAGGTATCCCATGGCTGTGGTTCCGACACCGGAAGCAGTTGCCCCGTTGCCGACCGCCGTGGATTGGTTCGCCGACGCTGTGGCGGAGGTTCCGAACGCGCTGGCCCCGGTCCCGGTCGCAGAAGCGGTCGAACCGACGGCGGCCGACCACGCCCCGGTCG
The DNA here is from genome assembly GCF_033977325.1 of Mesorhizobium vachelliae. Taxonomy (NCBI): domain Bacteria; kingdom Pseudomonadati; phylum Pseudomonadota; class Alphaproteobacteria; order Hyphomicrobiales; family Phyllobacteriaceae; genus Mesorhizobium; species Mesorhizobium vachelliae. The sequence continues at coordinate 280,022 of NZ_JAVIIR010000002.1, forward strand.
AGGTTGCGGCCGTGCCGAGCGCAACGGCCTCGAACGTGAAGCCGGCGGGAGCGGTGCCGCTTGCATTGGCATTCGTGCCAATGGCAACGGGAGAACCGCCGCCCGTTCCGGCGTTGGCCTTGGCGCCGACTCCCATCGCTATCGCGGAACCATTTGAAGACGAGGCGTTGGAGGACAATCCAATGGCCACCGAGGCGCCCCCTGAAGCGCTGGCCGTCGAGCCGAGAGCGAGGGAGTTCGCGCCGTTTGCAGTGGTGTTGACACCAAAGGCCGATGCTCCATCCGCGAGTGCGTGGGCGTTCCCGCCCACGGCAAGGGCATTGACGCCGGTCGCGTTCGCGAAGACACCCACGCCTATGGCGTTGAGGCCATTGACACCCATCGTATAGCCGATGGCGATCGAAGCATTGCCCGTTGCTGTGACACCGGTACCTAACGCCACGCCGTTGTCGCCATTCACTTTGGCACCATCGCCGATGGCGGTTGAGGCGGAACCGGTGGCGGTGCTGGCACAGCCGATGGCTACGCTTTGCCCCCCTGCAGAGGGTGTCGTGCAGTTCGCGACATTGGTCACAACCCCATTGCCAATGGCGACCTGCGCGAATGCCGCCTGCGGGATCATGATCCCCGCGGTGGCAAGCAGCGCTCCCGCCGCCCCGCCGGTTCCCAGCGCGCCCAACCCAAGGCGGCTTCGCTTGAAGCCGAGCACGCGATGCGCGCTGCGCAGCGCCGCCATGAGGCGGCGACGGAGCGAACGGCTGTCGGCGGCGCCGGAAACCCAGTTTCCAGCGAAGCGGGCCGATCCGCGCCTGATGGTTCGTTGCCTGAGAGTCATTGCGAGAGTGCCTCCTTTGGTGGGTCGCGCTCGATAACGGCAGGTTCCGCCGACCCTGCCGCTGAAGCGTGTCTGCTCGAAAATGGAATGACGACGTCGGCACCATGCGCGAGCAGCACATGGCCCTGTTTCTCACCGATCGCCTCGACGCGATCGAGCGTGTTCCCAAGCCAGGCGTCGCCCGCCTCGGGCACGGCCGTGAGCGCCCTCGCGACCCGCTCGTCCGGTATCAGTCGGCCGAGATAGGACCGCAAGGCGGCCAGGTGGACGGCAGGCGCATCACCGGCGTGGACAACGGCGGTGAGGCCGTAGAGATAATGGGCGAGCAGGACATCCTGCTTGGCGAGCGGCACGCTGTTTCCGTAGCGCTTCTCGAGCGTCCTCGACGCCGACTCGAGCCAATAGCCGATCTCCTCGGAAAGGCTTCGGCCGATGGCCGTACCGTCGCTCATGCCCCCTCGCAGCCGCCTCAGAATCCGGAAATAGTCGGACTTGCTGGAGAAAGACAGGTTTTCGGAGTTTCGTATTTCAGCAAATTGCTGTTTATTTAAAAATATACAGCAGCTCGCCCAGAGGTTAACGCAAAATTACTTTAGGAAATTCTTTTATAAGCAGATTTATAATTGAGATATTGCTAAATCAACAATTATCTAACCGGGCTGCGAACGAGCCTGCCTCGCCCGCAACTGTTGCGGAGTCGCGTTGCGATACTTCTTCATCGTCGTGGTGAAGTGGCTCTGGCTCGAGAACCCGCTCAAATCGGCAATGTCCGTGATCGACATGCGCCTGTCGGCAAGCAGCGTTTCGGCAAAGTCCAGGCGAAGAATGAGAATGTATTGATGCGGCGGCACGCCGAACGTCCTGGAGAACGCCCGGGTGAAATGATAGGGGGAGAGATCGCATACCGCCGCCATCTCCGCGAGCGAAAGCTTTCGCGAAAAGTTCTTGCTCAGGAATTGCAGCACCAGCCGGGTGCAACTGATCGACAGCCCGCCTTTGGCGTTCAGCAGCGGCCGTCTCTCGGGAGGGATTTCTGCCAACCAGGCCGGCAGATCATCATTGCGCCGCAACTCGGCCTCCTGACGCTCAGCCCTCCTTGGTTTTCGCTCAACCTTAGAGAGTGCTTTCGGTTCCTTGGCCACGACGATTCGTGATCGCACATGTGATGTCGGCACCACCGGGCCCGGCCTGACGGCAAGCGGCTGCGTAGGTTGCGGCACCAGAGCAGGCTCCTGCTCCGCATGGGCCAGAGAGCGCGATCCAGACGCAATGCAGGGAGATGGTTCCATCTCCGCTTCGGTGATCTGGCTGGCACATTGGCGCCGCAGGACAGCCCAAGCTGTTTCGACCTTCGGGACGACGATGTTGATTTCCGCGAACTGGGTGTCCGAGGACGATCCAACACGCGGCATCGAACGGTCGTCGGAAAGCCCCATCGCGCACCGAATGATTTTTCGCGGCGAAAATGGGGGCATTCGTGGCCGGCGTATCTTGGAAAATACCGGATTCTTTGTAAGAAACTCCGGCCTCCGATCGCCGGGCGGCAAGAGTAGCCGCCTTGCCACACCAGAGCTTCAGCTTTTGAAGGAAGCGGGGCCGGCCTTGGTTGGCGTTCTGCCCCGGTACTTCTTCATGGTGACGGCCAGGTGGCTTTGGTCGGAAAATCCTGCCACGAAGGCGACTTCGGCAATCGTCATCTTGCCATCGGCGAGCAGCTTTTCGGCCAGATCCAAGCGCAGATTGATCAGGTACCGATGGGGAGGCATTCCAAATGTCTTGGTGAACCTCAATATGAAGTGGTTCGGTGAAACGCCCGCCACCGAGGCGAGCTCGGCGATGAGCACCTTTCGCGTGAAACGCTCATCAAGATATTCCCGCACGCGTCGGGCACTGTTGAGAGAGAGACCACCTTTGGGCAACACAGGCTGTTTCCCGCGGCCAGTGTAGGTGCGAAGCATATGAACGCCGAACACCGTCACCAATGAATCCAGATAAAGTTCGTTCGGAGTTGTTTCCGCAGCCAGCTCGGCGGCGATCCTTTGAGCTATGCTGAGGGCCCAGAGATCGACCGTGCCGAACGCGGGCGGTTGGAGCTCAGCGTGGCCGAGATCGAATTCATGGGCGGCCAATTCCGAAAGCGCGTCGGGAGATATGGAGATGATGGCGTTTTCCCTGGTCGTCGACCAAGCGAGGGTGCTGTCGACGCCTGCCGGATTGACGGCAATACAGCCGACCGGCGCATCGTATTCTATGATCCTGTCACTGCCGAGCGAGGCTCTCAATTTGCGTGTGGGCGCCAGCACGATCCCCACGGAGTGCTCCTTGGCCAGGAACCTCTGCGACCCTGGACCGCCACGGACGGAATGTATGACGCTGCCCCGTGCGGTGGCTCTTCTCGGACCCGCATTGTCGGGAATTATGTCCAGGACATGCCGAGCCAACCGATCCCTGTGGGCGCTGCCGCCATCCTGAGCCTCGCCCGCATCCGCCATCGCGCCTTGCCCCAGTCGCTTGCCTGTCGATTCAGTCCCACATCCTGCGAGCAGGCAAGCAGGGATTGAGACCGCAATCTTCCTTTAGCCCGAAGCTTCCCCAAAGTCAGCGAGCTGCGCGCGCCGCAAGTAGAGAAACCACCGCATGCAAAGGAAGAATTATACGTGAGTTAAAAAAAGGGAAATACCGCGATGAAGGAGGTCGGCACAATCTTCGGTTCGCTCAGCGCAGCCTTCTCCACGGGGCTGTCGAATCCGAACCCTCGGTCACCTGGCTTCGCGCTCTATGGCAATCGGCCGTCCGGCAGGTCGGCAGTTCGGGCCTGGTCGCCTCGGAGAAGCCATCCGGCTCGCGGCCGGCTGCTATTGATCAGCGCGACGTGTCTCGTGGAGATCCCATGCAAGTTCCACCAGGGCCAGAAGAACATCGTCGCGGTTCCATCCGGCCGCGACCGCTGCCTCGACGATCTCATTGACCAGAGGCATCAGTCGGCATCGGCATTCAGCCGAGATGTCGGCGGCGCCACTCATGGGCGGCTCATCGAAGCCGAATTTCTCCATTTGGCTTCCCCTCCGCCGTCAGCCAATAGACTACATCGTTAATTTTATTCGCGCTAAAATACAATAAATCTGGAAACGCGGCGAAAGAACAGGTGGCTCGAATCGAACCACAGGGCGATTCTGATCGTTTCGGGCTTGGCGAGCCACCCGATTCTGCTTGTCCCAGTGAAACAGATCGCCAATGTGATCTTCCGAGCGGGGCTGGCGCCTCTACCGTCCCCGCGCCAAGCTCCCCAGGATGCCGCGCACGATGGCGCGGCCGACGGAGGAGCCGACCGAGCGCACCACCGACTTGATGGCGGCTTCGGCCACGGTCTGGCGGTTGGAGGACCGACGGTTGCCTGTTCCCAGGACATCGTCGAAACCGGGAATGGTCCAGCGCGAGCCACCGCTGTTCTGCTGCTTTGCCTGCGCCTCGGCGTCCTGCGCCTCCTTGGTCTTCTTCTGCAGGATCTCGAAGGCCGACTCGCGGTCGACGGCCTCATCATACTGGCCGGCGACCGGGCTCTCGGCGATGATCTTGCGGCGCTCGTCGGGCGTGATCGGTCCGAGCCGCGATGACGGCGGCCTAATCAGCGTGCGCTGGACCATGGCAGGAACGCCCTTGTCCTCCAGCATAGAGACCAGCGCCTCGCCGGTGGCAAGCTGGGTGATCGCGGTGGCGCAGTCGAAATCGGGATTGGGCCGGAAGGTCTCGGCCGCCGTGCGCACCGCCTGCTGTTCGCGCGGCGTATAGGCGCGCAGCGCGTGCTGGACGCGGTTGCCGAGCTGAGCGAGCACCTTTTCAGGGATGTCGAGCGGGTTCTGGGTGACGAAATAGACGCCGACGCCCTTGGAGCGGATCAGCCGCACCACCTGCTCGACGCGGTCGATCAGCACCTTCGGCGCGTCCTCGAACAAAAGATGCGCCTCGTCGAAGAAGAACACCAGCTTCGGCCTGTCGAGATCGCCCACTTCGGGCAGTTCCTCGAACAGCTCCGACATCAGCCAGAGCAGGAAGGTGGCGTAGAGCCTGGGATTCATCATCAGCTTGTCGGCAGCCAGAACGCTGATCGCGCCGCGGCCGTCGCGCGTCGTGCGCATCAGATCGGCGATGCGCAGCGCCGGCTCGCCGAAGAAGTTCGCTGCGCCCTGTTGCTCGAGCACCAGGAGCGTGCGCTGGATTGCGCCGACGGAGGGCTTGGTGACATTGCCATATCGGGCGCTGAGCTGGTCGGAGCGGTCGGCCATGTTGGCGAGCAGCGCCTGCAGGTCCTTGAGATCGAGCAGCAGAAGGCCCTCTTCGTCGGCGATGCGGAAGGCGATGTTCATGACGCCCTCCTGCGCTTCCGTGAGATTCATCAGCCGCGACATCAGCAGCGGTCCCATCTCGGAGATGGTGGCGCGGATCGGGTGGCCCTGCTCGCCGAACAGGTCCCAGAAAATGACCGGGAATTTCTGGAACTGGTAAGGATCGAGCTTCACCTGCTCGGCGCGCTTGACCAGAAAATCCTTGGCCTCGCCCATCATGGATATGCCGGAAAGGTCGCCCTTGATGTCGGCGCAGAAGACAGGCACGCCGGCGTTCGAAAAGCCCTCGGCCAGGATCTGCAGGCTGACCGTCTTGCCAGTGCCGGTGGCCCCGGTGACGAGGCCATGGCGGTTGCCATAGCGCAGCAACAGCTCTTCGGCGCGCTGGTAGGAATCGTCGGGCTTGCGGCTGGCGCCGATGAAGATGCTGGTCTCGTCAACCATATCCGGTCTCCGCAATCTGTTCCGCTCAAGGCCTCAACCCGAGGTATAGTAACGCCAGCCGCATGCGGCAATGCCCGGTATCGATTTTGCGGCACAGCGAATTTGGCCCTTGGCGCTTGCGGATTCCGCGCGTGTTTGGCAATCGATTGGCTGGCCGAGAAAGAACCCGGCCGGATGACGCATTGTGATATACGGTTCCTGACCTTAGATTGGCTGGACCGGCTGATGCGGCCGAGAAGCGAGGAGAGCGATGGGCGCCGGCGCCTTGACCAGGGATGTCGACCTTCCGAACCCGGACGCCAAGCGTTGGCGGGCGCTGGCGGAAAAGGCGCTTGCCGGCGGTTCCTTCGAGGAAAAGCTCGTCTCGCACACCGATGACGGAATCCGCATCGAGCCGCTCAGCCAACGCTCGACCGCCGCCGAGCCATTGCCGCGCACAAATCCGACCGCGCCCTGGATCGTCAGCCAGCGTGTTGACGATCCGGACATCGCCCGGGCCAGCGCGCAAGCCCTGGAGGACATCGCCCAGGGCGCCACCGGCCTGTCGCTTGTCTTCGAGGGCGCGCCGAATGCCTTCGGCTACGGCCTGCCGCGCACCGCGGACGCCTTGGAAAGGGTGCTCGATGGCGTGCCGCTCAACCACGTGCAGGTGCGCATCGACGCGCATCCCTGGAGCCGCGCCGTGGCCGACTGGCTGCTCGCCTTCTTGAGCAAGCGCCGCTCCGATCCGACCAAGCTCAACCTTTCCTTCGGCATCGACCCGGCGGCGATCTTCGCCGGCACCGGGCGGCTGCGCACATCGATCGAGGCGCTGCAGGAATCGATGCCGCAGTCGCTGGCGCATTTCTTCTCGATGGGCGTGCCGGGCGTGCTGCTCGAGGCCGACGGCCGCGTCTTCCACAATGCCGGCGCCACCGAGGCGCAGGAGCTCGGCACGATGATGGCGTCCGTCGTGTCCTATCTCAGGATGTTCGAGAAGGCGCGCCAGCCGCTGGTCTATGCGGCACCCCATATCGGCTTCGCGCTCAGCGTGGACCAGGACCAATTCATCTCAATCGCCAAGGTGCGGGCGTTGCGCCAGCTTTGGGCGCGCATCCAGGAGGCCTGCTCGATTCCGGCCTCGACCGCCAGCATCCATGCCGAGACGTCCTATCGCATGATGACGATGGCGGACCCGGAGACCAACATCCTGCGCACGGCGATCGCGGCGTTCGCGGCGGCAGCCGGCGGCGCCGATTCGATCTCGATCCTGCCGCACACGATCGCGCATGGCTTGCCGGCCGGCTTTGCCCGCCGCATTGCCCGCAACGCCCAGCTCATCATGGCCGAGGAGAGCCATCTCGGCCATGTCGCCGACCCCGCCAGCGGCTCGGGCGCGGTCGAGGCGCTGACCGACGATCTCTGCGCCGCAGCCTGGCAAGAATTCCAGCGCATCGAGGCCGAGGGCGGCGTGCTCGCTAGCCTGCAGCAGGGCTATATCCAGAATCGCGTGCAGACGGCCGCCGCCAAGCGCAATGGCGCCTACCGGTCGGGCGAACGCGGCCTTGTCGGCACGACGCTTTACCGCGTCGGCACGGAACGCTCGGTCGAGACACTGCCGCAGGAGCGGCGCCCGGCGCTGACCGAAGGCGTTGCGACCTGCGAGCCGCTGTTTCCGGTGCGCATCGACCAGTCGATCGGAGCCGGATCATGATCCCGGATTTCAGCCAGATCGGCTGGTCGGCGCCGCGTCGCGCGCCGGTCGAGGTCAAAGGCCAGCGGATGACGCCGGAAGGCATCGCCGTAAAGCATCTTTACGGCCAAGGCGATCTCAAGGGGCTCGCCAATCTCGATACCTATCCGGGCATGCCGCCCTTCGTGCGCGGCCCCTACCCCACCATGTATGTCCAGCAGCCCTGGACGATCCGGCAATATGCCGGCTTCTCGACAGCCGAGGAATCCAACGCCTTCTACCGGCGCAACCTCGCGGCCGGCCAGAAGGGCCTGTCGGTCGCCTTCGACCTCGCCACGCATCGCGGCTATGACAGCGACCATCCGCGCGTCGCCGGCGATGTCGGCATGGCGGGGGTGGCGATCGATTCCATCCTGGACATGCGCCAGCTTTTCGACGGCATTCCGCTCAACGAGATGACCGTATCGATGACCATGAACGGCGCCGTGCTGCCGATCATGGCTTTGTACGTCGTCGCGGCGGAGGAACAGGGCGTCGCGCAGAAGGATCTGGCCGGCACCATTCAGAACGACATTCTGAAAGAGTTCATGGTCCGCAACACCTACATCTATCCGCCGAAGCCTTCGATGCGGATCGTGTCGGATATTTTTGCTTACGCCTCGCACAACATGCCGAAGTTCAACTCGATCTCGATCTCCGGCTACCACATGCAGGAAGCCGGCGCGACCGCCGATCTCGAGCTCGCCTATACGATCGCCGACGGCATCGAATATGCGCGCGCAGGCGTCGCCGCCGGCCTCGACATCGATCGCTTCGCGCCACGCCTGTCCTTCTTCTGGGCCATCGGCATGAACTTCTTCATGGAGGTCGCCAAGCTCAGAGCCGCAAGGCTCCTCTGGTCGAGCCTGATGAAGAAGAATTTCGCGCCGAAGGACGAGCGCTCGCTGTCGCTGCGCACCCATTGCCAGACGTCGGGCTGGTCGCTGACCGCGCAGGACCCCTACAACAACATCACCCGCACGATGATCGAGGCGATGGCCGCGACGCAGGGACATACCCAGTCGCTGCACACCAACTCCTTCGACGAGGCGATGGCCCTGCCGACGGACCATTCGGCGCGGATCGCGCGCAACACGCAGCTCATCCTGCAGAAGGAATCCGGCACCACGCGCATGATCGATCCGTGGGGTGGCTCTGCCTATGTCGAGCGGCTGACGCATGATCTGGCGGCGCGCGCGCTCGCCCATATCGAGGAGGTGGAAAGCCTCGGCGGCATGGCGGCGGCGATCGAAAAGGGCATTCCGAAGCTGCGCATCGAGGAAGCCGCCGCCCGCACCCAGGCGCGCATCGATTCCGGCGAGCAGGTGCTCGTCGGCGTCAACGCGCACCGCCCTCAGACCGACATCGAGGTCGATGTCTTGAAGATCGACAATGCCGAGGTGAAGGCCAGGCAGTTGGCGAAGCTGCAGCGGCTCAAAGGCACCCGCGACGTCGCGGCGCTGGAGGATGCGCTTGCTGCCCTTTCCCGCGCGGCCGAGGGCAACGAGAACCTGCTTGAATTCGCGATCCGCGCGGCGCGCGCCAACGCCACGGTCGGTGAGATTTCGCTGGCGCTGGAAAAAGTGTTCGGCCGCCACACGGCAGCTGTGCAGACGATCTCCGGCGTCTATCGCGACGCGCTCGGCGACAACCCGGCGCTCGAGCCGCTGCAGGAGAAGATCAAAGCGTTCGAGACAAAATCCGGCGGCAAGCCGCGCATCCTGGTCGCCAAGATGGGCCAGGACGGTCACGACCGCGGCCAGAAGGTGATCGCCAGCGCCTTTGCCGATCTTGGCTTCGACGTGACCGTCGGGCCGATGTTCCAGACGCCGGACGAGATCGCGAAGCTCGCGGTGCAGCACGACGTCGACATCATCGGCGCCTCTTCCTTAGCCGCCGGGCACTTGACGCTGATCCCCGAGCTCAAGGACGCGCTGAAGAAGCTCGGCCATGCCGACATGCTGATCGTCGCCGGTGGCGTCATCCCGCCGCAGGACTATGACGCGGTGCTGGCGGCGGGCGCCGCGGAAATCTTCCCGCCGGGGACGGTCATCCCGGACGCGGCGAACCGGCTGATGGATCGATTGCTGGCGGCTCGGTGAGCGCCGTTATAATTCTTGTTGTAACGTCCGGCGCTACACGTTATAATTAGCGTTGCAACAGGACGATCCGTCATGAACACCACCATTCGAAAGATCGGCAACTCCGACGGCCTAATCCTGCCGAAAGAGCTTCTCGATCGGTTAAACCTGAAGACCGGCGACAATGTGGTTGTCGTCCAGGAGGGCCAGGAGCTTCGTCTGCGCCGCTTGGAAGACTCTGCCGAAGAGTTCGAACGCAAGATGAAGATCGCGCGCGAACGGATGAAGAAATACGAGGTTGCCTACCGCGCGCTCGCGAAATGACCGAGCATCATTCGCGGGAATTCGTGGAGGCGATGCACGCCGAGCAATTGCGCCTCCACGGCGGAGCGCCGGGGATTCGCGACGAAGGGATGCTGGAGTCGGCGCTCGCCCGACCCCAGCAGAAAGAGGCCTACGGCGAGCCCGATCTTTGCGAACTGGCAGCCGCTTATCTCTTCGGCATTGCGAAGAATCACCCGTTTGTAGACGGCAACAAGCGCACGGCTTTTGCTGCAGCCGACCTGTTTCTCTATTTCAATGGTTTGAGCATCGAAGCTGAGCAGCAGGATGTCATCCAGTTAGTCATGATGGTCGCCGCCGGTGAAATCGACGAGGCTGGCGCTGCGGCCTTCTTCCGCGACCATACCGTCAAGCTCGAAGACTAATTCTCGGCCTTGTCCGAGAGCTTGACGATTTCCCATTCCTTGCCGTTGACGGTGACGACCTCGCCGACCTTCTTGCCGAACAGGGCCACGGCCATCGGCGAGACATGGGAAATACTGCCCTTTGACGGATCGGCCTCGTCCTCGCCGACGATGCGCCAATGCACCTTTTTGCCGTCGTCGCCTTCCAGCGTCACGCCCATGCCGAAGCGCACCACGTCGCTGCCCGGCTCGGGCACGGAAAGCTCCGCGCTCTCGCGCCGCGCGGTCCAGTAGCGCAGGTCGCGGGAAACCACCGCAAGGCGCTCGCGATCGCCGCGCCTCTCGGCTTTGGCCATCACGTCCCGCAGATCCGCCAGATTCTCCTCGATCATCGCAAGGCCGCGCTCGGTCACCAGATTGCGGTGCGTGCTGATCGGCCGTTCACCGACGCCGGCAATGGCATTTTCGCTGTCTTCTTCGCGGGTAAAAGCTCTGCTCATACGCTGAACTTAGGCTTGGCGGGGCCACGGCACAAGCGGTTTGGCAATAAGCCGACCCTGGCACGATTCCTGCGGCAGACAGGGTGAAACGCCAGGACCTGTGCCGATGTTGAACAGACGAACGCTGCTAGCCCGGACCGCCGGCTTCGCCGTTGCCGGCGTCTTTGCCGGCAAGGCTGCGGCGAAGTCACTGCCAGGCATCGAGATGGCCGCGATGCGCGGCTCGATCAACGCTACCGAGATCGGCGTCCAGCCGGGAGCGGTCGACGACCAGAGCAAGGTTTTTGCCAAGATGCTGGCCGAGGCCAGCGACCGTGACCAGCCGGTGTTCCTGCCGCCGGGCACCTATCTCGTCTCGAACCTCAAGCTGCCGGCCCGCGTGCGGCTTTCGGGCGTGCCCGGCGCGACGCGCATCGTCTATGGCGGCAACGGCCATCTGATGATGGCCGAACAGGCCGAGCATATCGAGCTCACCGGCCTGGTGTTCGACGGCGCCAACCGCTGGCTGGCCGATTACGCACAAGGCCTGCTCGATCTGCGCCGCGTCGGCCATCTCGTCATCGACAATTGCCAGGTGACCGGCAGCGGCAAGAACGGGCTGGCGCTCGAGCACGCTGTCGGCCGTGTCGGCCGCTCCGATATTTCGGGCGCCGCGGATGCCGGCATCTATTCGGTCGAGGCCGGCGGGCTGGAGATTTCCGGCAACACCGTGTCCGATTGCGCCGACGGCGGCATCCTGGTGCATCGCTGGCAGGCTGCGGAAGACGGCACCATCGTCAGCGGCAACCGCGTGCAGCGCATCGGCGCACGCAGCGGCGGCACCGGCCAGAACGGCAACGGCATCAACGCCTTCCGCGCCGGCAATGTGATAATCTCGGGCAACGTCGTTTCCGACTGCGCCTTCACCGCGATCCGCGCCAACAGTTCCAGCAACCTACAGATCACCGGCAACACCTGCTCGCGCTCGGGCGAGACCGGGATCTATTCTGAATTCTCCTTCGAAGGCGCGATCCTCAGCAACAATCTGGTCGACGGCGCGGCCAACGGCATCTCGATCGTCAATTTCAACGAAGGCGGCCGCATGGCGATCTGCTCGAACAACATCGTGCGCAACCTCTCCACCACCGGCCCTTACACCGCCGACCCGCCCGGCTTCGGCGTCGGCATCAGCGCCGAAGCCGACACGACGGTTTGCGGCAATGTCGTCGAGAACGCGCCGCTCTATGGCATGCAACTCGGCTGGGGGCCTTATCTGCGCAATGTCGTGGCAACCGGCAACATCATACGCCAGGCAGGCACCGGCATCGTCGTTTCGGTCGTCGAAGGCTCCGGCACCGCCGTCATCTCGGACAATGTCATCGACGGCGCCAAGAACGGCGCCATCATCGGCCAGCGCTGGGCCGATCCGGTGACCGGCGACCTCACTCGGTCAACCGATACCGGCTACGCGCATCTCACCGTGGAGCGCAATAAGGTCAGCTAGACCGAGGCCACGATGATGTGGGCCTGGATCTTGGCGGCAACCTCGCCACGGCCGTGTTTGTCAGCGATCACGGATTCGGCATAGTCGGTCGCGGATGCCAATCGTCCGGCCTCCCTGGCCTCGATCTCGTTGCGAAGCAGGGTGCCCTGGCAATAGGCGACGGCCGGAACGCGCGGCGAGGATGCGCGGCTCTGCTCGGCAATGGTGTCGATCGCCACGTCGGAGAATCCGGCGGCAGCCAGATCGCTACGGATCAGCACCTTGTCGTGATAGCCATGCGGCGTGCGCGCCAGGAAGCGCGGCGGATCGTGCGGAAAGATCGTTGCCAGGGCATTCGTCACGTCGTCGGCGAATATATTCTCCTCGATGCGATCCCAGACGCTGAACAGGAAATGTCCGCCGGGCTTCAGGACCCGCTTTGCCTCGCGATACGCAGCGGGGCGGTCGGGAAAGAACATCGCGCCGAACTGACAGCAGACGAGGTCGAAGGCCGCATCCTCGAAGGGCAGCTTCAGGGCATCCGCCTGGCGCCATGTGATGCGGCTGTCAGGCCCTTGGCGCGAGGCCGCATAGTCGAGCATCGGCTGGTTGAGGTCGGTTACGGTGTAGCTGGCGCCGGGAGAAAGCCGTGGCGCCAGCGCGCGGGTGACAGCCCCGGTGCCCGCGGCGGTTTCCAAAACGGCCAGCGGCGAGAAGGAAGCCGCCCGCCGTACGGTCTCCGCGGCATAGGCCTCGAAAATCAGCGGCACCATATGGCGATCGTAATTTTCCGGGATCGACCCGGCAAACACCTTGTCCGCTTCATGCATGGTCAGCACCCGCCCGTCCCGTTGGATGGTGGGGAGACTAGCAAAAAAATGAACTCGTTGCTGTCCGGTTTTGTCGTGGGCAGCGTTTTTCCGGGTTGTCGGCGGCCAAATCTCGCAGCATTAGATTTAGATACACATTGTGTATGCAAAAATGCTATCGGTGATGGAAGGATTCATCGCCATGGCCACTAAAAACCAGGACAACCACGCTAAGCCCGTCAATCTGCGCATCCGCGAAGACGTCCGCATCCTGATCGACCGTGCCGCGAAGATCCGCGGCAAGACCCGCTCCGACTTCATGATCGACGCCGCCTACCGCGCAGCCGAAGACACGCTGCTCGACCAGACGCTCATCAAGGTCGATGCCGAGAGCTATCAGCATTATCTCGATATCCTCGACCAGCCACCGGGCGGCGAGGGATTTGCCCGGCTGATGAATGCGCCCAAGCCCTGGCGGGACTGATGCTTTCGGCGCCAGCCCTTCTCGCCGATCGTCACGAACTCGACCTTTTTCAAAGCGGGACCGACAGCCTCGACCAATGGCTTCGACGGCGGGCGCGCGCCAATCAAGTCAGCGGAGCGTCCAGAACCTATGCGGTTGCGGAAAGCACGAGGGTCGTTGGATATTATTGCCTTTCATCAGGCGGACTTGACCTCACGGATGCACCCGGTTCGATCCGCCGCAACATGCCTGATCCCGTGCCCATGGCTGTGCTTGGCCGTCTGGCTGTCGATGTGAGCTGGCAGGGCAAGGGCCTGGGCGTCGCCCTGTTGCAGGACGCGGTGCTGCGGACCGGTCAGGCGGCAGCCATTCTCGGCATTCGCGGTCTCCTGGTTCATGCCATATCGGATGAAGCCAAGACGTTTTATGAGCGCTATGGCTTCCAGGCTTCCCCAAAGAATCCGATGACTTTGGTGCTGTCGCTGAAGACGGCTAGTTGAATGCCGCTGTCGGCCGCAGCGAGCCGACCTTGGCGCCGACGCGGCTTTCGACTGGAGGATGGGCGAGTTCGGCGAGCTTTGCCGCAACCGCCTCATCGCCGCGCAGCAGCTTCGTCAGGACCGCGGCGATCATCACCTCCGCACTCCTGCCGGCGCCGTCATCGCATTTGAGCGCAATGCCGAGACCAAGCTCGGGCAATGCCGCGCAGTAGACGCCTTCGGCGCCGGTCTTGACGAAGATGCGGCCGGGCGCGGCCTGCATCAGCGCGACGTCGGCCTTGCCGGTGCCTGCGACCAGGAACGGCTCGGCCATGCAAGCCGAGAGAAGCCGCTTCGCGGCCTTGGCGCGCTCGGGCGCAATGCCCCTGCCCGTCGCCATGCGGGCAAAGCCCAGCGCAAAACTCTTCAACGGCACGGCATAGGTCGGGATCGAGCAGCCGTCGACGCCGCAATGGTCGACGTCATGCGCCGCGCCCGTCACGGATTGCATAGCGTCGCGTACCATCTCCTGCAACGCATGGCCGGCCTTGACGTAGCCGCCATGCGCGATGCCCGAATGGACGCAGGTGCAGAGGAAGCCGGAATGCTTGCCGGAGCAATTGTTGTGCAAGGCGTTCGGCACACCGCCGGCGCGGGCGAGCGCGATGGTGGCCTCATGGTTCGAGGGCCAATGCGCGCCGCATTCCAGCGCCGTCCTGTCGAGGCCTGCCTTGGCGAGCATCGCGGTGGCCAGCTCGACATGGGCAGGCTCGCCCGAATGCGAGGCGCAAGCCAACGCCAGTTCGCGGTCGCCGAAGCCATAGGCGTCGGCAGCGCCCGATTCGACCAGCGGCAAGGCCTGGATCGCCTTCACCGCGGAGCGCGGGAAAACCGGACGGTCGGTGTCGCCGATCTCAAGGACAGGCTTGCCGTCGGCATCGAAGACGCTGACGGCGCCGCGATGGGCACTTTCGACCACCGCGCCACGTGTGACTTCGACCAGAACTGGGTTTGCCATCTTGCCTCCCGCACGCGCGCCCATTGGTGGGCGCGCCGCTTCAATGCGGGCCGCTTCTAGCGAATCCTGTCGAGAATGGAAACGTAGTTGGCGACGGCCGCGCCGCCCATGTTGAAGATGCCGCCGAGCTTTGCGCCCGGCACCTGGATGCCGCCGGCTTCGCCGGTCAGCTGCATGGCGGTGAGCACATGCATCGACACACCAGTGGCGCCGATCGGGTGGCCCTTGGCCTTCAGGCCGCCGGAGGGATTGACCGGCAGGCGGCCGTCCTTCGCCGTCGTGCCATCCAGCGCCAGCCTGGCGCCCTCGCCCGGCTTGGCCAGGCCCATCGCCTCATATTCGATCAATTCGGCGATGGTGAAGCAGTCATGCGTCTCGACGAAGGAGAGGTCGTCGAGCGTGACGCCGGCCTTCTTCAGCGCCTGCTCCCAGGCGCGCTCGCAGCCCTCGAAGGATAAGATGTCGCGCTTAGACATCGGCAGGAAGTCCTGCACATGCTCGTTGGCACGGAAGGTCACGGCACGGCGCATCTTCAGCGCCGTCGCGGTGTCGGTGAGAATGAGCGCCGCGGCGCCGTCGGAGACCAGCGAGCAATCGGTGCGCTTCAGCGGACCGGCGACGAAGGGGTTCTTCTCGCTCTCCTGGCGGCAGAACTCATAGCCGAAATCCTTGCGCATCTGGGCGTAGGGATTTTCGACGCCGTTCTTGTGGTTCTTGGCCGCGATCATGGCCAGCGCATCAGACTGATCGCCATAGCGCTGGAAATAGGCCTGAGCGATCTTGCCGAAGACGCCGGCAAAGCCGGCCGGCGTGTCGCCATCCTCAGGCAGGTAGGATGCTTTGAGCAGGTTCTTGCCGATCTCGGGTCCGGGCGTCGTCGTCATCTGCTCGGCGCCGACCACGAGAACGATGCGGGCGGCGTTGGCGTCGATGGCGCGGATGCCTTGCCGCACTGCCGCCGAACCGGTGGCGCAGGCGTTCTCGACGCGCGTCGCCGGCTTGAAGCGCAGCCGGTCGTCGGCCTGCAGCACGAGGCTCGCGGTGAAATCCTGGGGCGAGAACCCGGCGTTGAAATGGCCAAGCACGATCTCGTCGACGTCATCCGGACCGATGCCGGCATGGTCGAGCGCCTCGACGGCAACCTTGGTGATCAGGCCCTCCAGCGTCTCGCCTTCGAGCTTGCCGAAGCGCGAATGCGCCCAGCCGACGATGCATGCGGTCATGGCAACCTCCATTTGCGCCGCAGCCTAGCACGATCCTTCGCGGCACGTGATTCAATGTTGTTCAACAATGAACCGTTTTCCAGCCCAAGGCATGGGCCAGAACAACACGATCGGTTGATCCCAGCATCAATTTTTTATTGATTGACGCGTCAATAAAAAATAATCTCCCTTCGAAACGGACCCTCAAAATGCCGAAAATCGGAATGGAGCCAGTGCGCCGCAAGGCGCTGATCGACGCAACGATCTCGGCGATCGGCGAGCGCGGATCGCTGGACGTGACCATGTCGGAGATCGCGGGGCGCGCCGGCGTGTCGTCGGCGCTGGCGCATCACTATTTCGGCGCCAAGGACGAGTTGCTGTTCGCGACGATGCGGCACATCCTTGCCGAGCTCAACAGCGACACAAGGCGCGCTCTTCGCCTTGCCGTCACGCCGCGCCAGCGCGTGTCGGCCGTGGTTGCGGTGAACTTCTCCGACGATCAGTTCCAGCCTCAGATCATCGCCGCGTGGCTGGCCTTCTATGTCGAGGCGCAGAAATCGACCGAGCTGCGGCGGCTGCTGCGCATCTATGCGCGGCGGCTCAATTCGAACCTGATGAGCGGGCTGACCGGCATCCTGCGTCGGACCGAGGCCGACCGCGTGGCGGAAGCGACCGCGGCGCTGATTGACGGGCTCTATATCCGCCGCGCGCTGAAGGACGGCACCCCCAACGCGCAGAGCGCCATCGCGCTCATCGAAGACTATCTCGAAACCAAGCTCAACGGACGGAACCTGCCTTGACCACCCGACGACCCAATTTCCTGATCGTCATGGTCGATCAGCTCAATGGCACGCTTTTCCCGGACGGCCCGGCCGAGTTCCTGCATGCGCCATATCTGAAGGCGCTGGCCGCGCGTTCGGCGCGCTTTGCCAATAACTACACCGCCTCGCCGCTCTGCGCCCCGGGGCGCGCCTCTTTCATGAGCGGGCAATTGCCGTCGCGCACGCAGGTCTATGACAACGCCGCCGAGTTCGCCTCCTCGATCCCGACCTACGCGCATCATCTGCGCAGCGCCGGCTATCACACGGTGCTCTCCGGCAAGATGCATTTCGTCGGCCCCGACCAGTTGCACGGTTTCGAGGAGCGGCTCACCACCGACATCTACCCGGCCGATTTCGGCTGGACGCCGGACTACCGCAAGCCCGGCGAGCGCATCGACTGGTGGTATCACAATCTGGGTTCGGTGACCGGCGCCGGCGTCGCCGAGATCACCAACCAGATGGAGTATGATGACGAGGTCGCCTTCCACGCGATGCAGAAGCTCTATGAATTCTCACGCGGATCGGACGGTGCGGCGCGCCGGCCCTGGTGCCTGACCGTTTCCTTCACCCATCCGCACGACCCCTATGTCGCACGGCGCAAATACTGGGACCTCTATGAGGACTGCCCGGCGCTGGAGCCGGAAGTCGGCTTCATTCCCTTCAACAAACAAGATCCGCATTCGAAGCGGCTCTACAAGGCATCCGACTACGACAGTTTCGATATCACGCCGGAACAGATCCGCCGCTCACGGCGCGGCTATTTCGCCAACATCTCCTATCTCGACGACAAGGTCGGCGAGTTGCTGTCGGTGCTGGAGCGCACCCGCATGGCCGACGACACGATCGTGCTGTTCTGCTCCGACCATGGCGACATGCTGGGCGAGCGCGGGCTGTGGTTCAAGATGTGCTTCTACGAAGGTGCGGCGCGCGTGCCTCTGATGATGGCCGGCAAGGGCATCGACGCCGGGCTGATCGAGGTGCCTGTCTCCAATCTCGACGTCGCGCCGACGCTCTGCGACCTCGCCGGCATCGACATGAGCGGGATTTCGCCATGGACGGACGGCCAGTCGCTGCTACCGCTTGCCGCCGGTAAGGGGCGCTCGGCGGCGGTGCTGATGGAATATGCGGCCGAAGGCTCCTATGCGCCGATGGTGGCGATCCGCGAGGGCAAATACAAATTCGTCCATTGCGAGCTCGACCCGCCGCAGCTCTTCGACCTCGATGCCGATCCGCGCGAGCTCGACAATCTCGCCGCCAACCCGGCCCACGCCGATCTGGTCTCGGCCTTCATGGAAAAGGTCCGTGCGCGCTGGAACATGGCGAGCTTCGACGCCGCCGTACGCGAAAGCCAGGCGCGCCGCTGGGTCGTCTACCCGGCGCTGCGCAACGGCGCCTATTACCCGTGGGAGTTCCAACCGCTGCAGAAGGCGTCGGAACGCTACATGCGCAATCACATGAACCTCGACAATCTCGAAGAGAGCAAACGATATCCGAGAGGCGAATGATGGCAGACATTCTCGTCCCTACCCTCGACCACCTGAAACACGCCTATGCCGTCACCTCGACGGCCACGCAGGTGACGCCGCTCCTGGAGTCGGCGGCTTTGGCCAAGGAGACCGGCGCCGCGCGCGTCTTCGTCAAGCCGGAGTCGCTGCAATGGGCCGGCTCCTTCAAGGTGCGCGGCGCCTATTGGCGGCTGAGCCGGCTTTCGGCGGATGAAGCGAGGAAGGGCGTGGTGGCCTATTCCTCCGGCAATTTCGCGCAAGGGCTGGCGGCCGCCGGCCAGGCGCTGGGTATTCCCGTCACCATCGTCATGCCGATCGACGCGCCCGCCGCCAAGCGCGACGCGACGGCCGGTTATGGCGCGCGCGTGGTGCTGACCGACCATGGCGACCGCGCCCGCGAGGAAGTCGCCGCCGCCAAGGCGCGCGAGATCGCCGAGACCGAGCACCTCACCTTGCTGCATCCCTTCGACGATCCGGAGATCGTCGCCGGCCAGGCCGGCGCCGGACTGGAAGCGCTCGACCAGTTGGCAACGAAGAAGGCGCATGCCGACCTCGTGTTCTGCTCGGTCGGTGGCGGCGGGTTGATCGGCGGCGTCTCGCTCGCCTTCCATTACGTGTCGCCCAAGACCGAGATCATCGCGGTCGAGCCGGAGGGTTTCAACGGCATGGGCTCGTCGCTGGCGCATGGCGCGATCGAAACGATGCCGATCGGGCCGAAATCGATCTGCGACGGGCTGATGGCGCGCAAGCCCGGCGACGCGCCCTTCGCGGCGGTGAGTGCTGCCGGCGTGCGCGGCGTCACCGTCGACGACGCCGCGGTGCGGCGGGCGATGAAGGTCGCCTTCGAGCGGATGAAGCTGGTGCTCGAGCCTTCGGGCGCGGCATCGCTCGCGGCGCTGCTCGGCGGCAAGGTGGATGTGGCGGGCAAGACCGTCCTCGTGGTTGCAACCGGCGGCAATGTCTCGCTCGCCGATTTCATCTCGCATATGAACGATGGGCGCATATGAACGATGCTTGAAGCGGATTTCGTCATCATCGGCTCCGGCTCCGCCGGCTCGGCCATGGCCTACAGGCTGTCGGAGGACGGCAAGCATTCGGTGATCGTCATCGAGTTCGGCGGCACCGACATGGGACCGCTGATCCAGATGCCGTCGGCGCTGTCGATCCCGCTCAACATGAGCCTCTACGACTGGGGTTTTGCCAGCGAACCGGAGCCGCATCTCGGCGGCCGCGTGCTGGCCACGCCGCGCGGCAAGGTGCTTGGCGGCTCGTCCTCGATCAACGGCATGGTCTATGTGCGCGGGCATGCGCATGACTTCGACCACTGGGCCGAACAGGGCGCCGCCGGCTGGGGCTTCGCCGACGTGCTCCCCTATTTCAAGCGCATGGAGGATTCCGACGGCGGCGAGGAGGGCTGGCGCGGCAAAGGCGGCCCGCTGCATGTGCAACGCGGCACACGCAAGAACCCGCTCTACGGTGCGTTCATGGAGGCCGGCCGCCAGGCCGGTTTCGAGCTGACCGACGACTATAACGGCTCGAAGCAGGAAGGCTTCGGGCCGATGGAGCAGACGATTCTGGGCGGCCGCCGCTGGTCGGCGGCGAACGCCTATCTGAAGCCGGCGCTCAAACGCAAGAATGTTAGCCTGCTCAAGGGTTTCGCACGGCGCGTGGTGATCGAGAATCAACGCGCGACCGGCGTCGAGATCGAAGCTAACAAAAAGATTCAGGTCGTTAAGGCGCGGCGTGAGGTGATCGTCGCGGCGTCGTCGATCAATTCGCCGAAGATCCTGATGCTGTCCGGCATCGGTCCGGGCGCGCATCTCCAGGAGAACGGCGTCCAGGTGATCGCCGACCGTCCGGGCGTCGGCGCCAATCTGCAGGATCATCTGGAGCTTTATATCCAGCAGGAATCGACCAAGCCGATCACGCTGAACTCGGTGCTCAATCCTTTCTCAAAGGCACTGATCGGCGCGCAGTGGCTGTTCTTCAAAAGCGGGCTCGGCGCCACCAATCATTTCGAGGCGGCCGCCTTCGTGCGTTCGCAGGCCGGCGTCGACTACCCCGATATCCAGTATCACTTCATCCCGGCGGCGGTGCGCTATGACGGCAAGTCGGCGGCGAAGTCGCACGGCTTCCAGGCACATGTCGGGCCGATGCGCTCGAAGTCGCGCGGTTCGGTGAGCCTGCGCTCGCCTGACCCGAAGACGAAGCCGGTGATCCGCTTCAACTACATGTCACACCCGGACGACTGGAGCGAGTTCCGCCACTGCATCCGGCTGACGCGCGAGATCTTCGGCCAGAAGGCGTTCGACGGCTTTCGCGGCAAGGAGATCTCGCCGGGCAGCCATGTGCAGACCGACGACGAACTCGACGCCTTCATCCGCGACCATGCCGAGAGCGCCTATCATCCCTGCGGCACCTGCAGGATGGGCCGCGCCGACGACCCGACCAGCGTCGTCGATCCGGAATGCCGGGTGATCGGCGTCGAGGGCCTGCGCGTCGCCGACTCCTCGATCTTCCCGCGTGTGACCAACGGCAACCTCAATGCGCCCTCGATCATGACCGGCGAGAAGGCATCCGACCACATCCTTGGCCGCACCCCGCTGGCGCCCTCCAACCAGGAACCCTGGATCAATCCGCGCTGGCAGGTGGCCGACAGATAGCGCATGATCGGGCGGGCGCCCTCGCCGCCCGGCGATTACGAACGGAGAAGACCATGCGCGCCCAACCGACGGCATCGCACTACGTCAACGGCCGCTACATCGAGGACGAAGGCGGCGCGCCACTGCCGGTGATCTATCCGGCGACCGGCGAGACCATCGCGACGCTGCATTCGGCGACGCCGAACGTGCTGGAGCTCGCCATCGAGGCCGCGCGAGCCGCCCAGCCCGCATGGGCGCGGCTGAAGCCGGTCGAGCGCGGCCGCGTCCTGCGCCGCGCCGCCGACATCCTGCGGGCCCGCAATGCCGATCTCGCCCGCATCGAGACACTCGACACTGGCAAGGCGATCCAGGAGACGCTGGTGGCCGATGCGCCTTCGGCCGCCGACTGCCTTGAATATTTCGCCGGAGCGGTCGCCGCCTTCAATGGCGAGATGATCGATCTCGGTGGACCGTTCGCCTACACGCGCCGCGAGCCGCTCGGTGTCTGTGTCGGCATTGGTGCCTGGAACTACCCGATCCAGATCGCCGGCTGGAAGTCGGCGCCGGCCTTGGCCATGGGCAACGCCATGGTGTTCAAGCCGTCGGAGAACACCCCGCTGTCGGCGCTGGCGCTGGCTGAGATCTACTCGGAGGCCGGCCTGCCCGACGGGTTGTTCAACGTCGTGCAAGGTTATGGCGATGTCGGCGCCGGCCTTGTCGGCCATGACGTTGTCGCCAAGGTCTCGGTGACCGGCTCGGTGCCGACCGGCCGCAAGGTGCTGTCGCTCGCCGGCTCGAAGATGAAGCACGCGACGATGGAGCTCGGCGGCAAGTCGCCGCTGATCGTCTTCGACGACGCCGATCTCGAGAACGCCATAGGCGGCGCCATGCTCGGCAATTTCTACTCGACCGGTCAGGTTTGCTCCAACGGCACGCGCGTCTTCGTGCAAAAGGGCCTGCATGACCGCTTCGTCGAGCGGCTGGTCGAGCGCACCAAGAAGATACGGATCGGCGATCCGCTCGATCCGGACACGCAGATGGGGCCGCTGGTCAACAGGCTTCAGCAGGAGAAGGTCGTCTCCTACATCGCCGCCGGCAAGCAGGATGGAGCCACGCTCGCCTTCGGCGGCAACGTGCCGTCGCTGCAAGGTTTCGAGGGCGGCTTCTTCATCGAGCCGACGGTGTTTACCGGCGTGACGGACGGCATGCGGATCGCGCGCGAAGAGATTTTCGGGCCGGTGATGAGCGTCTTGAAATTCGACAACGAGGACGAGGTGATCGAGCGCGCCAACGACACCGAGTTCGGGCTGGCCGCCGGCGTCTTCACGCGCGACTTGCCGCGTGCGCATAGGGTGATCGCCGAGCTGCAGGCCGGCACCTGCTGGATCAACGCCTACAATCTGACGCCTGTGGAAATGCCCTTCGGCGGCGTCAAGCAGTCCGGCATCGGCCGCGAGAATTCGCTTGCCGCGCTGGCGCATTATTCGCAGCTCAAGGCGGTCTATGTCGAGACCGGGGATGTGGCGAGCCCGTATTGAGAATTTGACAGATAGCGAACGTCGGCGGGAAGGAATGAGGCCTACGGTCTCTTCTGCTTCTGGCTCACCCCTTCCCTACCGTCCCGTCCAGATACTGCGTCAGCGCGCAGACCAGATGATAAAAAATGCTCGCCGGCACCTCGGTCGCCAGTGAGCGGCCGCGCTCATCGATGCGGTCGATCCAGAGGCCGAGCGGTGCCGGGTCTATGTGCCAGCGGAACAGGCGGCCGACGCGAGCCTCGATCTCGGGCTTGAGGTCCGGGCCGACAGAGCCATCAAGCGCGATCGCCGCCTTGATCGCCTCGGCCTGCGGCCAGCTTCGCGAGACCGTGTTGAGCGGCAGGCCCTGGCGCGAGACCGCGCCATAGGCAAGGCCGGTAGCACGGTTGAGCCCGTTGGCAATGGCCGAGGCATAGAGCTTGCGGGCAAAGGCCGGGAGCTCGCCCTGGCCGCTGCGGGCGGCGAAATCGACCAGCAGCGAGGCCCATTCGAAATGGTGGCCAGGCTCGGTCCAGGTCCCCTTCTCACCCGCCGCCGGCTTCCAGCCCTCGTCGAAATATTCGCCGAGCGCCCAGCTTTCGGCATCGAAGAAATGGCTGCGGAAGAGGTCGATGATGCGCGCCGCGCGGCGCAGATAGGCGCGCTCGCCCGTCGCCTTGTGCCAGGCCAGGAAAGCCTCGAGCAGGTGCATGTGCGGGTTGGAGCGGCGTTCCTCCGCGCCGTCGGAGGTTTCCAGAAAGCCGGTCATGCGGGCGTCTTCCAGATGCGCATCGAGGAAGATGAACGTCTCCTCGCCGAGCCGCAACGCGTCGGGATGGCCTGACATATGAGCGTGCGCGAGCGCCAGAAGCACGCAGGAATGGTCGTAGGCATCCTCGACCGGATCGGCGACCGAGCCGTCTATGTTGAGCGTGCGCACCCAGCCGCCACGCTCGGTGCGGCCCTGCCCCACCATGAAGTCGATGCCGTGCGCGATCAGCCTGTCGGCTGGACCGTCCCAGCCGCGCTCCTTGGCGACCGCGAAGGCATAGACCTGGCGCGCCTGCGTGCGCATGCGCTTTGGCTTCATCAGCGGCGAGGCATCGAAGCCCAGCGCCTCGTGGAAGCCGCCATGGCGCTCGTCGACGCCAATGGTCGACCACAGCGGCAATGTCTCGTCGAACAGCCAGTGATGCACGCGTCGTTGCCAGGCGCCGCTCTCGATGACGCGGTCGGGCGCCGGCGTGAACCTGGTCTCCAACCGGCCGGATTTCTCCAGCTGCTCGACGATCTTCTTGACATGCTGGCTGTGGCTGACAGGGGCGACGAAAGTCGCGTCGGCGGTTGAGACGATCGCCACATCCTTCATGCCGATGGCCGACAGCAGGCGGCCTTCGCTGCGGATATACGAGTTCTCGCAATCTATGGCCACGACGTCCCCAACGATGACATTGCCCTGCCCATCAGACGGGCCGACATCGAGCAGCGACTGCCAGGAGCCGAGATCGTTCCAGCGGAAGCCGGCCGGCACCATGGCGATGTCTTTCGCACGTTCCATGATGGCGTAGTCGATGGAGGTCGACGGGATTGCGGAATAAAGCTCCAGCGGCATATAGAGGCCGGACAGGTCGCTGGTCGCAGCCTTGTAGGCGGCCTCCGTCGCCCGCCAGATTTTCGGCTCGTAGGCTGCGAAGGCGTCGCGCATGGCGCCGGCGCGGAACAGGAAGATGCCGGTGTTCCAGTAGAAGCCGCCGGTGTCGAGATAGGCCTGCGCAGTGGCGAGATCGGGCTTCTCGACGAAGCGCGAGACGTCGAAGACGCCGTCCCTGCCGGCCCCGACCTCGATATAGCCATAGCCGGTCTCGGGCTGAGTCGGCTTGAGGCCGAAGACCACGAGCCGGCCGGCATTCGCCGCGCCGGCGCCCGCCTCGACGCTTTGCCAGAACTGGCCGGGCGTCGATATTTCGTGATCCGACGGCACCACCAGCACCAGCTCGTCGCCATATTCGGAGAGCGTGCGCAGGCAGGCCAGCGCTACCGCCGCCGCCGTGTTGCGGCCCGTCAGCTCGAACAGCGGTCCGCCACCGGCCAGATCAAGACCGGCAAGGTCGGCATGGACGCGCTCGGCATGACGTTCCGCGGCGATCAGGAAAATCGGCGTCTCGCCTTGCGGGCGCGCCGCCAGACGGCGCAAGGTTTTGGCCAGCATCGAGCCGTCGCCCGAGAAGTCGTGGAATTGCTTGGGATTGTCCTCGCGCGACAGCGGCCACAGCCGCGACCCAACGCCTCCGCTCATGACGAAACTGACGATGCGCTGGCTCATGAACGACCCTGTCAAAAGTCCGGCTCCCCAGGGTCGGACTTACGGCAAAAGCCTTTAAGCCCGCCTTTACCCGACAGCCAAATCCTATGCCATTCGGGCAAGCTTCGCGAAAGAACGGAAATGCGACAGAAGTGCTGTCATTGCCGCTTGCAGGATCGGAAAGTGGCAGCTATAAGCCCGCGGTCTGGTCACGGAGTGTAGCGCAGTCTGGTAGCGCACCTCGTTCGGGACGAGGGGGTCGCAGGTTCAAATCCTGCCACTCCGACCAGATCGAAGCTCCCCGACAATCGGCCTCAATCCCTTGCGTTGCAAGGCTTTGCGCATTTCTCGTCTCTGAAACAAGACGAGAACATGAGATGGCCGTGAGACAACGCATTGGCTATTGCCGAAATCTCCTTTTAGGGAATGCTCACGGAAACTATCGCTTCCGCCACGAATTTCTTAACATCGGCGCCGGCGGCGACGAACCGCGTTGGGGATGGCCCGAAGGGTCGGGCAAAGGCCGTGCGGGCGGCTTGGGGGCGGGAGAATCGTGTGGAGTGATGCAACCGATGCAAGACTGGGGTTTGTCATCCTGGCCCACCGCCAACTCGGCCACACCGAGCGGCTGATCCGAGCGATCCGGCGACCGCAGGACAGGATCGTCGTCCACCTCGATACAAGGGTTGGCGCTCCGGCAATTGCCGGCTTCCGGAGCCGGCTTTCCGACCTGCCGAACGTAGACGTGTTCAGCATGGTGGCCTGCCGGTGGGGAGGCTATTCTATCGTCGAGGCGACCCTCCAGGCCCTGCAGCGCCTGCTCGACCACCCATTTCTGTATGGTTCGCTCCTAAGCGGGTCCGACTACCCCGTGCGAAGCATCGACGACTTCGCGACATATCTTCACCAGAACCATGCTCAAGAATACGTCTCGGTGACGCATGAAGGACTGCCGGGCGAAACACCCGACGACCTCAGCAACAGGTTCTCCTGCTATTGGCCATATGAACGGCTGGTATCGTCCCGCCGCAAGCGCCTATCGAGCATTCGCCTGCAAGGCGCGCTGGGCGTCGACCGGAAGCTCCCCGCCGGCCTGCTGCCCACATTCGGTTCGCAATGGTTCACGCTGACCCGCGAAGCGATAGAGACAATCGTGCAAGGGATGCTCGACCCCGAGATCAAGAGGTTCTTCGCGCGGACGGCAATCCCTGACGAGATGGAGCCCCACATGCTTTTGCGCAACAGCAAATACTGGGCCAACCGCGCGACCGATAATCTGCGCTACACCGCGACGGATGAGAAAGGCCGCTTTCCCAAGCTCCTGACCCGCACCGATCTTGCGGATATCCTCAAGTCCAGCGCGTTCTTCTGCCGCAAGATCGAGCACGGGGAAGATGCCGGACTCTGTGATCAACTGGATGACCTCCGGGCGCGCAGCAGAGGATTTGAGGCCGCCAATTGAGACAGACGGGCCCGAGGCGGCTATGCTGAGCCTGTCGCCGTCACCGCGTCGAGCGAGGAGCGAGAATGAAATTCATGCCGACAACGGCCTTGCCGCTCATTTTGACCGCCATTCTGCTGTTCGCGACAGCATGCTCGTCGACCACCGCATCGATCAGCCCGGCGAAATACGACAAAATGACCTGCCCCGAGCTCAACAATGCGGTCGGAGACACCGCCACCGATATTTCACGCACCGCAATCGCTCGCGGCAAGGTCGCCAATACGAGCGTGCCGAACTGGCTGCTCGGCGGCGAGCGTGTGAAGACAGCGGTGGCCAATCGCGAAACCGCCCGGATCGACAGGCTGCAGCAACAGCAGCAGGTGATCGTCGCGACGCGGAGGCAGAGGTGTCCAGCCGCCCAGTAAGCCAAGCGCGGCACGACGGCTTCAGGCACTCATGCGAAACCGTGTCGAATCGATCGCGGCGTTCATCAGCGTCTGGGTGTAGGCTTCGCGCGGATTGTCGAAGATCTCCTGCGTCGGCCCTTCCTCGACGATCTTTCCCTGCTTCATGACGATGATGTAGTCGGCCATGGCGCGCACCACCGCGAGGTCGTGGCTGATGAAGAGGTAGGACAGTTCGTGGTCGGCCTGCAGCTTGCGCAGCAGCTCGACGATCTGCTTCTGGACGGAGCGGTCGAGCGCCGAGGTCGGCTCGTCCAGCACCACCACTTTCGGCTTCAGGATCATCGCGCGGGCGATGGCGATGCGCTGGCGCTGGCCGCCGGAGAATTCGTGCGGGTAGCGGTTGCGCGCATTGGGATCGAGCCCTACCTCCCGCAGCGCCTCGACGGCGCGCTGGTCGCGTTGCTTGCCGGTGAGCGACGGCTCGTGCACCAAAAGCCCCTCGGTGATCACCTGGCCAATGGTCATGCGCGGCGACAGCGAGCCGAACGGATCCTGGAAGACGAGCTGCAGTTCACGCCTGAGCGGCCGCATCGCCTGGCGGTCGGCCTCCGAGATATCGCGGTCGCCGAAGCGGATGACGCCGTCGCTGGGCAAGAGCCTGAGCAGCGCGCGGCCGAGCGTCGACTTGCCCGAGCCGGACTCGCCGACGATGCCGATCGTCTGGTTGCGCTTCAGCCGCACCGATATCTTGTCCACGGCGCGCAGCATCAGCGGCTCGCCGCCGAGGAAGCCACCGCCGATCTTGAAGACGACTTCGACATTCCTGCCTTCGAGCAATACGGGCGAATTGGCCGGCGGAGCCGCCTTGGTGCCGGTCGGCTCGGCCGCGAGCAGCATTTTGGTGTAGGCGTGCTGCGGGTTGGCGAAGAGCGCCTCCGCATCACCCTCCTCCACCACCTCGCCCTGGCGCATGACATAGACACGGTCGGCGAAGCGCCGCACGATGCCGAGGTCGTGGGTGATGAAGACGATCGCCATGCCGAGCTTGCACTGCAATTCGGCGAGCAGCATCAGGATCTGCGCCTGGATGGTGACGTCGAGCGCCGTCGTCGGCTCGTCGGCGATCAGGATGTCGGGATCGTTGGCCAGAGCCATGGCGATCATGACGCGCTGGCGCTGGCCGCCCGACATCTCGTGCGGATAGGATTTCATGCGCCGTTCGGGATCGGGGATATGCACCAGCCTGAGCAGCTTCAGCGCTTCCTCACGCGCGGCCTGCGCGTTCAGGCCGCGATGGCGGCGGATCGGCTCCATAAGCTGGTTGCCGATGGTGTAGAGCGGGTCGAGCGAGGTCATCGGCTCCTGGAAGATCATGCTGATCTTGCGGCCGCGCACCTTGTTGAGCTCGCTCTTCGACATGGTCAGAAGGTTGTGGCCGCGATAGTCGACCTGGCCGGTCGCCTCGCCATTGGAGGAAAGCAGGCTCATCGCCGCCATCATCGTCTGGCTCTTGCCGGAACCGGATTCGCCGACGACGGCGACCGTTTCGCCGGCATTGACCTTGATGTTGATGCCCTTGACCGCTTCGACGGTGCCGTCGAGGGTCTGGAAGCGGACGCGAAGGTCCTTGACGCTGAGGATCGTTTCGGAAGCAGTCATCTCAGCGATCCCCATCTTTATCGATCTTTTGGGTCAAGCGCGTCGCGCAGGCCGTCACCGACGAAGTTCAGCGCGAACAGCGTCGAGACGAGAAAGAAGGCGGGGAACAGAAGCAGCCAGTTGGCGTAGCCGATGTTCTTGGCGCCGACCGAGATCAGCACGCCCCAGCTGGTCATCGGCTCCTGCACGCCGAGACCGAGGAAGGAGAGAAAACTCTCCAGGATGATGACCTGCGGCACCAAGAGCGTCATGTAGATCACCACCGGCCCGAGCAGGTTGGGGATGACGTGGCGCAGCAGGATGCCGCGCTGGCCGACGCCCATGGCTTCCGCCGCCTGGACATATTCCTGCCTGCGGATCGACAGCGCCTGGCCGCGCACGATGCGCGCCATGTCGAGCCACAGCACCGCGCCCACAGCGAGGAACATCAGCACGAAGTTGCGGCCGAAGAACACCACCAGCATGATGACGAAGAAGATGAAGGGCAGCGAGTAGAGCACGTCGACGATGCGCATCATCACCTCGTCGACCCTGCCGCCGGCAAAGCCCGCGGTGGCACCGTAGATGACGCCGATGACGCCGGCGACAACGCCGGCAAGCAGGCCGATGGCCAAGGAGATGCGCCCGGCCATCAGCGTGCGCGAGAGCAGGTCGCGGCCGGTGTTGTCGGTGCCGAAGAAGAAATATTGCTGCTTGATGGCGGAACTCATCGTCATCTCGAGGCCGTCGGGCGACTTGCTTTCAATCCTGGTGTCGTCGAAGGCGTCGGAGCGGTCGAGATAGCGGATGTTGCGGTCGTCGACCGGCTTCTTGGATGTGACGGTCACGATCACGCGGCTGCCATCCTGGTGCCACTCCTTGATGTCGACGCGCATGCGTTTGATGGCGTCGGTGAGCGCGCCCTGGATCATGTCGGGCTTCGGATAGGCCGAAAGGCTCGGCGGCGTGCGCACATAGTCGCCATAGATGGTGGTGTATTCATGGGGCACAACCATCGGGCCGAACACGCTGATGACGGCGATGAACGCCAGATAATAGAGGCTGAACATGGCGGCGCGGTTGCGCTTGAGCCGCGCCCAGGCGTTGCCCCAGAGCGAGCGGCCGACGATCGGCTCGGGCACGGCGACGGCAAGGTCAGTCATAGCGCACCCTCGGATCGACGACCGCATAGAGCAGGTCGACGATCAGGTTGAAGACGATGGTGAAGAGCGCGATCACCACCACGGTTCCCATCACCAGCGTGTAGTCGCGGTTAAGCGCCGCATCGACGAAATAGCGGCCGACCCCGGGGATCGAGAAGATCGTCTCGACGATGATCGAGCCGGTGAGCAGCGCCGCCGCCGCCGGACCGGTGAAGGACACGATCGGCAGCACGGCGCCGCGAAGCGCATGCTTGACCACCACCGACCAGTCGGAGAGGCCGAGCGCGCGGGCGGTGCGGATATGATGCGAGCGCAGGCTCTCGATCATCGAGCCGCGCATAAGGCGGGCGACGATCGCGATCTGCGGCAGAGCGAGCGTCAGCACCGGCCCGACCTTGTTGATCAGGGCACCGTCACCCCAGCCGCCGATCGGCAACAGCTTCCAGGACAGCCCGAAGAGGAGTTGGATCAACGGCGCGGTGACGAAGGTGGGGATGGTGCTGCCGGCGGTGGCTAAAGCGATCACCGAGTAGTCGGCTATTTTATTCTGGTTGAGTGCCGCGATTGTGCCGAGGATCGAGCCCAACAGCAGCGCCAGCACCAGCGCCGAGGTGCCGATCTGCACCGAGATCGGCAGGCCCTTGGCGAAGAGTTCGGTGACGGTGAAATCCGGCAGATTGTAGCTCGGGCCGAAACTGCCGCGCAAAAGATTGCCGAGATAGTGGACATATTGCAGCCAGAGCGGATCGTTGAGGCCGAACTGGGCTTCGAGATTGGCCCTGATCTCGGGGCTCAGGCCACGCTCCTGGTTGAACGGGCCGCCAGGCGCGACGCGGATCAGGAAGAACGCCACTGTCACGATGACGAACAGCGTGGGGATGGCGGTCAATAGCCGCCGGAAGACATAACGCAGCATCGGCGCCCCGCTTCAGCCAGGGCGACAGGCTCTCCAGTCGAAGATCCGTGGCGCGCTGGCATCTCTGATCTTCGCACCCGACCCGACGAAATTAAATCCGACTTTCGGCCCGGCACGACGACAGACCGCGACCGCCGCTCCCAAAAAGAGAAAGCGGCGGCACGGCCAAGGTTGATTGTCAGTCCTTGGAGATGAAGCGGGACGGATGAATGTCCATGACGTTGTCGTCGAAGCCATGCAGCTTCGAGGACACGATGTCGTGGTAGCTGTAGTAGAGCAGCGGGATCTCACCGACATCGTCGACGAGGATACGCTCGGCCGCGGCGAGGTCCTTCATGCGGTCTTCCGGCTTGCCGCCGGCGGCGGCTGCCTTGTCCATCGCGGCTTCATAGGCAGGGCTGTCGTAGTTCGAGTAGTTGTTGCCGCTTGCCTTGCGCGAGATGCCGAGGAACGTCTCCGGATCCTTGTAGTCGGCGATCCAGGCGGCGCGGGCGACGTCGTAATTGCCCTTCTGCTCGAGGAAGCCGTAGTGGGTCTTGGTATCCGTGTTGAGCAGCGTCACCTCGACGCCGAGCGGCTTCAGCTGTTCCTGGATGGCGACCGCCGTGTTCTTATGGTTCTCCGAAGTGTTGTAGCGGATCTCCATCTTCAGCGGATGCTCGGGCGTGTAGCCGAGCTTCTCCAGGATCTTCTTGGCCTCGTCCTCGCGGTCGATCTGCGGCATGTCCGCATATTTGGCCAGCGCTGGCGTGTAGCCCTCGATGCCCGGAGGCACCATCGAATATCCAGGCAGCATCGAGTTCTGCCAGACCTTCTCGGCGAGGAAGTCGCGGTCGATCGCCATCGAGATGGCGTTGCGCAGCTCGACGTTGTTCCACGGCGCCTTGTCGGTCTTGATCGCATAATAATAGGTGCCAAGATACGGCCCCACACGGATCTGGTCGCCGAACTTCGTCTTGAGATCGGCGAGCTGCTCGGTCGGCAGGTCGCCATAGCTGTCGAGCTCACCGGCCTCGAAACGCTTCATCGCCGACGAGCGATCTTCGGTCGGAATGTAGTTGACCACGTCGAGCTTGACGCTCGCAGCGTCCCAGAACTTCGGGTTCTTGACCAGTTTCATATGGTCGTTGGGAACCCACTCCGCCAGCGTATAGGCGCCGTTGGAGACCAGCTTGCCCGGCTTGATCCAATCGGCGCCGAGCTTGTCGATGGAAGCCTTGTTGACCGGATAGGTCGCCTGGTGGGTTAGCATCTCCAGGAAATATGGCGTCGGAGCCTTGAGCGTGACTTCAAGCGTGTTGGCGTCGATCGCCTTCACGCCCATATCCTCTGCCTTGCCTTTCTTGGTGTTGAAGTCCTCGGCGCCCTTCACCGGATAGAGCATCGAAGCGTATTCTGCAGCAGTGGCCGGATCTTCCAGCCGATGGAACGAATAGACGAAGTCGTCGGCCGTCACCGGGCTGCCATCCGACCAGAGACCGTCCTTGCGCAGCTTGAAAGTGTAGACAGTGCCGTCGTCGGAGACAGTCCAGCTTTCGGCGGCGCCCGGAATGAGGTTCGTCTTCTGGTCATGCATGACGAGACCCTGGAACAGGTCGCGTATAATATCGGCTTCGTAGACCGTCGACGTCTTGTGCGGATCGACCGTCTCCGCTTCGGCAGCGGCCCCGCGGTTGTAGACGGTTTCGGCAAAAGCATGCGTGTAAAAGGAGCCTGTGGCCAGAGCCATGGTGGTGGCGAACACCGTCGCCTTCAGCATGTTTTTCAGCATGAAGTTTCTCCCTGTCGGCGCAGCCCCTCAGCCGCGCCTTTTTAAGTTTTGACACCCCGGAACCGTTGAAACGGCCCCGTTTCAGGCGTGCCGCCGGTCCCTTCCGGCGGCTGGTGGCAGGAGACTAGACAGACGGAAATCTTATTTCAACCACTGCCTGCTTGACGCAAAGTGAGCGTCATCACGCTAAAACAGCGAAAACTAAAGCTTAAAGCTTGTCTTCAACTTGGCACACCTGCCGGTTGTTCGACGCGTTTTCTGTTTTTGCAGGCAGGTTTTGGCATTCTCCGCATCATGCTGAAAAACCGAAAATTCCCCGCTTCGTGGTGCCGTTTCCGGGTTGACGCCACGGGCACATCAGCAATCGAATTCGCCATGCTTGCGCCGATCTTTATCCTGCTTCTGCTCGGCATGGTTGCATACGGAATCTATTTCGGCGCCAGCCACTCCGTGCAGCAGATCGCCGCCGATGCGGCGCGCACGGCGATTGCTGGTCTGAATCAGACCGAGCGACAGGCGCTGGTCAGCGATTTCATCGCGCACGACGTCTCGGGCTATCCCTTCGTCGATCCCAACAAGCTGACCGTCAACGCGCAGGACAGCGCCGCCGACGGCAGCCAGTTCGTCGTCTCGGTCAGCTACGATGCGCGCAACCTGCCGATCTGGAACCTGTTCCAGACCCTGCCGCTGCCGGGCACGACGATCCAGAGCCAATCGACGATCCGCGTCGGAGGCATATGATGCGGGCCAAGGGGGGATTGATGGCGGCGACGCGCAAGCTGCTCGCCGACCGCAGCGCGAATTTTGCCGTCATGACGGCGCTATGCACGCCGGTGGCGCTGGCGCTGACCGCTTTCGCGGTCGACGAAGGCTCGCTCTACAACGAGCGCCGGGCAGCGCAGTCGATCGTCGACCTTGCCGCGATCACCGCGGCCGCCAATATCAACAATGCGCAGCAGGCCGTGCTGACGACACTGAAGGACAACGGACTCAATTCAGTAACCGTTCAGCAGCCCGGTACAAACATCGCTCCAACTTCCAGCCAGGCGGTCGTACAGATCGTGCAGGGGCGTTACACGGGCACGAGTTCCATCGCCACCGGAAGCCGGTTCGAGGCCGGCCAACTTCCCTACAATGCCGTCCAGGTTTCGCTGAAGAAGCAGGGCACGCTCTATTTCGCCGGCTCAATCATGTCGCCGCCCACCATCGGCACGACGGCAATCGCCAGCGCGCAACCGCAAGCGGCCTTTTCGATTGGGTCGCGGCTCGCCAGCCTCAATGGCGGGATTCTCAATGCCCTGCTAAGCGGCCTGCTGGGCGGGAATATCTCGCT
This sequence comes from Mesorhizobium vachelliae, assembly GCF_033977325.1. Classification (NCBI taxonomy): domain Bacteria; kingdom Pseudomonadati; phylum Pseudomonadota; class Alphaproteobacteria; order Hyphomicrobiales; family Phyllobacteriaceae; genus Mesorhizobium; species Mesorhizobium vachelliae. Next base: position 313,514 of record NZ_JAVIIR010000002.1, read on the forward strand.
CAGCGTGATGGACTACAATTCGCTGATTTCCGCTGACGTCGATGTGCTGTCTTTCGTCAGCGCCCTGGCAACGCAATTGAACATCTCGGCGGGTTCTTACTCAGATGTGCTGGCTTCGAAAGCGACAGTCGGCCAGATCGCAACGGCGATGGCCAATGTGCCCGGACTTGACGGCACCAGCAGCCTCGCGCTGCGTTCGATCGCGAGCAAGGCCACCAGCACGATCAAAATTCCGCTCAACACCCTCGTCGACCTCGGTTCTGTAGGCAATCTTGGCCTGGGACAAAAGCCCGCGGGCCTTTCGGTCACCGCCAGCGCGCTCAGCATGCTGACGGCGGCCGCCTCCCTGGCCAACGGCACGAACCAGGCCACGGTCAATCTCGGCGCGACCATACCGGGGCTGACATCGACGACGCTTGCTATCGCGATCGGCGAGCCCATGCAGAATTCGCCCTGGCTGGCGGTTGGGGAGGCCGGCACCGTGGTGCGCACCGCTCAGACGCGCATCAAGCTCAACGCCAGCGTTACCCTTGGCAATTCAAATCTCGGCGGCGGCATCAGCCTGCTTGCCGTCAACCTTCCGCTGAATGTCGAAGTCGCCTATGCGGAAGCCAAGCTGACCGATATCACTTGCCCGACCGGTCCCTCCAGCATCCAGGTTTCGATCGCCGCGCAGCCGGGCGTGGTCGCAGCCCATCTCGCCAACAGCAGCGCAAGCGGCTTCGCGGACTTCACCAAGCCGCAATCCTTCTCCGATGCAGACATTGCGGACGTCAGCCTGAAGCTGCTGCTCATCAACCTCAACCTGCTGCAGGTCACCGGATCGTCGGCCTTCTCGGTCACCAACATGACACCGACCAACCTGACCTTCAACGCCACCGACATTGCCAACAAGGCGATCAAGACGGTGTCGACGAAGAACCTGACGCAGTCGCTGACGACATCGCTGGTCAACAATCTGTCGCTTTCGGTCAATGCGCTGGGGCTCGGCATTGACGTGACCGCCCTGCTCGGCACGGTGAAGCCGGCGGTGACGACGCTGCTCAACGGCGTGACCGCGCCGGTCGACAGCCTCGTCTATAACGTGCTCGGGGCGCTTGGCGTGCGCGTCGGCGAGGCCGATGTGCGGGTGACAGGCGCCACCTGCGGACGCTCGGTGCTGGTCCAGTAAGTCAACGGTCAGCCAATCCTGCCGATAAAACTGCCCAGAGGCGGCAGCGCCACCGCGCTCTCCTCGACGACACCGGTAAGAATGCCGGCGGCGTCCACATCAAAGGCCGTTATCTCAGCCTCGCCGATCTCCGTGGGCAGCGCCCAGCCTGTCGCGTCGGCCGAGAAATTGAAAACACAAAGCAGCCTTTCGCCGTCGCGCTCGCGGAGGAAAGCGAGCACATCGCCTTCGGCATCGAGAAAGCGGATCGAGCCCTGGACCAGTGCCGGATGGTCCTTGCGCAGGGCGAGGATCGACCGATAGGCGGCAAGCACCGATCGCTCCTCGCCATTCTCGACGTCGACCGCCCGCACGCGGTGCGCCTGCGGCACCGGCAGCCAGGGCTTTCCCGTCGAGAAACCGGCATTCTCGGCGCCAGCCTCCCAGACCATCGGCGTGCGGCAGCCGTCTCTGCCCTTCACGCCCGGCCAGAAGCGGATGCCGACCGGATCGCGCAGATCCTCATAGGCCAGTTCCGCCTCCTCGAGGCCGAGTTCCTCGCCCTGATAGAGACAGATCGACCCGCGCAGGCATGACAGCAGCGCGATCGAGAACTTCGCCACCGCGTCCGGGCTCTCGCCGGGTCGTGTCCAGCGGCTGACATGGCGCACGACGTCATGGTTGGAGAAGGCCCAGCAGACCCAGCCGTCCGGGGCGGTCGTCTCGAACGCCTCCACGCAGCCGCGCACATGGGCGGCTGAAAATTGCGGGCCGAGCAGATCGAACGTGTAGCACATCTGCAATTTGTCGCCGCCTGAGACATAGGCGGCGAGCGTCTGCAGGGAACGCTCCTCGTCGCCCACCTCGCCGACCGCGGCGCGGCCCGGATATTCGTCAAGCAGCGCGCGAAAGCGTTTCAGGAAATCGAGGTTTTCAGGCCGCGTCTTGTCGAAGAGATGCTCCTGGAAGGCATAGGTGCTGGTGGCAGCATTGGTGCCGGCGACGCTCGAGGCCAGCGGCGGGTTGTCGCGCAGCCAGCGGTCTTGGACATAGTAGTTGACGGTATCCAGCCGGAAGCCGTCGACGCCGCGCTCGAGCCAGAAGCGCACGGTGTCGAGCAGCGCGTCCTGGACCTCAGGATTGTGGAAGTTCAAATCCGGCTGAGCGGCCAGGAAATTGTGCATGTAATATTGCCGGCGGGTGGCGTCCCACTCCCAGGACGGGCCGCCGAAGACGGACAGCCAGTTGTTGGGGGCATTGCCGTCCGCCTTGGCGTCGGCCCAGACATACCAGTCGGCCTTGGCGTTGTCGCGGCTGGCGCGGCTTTCGACGAACCATTCGTGCTTGTCGGAAGAATGCGAGATCACCTGGTCGATGATGAACTTCAGGCCGAGCCTATGCGCCTCGGCGACCAGCGCGTCGAAATCCTCCAGCGTGCCGAACATCGGATCGACGTCGCGATAGTCCGACACATCGTAGCCCATGTCGGCCATCGGCGACTTGAAGAAGGGCGAGAGCCAGACGGCATCGACACCCAGCGAGGCTATATGGGCGAGCCGCGCGGTGATGCCCTTCAAGTCACCGCTGCCGTCGCCGGTCGTGTCCTGGAAGGAGCGTGGATAGACCTGGTAGATGACGCAGCCGCGCCACCATTCGCTCCCTTGTCCGGAATTGTCGCCAGCCATCACGAGCCCTTCCTGTTGCCCGATCCAGCGGCACGCCGCTCGATCATGAAACCGACACTGCGGCCGGGCAGCGGCCGCGCAAGATCGACCGGCTGCGTCTCGACTGCCGGGAGCCACTCAAAACCTTCCCGCGCGGGCAAGGTGAAGACGCATTGCCGACGATCGCCATTGATCATGATGGCAAGGCGGCCGCCACCGCCATCGCCGAGCATCATCACGAGGCGATGGCGTCCAGGATCGTTCCAGTCGGCCTCGCCGAGCGGCGCGCCGGTCTCGGTCAGCCAGGCCACGTCGGGAATGTCCGACTCGTCGACGGGCTCGCCGGTCAGGAAGCGCGTATCCGCCAGCGCGGGAAAGGCCCGGCGCAGCGTGGCGAGCGACGATGTATATTGCTCGAGCGCGCCATCGCGGCCGGCCCAGTCCAGCCAGGTGATGGCGTTGTCCTGCGCATAGGCGTTGTTGTTGCCTTTCTGCGTGCGGCCGAACTCGTCGCCGGCGGTCAGCATGATGGTGCCGCGCGAGGCAAAAAGCGTCGCGAGCAGCGCGCACTGGTCGTTGAAGCGGGCCCTGGCGATTTCAGCATCGCCGGTCTCGCCCTCGGCGCCGTTGTTCCAGGACAGATTGTCGTTGTGGCCGTCGCGGTTCTGCTCGCCATTGACCTCGTTGTGCTTGCGCTCATAGGCGACGATGTCGGCCAAGGTCATACCGTCATGCGCGGCGATGAAATTGACCGTGCGGCTCGCCGGTTGGCCGTCCCTGCCGAAGACATCGGAGGAGCCGGCAAGCCGCGTCGCGAGCGAGCCGACCGCACCAGCGTCGCCGCGCCAGAAGCGCCTGACATCGTCGCGGTAGCGGTCGTTCCATTCGAGATATGGCGGGCGGAAATTGCCGAGCTGGTAGCCGTTCGGACCGATATCCCAGGGCTCGGCGATCAGCACGCGGTCGGCGAGCACGGCATCGCCGGCGATGGCCTGAAGCAGCGGCGCGTCCGGATCGAAGGCGCCATCGACACGTCCCAGCACCGGCGCCAGATCGAAGCGGAAGCCGTCGACGCCGGCGAAGCGGACGAAATGGCGGAGCGTGTCCAGCACCATCTCGCGCACGACCGGATGGTCGCAGGCGATCGTATTGCCGGTGCCGGTGTCGTTGACCAGCCTGCCGTCGGACTGGTGCCGGTAGTAAGCCTGCGCATCGAGGCCGCGCAGCGACAAAGTCGGCCCGAGCCGGTCGCTTTCGCCGCTATGGTTGAAGACGAGGTCGAGGATGGTGCCGATGCCGGCCTTGCGCAGCGCCGCGACGGTGTCGCGCAACTCCTTGAGGCCGCCGGGAGCGAGGCGCGGATCGAGCGCCATGAAGGTGACGGGATTGTAGCCCCAGGCGTTGCTCAGCCCCAGCGGCGGCAGATGCCGCTCGTCGATCGACGCGGTGACCGGCATCAGTTCGACGGCCGACACGCCGAGACGCTTCAGGTGCTCGACGACAGCCGGATGGGCGAGCGCCGCGACGGTGCCGCGCTCAGCTTCCGGCACGTCCGGATGCAGCCTGGTGAAGGAGCGGACATTGAGCTCGTAGATCAAGCCGCCGGGCCGGAACAGTGGCGGCTGGGGCGGAACCGGCTTGGACAGGGATCGCGCGACCGCCTTCGGCATCAGCGAGGCGGTGTCGGAGCCTTCGTTGCGTTTGGCGGCAAGTCGCCAATGATATTGGTATAGACGGTCGAGCTCGATGGCATAGGGATCGGTGAGAAGCTTGTTCGGGTCGAACCAGAGGCCGCGCTCCGGCGCATAGTCGCCGTCGGCGCGAAAGCCATAGCGGGTGCCATCGGCAAAGCCGGGGACAAGGAGCGCGTGCACGCCCTCGCCTTGCGGGCTCAGCTCCTGCCGGTCGAGTTCGCGCGCGCCGGTATCGTCGAAGATCGAGACCCACAGACGCCGGGCCGATGAGGACCAGACGGCGAAGCGGATGCCTTCGGGGGTGATGGCGGCGCCGAGGGTCATGCGGGCTCCCCCTTCTCCCCTTGTGGGAGAAGGTGTCGCCGAAGGCGACGGATGAGGGGTGCTCCAGCTTGGCGATGCCGGCGATCCGGCCAACACCCCTCATCCGTCTCGGCGCTGCGCGCCGATCCACCTTCCCCCACAAGGGGGGAAGGAAAGGCGCGCGCCACCACCCTCAAGTAATCACGCTCGGCTTGTTGCGGCCGGTGTGGCTCTTGATGCCAGCGATGTCGTCAGCGGCGGCGATGAGATCGGCGAGTGCTTCCTGGGTGTCGAGATCGTGCCTTGCCTTGTCCGGCTCGTAGCGCTCGATATAGACGCGCAGCGTCGCTCCCGAGGTGCCGGTGCCGGAGAGGCGCAGCACGACGCGCGAGCCGCCCTCGAACAGTATCCGGATGCCCTGGTTCTTGCTCACCGAGCCGTCGACCGGATCGTGATAGGCAAAATCGTCGGCCTTGGCGATCTTCAGCCCACGCACGCTGGTGCCTGCCAGCGAGCCTAGCTTGGCGCGCAGCTCATCCACCAGCGCGTTGGCGCGGTCGCTCTCGACCTCCTCATAATCATGGCGCGAATAGTAGTTGCGGCCGTAGGTCGCCCAGTGCTTGGTGACGATGTCCTTGCAGCTCTCGCCGCGCGCGGCGAGGATGTTGAGCCACAGAAGCACCGCCCACAGCCCATCCTTCTCGCGCACATGGTTGGAGCCGGTGCCGGCGCTTTCCTCGCCGCAGATCGTCGCCATGCCAGCGTCGAGCAGATTGCCGAAGAACTTCCAGCCGGTCGGAGTCTCGTAGATGCCGATGCCGAGCTTCTCGGCGACGCGGTCGGCAGCCCCGCTGGTCGGCATCGAGCGGGCGATGCCCTTCAGGCCGTCCTTGTAGCCCGGCGCCAGCTTGGCATTGGCGGCAAGCATCGCCACCGAATCCGACGGGGTGACAAAGATGCCTCTGCCGATGATCAGATTGCGGTCGCCGTCGCCATCCGAAGCCGCGCCGAAATCCGGTGCGTCCGGGCCCATCATCTCGTCATAGAGATGCTTGGCGTGCACCAGGTTCGGATCCGGGTGGTGGCCGCCGAAATCCGGCAGCGGCTTGAAGTTGCGGCAGGTGCCGTCCGGCGCGCCGAGCCGGCGTTCAAGGATCTCCTTGGCGTAGGGACCGGTCACCGCGTGCATGGCGTCGAAGCGCATGCGGAAGCCCGACTTGAAGAGCTTACGCAGCGCCTCGAAATCGAACAGGCTTTCCATCAATTCGGCATAGTCCTTGACCGGATCGAAGATCTCGACCGTCATGTCGCCCGCCTTGACGGTGCCGATGGTGTCGATGTCGATCTCGCCGATGTCGGCGATCTTGAAGCTCTTGATCTCCTTCGACTTGGCAAAGATCGCATCGGTGATCTTTTCGGGCGCCGGGCCGCCATTGCCGGCATTGTACTTGATGCCGAAATCCTCATGCGGGCCGCCGGGATTGTGGCTGGCCGACAGGATGATGCCGCCGAAAGTCTTGTATTTGCGGATGATGTTGGAGGCGGCGGGCGTCGAGAGAATCCCGCCCTGCCCGACCATCACCTTGCCGAAGCCGTTGCCGGCGGCAATCGCGATGGCCTTCTGGATGACCTCGCGGTTGTAGAAGCGGCCATCGCCGCCGATCACCAGCGTCTTTCCTTCAAAACCGTCGAGCGCATCGAAGATCGACTGGATGAAGTTCTCGGCATAGTGCTCCTGCTGGAACACGGGCACCTTCTTGCGCAGACCGGAGGTGCCGGGCTTCTGGTCGGTATAGGGTTTGGTGGGGATGGTTTTGATCATGCCTCAGGCAGCCCTTTTCGAAAGCAGCAAGCGATAGAGTTCAACGTATTTTTCGGCGCTCTTGTCCCAGGAGACATCGGCCTTCATGCCCTGGCGCTGGATCGAGGCCCAGACCGCCGGCCTGGCGTGAACCTCGACCAGACGCTGGATGGCATGCAGCATCGCGCCGCCATTGTTGGGCGCAAACTGGAAGCCGGTGGCGACACCGGCCGACAACGCCGCTTCATTGGCGTCGATGATGGTATCAGCCAGGCCGCCTGTCCTGGCGACGACCGGCACGCAGCCATAGCGCAGGCCGTAAAGCTGGGTCAGTCCGCAGGGCTCGAAGCGGGACGGGATGATGATGGCGTCGCAGCCGCCCTGCATGGTGTGCGAAAGGCCTTCGTCATAGCCGACGACGACGCCGACGCGGCCGCGATGCCGCGCCGCGGCAGCAAGCAGCGTGCCTTCGAGGCCGGCGTCGCCCGAGCCAAGGATGGCGAGGCGCGCGCCGGCGGCGACGATGCCGTCGACGACCGCGGCCAGGATGTCCATGCCCTTCTGCCAGGTCAGCCGGCTGATGACGCAGACGATCGGGCTGCCGTCCGCCTCGAGGCCGAAGCGCTCTTCGACCGCCTTGCGGTTCTTGGCCCTTGCTGGAAGCGTTTCGGCTGAATAATTGGCGACCAGATGCTTGTCGGTCTGAGGATTCCAGATGTCGACATCGATGCCGTTGACGATGCCGTAGAGGTCGCTGGCGCGCATGTTGATCAGCCCGTCGAGGCCCATGCCGAATTCCGGCGAGCGTATCTCCTGCGCATAGGTCGGGCTCACCGTGGTGATCGCCCAGGCCGCCTGCAGGCCGGCCTTGAGAAAGCCGACGCCGCCATAATATTCGACGCCGTCGAGCTGCATCGCCACGCCCGGCAGGCCGAGCTCGCCGAAGATGGCGGCGCCGAACTGACCCTGGAAAGCAAGGTTGTGCACGGTGATCAGCGATGGCACGCCGACCGCCTTGCCGTAGCGCATATAGGCAAGCGTCATCGCCGACTGCCAGTCATGGGCATGCACGATGTCGGGCTGGTAGCCGGAGATGGCGCCGCCCGCTATGTCGCCGCCGGCCTGGCTGAGCGCCGCGAAGCGCCGCCAATTGTCCGGCCAATCGGCGCCGGAGGCGGTGCCGTAAGGACCGCCCTGGCGATCGAAGAGATGCGGCGCGTCCAAAACGAAGAGATCGAGGTCGCCGATCTTGACGGCATGGATCGCAGCCTTGCCGCCTTGCAGCAGCGGGTACTGGTAGACGGGTTTCTTCTTGGCGAAAGCCGCCATCACCACGGGATAGCCGGGGACCAGCGTGCGCATCGCCACGCCCTTCCCGGCCAGCGCGATCGGCAGCGCGCCGGTGACGTCGGCAAGCCCGCCGGTCTTGATCAGCGGGAAGATTTCGGGCGTGACCGACAGAACCTGCATGCGCCTAACGATCCACTGCTAAAGTGACAGGTTGGTGATGCTTGCTGATCAAATTGACAGCTTGTTGATCAACCTTGTCAGGTCGACAACTTGGTGATCGACCTTATCAGGTCGACAGCTTGTTGATCATGTCCTGCGTGATCAGGCAGATGCCCTTTTCCGACACGCGAAAACGCTTGGCGTCGAGCGCCGGGTCCTCGCCCACCACCAGCCCTTCCGGAATGTGGACGCCGTGGTCGATGACGACGCGCTTCAGCCGGGCGTTGCGGCCGACCTGGACGTCCGGCAGCATCACCACCTCCTCGAGCTTGGAATAGGAATTGATGCGGGCGCCGGTGAAAATCAGGCTGCGGCGCAGCGAGGCGCCGGAGACGATGCAGTCGCCCGACACCAGCGAGGAGATCGCCTCGCCGCGGCGGCCGTCCTCGTCATGCACGAACTTTGCCGGCGGCTTCAATTCGGCATAGGTCCAGATCGGCCAGTCGCGGTCGTAGAGGTCGAGCTCGGGTGTCACGTCGGTCAGGTCGATATTGGCCTCCCAATAGGCATCCACCGTTCCGACATCGCGCCAATAGGGCTCTGCCTCATGCGAGGAACGCACGCAGGATTTGGCGAAACGGTGAGCGATCGCCTTACCATGCTCGACGATATAAGGGATGATGTCCTTGCCGAAGTCGCGGCTGGAGCCGGGCTCGGCGGCGTCGCGGCGCAGCTGCTGCATCAGGAACTTGGTCTTGAAGACATAGATGCCCATCGAGGCCAGGGCGAATTCCGGCTTGTCGGGAATGCCAGGCGGATCGGCCGGCTTTTCGACGAAGGCGATGATGTTGTCCTTGGCATCGACATGCATGACGCCAAAGCCGGTCGCCTCCATGCGCGGCACTTCCAGACAGCCGACGGTGACGTCGGCGCCTGCGTCGACATGCTGGCGCAGCATCAGCTCGTAATCCATCTTGTAGATGTGGTCGCCGGCAAGGATGACCATGTATTCGGGGCCATAGGCCTCGATGATGTCGATGTTCTGGTAGACGGCGTCGGCCGTGCCTTCATACCACTGCGTTTCCGAGACGCGCTGCGATGCCGGCAGGATGTCGAAGCTTTCGTTTCGCTCGGGCCGCAGGAAGTTCCAGCCGCGCTGCAGGTGGCGGATCAGCGAATGCGCCTTGTACTGGGTGGCGACGCCGAGGCGGCGGATGCCGGAGTTCAGCGCATTGGAGAGCGCAAAGTCGATGATGCGCGTCTTGCCGCCGAAATAGACGGCTGGTTTGGCGCGCCGGTCGGTCAGTTCCTTGAGGCGGCTGCCGCGGCCGCCGGCCAGCACATAGGCCATGGCATCGCGTGCCAGCGGCTGGGTTCTTTTGATCTCTGCCATTTTGTTACCCTCCCAAACAAGCTGCCCGGATCGTTGCAAGAGCAGGAGACATCATCTGCTTCAATCCGCGACCAATTCCAGCATGATCGTCGACAGCGGTGGCAGAAGCATCGTCGCCGATACGCCGCCCCCTTCGCCGCTCGCCTCGACCATGCCGCCATTGCCCATGCCGGAGCCGCCATAGACCTCGGCATCCGTATTGATGATTTCGCGCCACTTTCCCGCCTTTGGCAGCGGCACGCGATAGTTCTCGCGCGGCACCGGCGTGAAATTGGAGATGACGGCGATCGGGTTGCCGTCCGGCGCGCTGCGCAGCCAGGCGAAAACCGAATTGTCGCGGTCGTCGACGATCAGCCAGGAGAAGCCTTCCGGCTCGCAGTCGCGCGCATGCAGCGCCGGGCGCGAGCGGTAGAGGTAGTTCAGGTCGCGCACCGTCTGCCAGACGCCGCGATGCGGCGCGAATTCGAGCAGGTTCCAGTCGAGCGCGCGTTCCTCGCTCCACTCGCGGCGCTGGGCGAATTCCTGGCCCATGAACAGGAGCTTCTTGCCGGGATAGCCCCACATGAAGGCGTAATAGGCGCGCAGCGTCGCGAACTTCTGCCAGTCGTCGCCGGCCATCTTGTGCAGCAGCGTGCCTTTGCCGTGCACGACCTCGTCATGCGAGAGCGGCAGCACGAAATTTTCCGAGAAAGCGTAGACCAGGCCGAAGGTGATGTCGTTGTGATGGTGCTTGCGGAAGATCGGCTCCTTGGAGAGATACTCCAGCGTGTCGTGCATGAAGCCCATGTTCCACTTGAAGCCGAAGCCGAGCCCGCCTTCATGCACAGGGCGCGACACTTTCGGCCATGAGGTCGATTCCTCGGCGATCGTCATGACGCCGGGGTGGTGGCCGTAAAGCTCCTTGTTCATCTTCTGCAGGAAGCTGACGGCCTGCAGGTTCTCGCGCCCGCCCTTCTCGTTGGGGATCCACTCGCCGGCCTTGCGCGAATAATCGAGGTAGAGCATCGAGGCCACCGCGTCGACGCGCAGGCCGTCGACATGGTATTTCTCCGCCCAGAACAGCGCGTTGTTGACGAGGAACGACACCACCTCGCGGCGGCCGAAATTGTAGATCGCGGTGTTCCAGTCCGGGTGAAAACCCTGGCGAGGGTCGGCATGCTCGTAGAGCGCGGTGCCGTCGAACTTCACCAGCCCATGCTCGTCGATAGGGAAATGCGCGGGCACCCAGTCGAGGATGACGCCGATGCCGGCGCGATGCGCGCCGTCGACGAAACGGGCGAAGCCGTCGGGGTCGCCGAAACGGGCGGTCGGCGCATAGAGGCCGGTGGTCTGGTAACCCCAGGACGGATCGTAAGGGTGCTCCGAGATCGGCAGGAACTCGATATGGGTGAAGCCGGTGTCGACCACGTAGGGGATCAGCCGCGCCGCAAGCTCGTCCCAGGAGAGGAACGTGCCGTCGTCGCGGCGCTGCCAGGAGCCGGCATGGACCTCGTAGATCGAGATCGCCTCGCGCCGGGGATCGGCTTTCTGCCAATAACCGCGATGTGCCTCGTCGCCCCATCGATGCGCCATCGGCGGTGCCGTCACGGAAGCGGTCGCGGGACGCAGCTCCGACTCGAAGGCGAACGGGTCGGCCTTCAGCGGCAGGCGCACGCCGTCCGGTCCTATGATCTCGAATTTGTAGGGCTGGCCCGCGCCGAGATCGGGAATGAACAATTCCCAGATGCCGGTGTCCTTGCGGTCACGCATGGTGTGGCGGCGGCCGTCCCAGTCGTTGAAGGCGCCGACCACAGAGACGCGCCTGGCATTGGGCGCCCAGACCGCGAAATGCACCCCGGTGGCGCCTTCATGATCGATGATGTGGGCGCCGAGCTTGTCGAAGAGCCTTAAATGCGAGCCCTCGGCCATATAGTAATCGTCCATCGGGCCGAGCACCGGACCGAAGGAATAGGGGTCGGTCAGCCACCATTCGCCACCGGCATTTTTGGCTCGATAGCGCAATGGCTGGCGCTTGCGGATCGAGACCTTGCCCTCGAAGAAGCCGGCGTCGTCGCGGCGGGAGAGCTCGCCCGCCTCCTTGCCGGTCAGTGTATAGGCGGTGACGAATTCGGCGTTGGGCACGAAGCAGCGCGCGACGAAGCCCTTGCCGGCCTCCTGCACGCCCAGGACCGCGAAAGGATCGCCATGCGTTCCGGCGACAATCGCCGCGACATCACCGGCTGGCGCCAGTCCATCCGGCCCGCTTGTCGCAGCGGTCGCGCGCGGCTTCCTCATCAAGCGGGTTGCCCTCCCCGGGCACCTTGTTCCGGCGCATGCCTTGCTCCGGCATGCGCTGCTCCTTGTCTTGGTGCATGTCGTGGCCCCAAACCGCTACGCACTTTTGGGCGACATGCACTAATCTTTGTTTTGGTGCATGCCGTGATCCCAAAACCGCTACGCACTTTTGGGCGACATGCACCGGGGCCACATTCTTTGTGGCTTATGCAATCATATCAGACGGGCACGTTCCAGATGTCTTTCGCATATTGACGGATCGTGCGATCGGATGAGAACCAGCCGACGCGAGCGACGTTGTGGATGGCGCGGGCGTACCAGTCGGGGCTGTTGCGCCACACGGCGTCGACCTCGCGCTGGCAGGCGGCGTAGGAATCGAAATCGGCGGCCACCATGAACCAGTCGCTCTGGTAAAGGCCGTTCATCAGGTCGCGATAGCGGCCCGGATCGTCGGGCGAGAAGACGCCGGAGGATATGGCCGACACCGCCTGCGACAGCTCCGGAGAGGCCTCGATCACGCCGCGCGGATTGTAGCCATTGTTGCGCCGCTCGGCGACCTCAGCCGTGGTGAGGCCGAAGATGAAGATGTTGTCGTCGCCGACATGCTCCTTGATCTCGACATTGGCGCCATCGAGCGTGCCGATGGTGAGCGCGCCGTTCAGAGCGAATTTCATGTTGCCGGTGCCCGACGCCTCCATGCCGGCGGTCGAGATCTGCTCGGAGAGGTCGGCGGCGGGCATCATCACTTCGGCCAGGCTGACATTGTAGTTCGGCACGAACACGACTTTCAGCAGGCCGCGCACCGACGGATCGCCGTTGATGACTTTCGCGACGTCGTTGGCCAGTTTGATGATCAGCTTGGCGTTGTGATAGCTGGGCGCCGCCTTGCCGCCGAAGAATTTCACGCGCGGCATCCAATCCCGCTCGGGATGCGAGCGGATCTGGTCGTAAAAAGCGATCGCCTCGAGGATGTTGAGCAGCTGGCGCTTGTATTCGTGGATGCGCTTGACCTGGATGTCGAACAGCGCCGACGGGTCGAGCCTGATGCCGAGACGGTCGGCGACGAGGTTGGCGAGGCGGGCCTTGTTTTGCCGCTTCACGCCGGCGAACTTTTCTCGGAAAGCCGCGTCATCGGCGAGCGGCTCGAGATCCTTGATCGCCTCGATGTCGTCCATGAAGCGGTCGCCGATCGCCTCGCGGGCAAGCGCAGTCAGGCCGGGATTGCACTGGATCAGCCAGCGCCTCGGCGTGATGCCGTTGGTCTTGTTGTTGATGCGGTCGGGATAGAGCTTGTGGAGATCGGCGAACACCGTCTCCTTCATCAGCTCGGTGTGGAGGGCCGAGACACCGTTGATCGAATGCGAGCCGACAAAGGCCAGATTGCCCATGCGCACCCGGCGGTCGCCATTTTCCTGGATCAGCGAGATGCGGGCGATCTGATCGCCCGAGAACTGGTTGGTGGCGCGGGCCTCGAGCAGCACCTGCGCATTGATGGCGTAGACGATCTGCATGTGGCGCGGCAGCAAGCGCTCGAACAGCGGCACAGGCCAGCTTTCCAGCGCCTCGGGCAACAGCGTGTGGTTGGTATAGCCGAAAGTGCGCCTGGTGATGTCCCAGGCCTGGTCGAAGTCCATGCCGTGAACGTCCATCAGGAGCCGCATCAGCTCCGGCACGGCGACCGCTGGATGGGTGTCGTTCAAGTGGATCGCCGCCTTGTCGGGCAGCGATTTCAGGTCGCCATACTGGCTCAAATGACGCTGGACGATGTCCTGCAGCGAGGCGGTCGAGAAGAAATACTCCTGCCGCAGCCTCAGCTCCTGGCCGGCCATGTGGGAATCGGCCGGGTAGAGCACGCGCGACAGCGCGTCGGCCTTGTTGCTTTCGGCCAGCGCGCCGATGTGGTCGCCGGCATTGAACTTGTCGAGCAGGATCGGGTCGATCGGCATGCCGGACCAGAGCCTCAGCGTGTTGACGCGCCTGGCGCGCCAGCCGGCCACCGGCGTGTCGTAGGCGACGGCAAGGACATGCTCGGTCGGCTTCCAGACATGGCGTTCGAGCCGGCCGTCCTTGGAGGTGATCGATTCCACCGAGCCGCCGAAGCCGACCTCGAAGGAGCGCTCGCGCCGCTCGAATTCCCAGGGATTGCCGTGATCGAGCCAAGTCTCGGGCAGCTCGACCTGCCAGCCACCCTGGATTTCCTGGCGGAACATGCCGTTGGCGTAGCGGATGCCGTAGCCATGGGCCGGGATGTCGACGGTCGCCATGCTTTCCATGAAGCAGGCGGCGAGACGCCCGAGGCCGCCATTTCCGAGCGCGGCGTCCGGTTCGAGGCCGGCGATCAGGTCGAGATCGACGCCGAGCGAGGACAGCGCCTCGCGCATGTTCTCCATCAGGCCGAGATTGGAGAAGGCGTCGCGCATGAGGCGCCCGATCAGGAATTCCAGCGAAAGGTAATAGACGCGCTTTTCCTGCTGGTCGTAGGCTTCCTTCGTCGCCTGGATCCAGTGGTCGACGATGCGGTCGCGCACCACCTTGATCGAGGCTGTCAGCCAGTCATAGGGCGTGGCGACGGTGGTGTCCTTGCCGACCCGGTATTTGAGCGACATCAAGACCTCTTCGGCGAGCGTCTTGGGGTCCGGATTGTCGAGGACGGGAACTTCGATCGTCATGGCGGATGTCATTTCGCCTCTCGTTCAACTGGCCTGATCATAGCGGCTTTCACCGTTCCTCCCAGTCCATCTTAGTGCGTTGCAGCATAGATTCAATCGATTTAAGCAAGCCGCGCTCCGCATCCGCGCGACAATGCGGGGCGATCAGACCTCCAACACCTCCGGTGGAGCCTTGGCACCGGTCATGAAGGCGACGGCATCGGACATCGTATACTGCTTGGGATCGATGACGGCGAGGCGACGGCCCAGGCGATGGATGTGGATGCGATCGGCCACCTCGAAGACATGCGGCATGTTGTGCGAGATGAGCACGATCGGCAGCCCGCGCTTTTTCACATCGAGCATCAGCTCCAGCACACGGCGGCTTTCCTTGACGCCGAGCGCAGCGGTCGGTTCGTCCATGATGACGACGCGGCTGCCGAAGGCGGCGGCACGCGCCACCGCGACACCCTGGCGCTGGCCGCCCGACAGCGTTTCGACCGACTGGTTGATATTCTGGATGGTCATCAGCCCGAGCTCTGACAGTTTCTCGCGGGCTATGCGCGCCATGGCCGAGCGGTCGAGCCGGCGCAGCCATTGCCCGGCAAAGCCGGGTTTGCGCAGCTCGCGGCCGAGGAACATGTTGTCGGCGATCGACAGCGCCGGCGACAGAGCCAGGTTCTGGTAGACGGTCTCGATGCCGGCCATGCGCGCCTCGATCGGCGAGCGGAAATGCACGGGGCTGCCGTTGAGCTCGATCGTGCCGGAGTCCGGGATGACCGCGCCGCACAGCGCCTTGACCAGCGTCGACTTGCCGGCGCCGTTGTCGCCGATGACGGCAAGGATCTCGCCCGGCATCAGGTCGAAATCGGCATTGTCGAGCGCGACCACTCTGCCGTAGCGCTTGTTGAGGCCTTTGCCTTGAAGAATGGGCTGCGTGCTCATGCCGAAATCTTCCTGATCCACTGATCGATGGTGACGGCGAGGATGATGAGGATGCCGACGGTGAACTCCTGCCAGAGCGAGTCGACGCCGGCGAGCGCGAGACCATTGCGGAAGACGCCGACGATCAGCGCGCCGAACAGCGTGCCGACCAGCGAGCCGCGGCCGCCGAACAGCGAGGTGCCGCCGATCACCACGGCGGTGATGGCATCGAGGTTGGCGGTCTGGTTGCCGAGCGGGCTCGCCGCACCGATGCGGCCGATCAGCGCCCAGGCGGCGACGGCGCAGATGAAGCCGGCCAGCGTGTAGACCGCAATGAAGACGCCGCGCGTGTTGATGCCGGCCAGCCGAGCGGCTTCGTCGTCGTCACCGGTCGCGTAGACATGCCGGCCGAAGGCGGTGCGGTTCAGCACATACCAGATGATCAGCGCCGTCAGGATCATGGCGATGGCGCCGTAGGTCAGCACCGCGCCGCCACCCAGTCTGATCGTATGGCCAAGCCATTGCAGCAGCGGTCCCGCCGCCTCGATGTCCTGGGCGCGCACGGTCTCGGAATGCGAGACATAGATGACCATCGCGCCGTAGACGCTCCAGGTGCCGAGCGTGACGATGAAGGGCGGCAGCTTGATCACCGCCACCAGAACGCCGTTGATCAGGCCACAGACAAGGCCGGTGAGCAGGCCCAGCACGAAGCTCAGTTCGACCGGCACGCCGTAAGTGACGGTCAGCCTGCCCATGACGATGGACGACAGCACCATCATGGCGCCGACCGAAAGATCGATGCCGGCCGTGAGGATTACCAGCGTCTGGGCGATGCCCAGAAAGGCGATGATGGTGACCTGCTGCAGCACCAGCGAAAGATTGAACGGCGCAAAGAACCGCCCGCCTGCCGCGATCGAGAAAATCAAAACGCCGATGACCAGGACAATGAACGGGACGGCCGTGGGGTATTCATGCAGGAAGCGCTGCAGGGTTTTGAGAAATGAACCCCGGTCCTCATCAAAGCTTGCCACGGACTGGTCGTGGCCGTGAAGGCCGCGCTCGGCCGAGACCGAGCCGGTTGCGTCGTCGCTCATTTTATCCCCTCCCAGGATCCCGTGTTTCGGGAAAGGGCGGCCGGAGCCGCCCTTTCAGCGAGTTTAATCCGTTGTCGTGGGTATTAGGAAGGCATCAGCCCCAGCAAAGTTCCGCGCCCTTCTTGCTGTCGATCGACTCGACGCCCTTGACGGGCTTGTCGGTGATCAGCGTCGCGCCGGTGTCGAAGAACTCCTTGCCGGGGGTCGGCTTCGGCTTCTCGCCGGTCTTGGCGAACTTCTCGATCGCCTCCATGGCCATGGCGGCCATCTTCAGCGGATATTGCTGCGAGGTCGCGCCGATGACGCCGGCCGCGACGTTCTTGACACCCGGGCAACCGCCGTCGATCGAAACCACCAGCACCGAGCCGTCATCCTTGCCGGCCGCCTTGAGCGCCTGATAGCCGCCGGCCGCCGCCGGCTCGTTGATCGTGTACATGACGTTCACGTCCGGGCATTTCTGCAGCAGCGTTTCCATGGCGGTACGGCCGCCATCCTCGGCGCCGCCGGTCATCTCATGGCCGCAGATGCGCTTGTCGTCCTCGTCGCCGTATTTCTTCGGATCCTTGATGTCGATGCCGAAGCCCTTCATGAAGCCTTGGTCGCGCAGATAGTCGACCGTCGGCTGGTTGGTGGCGAGATCGAGGAAGGCGATCTTGGCGCTCGAGGCCTTGTCGCCCAGCGTGCCCTTGGCCCACTCGCCGATCAACTCGCCGGCCTTGAAATTGTCGGTGGCGAAAGTGGCATCCGCGGCACTGATCGGATCGAGCGGCGTGTCGAGCACGATGACCAGAAGGCCGGCGTCGCGCGCCTTCTTGATGGTCGGCACAATGGCGCTGGAATCGCTCGGCACGATGGCGAAGCCCTTGGCGCCGGCCGAGATCAGGTTCTCGATGGCCGCGACCTGGCTGTCATTGTCGCCGTCAAACTTGCCGGCAAAGGTCTGCAGCGTCAGGCCGAGCTCCTTGGCCTTGGCCTGCGCGCCCTCGCGCATCTTGACGAAGAACGGATTGCCTTCGGTCTTGGTGATCAGGCCGACGATGTCGGCGGCATACGAGGCCGTGGCCATCGCGCCGTAAAAGGCGAGGCCGGCGACGGCCGCCTTCAGGATAGTCCATTTACGCATGATTTCCTCCCAGTGAACCACTCCGGCGCCGGCCAACCGGCACCTGCGGAGCGCCCATCGAAGTTCTCCCAGCGTGGGCGCAATGTCAAAAAGACACCAGTCCGCAACGGCTGTCAATAAATAAATCACTCTTATTTATTATTGACACTCTTGCGCTGTTCACTCATTCTGAACGAAAAGCATCGAGGGGAAACAGACGGGAGGAACAGGGTGGAGACCGGCATTGCGAGGCACGGTTCGCCCGAGGCTTTGGAAAGCCGGCTGCATCGCGGCACCAACCAGAGCGGGATGCGCGACCATAATGAGCGGCTCGTGCTGTCCTTGGTGCGCCAGCATGGCAGCCTGGCCAAATCCGACATCGCGCGCATGACCGGGCTGTCGGCCCAGACGGTGTCGGTGATCATGCGCGAGCTCGAGGAAGACAAGCTGCTCCTGCGCCAGGCGCCGTTACGCGGCAAGATCGGCCAGCCTTCGATCCCGATGGCGCTCAACCCGGAAGGCGCCTTCTTCATCGGCCTCAAGATCGGCCGCCGCTCGGCCGAGCTCGTGCTGATCGATTTCCTCGGCAAGGTGCGCGCCATGCTGCAGCATTCCTATCGCTATCCCGCGCCGCGCGAGACCGTCGAGTTCGTCACTGCCGGCATCAAGGCGATGCGAAGCGAGCTTACGCCGGCTCAGGACAAGCGCATTGCCGGGCTCGGCATCGCCATGCCGTTCGAGCTGTGGAACTGGGCCGACACGGCCGGCGCGCCGCGCGAGATCATGGACGAATGGCGCCATCGCGACATCCGCGCCGACATCCAGGCGCAATGCGAGTTCCCCGTCTACCTGCAGAACGACGCGACCTCGGCCTGCGGCGCGGAGCTCGTCTTCGGGCGGGCGGGCGGAGCGCGCGATTTCGTCTATTTCTACATCGGCGCCTTTGCCGGCGGCGGCATCGTGCTCAATGGCCGCCTCTACAGCGGGCCGAAAGGTAATGCCGGCGCGCTGGGCTCGATGCCGGTGCCGGGGCCGGACGGCAAGCCGACGCAGCTCATCGATGTCGCCTCGATCGCGATGCTGGAACGGGCGCTCTCCGCCAAGGGCATCGACGGCTCCCGTCTTTGGACCTCGCCGCAGGAATGGGGCGAGATCGGCGCCGATCTCGACGAGTGGATCGCCAGCGCGTCGCGGGCGCTCGCCTATGCCATTGTCGCGGCCTCGTCGGTCATCGACTTCGAAGCGGCGGTCATCGACGGCTGGATGCCGCTCGACGTGCGGCGCCGGCTGGTCGATGCCGTGACGGAAGCGATTGCCACCATCGACGCCGAAGGGCTGAAGCTGCCTGTCGTTCGCGAGGGGACGGTCGGCATCCACGCACGCGCCATGGGCGGCGCCAGCCTGCCGCTCTCCGAGCGCTTCCTGATCGGACCGAACACGTCCGGGGGCGCCTGACATGCTGATCGGCATCCCGTCGCTGCTCGGGCCCCAGTTCCTGGCGACGCTCAGGGCAATGGGTCATGGCGACGAGATCGCGATCGTCGACGGCAATTATCCGGCCGAGGAACAGGCACGGCGGCTGATCCGGGCGGACGGCCACCCGATCATCCCCGTTCTTGATGCCGTGCTCAGCGTGCTGCCGGTGGACGAAGCGGTGCCGGAGGCACTGTTCCGGGCCTCGGTGCAGGGCGACCCTGCGCTCGCCGACCCCGTGCATCGCGAGATGGAAGCGGTTTGCGCCAGGCGCGCGCCGGGCCATAAGGTGATTGCGCTGGCCGGGCCCGACTTCTATGCACGCGTCAAGGCCGCGCACGCGATCGTGGCGACCAGCGAACCCAGGCTCTTTGCCAACATCATCATCCGCAAGGGCGTGATCCATCCGCCGGAGACCAAGACGACATGATCCTTTGCTGTGGCGAAGCCCTGATCGACATGCTGCCGCGCACGACCACGGAAGGCGAAGCGGCCTTCGCGCCCTATGTCGGCGGCGCGGTGTTCAACTCGGCGATAGCGCTCGGCCGGCTCGGCGCACCGGCCGGCTTCTTCTCCGGCCTTTCCTCCGACCTGTTCGGCGGGCAGTTCCGCGAGGCGCTGGGCGCCAGCAAGGTCAGCTCCACCTATGCGCACACCTCCCCTCGCCCGACGACGCTCGCCTTCGTGCGGCTCACCAACGGCCAGGCGACCTATACTTTCTATGACGAGAACACCGCCGGGCGCATGCTGACCGTCGAGGACCTGCCGAAGCTCGGCGCCGAGATCGAGGCGATGCTGTTCGGCGCGATCAGCCTGATCTCCGAGCCGGCCGGATCAGCCTATGAGGAATTCATGCGGCGCGAGCATGGGAGCCGGGTGATGATGCTCGATCCCAACATCCGGCCGAACTTCATCCCGGACAAGGCGAAGCATCTCAGACGCATCCGCGAAATGATGGCGATGGCCGACATCGTCAAACTCTCGGACGAGGATCTCAAATGGTTCGACGAGGCCGGCTCGCATGAGGACGTCGTGCGCAACTGGTTGGATCGCGGACCGAAGCTGATCGTCGTCACCCATGGCGGTGAAGGCGCCGTCGGCTACAGCAAGGCGCACAAGGTCACGGTCATGCCGCAGAAGGTGAAGGTGGTCGACACGGTCGGCGCCGGCGACACCTTCAATGCCGGCATCCTGGCTTCCCTGCATGAGCAAGGCCTGCTCACCAAGGCGGCGATCGGCGACCTTGCAGAAGAAGCGATCCGCAAGGCGCTGGAACTCGGCGCCAAGGCGGCGGCGGTGACGGTTTCACGGGCCGGGGCCAATCCGCCCTGGCGGCACGAAATCGCCTGACCCGGCGCGAAGACGGACGTGAGCCCGGCCTTCGGGGCCGATCACTTTATGTTTCCCATCGGTGGAACGACGCGATAAGAGAGGCAGGAAAACGCCTCTCAAAGCTCGGATTTCCGGCTTTTTCAGGCATTGCGCCGGCAAAATCGGTAACAGGCTGCAGCACATAAGCAATTTGCGCTGGCCGCCACCGGCTTTCTCAGCCGGTTCAAGTCTGTTACCAGCGAGCCGGTTTCACAGGCAGTTTCGAGGCCGACATGCAGTTCATCGATCTTGGCGCGCAGCGCGAACGTATCCGCGACCGGCTGAAGGCCGCGATAGACCGGGTCGTCGAGGACGGCCGCTACATCCTCGGCCCCCAGGTCACCGAATTCGAGAACAAGCTCGCGGCTTATGTCGGCGTCAAGCATGTGGTCGCCTGCGCCAACGGCACCGACGCGCTGCTCCTGCCGCTGTTTGCCGCCGGCATCGGCCCGGGCGATGCTGTGTTCGTGCCGAGCTTCACCTTCGCCGCGACGGCCGAGGTGGTGGCGTTGGCCAAGGCCGAGCCGGTCTTCGTCGACGTCGACCGCGATACCTACAACATCGACATCGCCAGCCTCGAGGCGGCGATCGAGATGATCAAGAAGGAAGGAAGGCTGAAGCCGAAGGCGATCATCCCGGTCGACCTGTTCGGCCTTGCCGCCGACTATGAGGCGATCATGGCGATCGCCAAGCGCGAGAACCTCCTGGTGATCGAGGACGCCGCGCAGTCGATGGGCGGTTCCGCCGACGCCAAGATGTGCGGCGCCTTCGGCCATGTCGGCTCGACCAGCTTTTATCCGGCGAAGCCCCTTGGCTGCTACGGCGACGGCGGCGCGATGTTCACCAATGATGGCGCGCTGGCCGACAAGCTTCGTTCCTTCGCCTTCCACGGCAAGGGCGAGACGCAGTATGACAATGTCCGCGTCGGCATCAATTCGCGCCTCGACACGCTGCAGGCGGCAATCCTGATCGAAAAGCTCGCCATCCTCGAAGAGGAGATGGTGGCACGCCAGGCAGTCGCCGACCGCTATGCCAAGGGCCTCGGCGACATCGTCAAGGCCTCGCGCAATCTTGGCCATGGCCGCTCGGCTTGGGCGCAGTATGCGATCGAGACGCCGAAGCGCGACGGGCTCAAGGCCCATCTTGGCGAAAAGGGCATCCCGTCGGTGATCTACTACGTGAAGCCGCTGCACGAGCAGGTCGCCTACAAGCACTATCCGCGCACGCCGACCGGCCTTGCCGTCTCGGAAGCGCTGCCGAAGCAGATCCTCTGCCTGCCGATGCACGCCTATTTGAGCGAGGCCGATCAGGACCGCATCATAGAGACGATCCGCAATTACATAGGGTCGAACTCGGCGCATGTGGCTGCGGCTTAGAGGCGCTTGATCTCCCCCTCTGAGGGGGAGATGGCCGGCAGGCCAGAGGGGGTCGCCGCGCGTGAGGCGCCAGCCTCCTTTGGCCTTCGAGGGCGTCAGCGCTCTACGCGAGACGACCCCCTCTGTCGCCTTTGGCGACATCTCCCCCTCAAGGGGGGAGATTACCCGCTCTTCCCCCTCGCAATGAAATGCGGATTGGCGAAATCGCTGTCGCTGGCCTGGTTGCGCTTGCCGTAGACCAGCGGCCGGCCGTCCAGGGTGCGGGTCATGCCGCCGGCGGCGCGCAGCACCGCATCGCCCGCTGCCGTGTCCCATTCCATGGTGCGGCCAAAGCGCGGATAGACATCGGCTTCCGCCGCGGCGAGCAGGCAGAATTTCAGCGATGAGCCGATCGAGACGATCTCCGCGGCGCCGAGATCGCGGATGAATTCCTCGGTTTCCGGCGTGTTGTGCGAGCGGCTGGCCACGACCGCGAGCGGCGTGCCGCCTTCGCGCACATTGATCGGCCGGCGTTCAGTGATGCGATAATCGGCATCGACCTCCAGCGCCTCGGCTTTGCCGGGCCGTCCGCTGAAGAAGCGTCCGGTGCACGGCGCGAACACGACGCCGACTTCCGGCACGCCGTGACGGACCAGCGCGATGTTGACGGTGAAATCGGTGCGGCGGTTGACGAATTCCTTGGTGCCGTCGAGCGGATCGATCAGGAAGAAGGCGCCGTCGAGGTCGGGCGTCGCGACACCCGCCGCAACCTCCTCCTCGGCCACGCATGGGATATCCGGATAGGCGACGCGCAGGCCGGCCAGGATAATCTTCTCGCTTTCGCGGTCGGCTTCCGTGACCGGCGAGGAATCCGCCTTGCTGTCGACGGCGCCGCCTTCGTGGAAGACGCGCATCACCTCGCGCCCCGCTTCCAGCGCCAGGCGCTCGAAGACGCCCAGCATCGCCTCGTCGTCAGATGCCGCCGCCATTGTCATACTGCTCCTCGGCAATGTCGCGCTCGGTCAGCCAGTGTTCCAGGGCTTCCGCCATTTCCTGCGGGCTCCTGCCGAGGGTCTCAAGATGGATTTCCGGATTCTGTGGCGCCTCATAAGGGGAATCGACGCCGGTGAAATTCTTGATCTCGCCGCTCAAGGCGCGCGCGTAGAGGCCCTTCGGATCGCGGCGGGCGCATTCCTCGAACGGCGTGTCGACGAACACCTCAACGAACTCGCCCTCGGCCATCAGCTCGCGCGCCATGCGCCGCTCGGCGCTGAAGGGCGAGATGAAGGAGACGATGACGATCAATCCGGCATCGGCCATCAGCTTGGCCACTTCGGCGACGCGGCGGATGTTCTCCACGCGGTCGGCGTCGGTGAAGCCGAGATCGCGGTTCAAGCCATGACGGACGTTGTCGCCGTCGAGGATGTAGGTGTGGCGCCCGGACGCGAACAGCTTCTTCTCGAAGAGGTTGGCGATGGTCGACTTGCCGGAACCGGACAGGCCGGTGAACCAGAACACGGCCGGGCGCTGGTTCTTCAGGTCGGATCGGCCGCGCTTGCCGACATCGAGCGACTGCCAGTGGATGTTCTCAGCACGGCGCAGCGAATGCAGGATCATGCCGGCGCCGACCGTGGCATTGGTGATGCGGTCGATCAGGATGAAGGCGCCGGTGGTACGGTTCTCGGCGAAGGGATCAAAAGCGATCGGAGCCCGCGTCGAGAGGTTGCAGACGCCGACCTCGTTGATGTCGAGCGACTTCGCCGCCTCATGCGCGAAGTCGTTGACGTTGACCCGGTATTTGAGCTCGGTGACGGTGGCGCTGACCTGATCGGTCTCGGTGCGCAGGATGTAGGAGCGGCCGGGCAGCAGCGCCTGCTCGTCGAACCAGACGATGTTGGCGGCGAACTGGTCGGCGACCTGCGGACGTGCCGCCGGCGACACCAGCAGGTTGCCGCGCGACACTTCCACCTCGTCCTCGAGGACGAGCGTGATCGCCTGGCCAGCCACTGCCTGCTCGAGGTCGCCGCCCTGCGCGACGATGCGCTTGACCCGGGACGCCTTGCCCGACTTGGCGACGACGACCTCGTCGCCTTGCGAAACGGTGCCCGAAGCAATGGTGCCGGCAAAGCCCCGGAAATCGAGGTTGGGCCGGTTCACATACTGGACCGGAAAGCGGAACGGCAGCTCGACGGCGGCCTCGTCGACCGACACGGTTTCGAGATGCTCGATCAGCGACGGCCCGGAATACCAGGGCGTGCGCTCCGAGCGGCTGGTGACGTTGTCGCCGAAGCGCGCCGACATCGGGATCGGCACGACGCTCACGAAGCCCAGTTCCCGCGCGAACTCGTCATAGTCCGCGACGATCCGGTCGAAGACAGTCTTGTCGAAGCCGACGAGATCGATCTTGTTGACCGCGAGCACGATGTGCCGGATGCCGAGCAGCGAGGCGATAATGGAATGGCGCCTGGTCTGGCGCAGCACGCCCTGGCGCGCATCGATCAGCACGATGGCGAGATCGGCGGTCGAGGCGCCCGTCGCCATATTGCGCGTGTACTGCTCATGGCCGGGCGTGTCGGCGACGATGAACTTGCGCTTGGGCGTGGCGAAGAAGCGATAGGCGACGTCGATGGTGATGCCCTGCTCGCGCTCCGCCTCCAGCCCGTCGACCAGCAGCGCGAAGTCGATGTCGTCGCCGGTGGTGCCGTGCTTGCGCGAATCCTTCTCGAGCGCAGCGAGCTGGTCTTCGAAGATCTGCTTGGTGTCCGAGAGCAGCCGGCCGATCAGCGTCGACTTGCCGTCGTCGACCGAGCCGCAGGTGAGGAAGCGCAGCAGCGACTTCTTTTCCTGCGCGGCCATGTAGTCGCGGATGCCGTCGGTGGGGGCGAGGCTCTTGGCCATGATGTGGCGCATTATCAGAAATAACCCTCGCGCTTCTTCTTTTCCATCGAGCCGGCCTCGTCGCGGTCGATGAGGCGGCCCTGGCGCTCGGACGTGCGGGCGGTCAGCATCTCGCCGACGATGGCTTCCAGTGTGTCGGCATCCGATTCGATGGCGCCGGTCAGCGGATAGCAGCCAAGCGTGCGGAAGCGCACGAGACGGTTCTCGGTGGTCTCGCCCGGACGCAGTTGCATGCGCTCGTCGTCCTTGAGGATAAGCATGCCGTCGCGCTCGACCACCGGCCGCTCCTTGGCGAAATAGAGCGGCACGATCGGGATGTTCTCCTGCAGGATGTATTGCCAGATGTCGAGTTCGGTCCAGTTCGACAGCGGGAAGACCCGGATCGACTCGCCCGGCGCGATGCGGGTGTTGAAGATCTTCCACATTTCCGGCCGCTGGTTCTTCGGATCCCAGGAATGCTGGGCGTTGCGGAAGGAAAAGATGCGCTCCTTGGCACGCGACTTCTCCTCATCGCGCCGGGCGCCGCCGAAAGCCGCGTCGAAGCCGTATTTGTCGAGCGCCTGGCGCAGCGCCACAGTCTTCATCACATGGGTATGGGTGTTGGAGCCGTGATCGAAGGGATTGATGCCCTCGCGCACGCCATCCTCGTTGACATGGACCAAAAGGTCGAAGCCGAGCTTCTGCGCCATCTGGTCGCGAAAGGCGATCATCTCGCGGAATTTCCAGGTGGTGTCGACATGCAGGAACGGGAAAGGCGGCTTGGCCGGATAGAAAGCCTTCATCGCCAGATGCATCAGCACGGAAGAATCCTTGCCGACCGAATAGAGCATCACCGGCTTGGAAAAAGACGCCGCGACCTCGCGGAAGATGTGGATGGATTCGGCCTCGAGCCGCTGCAGATGCGTGAGCGCGATAGTCATGGAGCGTCGAGCGTTCTCTCGTGCCGTCGAGCGGAAATTTTGCATTGCAGGCGCAAATTTATGCCGCCCGGGCGCAAAATTCACTTCGGACAAACTGTTTCGTGCGGGCGTTCTAACAGATCGGCGACGCCGATAACAATGCAAGACCCGCGCAGCGCGAGGTCATTATAGAACGAATTTTCCAAGCATGGCCGGTAAAGCGGAAAATCCTGCCAGAGCTGCCGAAACGCAAAAGCGGGGAAAGGCCGCGGCCTTCGGGGGGAATTCCGGGCTCCCCGATCTTTGCCGGATCGAAGGTTTTCTGTCGGAACATGGCCAACTGCACTATCGCAGGGCGGCGCCAGCCGCTATACGGGCTCGGGGAACGGGCAAGGCGCGGCAAACGGAGATCGGCGAGGCGGCCTCTGGCTGGCTCGATGAGATCCGGGCGCAACCTGGAAAATTGCGAAGCAAGCATTTGAACCCGTTTACAACGCTCCGGCGCCACCTCACGCCCGCCCAGATCAACATCTATTTCTCGATCGTCTGCTTTTTTTCGCCGCCGGTGCTTGGATCGCTGGTCAGCGTCACCTTCAACGCCGGCGGCGTGTGGTCCGTGCTGCTGCTCGCCATAAAACGCAGGCGTTTCAACATCGACCGGCCGATGCTCGCGTTGACCGCGGCGATCTACGCCTATTGCGCGGCCATGGTTCTCGCTTCGATCGTCAACGGCACGCTGGCCGCCGATTTGCGGCTTTTCCTGCCGCTGATCACCTTTCTGCTTTTCCCCGTCTCCTATTCGACCTGGAGCATCACCGAGAAGACCGCGCTGGCACGTATCGCCATTCTGGCGAGCACCGCGGCCTGCTTCGGCGCGCTGGCGATCGCCATCGTCCAGTACCACTGGCTCGGCGTGAGGGCCGAGGGCGGCGCCGGAAACCCGATCGTCTTCGCAACGGTTACCTGCCTTGCCGCCATGACATGCCTCGCCGGCACGCTGTCGGGCATCGAGAAACGCTGGAAGCTGCTGGTCCTGGCGGCAATCGCCGGAGCCATGGCGATCATCTATTCGGGGTCGCGCATGATCTGGGTGGCCGTGCCGATTGCCGGCATCGTCGTGCTTCTCATCAACCGCCGCCGGTTCACCGGCGGCAGCATGGCACGCTTCGTGGCGATCGGCGTCGTGGCCGCCCTTGTAATCGCCGCCATCGGCTCTCACGTCATCCTGGATCGAGCCGACATCCTGGTCACCGACTGGGACGCGCTGAACGCCAATGGCGACCATTCGACGGCGCTCGGCCTGCGCGTGGCGATGTGGGAAATCGGCTTCAGCGCATTTCGCGAGATGCCGATTTTCGGCCATGGCATCGCGGCCAGCCGCGCGCTGATGAAGCAGGGCCTTCAGGACCAGTTCGGCCTGAGCCAGGGTTTCAGCCATTTCCACAATGGCTTCCTGACGGCGCTGGTCGAGGCCGGCCTGCTGGGGGCGCTGGCCCTGGCGTCGATTTTCGTCGTCGCCGCCTGGAACGCCGCACGCACGCTGCGCCTTAGCGTCGATCCGGTGGAGCGGTTCGGTGCGACGATGGTCCTCGTCGCGGTCGTCACCTATCTCACCGCCGGAATGGTCGGTATCCTCGTCGGCCACGACATTCTCGACGCGACGCTGATGGTGTTCCTGATCTCGGGGACCTATCTTGCGTCCGGGCGGACGGTGGCACCGACCGGCAAAGACGCGCCCACGACGACGCCAGGCGCCAACCCGCGACCATGAAGATCCTGGTCACCGGCGCGACAGGTTTCGTCGGGCGCCGGGTCGTCAGCCGGTTGCGCGAGACCGGATTCGACATACGGATCGCTTCGCGCCTGCCGCAACGGCTTGCCGGCGCGGATGACGCCGTCGCGCTGCCCGGCGCGGATGCGCAGCAGGAAGCCTTCCTGGCACTGATGCGCGACGTGACGCATGTCGTCCACTGCGCGGCGCTCAACAATGACCGCAGCGCCGGCGCGACCGACTTCCGGACCGTCAATGCGATGCTGACCGGGCGGCTCGCCCAGGCAGCCGCCACGCGCACCGACGGGCGCTTCATCTATCTCTCCTCGATCCGCGCCGTGGCGGGTGCCGGCTTCAGCGGCACCATAGGCGAAGCCACACCCCCTGCCCCGCAATGCGCCTACGGGCGCTCCAAGCGCGAAGGCGAGATCGCAATGCTGGAGGCCTTCGCAGCGGCCGGGCGCGACGGCGCGACGGCGCTGCGGCTGCCTCCTGTCTATGGCGAAGGCACGAAGGGAAATCTACACGGATTGATGCGGTTGGCCGCCACCGGCCTGCCGTTGCCGACAGCCGCCCTGACGGCGGTTCGTTCGCTCGTCTCGCAAGACGCCGTGGCCGGTGCCGTGACGCATCTTTTGACCCGCCCGGCGCCGCCGCGCCCGACCTATGTGCTCGGCGACGCTTCGCCGGTTGCGATGTCAGAAATCATCACCGCGTTCCGGCGTGGATACGGCCGGCCCGCCCGGCTTCCCCCCATGCCGGCCTGGCCGTTCCGGATCCTGGCCACGCTCGCCGGCAAACAGGCCGCGTGGCAGGCTCTGGTGGCGACGCAGGTCTGCGATTCGTCGTTGCTCGCCTCGGAAGGCTGGGCACGTGAGGCCGATACGCTCGGCCGGCTTGAGGAACTGGCTCGACAAGAGAGCCGTTCGCCGTTTCCGTGAACGGTCAACCGCTCTAAGCAGATATTCGTGGGATACCCCACGAATATCTGCTTAGGTTCCCTGGTTTCTCACAGGTTTTGATCGCAAAACCGTGGGACACTTTTGCGGAACCTGCTTAGGCGCGGAAGAACGTGCCCAGCAATATCTTGAAGTCCAGGCCGGTCGAGGCGGCCTTGATATAGGCCGCGTCGGTTTCCGCGCAAAGTTTTGGATCAGACATGTCGATCCCCTTGATCTGCGCCAGCCCGGTGATGCCTGGAAGTGCGGTGAGCACGCCCAGTTCCTTGCGGCGTTGGACCAGCTCCGCCTGCGTCGGCAGGCATGGACGAGGGCCGACAAGGCTCATCTCGCCCTTGAGCACGTTCCAGAGTTGCGGCAATTCGTCGACCTTGGTTGCGCGCAGCACCTTGCCGACCACGGTGACCGAACCGACCGGCGCCTCGTGCGTGGGCAAGGAAGGCGTTGCGAGATACATCGTGCGCAGCTTGCGGCAGACAAAGGGGGCTCCTCCCCGGCCGACGCGGATCTGCGAGAAGATGGCCGGACCGGCCGACGTTGCCCGGATTGCCAGCATCGCGACAAGCAGGACGGGCGACGACAGCGCCAGCATCACGGCTGCGATCATCAGGTCGAAGGCGCGCTTTTCCGTCACGGCTCAGAACCGCCGACGAAGGCCGCGCCATCCATAACGACCCGTGTGAACGGCCACGCGCTGATCTTATCTGGCCGCGGCTTCAGAATCATTCAATTGCGGGCGTTGGAGCAGGCTTCAATGGCCAATTGCGGGCGCGCGACACAGGTCTAACCGATCTGTCCGGCCGCTTTCGGCGCCGCTTCTTCGCGCGGGCCGCCAATGTCTTCTTCCGCCCTGTAGAGCCCGGCCAGGATGGCAAGCGCGGAGGCCTTGTCGCGATCGTGCATGGCGGCCACCAGCGCCGGCAGGGTCGTCTCGATCTTCGGCCATTCGACGACGCCTGTCCTGAGGCCGAAGATCTTGGCGATGTCGAGCTTGACCACCTCCTCGTTCTCGGCACGCAGCGTCTCGTGCAGCTTCTCGCCGGGCCTGATGCCGGTGAAGCGGATCGGAATATCGGTGTAAGGGCTTTTGCCGGCCATGCGGATCATGGTTTCGGCGACTTCGAGGATCGGCACAGGCTTGCCCATATCGAGCATGTAGATGGCATAATCATCCCTGCCCTGGCGCTGCTCGGCATCGGCGGCCGACATGATGACGAGATCGACGGCCTCGGCCACGGTCATGAAATAGCGGGTCATGCGCCGGTCGGTGATGGTGACCGGCCCGCCGGCCTCGATCTGCGCCTGGAAGATGGTCGCCACCGAACCGTTGGAGCCGAAGACATTACCGAAGCGCACGGCGATGAATTTCGTGCCCGAATGACGTGAAGCGGCGGCGCCGGCATGGCCGTTCGCCGCGCCGGCATATGGCGAGGCCGCCTGGGCCTCATGCAACGAGGAGACGATCTGCTCGGCCGCCCGCTTGGTGACCCCCAGCACCGAAGTCGGGTCGACGGCCTTGTCGCTGGAGATCAGCAGGAACTGCGGCACCCCGCATTCGGCGGCGATCTCGGCGCAGGCGAGCGTGCCGAAGACATTCGTCTCGATCGCCGCTTCCCAATTCTCCTCCAGCAGCGGCACATGCTTCAGCGCCGCGGCATGGAAGATGATCGCGGGTTTGAACTCGTTGACGAGGCGCGTCATGTGAGGCCGGTCGGTGACGTCGACGATGCGGCTGGTCAGCCGCCCGCGGTCGGCGTCGTCGGTCTGCTGATCGAGCTGGAAGATGCCGAACTCGGAATTGTCGGCCACCAGCACCGCCTCGGCGCCCAGCTCCAGCGCGCGCTTGACGAGCACGCGGCCGATGGAACCGGCGCCGCCCGTGACCATCACGCGCTTGCCACCCACGAAGGCGCCGATGCGCGTGGTGTCGGTGGCGACCGCCGAACGGCGCATGATGGTTTCCATCTCGACGGCATCGAGAACCAGCTTGCCGCCCTGCCCCAGTTCCGACAGGCCGGAAAACTGGACGACGCCGATGCCGCTGTGGCGGGCGATGCGCACCAGCTCGGCATAGTCCTCGATCTCGCGCTCGACCCCCTGGCCGAAGATCAGAAGGTCAAGGCTTTGCGTGCCCTTGACATAGTCTTCCAACACCTCCACCAGGCGCGGCCTGAGCGCCACGACCGGAACGCCCTGGATCTGCGTGCCGAGCGGCGCTTCGCTCTCGGTGGCCATGATGCCGGAGATGGCGTATTCGGCTGGCTGGGCCGCCCGGGTGAAGCGGACGATTACGTCCGCCTCGCTCAACCGGCCGATGAACAGCGCCTGCTTGGTCGAGGCATCGCCGGCGGCGCGGCGCAGGATGCGCCAGCTCGCGCCGTCACGCAGGAAGCGATAATAGAGCCTGGGCGCCGAGATGATGGTGAAGGAGACCAGGAAGAAGACGATGAACTGGCGCTCGTTGAGGCCCATGACCGGCTGAAAGAAGAAGCGGAAGCCAAGCGAGGCCAGATAGAGGACCACCGTCAGGCTGCCGCAGCCCTTCAGAATGTTGAAGAAGTCGGGCGTGGAGGCAAAGCGCCAGACGGTGTTGTAGAGTCCGGAGGTGCGAAACAAGAAATGGGCGATGAGCACGATGAGCGCCCAGCAGGCCAGCCCGCCGGCGGAGAACGCATCGAAGGAAAGCCGCGACTGCGACAGGATGAGGCTGAGCGCCACCGCGACCAGGACCATGACGAGGTCCTGGACCATGATGATGGCGCGCCGCATCCTCGGTCTGAGTTCCGATACGGCTTCGACGTAGGCGGTCATTGGGTAGCACTGAACTCCAGGCGTGGGGACATGCATACCAGAATCGCGCCGGACCGACCATTCGTCCGCCACCACTCTGGGTTGTAAAATCCCCAACCCCCGTCGCCCGGCTACCGCATTAGCGCGGAGTTAGAAGTATAGCCAGACTTTTTTGGGGAGTACCGACCCGCCAAGTGTCATGAACTCAGCGGGCGATAATGCGACAGTAAAATGCCAGGCTCTTCATTGAACCGGGCAGACGGTGCTCGGCGTTGCCGTTCAACCTTTGCGGTTCTCGAGCTGTCGGTAGAGTTCGGCATAGGATTTCCCCATCCTGTCGGCGGTGAACAGGCGAACGTAGCGCTCGCGCGCGGCTCGTCCCCAGTTCGCCGCCTCAACCGGCTGCTCGACCAGCCGGTTGATCGCTACGGCAAGGTGTATCGGATCCGATGGGGGAACGATCAGCCCAGTCCGGCCAGCCTCGTTGACATAGCTTGTGCCCGTGCCGATTTCGCAAGAAATCATCGGTTTGCCGCACATGGCCGCCTCAATCAGCGAAAGACCATAGGCCTCCGATCTCTGATTCGAAGGAAAGACAAAGCCGAGGCAGTTGCGGAGCAGCGCCATCTTGCGCGGCTCGGATATCTCACCGAGGAAAATCACGTTGTCGTGACCCAGCGTCTGCGCCTGTTGTTTAAGTTCGCGCTCGACCGGGCCCGAACCGGCAATGACGATCTTGCACCGCGCCCGGCCGGAGGCATGGACCAGAACATCCAGTCCCTTATAGTAACGCAGAACGCCAACGAACAGCACGAACGGTTCCGGGATCGTCGATCGGCACCAGGCGTCGTCGGCCTCGCTTGGCGTCGGATAGGCGCCCTCATCGATGCCAATGGGGATGACCTTCGATTTGGCCTTGAATGCCCTGAGAATGGGGCTCGACTCGAGATAGTTCGGCGATGTCGCCACGATCGCGTCGACGTTCCTCAGGAAGCGCGTCATCAAGGGCCGGTAGAAAGGCAGGATGAGCCGCTGTTTGACGATGTCGGAATGATAGGTGACGATAGTCGGTTTGCCGTGGCGGGACTGAAAATGCACGATATCCATGAGCGGCCACGGAAAGTGGTAATGGACCAAGTCGGCTTGTCTGGCCATCGCACTGAACTTTCGAAAGACATCGCGCGAAAACCCCGTCGATGCCAGTTCGAAATCCAGCCTGGCTTTCTGGGCCACATGGCCGTCAAGACGTTGTGTGTTTTCTTCCGGCGTGCGGCTCAACGAGAGCACCTGCGTTTCGACGCCGTGCCGGGCCGTGCTCTCGGCGACGGCATGGATCGTCCGTTCCACCCCGCCAAACGTATCGGGCCAGTATGTCTTGAAGAAATGCAGGACTTTCACGCGCTGGTGTCCCGTCTTTGCCCGATGGCTTGCTCGAAGATCCGCAGCATCCCCCTGGCGTGATTTTCCCAGGTGAAACGCCCGGCATTGTTGCGCGCGCCGGCGGCGATCCGGTTGCGGAACTCGGCATCCGTACTGAGCCGGTCGAATGCATCGGCGATCGCCGCGGAATCCCTCGGGTCAACAAGAACGGCATTGTTTCCGGCGACCTCGGGCATCGACGACGTGCTTGACGTCAGCACCGGCTTGCCGAACGACTGCGCCTCGACGATCGGGAAGCCGAATCCCTCATAGAGGGACGGCATCGCCAGGAACAGGCAATTCGCGTACAGCGTGGCGAGCACGCTATCGTCGACGAAGCCGGTAAACCTGATATTCGTCTCGAGCCCGCTGCCGCGCACGAGATCGGCCAGACCGGTCTGCTTCCATCCCTTGCCGCCGACGATGACAAGATCGCAGCCCGCGCGGGTGCCGGCAGACAGTAGGCCATAGGCCCTTATCAGATTGGCGAGATTCTTCCGCGGCTCGAGCGTGCCGACAAAAAGCGCGTAGGGCCTGGTGATGCCGAGCGGCTCGAGGCTCGAGACATCTCCCGGAGCCGGCAGCGAGGCCGTGCCAGGGGCGACGGTGGTGACCGACGATCTCAACCAAGGA
This sequence comes from Mesorhizobium vachelliae, assembly GCF_033977325.1. Lineage (NCBI taxonomy): Bacteria > Pseudomonadati > Pseudomonadota > Alphaproteobacteria > Hyphomicrobiales > Phyllobacteriaceae > Mesorhizobium > Mesorhizobium vachelliae. The sequence goes on from NZ_JAVIIR010000002.1 coordinate 346,578, forward strand.
AATTCAGCCGTTAGCGCGCTCGCCGTGGCCGTCGAATCCGCGACCACGACATCAGCGGTCCGCAACGCCGGCTTCATCAGCAAGCGGTCGCCCATCCAGGTGCGAGTTCGCATGGTCCGCGCGGCATGCAGCCAGACGAGATCGTGGATCGTGACCACCCGTGCGATGCGGCCATCGAGAATGAAGGGCAGCCGATGCGAAGGCCCCCAGAGAACCTCCACGCGGTCGCGCCGTGCCAAGGAAGGCAGCACCGACTGTCCCCAGAAGGTCCTGGCGAGAGGCCCCTTGAAGCCGGCAAGCTGCACGGAAACGCCAGATGGAATGTCGTAGCCCGAGTTGACGGCACTCGGCGCATAAACCATCACGTCGCCGCCCTGCGCCGCCAGAGCCTTGATGGCATTGTGGACGAACCGGCCGATTCCATCGGTAGCCGATGCGAGGTTTCTGCCGTCGATGGCGATTTTCAACCGCGTCTCCGGGATTTTGTCTTTCTTGGTGGGACCTAAGGACGGTCGCTAGCTGGGCATATCAACAGCGGTCGCTCGCGAGAGGGACTCGCCTGAACAACTCAGACAATCCGTATTTGAAGTTATCATATGCGAATTTTCGGGACGCGGCTTCTTCGGCCTCTTTCTGCCGTAGCACTGCTGCGGCGCGATCTTCAAGAACCGACATCACGCGGTCCGCAAACCCCTCGCAATCGCCGACATCGACCAGATCCAGGCAAGCAGATGCCTCTGCGAGCTCCAGTGTAATGAGCGGGATATTCGTCGCCACCACAGGCACGCCCAGATGTAGCGCCTCGGTTATCTGGGTCGGGAAATTCCCTTCCATTTCAGACGTGAACAGCAGACAGAGCGCATTCTTGTACAAATACCCGAGTTCCGCATCTGTCAGCTCTGACAACGAGACCAAATGCTCTTCCGCCCCAGATGCCGACTTGCCCACCAACGGGGTAGTCAGAAGACCAATGAGTTGGTCCTCGCTGCCGGTCGCCTTAAGCCGCTCGTTTACAATCGCCACGGTTCTCGCAAAGTCCGCGAGCCGCTTCGAGGGCCGATCCCGAGTAGGATAAAATGCGTAATATTTTGGCAGTACCCCGAACCGGCCGGAGACCTCCGCGTTGCCTGGACTGCCATTCAGATATGGCAGGGGGACGTGCACGATGTTTTCCGGGCGTGCGGCCAACGTGGTCTTCGGCAGATACGATGCAGTGAACGCGGAGTTCGTCAGAATGCGGCGAGCCTTGGCGACCATCTTTCTGCCGATCATCGCCGACTGCCATGTAGCACCCATCTCAACCGAGCCTTTGTAGAAATGGGGCATATAGTCTGGGAGATATAAGACGACGTTCTTACCCTCAAGGTGGGCAAGTTCGGGAAACATGTGGTAGTGCGATATCAGCACATGGCCGATGTTTGAGTCTGCATTTATCAGGTCAACATATTCGGCACGCGGCGTGGCGCCACTCGCAAGTTTGAAATTGTCGACCTGTTGCTCCACTCTGCGCAGTGCCTTGAAAATCGCCACCGCAGCTGTCGATGCGAGCGCGCGGGGTATGTTCTTGATATCTCTTGCTCGGCAAAGCCCCTTGAGATGGTCGATATTGGCTGAAAATGGTCGAGCCCGGGCAATCTGGCGAAGGCGTCCCATCGCCGTTATCGCCCGGTTTCCGACGGGAACGTCCTTGTCAATCACCATGATCTTCAGGTTGCGGTCGGCGGCGGAATTGAGGAAGCCGTGGATGCGACCGACGTCTTCTTTCCGCGCCGTGACGACGACCCTCAATCCAAGGTCGGCCAGCGCGCGAATGACTTGGCGGACGACTCGCGCGATTCCCTCCGCACAATGGTATTCGCCGTTTTGGCGAACCACGAACGGCCCAAAGCCATGGAAGGCCACAAGAACGGTTTCGGCGGCGGGCGCCTCAATCTTTACCGTTGGCGTATAAATCAACTCAGGCGCCTGGTTCGCTCCCGTTTCGCCGAGAACCCTGGTTATGGCGTCGTCGAATATGGGCCACACATATTCCGGCTGGTACAGTTTCCGGACTTCGACCTGGCTTTCGATGAGTTCGCGAGAGAGAGCACGGTCGCCCTTCCGCAACTGCTCCGACCGCTTTACCAGCTCTTCAATTCTGTTGGTTCTGCCGGGTGCCGTCGCGGAGAAATACCGGCAAAGCAAAGACCCCTTTTGGAACAGCACAGGACCGCCAAGCGTCATGAACTCTATTGGCGGCAGATAGCAAACGGTGGGCTCCTCATAGTGATACGCAAATCCGCGCATCTGGGACAGCCGTCTTATGAACTCGGATCGGTCGACCGTGCCTATCACCTGCTCATCGCGCACAGGCACGTTCTGCGCACCGAAAATCCTGTAACCTTTCGCGGGAAAATAGTGCTTCAGGTGGCGGTAATTGGTGGTGTAGTAAGGAATGTCCGCAACCCTTGGGCAGAGCAATCCCAGTTCAGTCCCCGACGCTTCGATATCCCACGTATCTCGCAGATCGACGACGTCCTGCGTGAGGCAGTAGGGGACGATCATCATGCGTGATCGCAGCCAATCGTCCTCTATATCCGTCACCTTTTCCGAATGCGGCATGAACCAGAAGTCGTTCCGCTCGGTGACAAGCGGCAGCGCTCCCAAATTGGCCAGTTCATCCGACAGACTGTGAGGCTGGCCATAGGTGCGATAGATGACTCGGCCATGATAGGCTTTCAGGAAATGGGCCAGCCATAACGGGTTGATCGTTACAATCGCGGCGTCGAAATATGCATTCAGAACTTCCGCTGCCGCCGGCGGAATCTCATCATAGAAGAAATTGGTCTTTGCCAGGATCCCCAGAGCCTCTTTCGGCAGACTGGAGTCGGGCGCAACCCAATCGTAGACGGCGGACTGATCGTAGACGTCGCTCAGATAAGGTGGATTGAACACCTCGTAACCAAGCGCTCGCAAGCGGGGGAGTTCGGTTTGCGACAGCACTTTGTGCATGCCCAGCCAGAAAATTCGCTTCTTCTTGATCATTCCGCTTCCGATTCCAGGGGGCGATGTCTGGTATTGCAGTGCACCATCGCTTGTCAAATTCGTGACCCCGATGGTCGGCAGCGGTGAATGCACAGAAAAATGCACCATGGAGACGGCAGACAGCCGAGGAGCAGGGTGAAGCCATTTGCTGAAGGCGAGGCGGAGGCTATGATGCCCGTCGTTTGTGTATGACGTCACCTCGTTGGTGGCTCATTTCCGAAGATGGCTGCAGCTTCATTCCGCATGACCTCGATCGCACGCTGAGGCAGAGTTCTGTGTTCGACGCATTTCATGTTGCAATGGAGTTCAAATCCGCTATGCGGGAAAGAAGAGTCGAAGGCTGCAATTATGAACTTGAAAGCCCACTGATAGCCTCATCTGAATGGAGAGCGTAGATCATTTTCAGGTCGCGGCGGCACAGAAAATCGTGGAAGGATTACACGTGCTACGGGGTTTACTGGACAAAATAGAGCATAGCTACTCGATCGCCTTTACACCGCGATGCGGCAGCAACCATCTCTGCGATTTGTTGACGCTGGCCGGGATCGGCCGTCCGACGGAATATTTCCAGTATGAGCTTCCCCACTGGAAGGTTGCCGATCTTAACGCGGCCATATCGACGGTTCTCCGAGAAAATACGGTCAATGGTGTTTTTGGCGTGAAGATCGCCCATGATCATTGCGCCTGGTTGCGTAGTGCGATCGCCAGAGCCACCGGGCAGGACAGGACCCTTGGCGACGTGTTTCCGAACCATCGGTGGATAAGGCTGGTGCGAAGAGACAAGATCGCGCAGGCGATATCCCTTTATAGGGCGCAGGTGACACAGCAATGGCTCATATGGCAGGACGATAGCAAGTCGAACGTGACAGTACCCTACGATTTTCCGGCGATTGTGACTTGCTATCATACGGTTCTCACTGCCGAATTGGCGTGGGACGTCTATTTTTCGGAACATCGTATTGAGCCGCTAGTCATCATCTATGAGGAACTAGTGGAGCGCCCGCACGAGACAGTCTCGGCAATAGCGGAATATCTGAGCTTGAAGAACTGGCACTCGGATAAAAGAGCGGAAGCGAACCTCCGAATCCAGCGTGATGAGCACACGGCTTCGCTTATTGCGCAGTTCCGTCACACCCTGATCGATATCGGAAGCTTGCAAGGTTAAAAAACCTGGCGACTGGCATGCGTCCTTTGAAAATCAGGCCGGTATCGCAGTCAAATCGAGTGTTTCTCTCCCCGCCAGTCGCAAGAGGCGTTCGCGCGTCCGAGCCGCGATGCGCTCAAAGGTGAATTCCTGCACCCATTGTTGCGCCAGGTGGTCGAATTCATGAACCGAGGTCGGCCCGCGATCGAGGGGCAGAACCGGATCGTCAGGCTTGGCCATGCCATCCAATTGGGCGAGAACGAGTTTCGACAGTCCTGCGGCAAGAGCTTCCACATCCCCCGTCGGCACCACGCAGCCAAGCCGATTGGCGATGTGGGGCAGATTGTAGGCGTCATAGACCAGTGGGACGCAGCCGGCGCGGAAGCCCTCGGCAACGGGGCGGCAGAAACCCTCGTGATAAGAGGGGATAGCGACGATGTGGGCGTCTCGGAACAGCCGATCTCGCTCCACGTCATCGATCGTGCCGGTAAAGGAAACTACCGACTCCAGATGATGCTCTCCGACGAGGGATTGCAACTCACGGACATAGGCCGGATCCGACCAATGCATATTGCCGGCGATGGTCACCCTCAGCATTTTCCGCACTGCTGACGCGCGAGCGATGGCCTTGATCAGGTCGTGAATGCCCTTTGACGGCGCAATGCGGCCGACGAACAAGACGGATATGTGATCCTTGGCCTTCTCGGCAAGGCTGGAACAGGCCGGATCTTCGACCACTAGCGGTATGACCCGGATCTTGTCGGGGTCGAAACCCCGCTCGAGCAAATATTCGGCATTGCTCGGGCTATCGGCCCAAATCTCGTCGGCGCGGCGCAGTATCTCAATTTGGCGCAGCGATCGTTCCACCACGGGTATGTCGACCGGTCGCACCAGATGGGGAGGCGTAACATTGTGAAAGCGGACGATCCTGGTACGAGGCCCTCCGCCAAGAAGTGCGTCGAACAGACCGTGATGAATGCCGAAGTGAAAAACGGCCGCGTCGGCAGCGTAATAGCTTGGATCGAGAAGCAACTCGCCAGAGGTGTTGCGCTGGCGATGCGCAATCTCGGGATATTCGCAGGCATGTCCCAGGTGGATGGCCTCGAACCCGGCTTTCTTGGACAGGAAACGCATCGTGTCGCGTACGGCAAGCGAAATTGCATCACGCCGAACCATGATGGGCGCCACCACTGCAACCCGCAACGGCTGTCCGTCAATTCTCATCATCCCCCCTTTTAGTAACTACTAGCTGGTTCTGGCTTCGCATGCCTTGCGCAGCAGCGTAACGAGCCCGCTTGCGGCTGCCTCGACCGAAAAATGTTGTTCATAGCGGCGGCGTCCAGCATCGCCCAGCGAACGGCGCAGCGACGTGTCGGCGACAAGCCGCTCCAGACAGCCTTCCAGGGAGACTGGATCGCCTGGCTCAGCAAGTAGGCCTGTCTCGCCGGGTTCGACAATCTCGACCATACCGCCTGCGCGGCAGGCTATGACCGGTTTGCCGTAGATCATGGCCTCTACGAGCACTTGCCCGAAGGATTCGAAGCGGCTGGGCGCCACAAAGATATCGCAAGCGCCGTAGAAACCTCGCAACTGTTCTTCGGAAACCTCACCATGGAAGCTCACATGCGCGCGGGCATCCGCCGTCGCGACGGCCTCGAAGGCGGCGCGATAGGTGGTATTGCCGTCCGGCCCAGGGATTTTGTCATTGCCTACGATATCGAAGTGGAGGTTAGGATGCCTCACGAGCAGTTTATGGATGACGTCTAGCAACACGTCGATGCCCTTGCGCGCTTCGAGCCGACCGATGAAGACGACGCGCAATGTTCCCTGCGGTAGCGATGCCGGCGGCACTTCTGGAAGTGCCGAGAAATCTTCTAGGCCCAGGGGCACCATGGCGGTGCGCGCATCCTCGAGCTCGACGTCATAGACCGCCGATATGTCGCGGCGGATGGCCTTGCTGATAGCGTGGATGCCGGCTGAGTCACGTAGCAGGCGCGTCTCCAGGGCCAGCATTGGTTTGGCGAAGCCCTGCATGAATTGCTGGTCGTTCCTGTGATGGTGATGGCTCTCAAGCCAGAAATGCAAGGTTGTTTGTAGGCCGGTCACGAGCGGAAAGCGATTGTCGAGCAGTATGGCCGCGCCTTCGCAATCCCAGATCGGCGCGTAGACAGCATCGACCTGCTGGCGCTCAGCCAACCGACGCAGCTCCTGCAGCATGAGCGTCGAATGCGCCCATATATGCGCCGGAATAGTGACGCCCGCCGGCGGAGGCTCGCTCGGCTGTCGCGACGCGATACGGTGGACCCATACTCCTTCCTCGAAATCCACGCGGTCATGTCCCTCCCCTCGGGTAAGCACATGGATGTTGTGGCCGATTGCTGCGGCAGCGCGCGCCAGTTGGTTGATATATCGTCCGACCCCACCGACGACGCCGGGCGGATATTCCTGGCTGAGAAAGACGAAAGTGTTGCGCCCGCCCGAAGGGGTCAGGCGCGAGAAAGGCAGGAAGGGCGCGGTCATCCGTGAGGGAAGCTCAGGGTCCATCAGGCGACGGGGACCGCTTAGGCCGCGTTTAAGGCCGACCTCCCATGCTCTCTTTTCATCGGCGCCGAAAAGATCGAGATCCGCCTGGGCCAGCAGGCGACTGGTTTCGACATGATAACGGACGTCCGCTTCTTGTTCCCGAACAAATGACAGCATGTCCTCTACTGCGCGCCTAACACTATAATGGCCGCAGTTGTTGATGAGCGAGAAGTAGAGCTTGTTCTTCAGCACAGGATAGCGGATACGGGTTACGCGATCGGGCGTGCGAATGGCACTGGGCAAGAATTTGTGGTGGACAACGGCATTCGGCAGTTGCCGTATCGTCCAACCAGCGTCGTTGACGCGGCAGCACAGGTCGGTTTCATCAAGATAGAATTCATATTCCTCGTCGAAGCCGCCCAAAGTGAGCAGGACATCGCGCCGGAAAGCCGAGTTCGTTCCCTGCAGGTATGGAAAATTGTAGGATCGGGGAAAATTGTATTCGTCCGCCGGTGCCTTGCGCTGCCAGTCGGCGTTCCCCAGCCTGTCGGCCGAGGAGTAGAGATATTGCTGCCGTGTGCCGGTATGGTCCATGACAATACCGCCTGCCGCAGCGACTTGCGGATCGTCGAAAGCGCCGAGCAGATCGGTCATCCATTGCGGCTCGGGCATGCCGTCGTCGTCGATGAAGGCAACGATCTCGCCGGCTGCCAGTGCAATGCCGATGTTTCTGGAAACCGAAAGGTTGCGTTCCGGGTTCTTCGCCACCTTGATGCGACCATCCCACTCAGCAAGCACCTCGGCGATACCGTCTTCTGTCGGACCACGAACTACACAGACTTCGTATTCCGGCCCGTCGAGGAATTGCAAGCATTGGAGATTGCTGGCGAGCGCATCGGCACGGCCGTCTGTACATATGACGATCGAGAACCTCAGACTCGACTCTTTATCGCCAGTTATCCGATCGGGTTCATTTTCATGCATAAGTAATCGTTTTCACCCTCGGAGATAATGGGGTCGCCTGAGGCAAAGTATTCGACACGACCGGCGGAAGGGCATCATGGCCTTCCGCACGGTTACCAGTTCCGTACGAGGCAGATGTCGCAGAAGAGCATTCTCTGCAGGGCAAGGTAATGCACGCGCCAGCCCAGATTGGCGCAGAACCAGTTGACTACCTGAACGATGCCATATGGCGAGTTGGATGCCGGATCCGCCATGATGTAATCGTTAAAGACAAGATAGCCATACTTCGAAAGCTTCCGGGCTGCGATTTCCGCGTCGCGCAGAACCCCTTCAAGCGTGTGATCCCCGTCAATGTAGATGATGTCGTAGAGTTCATCAGGCTGCTGAGCCATGAGTTGACTGCTGTCGCCCTCAAAAATACGCATCCTGCCGCTTGCCAGGTCACTGGCGAAGCGCCTTTCATAGAATTGTCGGTGCGTTTGGCCGCGAAATGTCTCGGCGGAAGGCCGTCCCCAGATCGTCTCGATTTCGTGCAGCCGGAAAATATCGAATGCATCGAAGCGGGTTGGTTCCAGCGTGCGAAGGACGCGCTCTGAAAAATCTCCGAACGCCACGCCGATCTCCGCGAACTTTCCGCCTCGAGGCAAGGTAGCCAATGCATCCTCGCGTGTCGCAAAGACCCGAGCATTTTCCACGTGCTCCTGAGCTAACGAAACGGGATCGTTGGATATTTTGGCGGGACTGTCGGAAGCCGGCATGGACACTCGCTTGCTCTTGCCCTCGTTGGCGGATGTCAAACGAGGATTCCTCCAAATCTGGGCACCATCGACCTCGGCCATCAGTTCCAGGGACTCTTTGCTGGGATCGAAGGCGAAACGAGTCGGTTTTTCGTTCTCCAGAACCCACCCAGCCCGGTGAAGCGTTCCGATTAGTGCGCCGTCGAGCAGGCGGGAGTGCGTGCCGATGACCAACCACTTTGCGCGCTCGTTAAGGTGTTCGACACTACCGGCCACGAGATCCGCTTCCCAGCCCTGCACATCGATATGGACAAGATCCCAGACCGGCCGGCGAGCGAGAAGATCTCGGAGCGGGAGAACATCAACGTCGATATAATCATTGACGGCGTGAGGGATGTAATCGGCGTCGTCCTTATTCACTACGCCATCACTATCGCGGATGGGCCGACCGCCGCCAGCATTGGCCGCGTCGCTGATCCTAGGCCAACGGGCATGCCCTCCTTTGGCACCCACCGCAGCGCGAAACAGACTATGCGCCTCAGGATCGAGACCATTGTCGATGAAATGCTGACGCATCAGTTCGAACCGGCCAGGATCAGCCTCGATCCCGAGCAGATGAACATCCTTGACACCGAGGTGCGAGCAGGCAACGGCACCTGCCGCCAGCCAAGGGCCCCAGCCGGCGCCGAGTTCCATCATGGAGAAACTATCCCTGGCAGAGGCAACGGCTTTGAGCAGGCCAATCCACTCGACCGCTTCGAACAGGTCATGCGGAACGGGTCGCCCCAGAACATGTCCGTCAAACTGCCGGGCAATGTTCCAGAGCGAGGTGGTCCGCGTGCGCGTACCGAGGAAGTCCGTCACGAAGCCTGGTTTCGGCTCCGGCCTCACATCCTTGAAAAGATCGAAGACCCACAGGTCCTCGGCGGTGTAGCCCGCGTATACTTCTCCCGGCGTGGGGGCGAGCGGCGTACCTAAGATGCTCGCCGGAGCTGATGGAGGTTGAGGCGCCAGCCTGACCTCCAGGGCGGGGACCGGCGCTGCAATAGCCGTTCCAGCACCTCTGCTTGAGGCATCGGCAAGAACAACATCAAGCTGGCGCAGTCGCTCTAGGGTCTCCGTCGCTGTGTGAGGAAGGTAAATCAGTCTCTTGAAGTAGCGAAAGGCCTTGGTCGGCAATGAGGAACGTTGAGTCATGGTGCTGTCGCTTCAATCTCGAATTCAAAACATTTGCCATTCCGGCGCCCCGCGACCGGAACCGATATTTCCTTGAAACCCGCTTCGTGCAAGAGCGCGCGGAGACTTTCAGGTGTGAACAGGTTAAAATGGTAGTCACCATCATAGTCTTGCGCGCCGTAAGTTACCTCGCGAAAGTCGTCGAACGACATCGTACCGGCCGCCGTTGCCTGCACCATGGCAGCTGCATCCGGCGTCACGACCTTGAACGCTCCACCCGGGCGAAGCCGGCTGCGCCAATAAGGGAGTAGCTGCCGACGCATGGTCTCAAGAGGGAAATGCTCGATCAAATGCGCGGAAAAAATTTCGTCCACACTAGACTCTTCGAACGGCAGAGCACCGACGTCAGCAACGACATCGACGCCCGGCAGATCGCGTGAATCCACATTGATATAGTTTGGAAGCGCTATGTGGCCACAGCCTAGGTTGAGGCGCAGTCGCCTTTCGACGCGCGCCGTCTCATATTTATCGGCAGAAATGATCCGAGGCTCAATCTTCCGAGTTCCCGTACCAGTTGGAGCCGAATTCCTTCCAGATCCGTGATTGAACTCGAAGAGCACTTCACGGCGAACGAATTCCATGCGCTCCCACAGCGAGCCGATGGCCGCATCGGCGTTATTGGCGCGCGTCTCTGCCGCGTCGGCGCGCTGCGACAAGGTGGAGGTGATCTCCTCTAGCCGCTTTGAGAGGGATGCGATTTCGTCGCTGGTGCACCGCGAGCGCGTCTCGGCCAATTCGTCCATGCGCTTGGAGAGCGCAGTGACTTCATGGGAGACGGCCGGGACGCTCGCCATCGCATTCAGGAAGGAGGGGATGTGTTTTTGCCAAGCCTGCTCGATCTGGGCCGTCCGGGCATCGAGCGGTGCAGCCTTGGCTTCAAGTGACGAGAGGCTACCCTCAATCAGTGCAAGGCGACCCTCAATCGGTGCAAGGCGACCTTCAATACGAAACCATATCCTCCTCCAAAAAGGCCGTATAAGTGGGAGCAAAATTGTCTTAACGGTCTGCTTCATAGCGCTATCGATCTCCACACCGTCGCCCCAAAATTGCTGTCAAATCCGAGATTGCACATCTGCGTCCGCAGTCGTTCGTGTTAATTGGAAGACTCTTAACCGAAATAAGCGGGTATGACCGTATCCGCAGACCCATCCATCCGCACACGACCGTGTTCCATCCACAGAATACGGTTGCAATTTTTCTGCAGCAACTCGCGCGAGTGGCTGGCAAGGACCAGTATCTTGGTTGTGTCGACGATCTCGCGAAGTCGCTTGTCGGCCTTGTGCTTGAAATCCTCGTCGCCGGTGGAGAGCCATTCATCCATGACAAGTATTTCCGGCCGGATCGACGTGGAGGTCGAGAAAGCCAGGCGAAGCTGCATGCCGGACGAGTAGGTCCGGAATGGCATATCGAGGAATTCGCCCAATCCGGTGAACTCGGCGATCTCGTCGAATTGTTCCCGCAATTGTTCCGGCCGCATGCCCATCATGGCCGCACGCAGCTTGATGTTTTCGCGGCCTGTCGCTTCCGGATCGATGCCCAGCGAGATGTTGATGAGCGAAACGCACTCGCCGTGAACAACCGCGGATCCGCTTGTCGGCCTATAGATGCCAGACAGCACGCGCAGCAGCGTCGTCTTGCCCGCCCCGTTGTGGCCGACGAGGCCGATCCGGTCTCCCTCCTTCAGGGAAAGACTGACATTCTCGAGCCCGCGCACGATGACATGGCCGTCCCCCCGACGGTCGATCGCGCCTCCGGTCGCGACGCTAAGCACCCGGTTCTTGAGAGAGCGGCTTGCCGCGTTGAACACCGGAAATTCGACCGAGACGCTGGTCAAAGTGATGGAAACCATAGGAACTCAAAGCCAATAGGGAATACGGTGACGGTAGCGGCCGAACAGGAGCAGCGCGACCGTCCAGCCGACGACCGCGAACGCCATGCAAGCCACCCAGCTGGTTGTAGGCGGTAGCTCACCCAGAAGCGGTTCCCGCACCACGCCGATGAGATGGTAGAAAGGGTTAAAATCCAGAAACAGCTGCGAAATTCCTTGCGGGAGCGTCCGTGCCATCCACATGACCGGGGTCAGGTACATAATGACCAGTAGGAGATTCTGCATCACTTGCGTCATGTCGCGGTAGCGGGCACACAGCACGCCGAGGGTGAGCATGATCCAAAGCAAATTAAGCGATAGAATGACAAAGCCAGGCAGAGCCAAGAGAACGTGCCATGACGGCATGCGCCCGACGGCCAGGAGTACGATAGGGTATATTACGATGTTGTGGCCAAGAATGATCGCGTTGCGGTACAGCGTCCGCAACACGTGAGTGAACAACGGCATGCGCACCTGGAGGATGATGCCCTCGGCGCCAATGAAGGCGGTGCACCCCTCATTGATCGAGGTCGAAATGAAACTCCAGAAAATCAAACTGACGCAGATGTAGGGAAGAAATTCCTGCATCGGAGAACGGAAGAGCGTGCCGAAGACGAACCCGAGCGCGCCGATCAGGACACCCATGTTGACGGTCAGCCAAAACGCTCCGACCCGAGAGCGCCGGTAACGCTGCGCCACGTCCTGCCAACTGAAAGTCGTCGCGAGGTGATGCTTCACCAGCGCGGCGCTTATGTCGGCAAGGGCTTCTGCAAGGAAGCCCGTTTTGGTTGGCGACATGTGTTGAGATGTCCCGATCGTGTGTTCCTGAGCCAAGCTGTGCGTGACAGGTCGATCCATAGGCGCTCTGATTGCCTCGCTATATGATCTCTATCTCCGGGAACGGGAAGATGAACTTGCCCCCGTCCGCAAGGTATTCGCGTTCCCGGCGCAGGATGCCGTCCTTGAAATGCCAGGGCAGGACCAGAAAATAATCCGGCTTCATCGCCCGCGCTTCCGCTTCGGAAATGATCGGTATGTGCGTTCCGGGGGTCATGCGACCGAACTTTTCCTGGTTGACTTCGGCAATCGCCGGGATTTCGGCCGCCGTGAAGTTGCAGAACTGCAGGACGACATTGCCCTTGGTCGAGGCACCATAGCCCAGCACCTTCTTGCCGTCGGCCACCAGTGCCCGAATGAGGCGCGACAGGTCGTCCCTGTGCCGGAACACGCGCTCCTCGAAGTCGCGGAACGGCCGCGGCGTGGACAGCCCCATGCGGTCTTCCTGCTCCAGCAGCCAATCGATGACCGCTTGGTCCGTTTTGAGGCTCTTGTTGCCCTTGTGGGCGGCGGTGACGGCAAAACTGCCGCCGTTGATGTTGTTCATGACGACATTGACGATCTTGAGGCCGGCCGCCTCCAGGATCCTCGCGACGACTCCGAGAGAATAATATTCGATATGCTCGTGGCAGATCGTGTCATAGGAGTTGAGGCGAAGCATGGAGGGCATGTAGCTCTGCTCGAAATGCCAGATACCGTCCTCGGCGAGCACCTCGGAGACCTGGCGGGCAAAAGCGATGGGATCTTCGAGATCATAGAACATCGCGATCGACGTGACGATTTTGGCGCGCTTTTGCGAGGCACCACGGTATGCTACGGCGGAGAAGAAATCCGGCACCAGCTTCACATCGTCCGGATAATACTGCGCAAACTTCTTGCCGGTCGGATCGATACCGATTCGGGTCAGCCCCGCGGTCGAGTAGGCCTTGAGGGTCGTACAGTCGTTGCTCCCGATATCGAGAACGACGTCACCACCACTCGGAGAGGCAAGCCTTTCCAGGAACCTAACCTTGTGCGTCAGATGATCGACCATCGACTGGTTGAGGCCTGAGCGATAGCCGTAGTTGTCCCCGTACATTTCGCTCGGCTCATAGGAATGTCTGAGCTGCAAGAGCCCGCTGGAAGGAGACCAGACCAATTCGAGCGGCCCTTTGGTAACGGGCTCGGAGGCCGATTTCGGAAACACGCCTGTCAGCGCCTGCTCGCCGAGATTGAGCACTGAGACGAGATCCTTTTCCTTGCCGACACGGCAGGCCTCGATGGCGTGATAACTTACCTCGTTCATGATTTCTGTACTCTCAAGTCGTTGACCGGGGGGCGGGTTGCCTGGCTTGCTGTAAGCCAATCCAACGCCGTTTATGCTTGGGTCACGCGTGCACGGCAGTTACTCAGAACCGCATCAAGGGTCGCCTCGAAGCGGTGTATCGGCGCCCAGCCAAGTTGCTCGCGAGCGCGGGTTGCGTCTCCGACGACGCGCGGCAGGTCGCTCGGCCGCAGCCGCAGGTGGTCTTGCTCCGTGGCGATCTTGACGCTGCTTTGCGCCAGGAGCCGCTGCAAAATATTTCCCATCCGCCACGATATGCCGGATGCCACATTGAAAATCGTGTTCGGTGCGAGATCGGCGCTTCTCAGCACCACGCGCGCATAGGCGCTGGCGACATCGCGCGCGTCCAGGAAGTCCCGCTCCGCATCCAGATTGCCGACCCGAATGACCCGGGGAGCGAGGCCTGCTTCGATCCGCGCGATCTGCATGGCAAAGGCCGGCACGGCAAATGCTTCCGTTTGACCCGGCCCTGTGTGATTGAAGGGGCGCAGGCGAATACATTTGAGACCGCGACGCGAGAGCGCCCCCAACGCGAGATCGGCCGCTGCCTTGGTGACGGCATAGTCATCGACAGGCGCAAGCAAAGCGTTCTCGTCGAGGGGCAGGCCCGCTTTTGCACTTTCACCGTACACCAAGCCCGATCCTACGTGGAGCAACCAGCATTCCGGTGCCTTCTCGAGGATGGCGTGCGCTACGTTGAGCGCGCCCTGCACATGGATGCGCCAGGTGTTTTCAGGGTCTGCCTGCGCGGCTCCAAGCGCCGCGACGGCAGCCAAATGGACGACATGCGTTGGTCGATGACGAACGATCGCGTCTTGGACAGCAATCTTGTCAGTCACGTCCAACGCTTCGATCTGGCCGAGCACGGGATGTGATCCTCCATCCTTGGAGGTCGCAATCACGGCTATGTCGCTGCCGCAAATGCTGCGCAGCGCAACGAAAACATAAGGGCCGACAAAGCCCCTCGCGCCCGTGATCAAAACCCGCATGCCGACCTCGTTACCCTCGGCGCATTGCGTATGCCAGCGGACATCGTGACTACCGCCAGATGGATCAGCGCAATGGGACGCACCTGATGGACAACCGCCTCGACCACATCACCGCCCGACTGGCCGCGTATGACGTTCCAGATCCGCATCCACCATCTCGCAGATCATTTCTTCCAGCGAGATTATGGCTTCCCAGCCCAGCTTCGTTTTTGCCTTGGCCGGGTTGCCGAGCAGCACTTCGACTTCCGCCGGCCTAAACAGGTCGGGATCGATGACAAGGTGGTCATCCATCTTCAGGCCCACATGCTCGAACGCGATCCGGCACATGTCACGCACGGTCGTCGTCCTGCCTGTAGCGACAACATAGTCGTCGGGTTTGTCCTGTTGCAGCATCAGCCACATGGCGCGGACATAGTCCTTCGAATGGCCCCAGTCGCGCTTGGCGTCGATGTTGCCGAGCCGTAATTCCTTGGCCATGCCTTTCTTGATCCGCGCCACCGCGTCCGTCACCTTGCGGGTCACGAATTCGATGCCGCGAAGCGGCGATTCGTGGTTGAACAGGATGCCGCTCGAGGCGTGAATACCGAAGCTTTCACGATAATTGACGGTGATCCAGTGGCCATAGAGCTTGGCGACCGCATAAGGGGAGCGGGGGTAGAAGGGCGTGGCCTCCGACTGCATCGGCTCCTGGATAAGACCGTACATCTCTGACGACGAGGCTTGGTAGAAACGCGCTTCGGGAATTTCGAGGCGTAGCGCTTCGAGCACATTGGTGACGCCCATGCCGGTGACGTTGCCCGTCAGGATCGGCTGCTGCCAAGACGATTTGACGAAGGATTGAGCGGCAAGGTTGTAGACTTCGTCCGGCCTTACGTCGCGCATGGTTCGCGCCAGACCGGACAGATCCGTCAGGTTGCCGTCGACGATCCTGACATCCTTCTCGATGCCGAGCCATTTCAGGCGCGTGGTGTTGACGTCGGCCGTGCTCGAGCGCCTTGCAAGTCCATGGACCTCATAACCCTTGGCAAGCAAAAGCTCCGCCAGATAGGCGCCGTCTTGCCCGGTAATGCCGGTTATCAATGCTGTCTTTGTCATCAACGCTCTCGATATCTTTGTTCCGCTCCGGCCCTGCGAGCCGATGAACCGTCAGGCCCGGCCATAAACGTCATCGAACCGCACGATGTCGTCTTCGCCGAGATATTCCCCGCTTTGCACCTCGATCATCACGAGCGGCAGGATGCCCGGGTTTTCCAGGCGATGCTTGTGGCCGCAGGGGATGTAGGTGGACTGGTTGATCGTGAGCAGGATCTCGCTTTCGCCGTTAACGACCTTGGCGGTTCCGCTCACCACTACCCAGTGCTCGGAGCGGTGGTGATGAGCCTGGAGGCTCAGGCGGGCATTTGGCTTCACTTCAATCCGCTTGATCTTGAAGCGGTGTCCTTCCTCCAGCACGGTATAGGTGCCCCATGGGCGATGCACCGTGCGATGCAGCGTCGCCGTCTCGTGGTTCGCCGCCTTAAGGCGGGTGTAGAGGTCCTTCACCTCCTGCGCCTTGTCCTTGTGCGCGACCAGAAGCGCGTCCGGCGTGTCCACGATCAAAAGATCCGAGACGCCGACAAGACCGACCAGCCGGTCCTCGCTGTGCACATAGCAGTTCGCCGCATCGTGCAGGATTGCCTCGCCAGTGGCGCGGTTGCCCTTGTCATCGGCCGCAACAAGCTCCGACAGCACGGACCATGAGCCGATGTCCGACCAATCGAAACCGCAGGGCACGAAACCCACGTTACTTGCTTTCTCCATCACCGCATAGTCGATGGAAACGGCGGGAACGGCCGCGAAGCTGTCCCTATCCACCTCAACGGTAAGTCTGTCGGTGCTGTCCGCTGTCCTGCCTTTCTCGAGAGCCCTGCGCGCATTAGACAAGATGTCCGGGCACAGGTCCTGCATGGCTTCGAGCATCGAGCGGGCCGTGAAACAGAACATGCCCGAGTTCCAGAAGAAACGGCCGCTGGCGATGAATTGGGCCGCCGTGGCCGCATCCGGCTTTTCCACGAACCGAAGCACTCTATCCCCCTCGGCCTCGACGTAGCCAAAGCCCGTCTCCGGGCGGTCAGGCTTCACGCCGAATGTGACGATCTGGCCGGAGGTCGCAAGCGCCGCCGCTTTCGCGACGCTCGCACGGAAGCCGGCCTGATCAACTATCAAGTGATCCGCGGGGAGCACGACCAGGATGGCGTCCGGATTCTCATGCGCGACATGCAATGCCGCGAGCGCAACCGCGGCCGCGGTGTCGCGGCCGAACGGCTCCAGCAGGAAAGTGCTCTTCACGCCCGGAGCCGCCACCTCCAAATATTCATCGGCGGTGAGAAACAGCAGGTCGCGGTTGGTGACCGTCAAAATCTGATCGACGCCTTCAAGCTCCACGGCGCGCGCGTAGGTCTTTCGAATGAGCGTCCCGCCGTCCGGCAGCGGGATAAAGGGCTTGGGATGCAATGCGCGGGAAATCGGCCAAAGCCGGGAACCGACGCCGCCGCTTATGATGACAGGGACGAGATTGATCAACTTCAACTTTCCAAGATTTGAGCTCGGCCAAGGCTGAGGCCCCAATCGAGCAATTCGTCTGCGCGGGATTCGGCTTTTGCTTCGACATAGCAACGCAACTCGGGTGCGTTACCCGATGCGCGAAAATGCACAACCTCACCGTTGTGGGCGGTGATACGCACACCATCACGGTTGTCAATATCGGCAACGCCCCCAAGAGCCGCAAAGATCTCGCCGGCATAAGCTGCATCACTCGCCAACTTGCCGAGGAAGGACGCGCTGTTTTCTGTCGGCACGCCTTCGAGCCGACCGCTTGCGCCGGCGAGAAAGCGAAAGTCGGCCGCTATCTCCGCGAGCGGGCGGCCGGTCTTTGCAATCGCCGAAAGCATGCAAAGGATTGGCAATACCGAATCCCGTGTCTGCAAAGCCGGAAGGGTGCGCCCGCCTTTCTCGACGGGCGAGCCGAGCAGAACGCCGCCATTCGCCTCGAACCCGACGACACATTTTCCGCCCTCGGCGAGAGCGGTCGCGATACCTTCAATGACGTAGGGCGAACCCACGCGCGTGCGGACCACTCTGGCAAAATAACCGCAACGTTCCAGGCTTGAGTTGGAACTGACCGGCGTGACAACGCAATCGGCACTCAAGAAATGCGCAGTGATGGCACCTACAAGATCGCCGCGAACGAAACTACCGTCGGCGTCCGCCACGAGC
The DNA here is from genome assembly GCF_033977325.1 of Mesorhizobium vachelliae. Lineage (NCBI taxonomy): Bacteria > Pseudomonadati > Pseudomonadota > Alphaproteobacteria > Hyphomicrobiales > Phyllobacteriaceae > Mesorhizobium > Mesorhizobium vachelliae. The sequence goes on from NZ_JAVIIR010000002.1 coordinate 364,477, forward strand.
GGCCTGTCGCCGTCGCCATCAGTAGACACGATCGCGTCGAGCGGTTCCGCCGCCGCCCAGTGCTTGAGCAGCGCTACGTCTTCCTGCCTGAGCGCCTCGGTATCGACCGGAATGAAATGCTCGGCCCTGCCCAGAGCAACCGTCTCGGCGCCCAGTCCGCGAAGAACATCGACAATGATGTCTCTGGCCACGGAAGAATGCTGATAGACGCCGACGCGTAGACCAGAAAGACTGCCTTTTTCAAAGAAGCCCAGAAAGCGATCGATGTAGCCCTGGGACGGCTCGGCGCCTAACCGCACGGCATCAACCGCCGACAGTGACGAAACGGCATTTCCCATGGCTGCATGGATTTCGATGATGTCGCGTTCATCACGCTTGTCGATCTCGCCGTCCGCCCGGTAAAATTTGAGGCCATTTCTGTCGTCGGGAATGTGACTGCCAGTCACCATTATTGCTGGAGCGTTTTCGCTGCTGGCGTGAAGCGCGAGCGCGGGCGTAGGCAAGACGCCGCAGTCGACCGGCACCAACCCGGACGCGGCGATCGCCGCATGAACAAGCTGCGCGATGTCGGGACTGGACGCACGGAGATCACGCCCGACATAGACCTTCGAGCCTTCCTTCAACGCGCCCCGATCCTGCAGCATGCGCGCGAAGGCGACCGTGTAAGTGTACACCGACGGTCCCCGAAGCTCGCTGACGAGACCGCGCAGTCCACTGGTACCGAATTTCACAGTCACCGTCTGCCCTCCCTTTCGAGGAAACTCGACGCGGCGAAAGTTAGGCAAACTGACATCGTTTTCGTGCGGCCTGCGACAGCACTTCGGCGGATGCGGAGCATCGGACAATGCATCGCTATAGATCAAAGCCGCTCGAGCGACTTGCCGCATATTCTGATTCAATATTAGATATATCTAATATCAATTGATAGAGGAAGGTTCCTCTATCTTCAGCAAGGATAGTGCCTTTCAAGAAGGTCTCCTTGAGTTGCCGAGCCCCCCGGCCCCGCAAGCTGCCCGTGCTTAGGTTTCGCGGCGTGGCTTGTCAATCTCTGCCTGAACCTACGCACAGCCGGGCTGACCCTAAAGCGCGTCGCGATCTTTCAGATTCGCTCCACGCGCTTCAGGTTTTTGATTTTACGCATGTCTTTATCCCGAAACCGGTTCCCACTTTCGGGAGACATGCTTTAAACAACGCAGGCTGAGACAGCGGATACACGGCCTCGTCCGCTATTCCGCAGGGATCCAAGCCATTCCAATCGGAAGATGTCCTATAACGACCTCGACCGATGCTCGCCAATGCGGCGCCTGCCATCCGAACACGCCTGCGAACTTCGCGCTCGACAGCCGCGAATTGGCCGGGCGCCTGGCTTTCGTCGGATAGTCCGCCGTCGCGATATCGCGCACTTTCGCGTGCGGGCCACCAAACGCCCGGCTTGCGTCGAGGATGTGACGAGCAAAGCCGCTCCAGTTGGTCTCGCCCTCGCCCGCCAGATGGTAGACGCCGAAGGCGGCGAAATTCCTGTCCGCTTGCAGCCTCGCGCCCGCGCGCAGAATCGCGTCGGCAATGTCGAGCGCCGATGTCGGATTTCCCCACTGGTCGGCGACGACCGAAATCTCGTCGCGGTCGCTGGCCAGCCTCAGCATGGTCTTGACGAAGTTCTTGCCGAAGGGGCTGTAGACCCAGGCCGTGCGCAAGATGAGGTGGCGCGGGTTGGCCGCAGCCACGGCCTCTTCGCCGGCGAGCTTGGAGGCGCCATAGACGCCGAGCGGCGCGGTCGGGTCGGTCTCGACATAGGCGCCGTCCTTGGTGCCGTCGAAGACATAGTCGGTCGACAGATGGATGACGGACACGCCGAGCCGGGCCGCGGCTTCCGCCACCTTGCCGGCGCCGGTCGCGTTCACCGCGAAGGCCAGGTCCTTCTCGTCCTCGGCCTGGTCGACGGCGGTGTAGGCGGCGGCGGAAACGACGATGTCCGGCCTTGCCGCTTCGAGTGCCGCGAGCACCGTGTCGGGCCGCGCAAGGTCGAGCGCCGGCCGGCCGACGGTGACGACCTCGACGCCGTCGCGGCCCCGCGCCGCCTCGACAAGGCTTGCGGCGACCTGGCCCTCGCGTCCGGTGACGGCAAGCCTCACGTGGCCACCTTCCTGCTCTCGGCCGCGTTCCCGGCCGGGCTGCTTTCGATCCTTGCATTTACGATCGGGGCGTTTTCGACCGGGGCGTTTTCGATCGGGCGTGTCTCCGCCGCGGTCCGGCCCAGCCGCTCGCCGGCGTAGCGCTGCTCGCGGATCGGCCCCCACCACCATTTGTTGTCGAGATACCAGTCGACGGTCCTTGCCAGGCCGCTGTCGAAATTCTCCCGCGGCGCCCAGCCGAGGTCGCGCGCGATCTTGGAGGCGTCGATCGCATAGCGGCGGTCATGGCCAGGGCGATCGGTGACGAAGGCGATCAGATCGCGATAGCGCTTGCCACCGGCGCGCGGCCGCCTCAGGTCGAGAAGATCGCAGATCGCCTCGACGACACCGAGATTGGTGCGCTCGGAATTGCCGCCGACGTTGTAGCTCTCGCCCGGCCGGCCCCTGGTGGCCACCAGCTCCAGGGCACGCGCGTGATCCTCGACGAACAGCCAGTCGCGCACATTGGCGCCGGCGCCGTAGACAGGCAGCGGCTTCTCGTCGAGCGCGTTGAGGATGACCAGCGGGATCAGCTTTTCCGGGAAATGATAGGGGCCGTAATTGTTCGAGCAGTTGGACAGCACCACCGGCAGGCCATAGGTCTCGTGCCAGGCCCGCACCAGATGGTCGGAAGCCGCCTTCGAGGCCGAATAGGGCGAGGACGGCGCATAGGGCGTTTCCTCCACGAACATGCCGCCATCGAAAGGCAGGTCGCCGAACACCTCGTCGGTCGAGACATGATGGAAGCGGAAGCCGGCCTTGCGCTCCTCGGAAAGGCCGCGCCAATATTCCAGCGCCGCGTTCAGGACGCGGTAGGTGCCGACGATGTTGGTCTCGATGAAGGCGCCGGGACCGTCGATCGAGCGGTCGACATGGCTCTCGGCGGCGAGGTTCATGACGATGTCGATGTCGTCGCGGCGCAATATTTCCAGCACCGCGCGCTCATCGCAGATGTCGGCCTGCTCGAAGCGGTAATTGTGCGCGTTCTCGATCGGCCTCAGCGAAGCGAGGTTGCCGGCATAGGTGAGCTTGTCGAGATTGGTGACGCGGTAGGCCGGATTGGCGCACAGATGCCGGCACACGGCCGAGCCGATGAAACCTGCACCGCCGGTGACCAGAAAATTCATGCCGCCGTCCCTCCTCACGCGAACACCTCCGCCAGGCCGAGCAGGGGTGCGTTGCGGTCCTTGTCGGAAAGCTGAAAATCGCCGGCGAGCGACGGCCACCCAATGCCAATGGCGGGGTCGTCGAAACGGATCGACCGGTCATGCTCCGGCGAATAGGTATCGGTGACCTTATACAGAATCTCGGTGTCCGGCACGAGCGTGACGAAGCCGTGCGCATATCCCTTGGGCACCAGGATCTGGTTTCCTTTCTCCGCCGAGATTTCCAGCGCCGACCATTGACCGAAGGTGGGCGAGGAGCGGCGAATGTCGACGACGACGTCGAACACGCTGCCCCGCACGACCCGCAGCAGCTTGTCCTGGGCGCGGGGCGGCAGCTGATAGTGCAGGCCGCGCAGGACGCCGGCGGCCGCGGAATAGGAATGGTTGTCCTGCACGAAGGTCAAGCCGATGCCGGCCTGCGCAAACCGCTCCGCGTTCCAGGTCTCGCAGAAAAAGCCGCGCGCATCGCCATGTCGTTTCGGCACGATCTCCAGCACGCCCTCCAGGCCGAGCGTCCTGACCTCAAGCACGTTGATCCTCCATCAGATCCGCGACTCGCCTGCGCAGATAGGCGGCATATTCGTTCTTGCCGAGGCGCGCCGCCCGTTCCAGAACCTTGTCGGCGTCGAGCCAGCCCTGCTCGAAAGCGATTTCCTCGGGGCAAGCGACCTTGATCCCCTGGCGGTGCTCGATGGTGCGCACAAAAAACGATGCTTCATGCAGGCTGTCATGCGTGCCGGTATCGAGCCAGGCATAGCCGCGGCCGAGCCGATGGACGTGCAGTTCCCCACGCTCGAGATAGGCGTTGTTGACTGCTGTGATCTCGAGCTCGCCGCGCGCCGATGGCCGGATCGTGGAAGCGATGTCGACGACCCTGTTGTCGTAGAAATAGAGACCGGTGACGGCCCAGTTGGATTTCGGCTTGAGGGGCTTTTCCTCGATCGTCAAAGCCATGCCGGTGGCCTTATCGAACGAGACAACACCGTAGCGCTCAGGATCCTCGACATGATAGGCGAAGACCGAAGCCCCGCTTTCGCGCGCGGCCGCCGTCCGGCAGAGCTTGGACAGGCCGTCGCCGAAATAGATGTTGTCGCCGAGGATCATCGACACGTTGTCCTTGCCGATGAAATCGCGACCGATGATGAAAGCTTCGGCAAGGCCATTGGGCTGCGGTTGCTCGGCATAGGACAGCTCAAGGCCGAATTCCGAGCCGTCGCCGAGCAAAGCCTGGAAAACCGGCAGGTCGCGCGGTGTTGAGATCACCATGATTTGGCGTATCCCTGCGAGCATCAGCACGCTCAGGGGGTAATAGATCATCGGCTTGTCGTAAATCGGCAGGATTTGCTTGGAAACCGCTATTGTGAGCGGATAGAGGCGTGTTCCGCTGCCCCCGGCCAGGATTATTCCCTTCAACAGGCTCTCCGTCGAGCTGCCGGGGCGCTCAGATATCAAGATGCCCGCGGTCGCGTTTCGTGTGTCGGCTCGTCCGTTTATGCCCTAGCATGTACTAATATCGGATTTAACGCCGCCACTTGCAGCCAAATGCGATTGGGCGCTTGCGGACGCGAAAAAGCCGGCGGGCGTTCGGCCCGCCGGCTTTTTCTTGGTTCAGGCTCAGCCGCGCTTGAGCAATGCCCACACGGCCGGCACGAGGCTGGCGGCCAAGGCCACCTTGATCAGGTCGCCGACGACGAAGGGCAGGACGCCGAACTGCCAGGACTTTTCCGGCCCGATGAGGATCGCCAGCCAGGCAAAGCCCATGGCCATCATGACGACCTCGGCGGTCAGCATGGCGCCGAACAGCTTCAAGGGATTGCGGTCCCAGCCGCGATCGGCAGCCCAGCCGACGATCGCCGCCATGGCCACGAAGCCCGCAAGATAACCGCCCGTAGAGCCCAGCATATAGGCGATGCCGATGCCTTTTTCCGGCGTGCCCTGGAAGACCGGCAAGCCAAAAGCGCCCTGCGCGAGGTAGAGAAGGAGCGTCGCGACAGCAAGGCGCAGGCCGAATGCCGAGGCGATCAAAAGCACGGCAAGCGTCTGCAGCGAAATGTCGACCGGGCCGAGCACCACCTTGGTCTTGGCCGAGAGCGCCAGCAGCAGCGTTCCGACGAGCGCCAGGAAGAGCTGGGTCGCGAGCCGGGCAGCACCCCGATCCGGCAAGGTGAGAGAAACAAGCGGACGCATCGTGGTTGCAATTGCCATGGTCTTCCCCGTTGTGGCTGATTTGCCGGCTGAAGCGCGCCGCGGAGAAACGGATTTCAGGCAACGCGCTTCAAAATTTGTCTTGATGCATGGCGTTCTCCCGAAACCGCTGCGCACTTTTGGGCGACATGCACTTATTTTCCTATATTGGCTTCCGTGACGGGCGGCAATCACTTTGCCGCATTGCAACGGAGCACACCGGCATGGCCCTTGAATTCGACACCAGTTTCGATCCGGCCTATGGCCGGGCGGTCGCGGTTGCGCCTGACGTGCTGCGCATCACCGCCCGAAATCCGAGCCCTTTCACCTTCCACGGCACCAACAGCTATCTCGTCGGCCGCGACGTACTGGCGGTAATCGACCCAGGACCGGAAGACGATGCCCATCTCGAAACGCTGCTTACGGCGATCGCTGGCCGACCGGTGAGCCACATTTTCGTCAGCCACACGCATCGCGACCATTCGCCGCTCGCGGCGCGATTGAAAGAGCTGACCGGCGCGCCGACGCTTGCCGAAGGTCCGCATCGGCCGGCCCGCGCTTTGCGCATAGGCGAGGTCAATCCGCTCGACGCCAGCGCTGATCTCACCTTCGTTCCCGATATCGTGCTGGCCGATGATGCGCTGACTGAGGGCGACGGCTGGGCAATCCGCGCCGTGCTCACGCCCGGCCACACCGCAAACCATGCCGTGTTTGCCCTCGAGGGAACCGGCAGCCTATTTTCAGCCGACCATGTCATGGCCTGGTCGACCTCGATCGTCGCGCCGCCGGACGGCGCCATGGCCGACTATATGAGTTCCCTCGACAAGCTCTTGGCGCGCGACGATCGCTTGCTGTTGCCGGGCCATGGCGGAGCTGTGACCGCGCCTCAAAGGTTCATGCGCGGCCTGAAGACGCATCGCAAGATGCGCGAAAGGGGGATCCTGGAACGTATCCGCGCCGGAGACCGGACGATCACGGAAATGGTCGCGGCGATCTATCGCGACACCGACCCGCGGTTGCACGGCGCCGCCGGGCTGTCGGTGCTTGCCCATCTCGAGGATCTGGTCGCGCGCGGACTGGTCGTAACGGAGGGCGATCCGGCCATAGACGGCGTTTTCGCGCCCGCCGCGTGATCACTCTGCCGGCGCCGCGCCGACCTGCCCGGCGACCTCCTGGTCGAGCTCGCCAAGGAAATTCGTGATACGGGCGGCATTGTCGCCGAGGTCGTAGCGGCCGTAGCGCGAGGCCGAACGCATGTCGACGATCACCTGGTCGCCGTCGTCGGTGACGCGGATGGCGACGTCGGCCGGCAGTCCGAGCACGAATCCCTTGGCCAGCGCGTTGATCGTCGCCTCGCTCTGCCCGTTGATGTCGGGATAAGGCGCCGTCAGTTGCCAGTCGCGGCGGTCCAGCACGGTTTCGACGGCGTCGACCACGGTTTCGAAAGGCAGATTGTAGCTGCGCCCGTTCACCAGCGGATAGGCATCGGCCTGCAGGCTCTGTTCGCCCGGCGTCGGTGGCGACAGCTCGTTCATGTCCCCGGTGCGGTCGCTGGTGTCCAGCGCCGGCGGATCGTCGAGATCGGTCGAGATGTCGCGCAGCGGCGGGTAGATCGTCGCCCAGTAGACTGCGACGCCGTAGGGCACCAGCACCAGCAGCGCCAGCAATGCGCCGATGCTGAGATCGCGGCCGCCGCGATCGCCGAAGCTCCAGACCCGCGACAGGGCAAGGCCTGCCAGCAACAGGGCAAGCGCCGCCAAGAGCGCCACGACCGCCAGCACCCACAGGAAAGGCGGCGTCTCGACGAGACCCAGCCTGTAGGCGGCAACGACGGTAAGCAAAAGGACTAGAGAAAATGCCCCGATCCGCCGCGACCAGCCGGCCGCCCTCGACATCTGCCGTTCAGGAATTGTAGCCATCGTCTGCCGCATTACCCCAGTCCGAACCGAGACTTAGAGGTTTTTGGCGCGGGCTTGAAGCCGAAAGATCGAACATTTTTCGTCAATCCGTCGGCAGGCGGTAATCCTTGAACTGAGCGCGCAAACTGGTCTTCTGGATCTTGCCGGTGGCGGTGTGCGGAATTTCGCCGACGAAGGCTACGTCGTCGGGCATCCACCACTTCGCCACCTTGCCGCTCATGAAGGCGAGAATGTCGCCCTTGGTCGGCTCCCTGCCCGGCTTGCTCACGATGACGAGCAAGGGCCGCTCGCCCCATTTGGAATGCGGGATGCCGATGGCCGCCGCCTCCGCCACGTCCGGATGGCCGACGGCGAGGTTCTCGAGATCGATGGTCGATATCCACTCGCCGCCGGATTTGATGACGTCCTTGGCGCGGTCCGTGATCTGCATGTAGCCGCTGGCGTCGATATGGGCGACATCGCCGGTGTCGAACCAGCCATCGGCATCGAACTGCTCGGCGCCGGCGCCGCCATAATAGGCGCGGGCCACCGCAGGGCCGCGCACCTTGAGATGCCCAAAGGTCTTGCCGTCCCAGGGCAGCGCGTTGTTGTCGTCGTCGGTCACTTTCATCTCGACGCCGAAGGGCGAAAAACCTTGCTTGGCCTGAACATCGAGCCGTGCCTCGCCGGTCAGCGTGTCATATTGCGGCTTCAAGGTGCAGAGCGTGCCGAGCGGCGACATCTCGGTCATGCCCCAGGCATGCACCACCTGCACATCGTAATCGTCCTGGAACTTGGCGGTGATGGCACGCGGACAGGACGCCCCGCCAATAACGACCTTCTTCAGATAAGGCAGCTTCCTGCCGGTCTCCTCCAGATATTGCAGCAGCATCATCCAGACAGTCGGCACGGCTGCGCTGAAGGTCACCTTTTCGGTGTCGAGCAATTCGTAGATCGAGGCGCCGTCCATCTTGCAGCCGGGCATTACCAGCTTTGCGCCGATCATCGGTCCGCTCTGGCCGAGCCCCCACGCGTTGGCGTGGAACATCGGCACCACAGGCAGGGCGACATCGCGCGTCGAGAGGCCCATGGCGTCGGGCATGGCGGCAATCATGGCGTGGAGGACATTGGAGCGGTGGCTGTAGAGGACACCCTTCGGGTCGCCTGTCGTGCCCGAAGTGTAGCACATGCCGGCGGCGGTGTTCTCGTCGAAGGTCTTCCAAGCGAAAGCACCGTCAGCCTCGGCCAGCCATTCCTCGTAAGCGACGGCATTTGCCAGCGACGTTTGCGGCATATGCGCCCGGTCGGTCAGCACGATCACCCGTCGCAGCGATCGGACCGCGCCGGCGATCTTTTCCAGGAGCGGCACGAAGGTAAGGTCGACGAAGATCGCCTTGTCCTCGGCATTGTTCATGATCCAGGCGATCTGCTCGGGAAAAAGCCTCGGATTGAGCGTGTGATAGATCGCGCCGATGCCCATGATGCCGTACCAGGCCTCGATATGGCGGGCCGTGTTCCAGGCAAGGGTCGCGATGCGGTCGCCGAGCCGGAAGCCGTCGCGCTCCAGCCGTTGTGCCACCTTCAGCGCCCGGTGATGGATTTCGGCAAAGGTCGTGCGCACGATCGGGCCTTCGATCGACCGCGACACGACCTCCCGGCTGCCGTGCTGGCGTTCGGCATGGTCGAGCAGCTTGTGACAAAGCAGCGGCCATTCCTGCATCAATCCGAGCATCAGTTCCTCCCCTTTGCGCATTCGCGTCATCTGTTTCACGCATTGTGGAACGAACCGGCGGTTTGTCCAGCCGCCATAAGTCGAAGCTCGTGGATGGATCGAAGAACCGGAAAAACCGCCATAATCCGGCCATCGTCGCCGTTAAGTTTCATTAACGGGCTGGGTGAGATTGGCGAATGGAGTGGTTCGCATGGACGCGCAGCTCGACGATAAAGCCCTCGAAAGCACGCTTGCCGAAAGTCTGGACGATCTGGCGCCGGACACCAAAACCGTTTCCGAAGATGAATTTGCCGAAGTCGTCGGCGGCGCGCTGGAGGCCGTCGGCGGAACGCTGCTGTTCAAGATGCGCGTTGAAAACGGCGCAGAGGGCGAACATGTCGCCGCCGCCTGCATCGGCGAGGCCGGCAACCGCCAGTTCCTGCTGCTCACGCTGCCGACGAGCGGCGGCGCGCTCAAGGTCGAAACCGCGGCGCGGAGCACCAATCCGGTCGCGGGCATTGCCGCCGCCTATGCCGGCCTCATGGATGCCTTCAAGACGGCCGCCTGACGCCTGGAAACGGACGTTCAATGAATGGTGATGAAGCCAAGCGGGGTCGCGCGCTTGCGCGATAGGCTTGGCCGACACATGTAAGTCTTTCCCGAGAACGTTTCACCGTTTCATGGAAACGACGAAACGCTCTCTTTTTGTTTGATACAATTCCGGACGGAAAGGCGCTTCGCACTTTTCTTGGAATTGCTCCAGGAGACCATTCATGGACAAGCCCGCCAACCCCGCCCCCGGCTTCCAGCGCAACCCGGACAAGGTGATCACCGTCGAACCCTACCGCGGCCGCGTCACCGTGCGCGCGGGCGACACCGTCATCGCCCGGTCGACCCGGGCCAAGGTGCTTTCGGAGCCACCCTACCCGGCCGCCTTCTACATCCCCTTCGACGACATCGACTTCAGCAAGCTCTCCGGCACCGAGCACTCCACGCATTGCCCGTACAAGGGCGATGCCAGCTACTGGAGCGTCCAGTCGGCCGGCGAAGCCGGCACGAACGCGATGTGGGCCTATGAACGGCCATTCGACGAGATGGCCGAAATCCGCAATCACGGCGCGTTCTACACGAACAAGGTGACGGTCGAAGCCACGCCGGGCTGAGCCCTTGGAGTGGCCGCCGGGCAGTGCGATCAGTCCGTCGTGCCGTCGTTGCCCACGCCTTCGGCATCGTCGAGGCGCACGAAGGTCATGCCCTTCTGCTTCAAGGCGAGCAGGCCCTGAACCACGCCCTCGCCCGCGGCATGGGTCGGCTGGTTGATATGGGCGATGATGACGTCGCCGTCCTTGGCGGCGCCGATGCGGCGCGCCGTTTCCTTGGCGCCGAGCAACGAGCCGCCGTCCCCATTGACCGAGAAGCCGGCGATCTTGAAGCCCAGCTTGCGGATCATGGCGATCGCCGAGGGGCTATATTCGGCGGTGGCGCCGCGGAACCATTTGGGCGCCGGCCCGCCGGCATCGGCCAAGGCGGTGGCGCCGGATTGAACCTCGGCCTGCACGGCGTCCGGACTGCCGGCGCTGCGGATACCATAGATCTTCCGCGGCGTATCGACCGCTGGAATGTGGCGGCCGCCATGGTTTTCCAGTTCGAACAGGTCGGGATGCGCGCGCATGATCTCGAGGGCTTCGGCATTGCGCTTCAGCCAGATGCCGGTCACGAAGATCGTCGCCGGTATGCTGTTGTCGACAAGCGCCGAAAGGATCCTGGTGTCGGTCTTGCCGCCGCAGGCATCGAGCGTCAGGGCGACGCGACCGCCGCTGCCTTCAACGCCCTGCGGCTTCAAATGCAGCGTCGGCTCGAGCAGCGTGGCGGCATTGGCCGCTGACGCGGCGAACAGCGCCAGCGCGCAAAGGGAATTTCGAAGCAGACCCATCATCCGTTACAACCGCCACGTTCGCGCATTCTCCGCGCCGCGTCAAAAACCTGTCTCTACAAGACCGGCATCTAGGCGAAAATCGGGACGGCAAACAGTGCAAAAAGCAGTCGTCGCGGAAATTTGCTTTCGCCTTATACGGCGGCCTCCAGCGGCATCTCCGTCCGTGCCAGGAGTTCCAGCGTGGCCTCGACGACCGGATCGACCTCCAGGCGCCAGACACAGCACGCCTTGCTCGGATCGGTCCGGCGGCACAGATCGCCGCCGACGCAGTCGCAGGGCATGGATGGCCGCAACGAGATGCTCGGCACGCCGACCGGCGCCCAACGGACCGGGTTGGTCAAGCCGAACAGGCCCACCACCGGCGTGCCTGCCGCGGCCGCTATATGCATGGGCCCGCTTTCATTGCCGAGAAACAGCCGCGCTTCCCTGAGCAGCGCCAGCAGGGTTTCCAGCCGCAGCATGCCCGCCAGGTTGACGACACGCGTCTTCGCCGCCGCGATGATCCTGTCGGTCGCCTCGCTCTCGTCCGGACCGCCGACCAGAACCACCTGCAGGCCGGTTTCCCGCGCGATCCTGTCGATTGCTTCGGCGAAGCGCTCCGGCTGCCAGCGCCGGCCCACGAAGCTTGCCCCCGCATGAACGGCAATGAAGGCGTTTGGCTGAATTTTGTGCCTGGCGAGCAGCGCCAGGGCGCGCGACGTCTCGAAGGGCAACGGTCGGATGGCCGGGATCCTGACGCGCAGCGCGATGCCAAGCGCCTCCAAAGGAGACAAGTAGCGATAGAGATAGTGCTTCTTGCCGAATCCGAAGGGCTTCATCCTGACATTGGCGGGCTGGCGCTCATGCCAGCGCAAAGGCCGCTCCGTCGGAAAATGGCCGACCCGGACCGGAGCGTTGACCAGCTCGGAAATGATCCGCGAGGTCTTGGAGTCGGTAATGTCGATGGTCATGTCGAAGCGGTGCCGCCGCAAAGTCCGCACCGTGCGGAAGAGCTCGCGCGCCCGCTCGAGCGGCGAGCCCCGCATCCTGGCGCGGCTAAAGGGGACGACCTCGGTGGCAATGCCGTGCGCCATCACGAAGCCGGCGAAATGCGCCTCGCAGAGAAACACGATCCTGACACCTGGATATTGAAGCTGCAGGTTCTTCGCCAGCACCGAGGTAAGGACGATGTCGCCGATGAACTTGGTCTGCACGATCAGAATCGATCGGAGAGCGGTGGGGGAAATCTGCAACATGGTTTCTGGCACCAATAGATTCGGTGTCGGAAACTGCCTTGGAACGGTGTCGAGATTCAGGGCCGTCACGCGCACGTTCGCGTGACATTGCATACAAAACCGTAAGGTATCGGAGCGCCGCGCGCCGAAGCCCGTCAGGCGGGTTTTGCCGCGCTCTTCGCCGCGGCCACCGCAGCCTGCGCGGCCGCCAGCCTGGCGATCGGCACACGGTACGGCGAGCACGACACATAATCGAGGCCGACCTCCTCGCAGAAACGGATCGAGGCCGGATCGCCGCCATGCTCGCCGCAGATGCCGAGCTTGATAGCGGGCCGCGTCGTCTTGCCTTTTTCAGCCGCGATCCGCACCAGCTCGCCGACGCCGTCGACATCGAGCGACACGAACGGATCCTGCTCGATGATGCCCTTCTGCCGGTATGTTTCGAGGAAGGACGCGGCATCATCGCGAGAGATACCAAAAGTCGTCTGCGTAAGATCGTTGGTGCCGAAGGAGAAGAATTCGGCCGCTTCAGCAATGACATGGGCGCGGATCGCCGCGCGCGGCAGCTCGATCATAGTGCCGGTGAGGTAATCGATCTTGGTGCCGGTCTCCTGCATGACGCTTTGCGCCACCGCATCGATGCGTGCCTTGACGTATTCCAGCTCCTTCACCAGGCCGACCAGCGGCACCATGATCTCCGGCACCACCAGCGCCCCGGCCTTGCGGCCGGCCTCGACCGCCGCCTCGAAGATGGCGCGCGCCTGCATCTCGGCGATCTCCGGATAGGAGACGGCGAGCCGGCAGCCGCGATGGCCGAGCATCGGGTTGAATTCGTGCAGCGCCTCCGTGCGCTGCCGGAGCTTGTCGGCCGAGACGTTCATCGCGGAAGCGACCTCGGCGAGCTCGGCTTCGGTCTTGGGCAGGAACTCATGCAGCGGCGGGTCGAGCAGACGGATCGTCACCGGCAGGCCGGCCATGATCTCGAACAGCTCGAGGAAGTCCGAGCGCTGCATCGGCAGAAGCTTGTCGAGTGCTGCGCGCCTGTCCTTCTCGGTGTCGGCCAGGATCATCTCGCGCATGGCGACGATGCGGGCTCCGTCGAAGAACATGTGCTCGGTGCGGCAAAGCCCGATGCCTTCGGCGCCGAAGGAGCGCGCCATGCGCGCGTCGACCGGCGTTTCGGCATTGGTGCGCACCTTCATGCGGCGCGCGGCGTCGGCCCATTCCATGATGGCTGCGAAATCGCCGGATAGTTCCGGCTGCAGCATGGCGACAGCGCCTTTGAGCACCTGGCCGTTGCCGCCGTCGATGGTGATGATATCGCCCTTGCGGAAGGTCTGGCCCATCGAGATCAGCGTGCCGGCCTTGTAGTCGACGCGCAGCGAGCCGGCGCCCGACACGCAGGGCTTGCCCATGCCGCGCGCCACGACCGCGGCGTGGCTGGTCATGCCGCCACGCGTGGTGAGGATGCCTTCGGCGGCATGCATGCCGTGGATGTCTTCCGGACTGGTCTCGATGCGCACCAGGATGACTTTACGCCCTTGCGCCTTGGCGTCCTCGGCATCGGCGGACGAAAAGACGATCTCGCCTGTCGCCGCGCCCGGCGAGGCAGGCAGGCCCATGCCGATGACGTCGCGCGCGGCCTTCGGATCGATGGTCGGATGGAGCAGTTGGTCGAGCGAGGCCGGATCGATGCGGGCTACCGCCTCCTCCTTGGTGATCAGCCCGTCCTTCGCCATCTCGACGGCGATCTTCAGCGCAGCCTTGGCGGTGCGCTTGCCGGAGCGGGTCTGCAGCATCCACAATTTGCCGCGCTCGATGGTGAATTCGAGATCCTGCATGTCGCGATAGTGCTTTTCCAGCCGGTCGGAGATATCGACGAAAGCCTGGAAGGCATCGGGCATAAGCTTCTGCAGCGACGGCTTGTCGGAGCCGGCGGCGATACGCGCCGCCTCGGTGATGTTCTGCGGCGTGCGGATGCCGGCCACCACGTCCTCGCCCTGGGCGTTGACCAGGAACTCGCCATAGAGCTGCCTGTCGCCTGTCGAGGGATTGCGCGTGAAGGCGACGCCGGTCGCGGACGTGTCGCCCATATTGCCGAACACCATGGCCTGGACATTGACGGCCGTGCCCCAGCTTTCCGGGATGTCATGCAGGCGCCGATAGGTGATGGCGCGATTGTTCATCCAGCTCGAGAACACGGCGCCGATCGCGCCCCAGAGCTGCTCCTGCGGATCCTGCGGGAAAGGCTTGCCGAGCTCTTCCTCGACCTTGGCCTTGTAGAGCGAAATCACACCTTGCCATTCTTCGGCCGTCAGCTCGGTGTCGAGCTCGCGGCCGAGGCTCGCCTTCTCGTCCTCCAGGATTTCCTCGAACACTTCGTGGTCGAGACCCATGACGACGTCGGAATACATCTGGATGAAGCGGCGGTAGCTGTCATAGGCAAAACGCGCATCGCCGGAATCGGCTGCCAAAGCCTCGACCGTCTCGTCGTTGAGGCCGAGATTGAGCACCGTATCCATCATGCCCGGCATCGAGGCCCTGGCGCCGGAGCGCACCGAAACCAGAAGCAGCTTCGAGGGATCGCCGAAGCGGCGGCCGGTGATGCGGCCAATATGGTCGAGAGCCGCGACGACATCCTTCTCAAGCGCGCCGGGATAAGTGCGGCCGTTGGCGTAATAGGCGTTGCAGACGTCCGTGGTGATGGTGAAACCGGGCGGCACCGGCAGCCCGAGGCTGCACATCTCGGCCAGATTGGCACCCTTGCCGCCGAGAAGGTTGCGGTCGCTGGCACGGCCTTCGGCGGCACCGTCGCCGAAGGTGTAAACCCACTTGGTCATGCTTGCCCTCCAGTTCGTGGAAGATAGAAACATCCGGACCATGGTCCGGTTCCCCGCCTTCGCGATCCGAGCGATAGGATGCTGCAGTGCGAAAGGCAAGCACCGGCCGCGCGGGCGCCGCAACTACAATCGATTAAGCAAAAGCTGCGTCAAAAAGACTTGCCGGAGGGGGTGGCGCGGATATAGAACATAACAGGAACAAGATGGAGTAGCGTGATGAAACTCAACGGAAAACTCGACTATCTTGAACTGCCGGCGACGAGCGGCACGCTGGACAGTGTCAAATCCTTCTACAGCGCCGCCTTTTCATGGTCGTTCACGGATTACGGCCCGACCTATTCCGCCTTCGCCGAAGGTCTCGACGGCGGCTTCCAGGCGGATGCGGGCGAAGCGCCGGCCAAGCCTCTTCCGGTCATCTACTCCAAAGATCTCGAGGAAACGCTGGACGCGGTCGAGAGCGCCGGCGGCACCATCGTCAAGCCGATCTTTTCCTTCCCGGGCGGCAGGCGGTTCCACTTCACCGATCCGGCCGGCAACGAGCTGGCCGTTTGGGGACGTTAAAGCGCGTCGCGATCTTTTCAGATTCGCTCCATCGCCGCCATCGCTTTTAGTTGATCTCCCGGCATTGAGCTTTGCTTCGGCCCGTCCTATAAGGCCGCGCGCAGCGGGGCATGCCCCGCCTGCTGGGGCGTCGCCAAGTGGTAAGGCATCGGTTTTTGGTACCGACATTCCCAGGTTCGAATCCTGGCGCCCCAGCCAACTGCCATCACGCAGATCTGGCCGGTCAGACGGACGCAAATGGTTGATGTTGGCGTGGTGGCTTCCACCCGAGCGTTTCACCGTGTCACGGAAACGGCGAGCCGCCCTACCTCTTTGTTCCGACGCGAACGGAAAACCGCCCTTTCCTGCATTTGCCCGTCAGCCGACGGAGGCCGGCTTGGGAAGCCATCGCTTTTCGATAAGGCAAACCATCGTGTAGGCAGGGTCAAAAACATTGCCGACGTGATACCGGACAACTTGTCCCATCAGATGCGACGCGGCCTCGGCGGACAAGCCATAGTCACTGGTCAACCAGTTGAGCATGTCCGTGGTCGCGTGCTGCAGGGCCTGATCGAGCGGGCGGGCGTTGCCAACCGAAAAAATGTGGTTCTCGTTCTCACCGCGGGGCCATACCAGCCGCCTGTTTTTCTCCACGGTCAAGCGAAGCTCGATTTCAAAACAGGTTTCGATCCCGGTTCCAACGATCTCGCCATCGCCCTGCGCGGCATGACAATCACCGGCGAAGAAGAGCGCGCCGTCGACCGAGACGGGGAACCAAACGGTCGCGCCCGGCCGAAACCCGCGGTAGTCCATGTTGCCGCCATTCTCCGCGCTTGTCGCGGTGGAGAAAGCCTGGCCCAGCGAGGGCGCCACGCCAAAGCAGCCGATCATCGGTTCGACCGGCAACACGAAGCTCTGAAGCTCTGATGGCGGCTCCTGCAGCATCACCGTTCGCGATTCGAGGTCGATCCGCCAAGTGACTGTATCCCGTGCCGGAAGCCCACGGGCAGCCTCCGGATCGACGACGTTTGCGGCCAAGGACGAAATCGTCCAACCGGTGGGACGGATCGGGTCCATGCGCAAGATGTCCACGCGCAACGCGTCGCCAGGCTCGGCTCCCGTCACGAAGACCGGACCGTTCATCGGGTTTGGACCATGAGCCGGTCGGGCACCGTTCTTGTCGAAGCCCCGAGCGTCCAGCGTCTCCGTGATCACGACATCGCCGGAGGCAATTGTCAGCGCCGGCGGGACCGTGCCGAGGACATTGTGCCAGGTGGTGTTGACGAGCTTGTGCGTTGCCATGAGTTGGAAGTAGCGAAGGCGTTGCCGCGCGGCAAGTGGGCGAATTGAGCTCTGGCGCGCTATCGTTTCATCGCATGGGCGAGTTGGCCGCTACGATGCACGATGAGCCTAGCTCTGGCCCGATAAATCCGGTGCTCGACCTAAACCTTTTCCGCCTCCAGGCGTTGGTGTCCGCGGAGCCGGTTCTCCCGGCGAGCGCCCCGGAGAGGCTCAATCGATGTATTTCATGGCATTGGCCACCGATTATGACGGCACGCTGGCGCATGACGGGCTGGTCAACGCCAGCACGGTCTCGGCGCTGGAGAAGCTGAAGAAATCCGGGCGCAAGCTCATCCTGGTCACCGGGCGGGAACTGCCCGACCTGAAGCAAGTCTTTCCCGAACTTTCCCTGTTCGACAAGGTGGTCGCGGAAAATGGCGCGCTGATCTATACGCCGGCCAGCGAGGAAGAGCGCACGATCTCGCCCGCGCCTTCCGCCGATCTCATCGACAGGCTCAAGAAGCGAGGCGTGAAGCCGCTCTCGGTAGGGCGCTCGATCGTCGCCACCTGGGAGCCACACCAGGCCACCGTGCTCGATGTCATCAAGAAGTTAGGGCTCGAGCTGGAGATCATCTTCAACAAGGGCGCGGTGATGATCCTGCCTTCCGGCATCAACAAGGCGACCGGGCTGGCGGCGGCGCTCGAAGACCTGAAGCTGTCGCCGCATAATGTCGTGGCCGTCGGCGACGCCGAAAACGACCACGCCTTCCTCCGGTCATCGGGCTGCAGCGTCGCGGTGGCCAACGCGCTGCCCGCCGTCAAGGAAACCGCCGATATCGTCACCAAGGAGGCGCGTGGCAAGGGCGTCGAGGACCTGATCCGCAAGCTGATCAAACGCGATCACCTGATTGCCAGGAAGCGCTCGCGCGGTGTTTTGCTTGGAGCCTCGCGCGGCAAGGACATCTACTTGTCGCCGATGGAAACGGTGCTGATCGCCGGAAGCTCCGGCATCGGCAAATCGACCTTGGCGACGGCGCTCACCGAGCGGCTGGTCGAGAAGGGTCTGCAATTCTGCATTTTCGACCCCGAGGGCGACTATGACGGACTGAAAGGCGCGGTGCCGCTCGGCAACGGCTCGACCGCGCCGAACAAGGAGCAATTGCTGGAATTGATCGAGAGGCCGCGGACCAATGTCGTGGTCAACGGGTTGGCGTTGAAGGTCGACGAACGGCCCGACTTCTTCGCCGAATTGCTGCCCGGCCTCGGCAATGTCCGCTATCGCACGGCAAGGCCGCACTGGCTGATCATCGACGAGGCGCATCATTTGGTGCCCAAGCGACGCGAGGATACCCGATCCGTGCTTTCGATCGAGCTGCCCGGCACGGTGCTGATCACCGTCCACCCCGAAGCGATCTCCACCGACGCGTTGCGGCTGGTGACGGCAGTGATCGCGCTCGGACCCAAGGCCAAGGGCGTCATCAAGACCTTCTGCAAGGAAACCGGGCTCCAGGCACCGAAGGACATTCCGCTGCCCAAGGGCGACCGGGTGCTGTTCTGGCGGCCGCACGACGGCAGGAAGCCAGTTACGGTCAAGGCGATCGAGCCCGACCAGTCACTGAAGCGGCACAGCCGCAAATATGCCGAGGGCGAACTCGACGAGGCGGGCAGCTTCTATTTCACCGGGCCGAAGAAGGCGATGAAGCTCAGAGCCCATAATCTCATCATCTTCGCGCAGATGGCGGAAGGCATCGACGACAAGACATGGGAATACCATTTGCGCGCCGGCGACTATTCCAAATGGTTTCGCCAGCAGATCAGGGACAAGGATCTCGCCCGAGAAACGGCGGAGGCGGAAAAGGACAAGACATTGTCGGCCGACGAAAGCCGCAAGCTGGTGATCGACGCGGTGCGGAGACGCTATACCGCGCCGGCATCCGCTCCCGAAACGTAGATTGGCCCCTGAAGCCCGACCGGGTTTAAGCTCAGCTCGCCTCGCGCATCGCTTCGGCCGCCTGGAGGTCGACCGAGACCAGCTGGCTGACGCCCTGCTCGGCCATGGTGACGCCGAACAGCCGGTCCATGCGCGCCATGGTGATCGGGTTGTGGGTGATGATGACGAAGCGCGTCTCGGTGGTCTTCGCCATCTCTTCCATCAGATTGCAGAAGCGCTCGACATTGTGGTCGTCGAGCGGCGCGTCGACCTCGTCGAGCACGCAGATCGGCGCCGGATTGGTGAGGAAGACGGCGAAGATCAGCGACATCGCCGTCAGCGCCTGCTCGCCGCCGGACAACAGCGTCATGGTCTGCGGCTTCTTGCCGGGCGGTCGGGCGAGGATTTCGAGGCCGGCTTCGAGCGGGTCCTCGGACTCGATCAGTTGCAGCTCCGCCGTGCCGCCGCCGAACAGATGCGAGAACAGCCGCTGGAAATGGCCATTGACCACCTCGAAGGCCGACAGCAGGCGCTCGCGCCCCTCGCGGTTGAGGCTCTGGATGGCCTGGCGCAGTTTTCTGATCGCCTCGATGATGTCCTCGCGCTCGGAAACGATCGTCTCCAGCCTGTCGGACAGCTCCTTCTGCTCTTCCTCGGCGCGCAGATTGACCGCACCCAGCCGCTCGCGCTCGATCTTCAGCCGGTCGAGCTGGCGTTCGATCTCGGCCATGTCGGGCATCGGATCGTCGGCTTCGAGGCCGGTGTGCTTGATGACCAGGTGCGGCGGCGTGTTCAGCGCCTCCTGGATGCGCGCCTCGACCTCCGCGCGGCGCTCGTCGGCGGCGGTGAGCCGTTCTTCGGCGCGGACGCGGGTCTCGCGCGCCTCGGCGAGCGACTGGATGGCGGCGGTGGCCGCCTTGTCGAGCTCGGCCTGCTTGTTTTCCGCTTCCTGCAGGCGGTCGCTTGCAGCCTGGCGCAACGCCTCGGCCTCGGAAAGCTGGGTCAAGAGCGCACGGCGCTTGGCGTCGATCTCGTCAGGCGCATCGGCCAGCCGCTCGCGCTCGGCTTCGGCCTCCGCCTTGCGCTCGCCGAGCGCGGCGATCTGCGTCGATGCGTTTTCGGCGCGCTCCAGCCAGTTTGTGCGCTCGGCGCCGATGGCATCCAGCCGGCGCATGCGCGCCTCGGCCTCGCGCCGCAGGCCTTCATGCACGGCGCGCGCATCGGCAAGCGTGGCGCGGTCGCGCGAAACATTGGCGGAAGCCTGCTCGAGCTGCAGCTGCAGATCGCCGAGATCGGGCGCGTCTTTCAGCATCTCCTCGGCTTCGATGAAGGCGGCCTGCGTTTCCTCATGGCTTTCGACGATACGCGCGCGGGCGTCATCCAAGGCAGCGCGGCGGCTGACCAGCTCGCCGCCGGCCCTCTCGGCCTCGGCCAGCGCGTTGCGGGCTGCATCCAGCGCATGCTGGGCGTCGCGGCCGGCCTGGCGTGCGTTGCGCTCGGCCTCGCTTGCCTGGCGCATCGCCTGCTCGGCATGCGCCAGCGCTTCCTCGGCCTCGCGCACGACGCGCGTCGCCTGCACGGCTTCGGCATCGAGCTCAGCCAGACGGTTCTTCTGCGCCAACCGCAGCGCGGCGGCGGTCGGGGCGTCGGCGCTCGCGGTCAGGCCGTCCCAGCGCCAGAGCGCGCCGTCGCGGCTGACCAGACGCTGGCCCGGCGCCAGAAGCGCCTGGAGACGGCGGCCGTCGGCGGCGTCAACAATACCGATCTGGGCGAGGCGGCGTGCGAGCTGCGCCGGCGCACGCACGACGCTGGCCAGGCTCTTCACGCCTTCGGGCAGCGACGCATCGCCCGGCTGCACCGCGCTCTCGCCCCAATGCA
This sequence comes from Mesorhizobium vachelliae, assembly GCF_033977325.1. Taxonomy (NCBI): domain Bacteria; kingdom Pseudomonadati; phylum Pseudomonadota; class Alphaproteobacteria; order Hyphomicrobiales; family Phyllobacteriaceae; genus Mesorhizobium; species Mesorhizobium vachelliae. Next base: position 385,226 of record NZ_JAVIIR010000002.1, read on the forward strand.
CCGGGGCGCTTCGGTCGAGCGGGACGTCGAGATCCTCGCCAAGGGCCGCGCCAAGCGCGGTTTCGTAGCCGCGCTCGACGCTGATCTGCTCCAGCACCGACGGGAAAAGATCGCCGCCGCTGGTGGCGTTGAGGATCTTCGCCAGCGTGCGCGCTTCCGTCTCGATGCGCGCCAGTTCCGCCCTGGCGTCCTGCAGCGGAGGCCTTGCGGCGGTTTCGGCCGCGCGCGCCTCGGCAACGGCCTGCTCGGCGGCGATAGCGCCGGCCTCGCTCTCTTCCAGTCGGGCAAGCGCATCCTCGACCAGAAGCCGCTTCTCGGCCGGATCGGGCAGACCCGAAATGCGCGCGACGATGTCGGAAAGCTCACGGTCTACCTCGGCGAGCTGGCGGGCGAAGCGGTCACGGCGCTCGGCGGTCTCGCGCAAGCTGCGCTCGATCTGGTGGCGCGAGGCGGCCGCCTCGGCGCGTTCGGCGGTCAGCGCGGCAAGTTTTGCCTCGCTCTGCGAGAGTGTCGCGCCGGCCTGCTCGAAAGCTGCGCGCGTGGTCGCCTCGCGTTCGGCGGCGCCCGCGTTGTCCGAGTTGAGCTCGGCCTCCTCGGCGCGCAAGCGCTCCAGTATGTCGGCATTGTCGCGCACCATCCGCTCCTCGCGGGCGATGTCCGCGTCAAGCTGCTGCAGCCGGCGTTCGAGCTCGGTCTGGCGCGCGCGGATGCGGCCGGCCTCTTCTTCAATCTGCGTCTTTGCGATCGACAGGCGCTGGAAAGCCGCGGCCGCGGCGGCTTCCGCATCGCGCAAATCCGGCAGCCGATGCGCAGCGATGCCCTGCTCTCGTGCCGCCGCCATCTGGGCGGCGGCACGGTCGCCGACCAGCGTGGTGGCGACCGCAAGCGCGGAACGCGCCTCGCCTTCCTGGGTCTTTGCCAACGTCCAGCGCAGATGCAGCAGCGTCGCCTCGGCCTTGCGGATATCGGCCGAGAGGTTCTTGAAGCGCGAGGCCTGGCGCGCCTGGCGCTTCAGGCTGTCGATCTGGCCTTCCAGCTCGCCGACGACGTCGTCCAGCCGCTCGAGGTTCTGCTCGGCCGCCTTGAGCCTGAGTTCCGCCTCATGGCGGCGCGTGTGCAGGCCGGAGATGCCCGCGGCTTCTTCGAGCAGCGCGCGGCGCGCCTGCGGCTTGGCCTGGATCAGCTCACCGATGCGGCCCTGGCCCACCATCGAAGGCGAACGGGCGCCGGTCGACTGGTCGGCGAAAAGCAACTGCACGTCCTTGGCGCGCGCTTCCTTGCCGTTGATGCGGTAGAGAGAGCCCGCTTCGCGCTCAATGCGGCGCGAAACCTGCAATTCGTCCGCGTCGTTGAAGGCGGCGGGCGCGGTGCGGTCGGTGTTGTCGAGGAAAAGCGTGACTTCGGCGGTGTTGCGGGCCGGGCGCGCGCCGGAGCCCGAGAAGATAACGTCGTCCATGCCGGACGCGCGCATGTTCTTGTAGGAGCTTTCGCCCATCACCCAGCGCAAAGCTTCGACGAGGTTCGACTTGCCGCAGCCGTTCGGCCCGACAATGCCGGTCAGCCCGCGTTCGATGACGAACTCGCCGGGCTCGACGAAGGATTTGAAACCGAGGAGGCGAAGGCGCGAAAATTTCATTCGCGCCGCCCAACACTACAGGCGCGCGCGCCGAAGCCGGACCGCTTCGGCGCGGCCTGGATGTCAGAGCAGAGGGTCGATGATGGCCGACATTTCCTCAATCGACATCGCCCCTTTGTAGGTCTTTCCGTTGATGAAGAAGGTCGGCGTCGAGTCGACCTTGAACTCGTCCGCTCCGCGTTTCTGGACTGCTCTCACATCGTCCAGAAGTTTCTGGTCCGTCAAGCAGGACTCAAAGGACTCCTGTGTAAAACCGGCGAGCTTCGAGATCTGCAGCAGCGCTTCCTTGGTGTTGTTGACGCCAACCCAGCTCGGCTGCTGCTTGAACAGCACATCGACCATGGCGAAGTAATTGTCCTTGGAGCAGCGCGCCAGCATGAAGCCGGCCTCGGCGCTCGGGTCGAAGGGGAATTCGCGCAGGATGTAACGGACCTTGCCGGTGTCGATATACTTCTTCTTCAACTCAGGGAAGGTCGTGTCGTTGAAATGCGCGCAATGCGGGCAGGTCATCGAGGCGTATTCGACGATGGTGACCTTGGCGTCGTCCTTGCCGAGCTGCTTGTCGGGCAGCGCGCCGGGCTTCAGCAATTCCGCCATGTCGACGGTGCCTTGCGCCTCGGGCACCTGGACCGCAGCCGGGGTCGCCGCCGGCTTGGCAGGCGTCGACGGGTTGGCAGGCTTCACGTCGGCGGCCTTCGCCTCCTCGCCGGAATTGCTGCACGCGGCAAGCAACGCCACCGCAGGAACAGCGGCCAGCGTGGTCAGAAGGTTTCTGCGGGACAGACTTTTGCCAAACGGGGCGCGGTTCATGCGAATCACCTGATATGAGTTGGATTTTGCAATGCAAGGGCTAGAAAAGGCGAGAGTTGGCGCGAATTAAGGCATCGCGATCCCCAATCCAATCGCGAAACCTGATCATAAGCATCACGAATGCGCGAGATTGGTGACGCATTCATGACGCTTCTTACGACCCTTTGCGCTTCCTTTCACCCATAATCGTGGCGCCGAGCCGCTCCAGCGAAGCGCGCAAGCCGTCATCCTCGATCTTGCCGACCAGATGCGAAAGCCTCGATTTCTCGGCCTCGTTCAAGGGTAGCGGCGCCGGCTTCGGCCGCGCCTTTTGCGAAAGCACCGGCTTTTGCAGGATCTTGATGCGGCCGATGGCGTTGAAGCCCAGGAAAGCGTTGACGCGGTTGATGACCTCGCCGGCCTCATGCTGCAAATGCAGCGCCGCCATGCCTTCGCAGGCGATGATCAGCGTCGCCGGCTCGAACGGATCGTCCTCGTGCAAGCGGCGCGGCCACTGGATCTTTTCGGGCCGCGAATGGTTGGCAAGCCGCGGCCCCGCGATCTCCTCCCACGATTGCACCAGCCCGATCGAGATGCCGGCGCGCTTCTTCAGCACCGGATCGAGGATCTCGGTCGCGAGATCGCTCACCGGTACGGGATTGCCGAAGGGCCTTTTCCCTGCCATGTGCGTTCTCCAGTCCCCCAGTTCATCCGATCAATGGCACCGCTAGACCAGACCCGCAAGGCATCACAGCAGGCCGTATCCGACGACATCGGATCCGGAGATACCAGCAAAGCTGGATCCCGGGATATCGCGTCCCGCCTGCTCGCCTGGTATGACGCGCATCATCGCGACCTGCCCTGGCGCGTCACCCCCGGCGCGTTTGCGCGCGGCGTGCGGGCCGATCCCTATCGCGTGTGGATGTCCGAGGTGATGCTGCAGCAGACCACCGTCGAGGCGGTGAAAGCCTATTTCCGCAATTTTGTCGAGAAATGGCCGACAGTCGAGGCGTTGGCGGCGGCGCCCACCGAGGACGTGATGAAGGCCTGGGCCGGGCTCGGCTATTATTCCAGGGCGCGTAACCTGAAAGCCTGCGCGGACCTCGTGGCGCTGCGAGGCGGCCGCTTTCCCGACACAGAGGCCGGCCTGCGCGAACTGCCGGGGATCGGCGCCTATACGGCGGCGGCAATCGCGGCGATCGCCTTCGACCAGCCGGCGGCGGTCGTCGACGGCAATGTCGAGCGGGTCATGACCCGGCTCTATTCGATCGAAACGCCGCTCAGCGAAGCCAAGCCGCAAATCCGCGCGCTGGTCGAGAAGCTCGTGCCGCAGGCGCGGCCCGGCGATTTCGCCCAGGCGATGATGGACCTCGGCGCGACGATCTGCACGCCGAAGCGGCCGCGCTGCATGCTCTGCCCGGTGCGCGAGGATTGCAGCGCCATTCTCACCGGCGATCCGGAACGTTTCCCGGTCCGCCTGCCGAAGGACGACAAGCCGTTGCGCAAGGGCGCCGCCTTCGTCGCTGAGCGCGAGGATGGCGCCATCCTTTTGCGCAAGCGGCCGGAGAAGGGCTTGCTCGGTGGCATGACCGAGGTGCCGACGACGGGCTGGACGGCGCGGGTCGACGGCGCCACGACGGCCGAGGCCGCGCCCTTTCCCGCCGATTGGCGGCGCGCCGGGCAGATCGGGCATGTCTTCACCCATTTCGCGCTCGAGGTCGAAGTCTTCCATGCTCAAATCAAGGGCGACGCGCCGGACGGGCATTTTTGGTCGCTGGCCCATGAAATTTCCGGGGAAGCGCTGCCCACCGTCATGAAAAAGGTAATCGAAGCGGCGATACCGGGCGCGACCAAGAAACCGAAAGGCATGCAATGACCGAAATCCGCCACATCGTCTTCGACATCGGCAAGGTGCTGGTCCATTACGATCCGGACATCCCGTTCAGCCGCCTGATCCCGGACGCCGAGGAGCGGAAATGGTTCTTCGACAATGTCTGCACCAGCGCCTGGAACCTCGAGCAGGACCGCGGCCGAACCTGGGAAGAAGCCGAGTCATTGCTGATCGCCGAGCATCCCGATCACGCCGAGAACATCCGCAATTTCCGCCGCCACTGGCACGACATGGTGCCGCATGCCTATGGAGACAGCGTCGCGCTGCTCGAAGGCCTGATCGATGACGGCCGCGACGTGACGCTGCTCACCAACTGGGCGTCGGATACGTTCCGCGAGGCCCGCGCCCGTTTTCCATTCCTGGAAAAGCCGCGCGGCATCACCGTGTCCGGCGATATCGGCCTGATCAAGCCGGACCGCGCCATCTACGACCATCACGTCGCTTCGTTCGGGCTCGATCCTGAGGCATCGCTCTTCATTGACGACAGCCAGAAGAATGTCGACGGCGCCAAGGCCGCCGGCTGGCAGGCGGTGCTGTTCACCGATGCCGGGGCGCTTAAGGCTGACCTTGAACGGCTCGGGATTACCGTCTGATCTGAATCGCTTGCGGCGATCCGTTGAAGTGTCGATTCAGCCCCCTGCCCGCTCCATGCCGAGGCGGGCGATGCGGCGCAACTCGTCGATCGGGGTCAAGCCGCCGCTGCGCTCATAGTGCCAGAAGGTCCAGCCGTTGCAGGCGTCCAGCCCCTGCACCTCGGCGCCGATCTTGTGGATCGAGCCGGCGCTGTCGCCGATCGCCAGCGTGCCGTCGGCTCGGACCTTGGCCGCCCAGCGCTTCTTGGCGTCGTAAAGCGTGGCGCCCGGCGCCACAAGGCCGTTGTCGATCAGGCTGATGAAGGCGACGCGCGGTTCGGCGCGCTTGCCGGAAAGCACGGTGAGATCGGCGTTTTCCAGCGGGCGCACCGCGGCGATGCGCTCATTAGCGGCGTCGATATAGGCCTGCTCGCGCTCGATCCCGACGAAGTGGCGACCGAGGCGCTTGGCGACGGCGCCGGTGGTGCCGGAGCCAAAGAAGGGATCGAGCACGACGTCACCCGGCTTGGTCGAAGCCATCATGATGCGGGCCAGCAGCGCCTCCGGCTTCTGCGTCGGATGCAGCTTGTTGCCGTTCTCGTCCTTCAACCGCTCGCCGCCGGTGCAGATCGGGAACAGCCAGTCGGAGCGCATCTGCAGATCGTCATTCGACGCCTTCAGCGCCTCGTAATTGAAGGTGTAGCCCTTGGCCTTCTGGTCGCGCGAGGCCCAGATCATCGTCTCATGCGCATTCTGGAAGCGGCGGCCGCGGAAATTCGGCATCGGGTTGGTCTTGCGCCAGACGATGTCGTTGAGGATCCAGAAGCCGAGATCCTGCATGCGGGCGCCGACGCGGAAGATGTTGTGATAGGAGCCGATGACCCAGATCGTGCCGCTGGGCTTCAAGACGCGACGCGCCGCGAGCAGCCAGGCGCGGGTGAAGGCGTCATAGGCCTCGAAACTCTCGAACTGGTCCCAGTCGTCGTCGACGGCGTCGACCTTGGACTGGTCGGGCCGGTGCAGGTCGCCGTCGAGTTGGAGATTGTAGGGTGGGTCGGCAAAGATGATGTCGACCGACTTTTCCGGCAGCCTGTCGAGGGCGGCTACGCAATCGCCCTTCAGGATCGTGTCCAGCCATTCGGACTGCTGGGGAGCGTGGGAAAGCTCGTCGAGAAGACGCACGGCAGACATCGAAACACCCAAAAGAACGCGTTACGGTTTACTGGCTGTTATGGTTACCGATCAGCGTAAACATTCGGTGAAGGCCTGCCGCCTGGCCGCCGAAGTTTGCGAAGGCCGGCCCGTTGGTGTATGCCGCGCCGCTTGAGCCATTCAGGCCCTCCCCCAACGTTTCCGGATTGCCATGCCCCAGCCAGATCTTGTCATTTTCGATTGCGATGGCGTGCTCGTCGATTCCGAAATCATCGCCGCGCGTGTCGAGGCCGAGCTGCTGACCTCGGCCGGCTTCGAGATTTCGGCCGAGGAGTTGGCGGAAACCTATGCCGGGCTGACCTTCAAGGACATCATGCTGCGGGTCGAGGAGAAGTCCGAGATCCCGTTCCAGGCCTCGCTGATCGACCGCGCCGAGGAGCTGGTCGACCGCAAGCTGCGCGCGGATGTGCGCATCATCGACGGTGCCCGCGAGGCGGTCGCCGCCGTCACCGCGCCGCGCGCCGTCTGCTCCAACTCGCGCACCGAGCGGGTCGAATTCATGCTGGAGAAGGTGCGGCTGCTGCCGTTCTTCGCCGGCCGCATCTTTTCGGGCCTGGATATCCCCAGCAAGAAGACCAAGCCGGCGCCGGACGTGTTCCTCTACGCCGCCGAAAAGCTCGGTGCCAATCCGAAGAACACGTTCGTCATCGAGGATTCCGTGCATGGCATCACCGGCGCAAGGGCGGCCGGCATGCGCGTCATCGGCTTCACCGGCGCCGGGCACAGCTATCCGGGCCACGCCGATGCGCTGACCGAGGCCGGCGCCGAGACGGTCATCCGGCGCTGGGCGGAACTCAGCAGCACGATTGCGGCGCTGTCGGAGTGGTCGGAAGACGCCTAGAAGGCCGAGGACGCGTCTATGCGCGCGTCGTCAGCGTCGACAACTGGTCGGTGTCGTAGCGGTTTCGCAGATCGGCAAGCGCTTTCGGATCCGGCGCACCCTGCGCCGCGAGCTCGGCAAGCTTTTCGAAATAATGCTCATGGCCGGGCGGAGAGACGGTCATCAGGACGCGCGCCGGCTTCTCGCTGACATTGGTGATGTTGTGCGGCACTCCCGGCGGGATGAACAGGAAAGTTCCGGGCGTTGCCCGGATCGTCCTGTCGCCGACATGCCATTCACACTCGCCCTCGAGCAGGTAGAAGGTCTCCTCCTGCACCCGGTGAACATGCCGCCCGGTGGCGAACTCCGGCGGGATGATCCAGTCGAACATGCTCGTATGCCTGGTGTTTTCGTCGGTGACCAGGAAAGCCATGGGGTGACCACGCAGCATGATGCCCTTCCTCTCGTCGGGCATGCGGATGACGGCATCAGCGCTCATATGATCCTCCTCTGACAGGGCGCTTGTTTCTGGCAAGCATTCGCGCAACATCGGCCGGTCACGCCGGAAAGTCGTGAATTCGTTGCCAAAAATTTGCTAAAAGACTCCAATGACAGTCAGGGGCGAGGTCTACCGCTTTGGCTCTTTTCACCTCGATCCGGAGGTGGGCATTCTCTTTTACGGCGCCGAGCCGACCATGCTCGGGCAGCGCGCCGTCGCGCTGCTGCGGCTGCTGATCCAGAATGCGGGCCAACCCGTGTCGAAGGACGCGCTGGTTGACGCCGGTTGGGGCGGATCGGCGGTTGCCGACAACAATCTGACGGTTCAGATCGCAGCCTTGCGCCGCACACTGGCCGACGCGGCGGATGTCGCGAACTGGATCGAAACATTGCCGCGGCGTGGCTACCGCTATGTCGGACCGGCCGTCGCCACCAATGTTGCCGATGCCTCGGCCGCCAACCGCGCCGCGTCGGCGCCGAGCTTGCCGGAGAAGCCCTCCGTCGCGGTCCTGCCGTTCTCGAATTTGAGCGGCGATCCGCAGCAAGAGTATTTTGCCGATGGGATGGTGGACGACATCATCACGGGCCTGGCACGCATCAAATGGCTGTTCGTCATCGCGCGAAACTCGACCTTCAGCTACAAGGGTCGCGCCGTCGACGTGAAGCAGGTCGGCCGCGAGCTTGGCGTTCGCTATGTGCTCGAAGGCAGCGTGCGCAAGGCCGGCGGTAGCGTGCGGGTCACCACGCAGATGATCGATGCCTCGACCGGCGCGCATGTCTGGGCCGAGCGCTACGATCGCAGCTCCGAAGACATTTTCGCGCTTCAAGACGAGATCGCGCTGGCAGCGGTGGGCGCGATTGCGCCGAGCGTGCGGAAAGCCGAAATCGAACGTGTCAGGCGCAAGCGCCCTGACAGTCTCGACGCCTATGACCTCGTGCTGCAGGCCCAGCCTGACGTGGACTCCGGCATGCCGGAACAAGTGACCAGGGCGCTGGGGCTTCTGGAGCGCGCGATCGCGCTCGAACCGGCCTATGCGCTGGCGCATGGCAATGCCGCGATGTGCCATCATTGCCTGTTCCTTCGCGCGGGCCTGCAGGAGATCAACCGCGCGTCTTCGATCCGCCACGCTCGGGCTGCCCTTGTCCATGGACAGGATGATGCGCTCGCCCTGACATGGGCGGCCTTTTCCATCGGGATGGATGCGCATGATCGGGCCGCTGCGTTCGCGGCATTGGAAGCCGCCCTCGCCATCAGCCCGTCATCGGCGCTGACCTACATCCTTGGCAGCGTCATGCTCGGATGGAGCGGCGAAGCGGAACGCGCCATAGAATGGAGCGAGCAAGGTATCCGGCTGAGCCCGTTCGATTCCTGGGCCTGGGCCGCATTCGACGCCCAGGCGATGAGCCATTTGCTGCGCGGCCGTTACGATGAAGCTTGCCGGGCGGCCTACAAGTCGGTCCAAACCAATCCGGCGCATAGCATCACTTATGTGCAGTTGTCCGCCGCGCTGGCCAAGCTTGGCCGGTTAGACGAAGCAAAGGCGGCGGCCGCTCGCGTGATCGAGCTGCAGCCGGCCTTTCGCTACAGCCGCCAGTTTGCAGGCGTGAATTGCGCGCCCGCGCTCGCGGAGGTTCTTGGCAGCGCGCTACGGGCAGCCGGATTGCCTGAATAGACGACGAACCGCGTGTGTTTCGTTGGCAAGCGATACGCCGTCGTTGTTTCCTGGCCTTGCTCAGTTCGTAGCGGCGGCGTGCTTTCTCTTCTTCTTGCCTTTCGGCTTGTCCGCCGAGGCGGCCGGCGTGTTCTCGTCATAGCCGGCATAGGCCTGGTAGTCGCGCGCGGTCGGCTCCGGCACCACGACATTGTTGTCGACGAAGACGAACTGGGTGGCGGCCGAGGGGTCGGTCACCTGCACCTGGTACGGATGCAATTGCGAGTAAAGCACCTCGTCGCCGTGCTGGACCGCGATGCGGATCGGCATGGTGACGGTGCCGGGCGCGAACATCGGCCCCGGCACGACCTTGCCGGCGACGGCTATCTTCATCGACATCTGACCGTTGGCATGGGTGCAATCGCGCGTCACGTCGGTGATGGAGGCCTGATAGATGATCTTGGACGGATCGTGGGCGGGGTCGATCGGCTGGCCGTTGGGGCCGGTCTGCGCGGCCGCGGCGGCTGCCTCGGCCTCGGCTTGCGTCGCGGGATCAAGCTTCTTTTTCTTGGGCTTCGCCGTTGCGCCCTTGGCATAGGTGTTGAAATAGGCGGTGCCGTCGCGCAGCGTCACTTTCGGGCAATAGGCGCGCAACTGGCTGGCAAGGATCTTGGGATCCTGCGGCGGCGGCGGCGCAGTCGGATCGCTCTTCTTGCCGAAACCGAGGTCCAGGATACCATTGTCGCCCGATTGGCAGCCGGCGGCGGCGAGCATAAAGCCGGTGAGCGCCAGACCCGCGACAAGACGACGGTTGACCGAATAAAACGCCATGAAACTGCACTTCCCTCTCACAAAGCCGGTGACGTATAGCAACCGCGCGGCAAAAATGCGACTGAGCCGGCTCGGAAAATTAACCAATTGCCGTGGATGACGCGACCGGCAGCAATGGGCCTTTGACGATGCAATATGTGAGTACCCGCGGGGAAGCGCCCGCGCTTGGATTTTCAGACGCGGTGCTGGCCGGCCTGGCGCGCGACGGCGGGCTTTACGTGCCGCGCGAATGGCCGCAGTTCTCCGCCGCCGACATCCGCGCCATGCGCGGGCTTGCCTATCCGGACCTTGCCATCCGCGTGCTGACGCCCTTCCTCGGCGGCGAGATCGCGGCGCCCGTCTTCGAGCGGCTGGTGCGCGAGGCCTATGCGACGTTCCGGCATGAGGCCGTCTGCCCGCTGGTGCAGACCGGCAAAAACACCTTCATCCTGGAGCTGTTCCACGGCCCGACTCTGGCCTTCAAGGACGTGGCGATGCAGTTGCTGGCGCGGCTGATGGACCATGTGCTTGCCGAACGGGGCAAACGCGCCACCATCGTCGGCGCGACCTCGGGCGACACCGGCGGCGCTGCGATCGACGCCTTCGCCGGCCGCGACCGCACCGATATCTTCATCCTTTTCCCCAACGGCAAGGTCTCGCCGGTGCAGCAGCGCCAGATGACGACATCTTCGGCCGCCAACGTCCATGCGCTGTCGGTCGAGGGCAATTTCGACGACTGCCAGGGCCTGGTGAAGGACATGTTCAACGACCATGCCTTTCGCGACCGTGTGTCGCTGTCGGGCGTCAATTCGATCAACTGGGCCCGCATCATGGCCCAGATCGTCTATTATTTCTCCTCGGCCCTGTCGCTCGGCGCGCCCGACCGGCCGGTCTCCTTCACCGTGCCGACCGGCAATTTCGGCGATATCTTCGCCGGTTACGCCGCCAAGCGCATGGGCCTGCCGATCGAGCGACTGATCATCGCCACCAATGACAACGACATCCTGGCGCGAACGCTTGCCACCGGCGAATACCGCACCAAGGGCGTGTTCGCCACGACCTCGCCGTCGATGGACATCCAGGTGTCGTCGAATTTCGAGCGGCTGCTCTTCGAGGCCGCGGGCCGCGATGCCGAGACGGTCAGGCGCTACATGAACGGGCTGAAGCAGTCGGGCGCCTTCACCATCGAGGAAGGCGGGCTCAAGCGCATCCGCGCCGAATTCGACGCCGGCCGCGCCACTGTCGAAGAGGTCGCCGCCACCATCCGCGCGACGCTCGAGGCGAGCAATTACCTGCTCGATCCGCATACGGCCGCCGCCGTGCATGTCGCCGCCTCCCATGCCTCCGGTCCGGTGCCCATGGTGGTGCTCGGCACCGCGCATCCGGCGAAATTCCCGGCGGCTGTCGAGGCAGCGAGCGGCGTCACCCCTGCCCTGCCCGCATGGCTAGGTGGCTTGATGACAGCCGACGAAAAATACACGATACTTCCATCCGACTTGAAAATGGTGGAAGATTACGTGAACCGCCACTCGCGGGCGGCGCGTTAGGGAGTATTTGCCATATGGGTGTTGAGGTAAGCCGTCTGTCGAACGGCCTGACAGTCGCCACCGAAACCCTTCCAAGCATCGAATCGGTTGCCCTAGGGGCCTGGGTCAAGTCAGGCGCCCGCAACGAGCGCGACGAAGAGCATGGCATGGCCCATCTGCTCGAGCACATGGCGTTCAAGGGCACCAAGCGCCGCAGCGCCTTCGAGATCGCCTCGGAAATCGAGAATGTCGGCGGCGAGATCAACGCCGCCACCAGCGTCGAGACGACCTCCTACTACGCCAGGGTGCTTTCCGACGACGTGCCGCTGGCGGTCGACATCCTGGCCGACATCCTGCAGGAGTCCGAATTCGATCCAGACGAGCTGGAGCGCGAGCAGCATGTGATCCTGCAGGAGATCGGCGCCGCGCACGACACGCCCGACGACATCGTCTTCGATCGCTTTACCGAAACCGCCTTCCGCCACCAGACCATCGGCCGCTCGATCCTGGGCACGCCGGAGACGGTCAAATCCTTCACTTCCAAGCAGTTGCACGACTTCATCGAGCGGCAATATGACGCCGAAAGGATGGTCATCGTGGCGGCCGGCGACATCAAGCACGACAATTTCGTGCGCGAGGTCGAAAAGCAGCTCGGCGGGTTCCGCGCCAAGGCGGCGGGCAACATCCCGCAATATGCGCAATATGTCGGTGGCGACTTCCGCGAGGACCGCGACCTGATGGATGCGCAGATCGTGCTCGGTTTCGAGGGCCGCGCCTATCATGTGCGCGATTTCTACGCCTCGCAGGTGCTGTCGATGATCCTGGGCGGCGGCATGTCGTCGAGGCTGTTCCAGGAGGTGCGCGAGAAGCGCGGCCTCTGCTACTCGGTCTATGCCTTCCACTGGGGTTTTTCCGACACCGGCATTTTCGGCGTGCATGCCGCGACCGGCCAGAGCGACATCGCCAAGCTGGTGCCGGTCATCATCGACGAACTGCAGAAGGCCGGCGAGAGCATCCAGCAGGAAGAGCTCGACCGGGCGCGCGCGCAATATCGCGCCGGCCTGATCATGTCGGCCGAAAGCCCGGCCAGCCGCGCCTCGCAGATCGCCAGGCAGCTGCTTCTGTTCGGACGGCCAATCGCCAAGGAGGAACTGATGGAGCGGCTTTCGGCGCTGACCGTCGACCGGCTGACCGACCTCTCCTCGCGGCTGTTCTCGACCAAGCCGACGCTCACCGCGGTCGGCCCCGTGGGCACGCTAGCGCCCTACGAGGCGATCCTCGAATCGCTTGCGGGTCCGCAGACGACGGCCCGCCGGCTCGCCGTCTGACCCTAGGCAGGTTCCGCAAAAGTGTCCCACGGTTTTGCGATCAAAACCTGCGAAAAGCTAGGGAATCCAGGCAGATATTCGTGGGGCATCCCACGAATATCCAATTAGGACAAGCGCCGTGTTCGCGCTCCCTTTCTTTCGCCGTGACCTGCCGGCACTGAGAGGCGAAAAGGTCACGCTGCGCGTGCCGCTCACCAACGACTACCGCGAATGGGCGGCGGTGCGCGGCGAAAGCCGCGCCTTCCTCGAACCCTGGGAGCCGCGCTGGCAGCCGGACGAGCTCGACCGCACTGCCTGGCGCCTGCGCATCAGTCGTTACCGCGAGGACTATGCGCAAGGCACTGCCATAGCCTTCTTCATCTTCGAAAAATCGAGCGGCAAGCTCGCCGGCGGCATCACGCTCGGCAACATCCGCCACGGCGTCGCGCAGAGCGGCCATATCGGCTACTGGATCGGCGAACGCTTCGGCGGCCGCGGCCTGATGACCGAGGCGGTCAAGCTGGTGTCGCGCTTCGCCTTCGATACGCTCAGGTTGCACCGGATCGAAGCTGCCTGTATTCCCGAAAACGCCCGGTCGATCCGCGTGCTTGAAAAAGCCGGATTCCGGCGCGAAGGACTTCTGCGATCCTATCTCAGGATCAACGGCATCTGGCAGGATCACTACCTCTACGCCCGGATCGCGGACGATCCGCCGGGCGATGGAACGAAGGGCTAAATGTGACGAATTCTCCGCGATTAGCGTCGCTGTTCGCCCTCATCATGACGGTCGTCGTCACGCTTTTTTCAGCCATGCCGGCCTTCGCCGTCGAGCCGATCAAGATCGCGCGCGACGACAAGGCGCTGGACCTCTCCGGCGCGGTGGAGATCTACCGGAACCAGGGCGAGAATTTCCAGGTCTCGACGGCGCCCGGCCCCGACGGCATCGTGCGGCGCATCGAGGTGGAAGCCAATGACGCGCGCTCGAGCGGCGACTGGGCGGTGTTCGCGCTCGCCAACACCACCGACCAGCAGCTCGACCGGCTGATCGTCGCCCCGCATTTCCGCCTGGTGAATTCCGGCATCTTCTGGCCCGACCTCGGCTCGACGCGCATCGCCGCGATCACGCCCAGCGAAGGCTTCGCGCTCGACCGCCAGACAAGCCCGGACGCCGACGTGTTCCGGGTGACGCTGAACCCCGGAACTGTGGTGACCTTCATCGCCGAGCTCGCCTCGCCGAAGCTGCCGCAGGTCTATCTCTGGGCGCCGGATTCCTACAAGGATTCGGTCAATTCCTACACGCTGTTCCGCGGCATCGTCATCGGCATCTCGGGCCTTCTGGCGCTGTTCCTGACGATCCTCTTCGTGGTCAAGGGAACCTCGATGTTCCCCGCGACGGCAGCGCTCGCCTGGGCGGTTCTGGCCTATATCTGCGTCGACTTCGGCTTCCTCAACAAGATCATCGCGATATCGCCTGGCAACGAGCAGATATGGCGGGCCGGCACGGAGGTGGCGCTTGCCGGAACCTTCGTGGTGTTCCTGTTCGCCTATCTCAATCTCAACCGGTGGCATGGCCATTTCAGCTACGGCGCGCTGGTCTGGATCCTCGGCCTGCTCTTGATCGCGGGCGTGGCCATCGTCGATCCGGCGGTCGCCGCGGGCATTGCCCGCATCTCCTTCGCCGCCACCGCGCTCACCGGCCTCGGCCTCATCATCTTCCTCGGGATTCGCGGCTATGACCGCGCGATCATGCTGGTGCCGAGCTGGGTCATGGTGCTGCTCTGGCTATGCGGGTCGTGGATGGCGATCACCGGCATGCTGGACAACGACATTGCCCAGCCGGCGCTGGGCGGCGGGCTGATCCTGATCATCCTCTTGATTGGCTTCACCGTCATGCAGCATGCCTTTGCCGGCGGCGCGCTGCACCAGGGCCTGTTCTCCGACCTCGAGCGGCAGGCGCTGGCCGTCGCGGGCTCGGGCGACATCGTCTGGGACTGGGACGTGCTGCGCGACCGCGTCGTGACCAAGCCGGACATCAGCCTGCAGCTCGGCCTTGCGCCCAACAGCCTTGGCGGTGCTGCCCGCAACTGGCTGCCGGTGCTGCATGCCGACGACCGCGACACCTTCCGCACCACGCTCGACGTGGTGCTGGAGCACCGCCGCGGCAAGGTGGCGCAGAATTTCCGCCTGCGCGGCGCCGACGGCCACTACCACTGGTTCTCGCTGCGCGCCCGCCCGGTGATCGGCTCCGACGGCGAGGTGATCCGCTGCGTCGGCACCATGGTCGACGTCACCGAGCAGAAGAAATCCGAGGAAAGGCTGCTGCACGACGCCGTGCACGACAATCTGACCGGGCTGCCGAACCGCGAATTGTTCATGAACCGGCTGGAGGCGATCATCTCGATCGCCCGCACCGAGGACAAGGTCCGGCCGACGGTCTTCATCATCGACATCGATCGGTTCAAGCAGGTCAATGACGGTCTCGGCATTTCCGCCGGCGATACCATTCTTCTCACCGTCGCGCGCCGGCTGCACCGGCTGCTGAAGCCGAAGGATTCGCTATCGCGCTTTGCCGGCGACCAGTTCGCGCTGATGCTGCTTTCGGAACAGGACCCTGCCCGCATCGCGGCAATGGCCGACGCCATCAAGCACGCGATCAACAATCCGATCACCTTCGCCAAGCGCGAGATCGTGCTGACCGCCTCGATCGGCCTGATCACCTGGACGACGGCGCAGACCTCGGCCGAGGACATGGTCAAGGACGCCGAGCTTGCCATGCACCAGGCCAAGCGCTTCGGCGGCGACAGGATCGAGCCGTTCCGCCCGGCTTTCCGCACCGTCGGCACCGACCGGCTGCAGTTCGAATCCGACCTTCGCCGCGCCATCGAGCGGCGCGAGTTCACGCTTGCGTATCAACCGATCGTGCGGCTGGAGGACGGCAGCGTCGCCGGCTTTGAGGCGCTGCTGAGATGGGACCATCCACGCCGCGGCATGATCCCGCCGGGGGACTTCATCCCGGTGGCCGAGAATTGCGGACTGATCGTGCAGCTCGGCTTGTTCGCCATGCAGCAGGCGGCCGAGGACCTGGCTGCCTGGCAGAAGCAGATCGGCGACGCGCCGCTGTCGATCTCCGTCAATTTGTCGAGCCGCCAGCTCATCCGCCGCGACCTTGTCAGCGACGTCCGCTCGGTGATCGCGCGCGCCAATCTGAAGCCGCGCTGCTTCCGGCTGGAGCTCACCGAATCCCTGGTGATGGACAATCCCGAGCAGACCGCGCATGTGCTGACCAAGCTGAAGCAGCTCGGCATCGGGCTGTCGCTCGACGATTTCGGCACCGGCTATTCCTCGCTCTCCTACCTGACGCGCTTCCCCTTCGACACGATCAAGATCGACAAGAGTTTCGTCGACGACACGACGCCGAAACGCGCCGTGCTGCTCAAATCCATGGTCAACATGGCGCATGAGCTCGGACTTTCGGTCGTGGCGGAAGGCATCTCGGACGAAAGCGACGCGCTGGAGCTGCGCCAGATGGGCTGCGAATATGTCCAGAGCTTCATGTTCGGCGCGCCGATGCCCGGCGACCAGGTGCTGAAGACGCTGAGGGAGCAGTATCCGCTGACCCAGGCTTAGAGGCCGTTTGGAAACTCTACTCCTGCGGCCATCTGGCGGCGCTTTCTGCGCTTCCGGCCTTCGCCGGCCGAAGCATCCATGAAATGAGAGTGGTGTGATTGCTATGGCTATGGCCGGCGTAGGCCGGTGCTCACGTGCGTTAAGCACGCTCCGCTCCGGTTCTCGAAATCACTACCATATGACTCGCATGAGCGAGTTTCGAAACGGCCTCTGCGTCTGCTCGATAGGCTACGCGTGCCCCGCGGCGGCGCTGAGATGAGCCAGGTCGATGCCGATCGAGGCGAGGATACGGTCGTATTTGCGCTCGATATCGGTATCGAACAAAAGCTCGGGCGTCGCTGGACAGGTGAGCCAGCCGTTCTCGGCAATCTCGGTTTCGAGCTGGCCGGCGCCCCAGCCGGAATAGCCGAGCGCCATCAACGCATGGCGCGGGCCGCGGCCGGTCGAGATGGCGCGCAGGATATCGACGGTTGCGGTCAGGCAGATGTCGTCGGAGACGTTGAGCGAGGATTCGACGCGATAGTCGCCGGAATGCAGCACGAAGCCGCGGCTGCGGTCGACCGGCCCGCCATTGCGCACCACGAAATCGCGCGTATGCGCCGGTAGGCGGATCGCTTCCTGCTCGTTCATGATGCCGAGTTGCACGAGCAGGTCCGGAAACAGCATCTGCTGCGTCTGGTTGATGATGAGCCCCATCGCGCCTTCGTCGCTATGAGCGCAGATGTAGATGACGGAGCGCGCGAAACGGTCATCCTTCATGCCAGGCATGGCAATCAGGAACTGGTCGTCGAGGAAGCCGCGGCCGGCGGCCGCCTTCTTGTGGCGCAGCAAGTCCATGGCTTGAGCGTAACGCGTTTCGGCAGCGCCGAAAAGATGGTGACGGTCCCCGATGTCACGCAAATATGATACCGGGAGAGCGACGAAGTCATTGCGCGGCCAAGAACGGACGGTCAAATCACCGCCATGCGATACATGAAAATACTGGTTCTCGGCGTCGTTTTCGGGTGGGCTGCGAGCCTCCCGGCCGAGGCTTCCTCCTCGGTCTGGTACAACAGTGAAGGCGGCAAGGTTCGACTGGTGACCACCGGCAAGCCCGACGAGGCCGGCAAGATCCATGGCGTGCTCGACATCGCGTTGAAGCCAGGCTGGAAGACCTATTGGCGCGATCCGGGCGACGCCGGCGTGCCGCCGCAGCTCGACATATCCGGCAGCACCAACATCGCCGACGCGCAATTGTCGTTCCCGCCACCGCAGCGGCATGACGACGGCTACGGCAAATGGGCGGGGTACGACCGCCCGGTGTCGCTGCCGGTGACCTTCACACTGTCTTCGCCCGGCCAGCCGGCGACGATCGACGCCCATGTCTTCCTCGGCATCTGCGAGACGATCTGCATTCCGGTGCAGACCCGGCTCAGCGTCGACCCTGGCTCCGATCCGGATAACGCGACCGACGCCGCACTAGTGAAAATCGCGCTCGCTACGCTACCCTCCCCGGCCCGGTCCGATTTCGGGATCAGCGTGCTGCCCGGCGACCACGAAACCCTTGTCGTCCAGGCGCAGTCGCCCGGCGATCCGGAATCCGTCGATTTCTTCATCGCCGGCGAGCGCGACTACATGTTCGGCGCGCCGGTGCGTAGCCAGAAGGACGGCAAGCTCGTCTTCACCGTGCCGATCCTCGACCGGCCGTCGGCGACGCCGACCGATGGCGGGCTGTATTACACTCTGACCAGCGCAGACGGCTCGGTCGACGGGTTGCTGCCTTTTCCTTGATCCAGCGATCGGTTCTGAGCCGCAATTCCGGACGGAAAACCGCCTCACACTTTTCCTGGAATTGCTCTTTGAGCCGCAATTCCGGACGGAAAACCGCTACGCACTTTTCCTGGACTTGTTGTGAGAGGTTGCTGGCCGCCGCGCAGTCCGATATCGAAGGCGTCGGTCCTTCCCATCTCCCGCAAACGAGGCTCCCCATGACCATTTCGGTTGGCGAAAAACTGCCCGACGTGACCTTCAAGACGATGACCGCTGATGGCGCGAAGGATATAAAGGGCAAAGAGATCTTCGCTGGAAAGAAGGTGGTGTTGTTCGGCGTCCCCGGCGCCTTCACGCCGACCTGCAGCAACAACCATCTGCCGGGCTATCTGGAAAACCATGACGCCATCCTGGCCCGCGGCGTCGACACGATCGCCGTCGTCTCGGTCAACGACGTGCATGTCATGGGCGCCTGGGCGCGCTTCTCGGGCGGCGAAGGCAAGATCCTCTATCTCGCCGATGGCAGCGGTGATTTCGCCAAGGCCGTGGGGCTCGACAACGATCTTTCCGCGGCCGGCATGGGCCTGCGCTCCAAGCGCTTTTCGATGATCGTCGACGACGGCAAGGTCACCGCGCTCAATGTCGAGACCAAGCCTGGCGTCAACGAGAGCGGCGCGGCCAAGATCCTCGAGCAGCTCTGATGCTCGACATCGTCTGGCGCGCGGTGGCGATCGGCATCGGCGCCACGGTGTTCATGGATATCTGGGCGATCATCCTCAACAAGGTGATCGGCCAGCCCTTGCCCAATTGGGGCTTGGTCGGACGCTGGGTCCGGCATCTGCCGGAGCGGGTCTTTCACGACGATATCGGCAAGGCCACGCCCTATGCGCATGAAAAGGCGCTGGGCTGGGCCTTCCACTATCTGGTCGGCATCCTCTACGGCGTGATCCTGGTGGCGCTCGCTGGCGCGGGCTGGCTGGCGGCGCCGACCTTCCTGCCGGCCTTCATCCTCGGCATCGTCACCGTTGGGGCAGGCTGGTTCCTGCTGGCGCCTGGCATGGGCGCAGGCTGGGCGGCATCCAAGCTCCCCAACCCGACGAAGGTACGCGCGCTCAACCTCGTGGCGCACACGGTGTTCGCGCTTGGCATGTTCTCGACGGCGCTGCTGATCCGCTGACGATCAAATGCCGTGATGTTGCGCCCGATCATCGATCGGCCGCCAGCCGTGAAGGACGCGGCGCGCCTCAATGTCATAGGCGAAGTGGTTGCCGCCGCCCGCCGGCTGATCCGCGACACGACTGATTTCCCGCCCATTGAGATGGAGGAGCAACAGCGTGCCGACGCCGCCATGGCCAATGAAAGCGACGTTCCTGGCGTCATTGGCGGCGAGCGCGGCTTCGACCTCGCCCACAATGCGGCTCTGCGCATCAATGGCCCGTTCCCATCCGCGGATGCTGTCGTACGGCCTGGTGAAGAACTGGTCGGCAACCGCCTCGAATTCCGGCGGCGGCAGGAAGCCGGTTGCCGAGCGGTCGTTCTCATGCATCCGCTCCCTTATCTCGACCGTCAGATAAAGGTGGTCCGCCAGGATTTCCGCGGTTTCGATCGCCTTGCGTTCAGCGGACGAGACTACACGCCGGATCGAGCCGATCCAGGGCTGGCCGAGCATGGCAACGGCCCTCGCCCGTCCGATGTCGGACAGGCCCCATTCAGGCACGGGCACGTTGGCGTCGATGCGGACCTGCGGATGAGTGATGTAATAGCGATCGGCACGGCATGCATTCTCCGGTCAGAGCGCGGGCCCGGTTACCGAAAATCAATAGCTCTGGGTCGAGCGTCGTGCCCTCGGGATTGCCGGCCGCTTCGTGTGCGCAGCCGGCTTCGGCGCTGTTGCAGGCTTCGGCGCCGCGGACACGGCCGATCCTTTCTTGAACGGCGCCATACCTTGCCGAGCCAGTTCGTCGGCGCGCTCGTTCTCCGGGTGGCCGGCATGGCCCTTCACCCAGTGCCAGGTGACCTTGTGGCGCCGGTTGGCCTCATCGAGCGCCTGCCAGAGCTCGCCATTCTTGACCGGCTTCCTGTCGCCGGTCTTCCAGCCGTTCTTCTTCCAGCCATGAATCCATTTGGAGATGCCGTCCATGACGTATTTGCTGTCGGTATAGAGGTCGACACTGCAAGGCTCCTTCAACGCATTGAGCGCGGTGATGGCGGCCAGCAGCTCCATGCGGTTGTTGGTGGTCTCGGCCTCGCCGCCGGACAGCTCCTTGGTGACGCCGTTGTAACGCAACACCGCGCCCCAGCCGCCCGGCCCCGGATTGCCAGAGCAGGCGCCGTCGGTGAATATCTCGATCTCTTTGTTCATGTCAGTCCGTATTCGGATGGCGACTTGATGGCGCGGTGGAAGCGCATGCGGCGGATATATTCTGCCGGATCGCGCTTCATCACCAGCCCGCCATCGGGAATGGTCAGCCAGTCATAGAGGCGGGTCAGCATGAAGCGCAGCGCCGAGCCGCGCGCCAACATCGGCAGCGCCGCTCTCTCATCGCCAGAGAGCGGCCGCACCGACTGGTAGCCGGAAAGCAGCGCCGCACCCTTGGTCAGATTGAAGGAAAAATCCTTCTCGAAGCACCAGGCGTTGAGGCAAGTGGCGACATCATAGGCGTAGAGGTCGTCACAGGCGAAATAGAAGTCGATCAGCCCGGACAGCTTCTCGCCGAGGAAGAAGACATTGTCCGGGAACAGGTCGGCGTGGATGATGCCTTGCGGCAGGGTGGTCGGCCAGTTGCGCTCGAAATCGGCGAAGTCGGCATCGACCTCGGCCGCCAGGCCCGGCTCGACCTCGTCGGCGCGGTCGCGCGAGGCGTCCCATAGCTTGCGCCAGCCCTCGATGGCGAGCGCGTTCGGCCGTCTCATCTGAAAATCCTGGCCGGCGATATGGAGGCTGGCCAGCGCCTTGCCGACCTCACCGCAATGCGCGGCGGTCGGGCGCCTGAGCGACAACCCTTCGAGGAAGGTGATGATGACGGCAGGCCGGCCGGCCAGCGTGCCGATGACGGTGCCGTCATGCGCGGTCACCGGCAGCGGGCAGGAAATGCCTTTCCTCGCGAGATGGCCCATCAGGCCGAGAAAGAACGGCAGGTCTGCCTTGTCGACGCGCTTCTCGTAGAGCGTCAGGATGTAGGAGCCGGTCGAGGCATGGACCAGGAAGTTGGAATTCTCAGTGCCTTCGGCGATGCCCTTGTAAGAGAGCAGCTCACCCACCGGATAGGCTTTGAGGAACGCGGTCAGCTCGCCTTCGTTGACGTCGGTGTAGACGGCCATGCGGTTTCACGCCGCTCCATTGACGAAGGCCATGTCGGCCGCCGTCAGTTCGACATCGCGCAAAACCCGCATCACCGGAAAATCCTCCGTTTCCGTGGCCGTGATGGCCAGATCGATGGTGACGTCGAAACGCTGCCGGAACGCATCGATGATCTCATCGACGATGATCTCCGGCGCCGAGGCGCCGGCCGACAGGCCGAGCGTCCTGATTCCGGCGATCTCATCCCACGGAATTTCGGCGGCGCGCTGCACGAGAAGCGACATCGTGGCGCCCGCGCGCTCCGCCACTTCGACAAGGCGACGCGAGTTCGACGAGTTGGGAGCGCCGACGATGAGGAAAAGATCGGCGCCCGCCGCGGTCTCCTTCACCGCTTCCTGGCGGTTGGTGGTGGCATAGCAGATCGATTCGGCCGCGGCCGCGTGCAGTTCGGGAAACCGCTCCTGGAGCGCCCGGATGATGCCGGCGGTGTCCTCGACCGACAAGGTCGTCTGGGTGACGAAGCCCAGCGCCGAGGCGTCGACCGGCACGAAGCGCGCCGCATCAGCCTCGGTCTCGATCAGCGTCACGGCGCCTTCCGGCAACTGGCCCATCGTGCCGATCACTTCCGGGTGCCCGGCGTGACCGATCAGGAGCACATGGCGGCCGAGCCGCTGGTGGCGCATCGCCTGCTTGTGCACCTTGGAGACGAGCGGGCATGTGGCGTCGAGATAGAAGAGGTTGCGCGCCTCGGCATCCGCCGGCACCGATTTCGGCACGCCGTGCGCGGAAAAGACCACCGGCGACTGGCGGTGCTCCGGCGGAATCTCGGACAGTTCCTCGATGAAGACGGCGCCGAGGCTCTGCAGCCCTTCGACGACGTAACGGTTGTGCACGATCTCGTGGCGGACATAGACCGGCGCGCCGTATTTCTTCAGCGCCAGCACGACGATCTGGATGGCGCGGTCGACGCCGGCGCAGAAGCCGCGCGGCTGGCAGAGCCTGATCGTCAGTGGTGGCTTTTTATCTGTCATGAATGCAAGGCCGGTTCAGTCGAAAATCCTCTGGCGAAATGAGGTGCGCACCCCTGCCCTGTCAAGAGCGGCCCGGCCTCAGCCTTCTTTCGTCGGGCGGCGCAGCCTCAGGATCAGCATGGCGGCAAGGGCGGCCGCCAACCCGTACCAGGTGACGGCATATTGCAGGTGGTTGTTCGGCAGGTCGATGATGGTGACGCCACCGACCGGCAGGCCGCCGGGGTTCGGCGTCTTGTCGGCATCGATGAAGAACGGCACCAGCACAAAGCCAGCAGGCAGGCCGGCGGTAGCCGCCATGACGTCGCGGTCCTTCCAGTAGAAGATGTTCTTGGCGACATCATTGTCGGGAAGCATCATCGACGGTTTTCCCGGCAGCGGATTGCGGGCAAGCCCGGTCACCGTCACCTTGCCTGCGACCTCGCCCTTTTGGCGCTTGGCCGGATCCTTGAGGTCGTAAGGGACGAAGCCGCGGTTGACGAGCACGAAGCGGCCGTCCTCGAGTTGCAGGGGCGTGTAGACGTTGAAGCCGCTGTCGCCTTCCCAGGTCGAAAAGAAGTGCCGCTCAGCCTGGTGCAGGAAAGTGCCGGTCACCGTCACCGGGGTGTAGTCGACATCGTGGGAAGCGGCGAACTCCCTCTCGACGTCTGCCAGCGGCAAGGGCGCGGAATGCGTGCGCTTGTCGATGGTAGCGAGCAGGCCTTCCTTCCAGTGCAGGCGCTGGACCTGCCAGGTGCCAAGTCCGATCAGGACGGCGAACAGGACAAGGCCGAGACCGATGAGCAACGCCGAGCGCGGCCGCGAACGGCCGGCCACCGAGCCTGTCGTTCCGTTCATTCGTGGGATTCCAGCCTGCCCTCGGAGGCCTTCTTCGAATATTGCAAGGTGATCAGCACGCCCTTGATGAGGCGCAGCGCCGTCAGGCAGAGCACCAGCGCCAGCGGTATCCACAGGATAAAGTGCAGCCAGAGCGGCGGGTTGAACGTCACCTCCATCCACAGCGCGAGGCCGACGACGATGAAGCCAATGATCAGGATGACGAACACCGCCGGTCCGTCGCCGGCATCGGCGAAGGAATAGTCGAGCCCGCAATTGTAGCAGCGCTTGCCGACGGTAAGGAAACTGGAGAACAGCTTGCCCTCGCCGCAGCGCGGGCAGCGGCCATGCAGGCCAGCCGAGATCGGATCGATGGGTGGCCAGATCGCCTTATCTTCGTTCATTGCCTGATCTCGATCGGTGTGCCGTCGGCCACCATTGTCCAGATTTCATCCATATCCGCGTTCGTAACCGCAATACAGCCGTCGGTCCAGTCGACCATTTGAAGCAGCCGGCCAAGCCAGCCGAAACCGTTCGGCTGGCCATGGATCATGATGAAGCCACCTGGATCGACGCCGCGCGCCTTTGCCGCCGCGGTATCGTCGACGTTGGGATAGGAAATGTGGATAGACCTGTGGGCGACGCTGTTGGGATTGCGCCAGTCGAGCACGTAGCGGCCTTCCGGCGTTCGCTCATCGCCTTCCTGGCGCTTGTGGCCGACGGGACGGCCGCCCAGCGCAATGCTGTAGCTGCGCAGGACTTTATCGCCGCTGATCAGCTGCAATTGCCGCCGCGATTTCTCGACCCGCACCAGATCGATCTTTTGCGCAGGAAATATACTTGGTTCGCGCACCGGAGATGTAGCGATCAGATACGCGCAGATGGCCAGGGAAATTCGCGCCCACATGACCTACCGATGGCCGGGCATTGCGCCGAAAAGAAGAAGGCGGCCGCGTCGCCGCGACCGCCTCTCGCATGTTTGCTCCAAGCCAATTCCGACAAACCGCTACGCGCTTTTGCCGGCATTGCCTTAATCAGTGGCCTTCGATCAGCGCGCCGTTCGAGGCCCAGACATAGATGGCGCTGAACAGGAACAGCCAGACCACGTCGACGAAGTGCCAATACCAGGCGGCCGCCTCGAAGCCGAAATGCTGCTTCGGCGTGAAGTCGCCGCGCATCGCGCGCACCAGGCAGACCAGCAGGAAGATGGTGCCGATGATGACGTGGAAGCCGTGGAAGCCAGTCGCCATGAAGAAGGTGGCGCCGTAGATCGAATCCTTGAACGCGAAGGGCGCGTGCATGTACTCGTAGGCCTGCACCATGGTGAACAGCATGCCGAGGCCGACGGTCAGCACCAGGCCGTTGATCAGGCCCTTGCGGTCGCCATGCAGCAGCGCGTGGTGCGCCCAGGTCACCGTCGTGCCCGACAGAAGCAGGATGATGGTGTTGTAGAGCGGCAGGTGGAAGGGATCGAGGACCTCCAAGCCCTTCGGCGGCCAGACGCCGCCGGTGAAGGCGGTGCGGGCGTATTGCGCGGCTTCGCCCGGGAACAGGCTGGCGTCGAAGAAGGCCCAGAACCAGGCGACGAAGAACATCACCTCGGAGGCGATGAACATGATCATGCCGTAGCGCAGGTGCAGCGACACGACGCGCGTGTGATGCCCCTCATGCGCTTCCTTGATGGTGTCCGACCACCAGGCGAACATCGTGTAGAGCACGATGATCATGCCGATGAAGAACAGCCACGGATTGGCGATGTTGTGGCCGAAGACCGGGAAGGTGTCGGCCCTGAGATACCGCATCAGGCAGACGCCGCCGACGGCGGTGACGAGCGCGCCGATCGAACCCAGGAAGGGCCAGGGGCTTGGGTTGACGAGATGGTAGTCGTGTTGTGGTTTTGCGTGCGCGTCTGCCATATCAACCCCCGAGGCTTGCTTCGGAATTGGAAATTTTGTTGGTGTTGCCGCCAGCGGCCGGCGCGGACGACGCAACCGGCTGCTTCTTTTCGACCGGGAACATCGTGTAGGACAAGGTGATGGTCTTCAGGTCCTTGAGTTCCGGCACGTTGACGATGTCTGGATCGACATAGAACACGACCGGCATGTCCAGTGTCTCGCCGGGCTTCAGCGTCGTGTCGGTGAAGCAGAAGCACTCCACCTTGTTGAAATAGGCGCCAGCCATTTCAGGCTGCACGTTGAACGAGGCGCGGCCGGTGATGGGGCGGTCGAACTTGTTGGTGGCGCTGTAATGCGCCTGGGTCGTCGCGCCGATCTTGATCGTCACCGAACGGGCGACGGGCTCGAACTGCCACGGAATGCCGTTGGTGTTGGCGTCGAAGCGGATGGTGATGTCTCGGTCGAGCACGCGGCCGGCATATTGCTTCTCGGCGCGCTGCGTGGTGCCGCCATAGCCGGTGACCTGGCAGAACATCTTGTAGAGCGGCACCGCCGCATAGGCCATGCCGACCATGCCGGTGAAGAAGGCGAGGCAGACGGCGGCGACGATGCCGTTGTTCACCTTGCGAGGCTTGCTGCTGGTCTGGCCGCCCATCAGCCGCCCCCCAACAGGCCGGAGCCGGTGATGCTGGCGCCGGTGTGACCGAAGCGCACGATGGTGGCGGCATAGAAGATGATGACCAGCGCCGCCAGCGCGAAGCCGATGGCGATGGAGCGATTGCGGCGCGCCTTCTGCTGGCGTTCGGTCAGCGTGACCAGCTCGAGTTTCTTGTCGGCCACGGTCATGCTCCCCCCATCATGAGGACGCGCCCGACCACGCAGTCGACGAGATAGGCGGCGAAAATCGCGAAGAGATAGAGCAGCGAATAGCCGAACAGGGCCTTGGCCGGCTTCATCGCGCGGTCGTCGTCGGCCATGGCAAGCACTTTCCAGGCATACCAGACGAAGCCCACGCCGAGGACCGCCGAGACGACGCCATAGCCGGCCGTGGTGTAGCCGAGCGCCCAGGGCAGCACGCCGACCGGCGCCAGGATCAGCGCATAGGCGAAGATCTGCCGGCGGGTCGAGGCCTGTCCGGCGACATTCGGCATCATCGGGATGCCGGCGCGCGCGTAGTCGTCGGACTTGAAGAGCGCCAGCGCCCAGAAGTGCGGCGGCGTCCACAGGAAGATGATGAGGAACAGGATCACGCTTTCGAGGCTGACCGAGCCGGTCACGGCGGCCCAGCCGATCACCGGCGGGATGGCGCCGGCGGCGCCGCCGATGACGATGTTCTGCGGTGTCCAGCGCTTCAGCCACATCGTGTAGATGACGGCGTAGAAGAAGATGGTGAAGGCCAGCAGCGATGCCGACAGCCAGTTGATCAGCACGCCGAGCGTCATTACCGACAGCGCCGACAGCACCAGGCCGAAGCTCAACGCCTCGCCTGGCGTGACGCGGCCGGCCGGCACCGGGCGGCCGGCGGTCCTGGTCATCACGGCATCGATATCGGCGTCGTACCACATGTTGAGCGCGCCCGAGGCGCCGGCGCCGATGGCGATCGCCAGGATGGCGATCATCGCCAGCAGCGGATTGATGGCGACGGGCGCCGCGACTAGGCCGACAAAGGCCGTGAAGACGACCAACGACATGACGCGCGGCTTCAACAGGGCGAAGAAATCGCCCGCGGTCGCTTCCGACATGCGAAAGCCCGCTTCCTCCATCAATCTGTCTTCGGCAAGGGCCATGCGTACTTAAAGTCCGTTATTCCGTTGGCCAAGACCGCCGGACAAGCCGGCGGCCTCGTATGTGTCGGGACGCTGCTTACTTGATCTTCGGCAGCTGTTCCCACTGGTGGAACGGCGGCGGCGAAGGCAGCTGCCATTCGAGCGTGGTGGCACCCTCGCCCCACGGATTGGCGCCAGCGACGCGCTTCTTCTGGAAGGCCTCGAACACGCCGTAGAGGAAGATCGCAACGCCGACGGCCGCGATGTAGGAGCCGTAGGACGACACCATGTTCCAGCCGGCGAAGGCGTCCGGATAGTCGATGGTGCGGCGCGGCATGCCGGCGAGGCCGAGGAAGTGCTGCGGGAAGAAGATCAGGTTGACGCCGACGAAGGTGACCCAGAAGTGGGTGTTGGCGATAACCGGCGAGTACATGTAGCCGGTCATCTTCGGGAACCAGTAGTACCAGCCGGCGAAGATCGCGAACACGGCGCCCAGCGACAGCACGTAGTGGAAGTGCGCGATCACGAAATAGGTGTCGTGCAGCGAGCGGTCGAGGCCGGCATTGGCGAGCTGAACGCCGGTGACGCCACCGATGGTGAACAGGAAGATGAAGCCCAGCGCCCACAGCATCGGCGGCTTGAAGGAGATCGAGCCGCCCCACATGGTGGCGATCCAGGAGAAGATCTTCACGCCGGTCGGCACCGCGATGACCATGGTGGCGAACACGAAGTAACGCTGCGTGTCGAGCGACAGGCCGGTGGTGTACATGTGGTGCGCCCAGACGATGAAGCCGACGGCGCCGATCGCGACCATGGCGTAGGCCATGCCGAGATAACCGAAGATGGGCTTCTTCGAGAAGGTCGAGACGATGTGGCTGATGATGCCGAAGCCCGGCAGGATCAGGATGTACACTTCGGGGTGGCCGAAGAACCAGAACAGATGCTGGAACAGGATCGGGTCACCGCCCTGGTCCGGCACGAAGAAGGCGGTGCCGAAATTGCGGTCGGTGAGCAGCATGGTAATTGCGCCCGCCAGAACCGGCAGCGAGAGCAGGAGCAGGAAGGCGGTGATCAGCACGGCCCAGGCAAACAGCGGCATCTTGTGCAGCGTCATGCCGGGAGCGCGCATGTTGAAGATGGTGGTGATGAAGTTGATGGCGCCGAGAATCGACGAGGCACCGGCAATGTGGATCGACAGGATCGCCAGGTCGAGCGCGGGGCCCGGCTGGCCGGACGTCGAGAGCGGCGGATAGATCGTCCAGCCGCCTCCGGGACCGAAAGCGCCCGGCGCGCTCGGCACGAACATCGAGGAGAGCAGCAGGATGAATGCCGGCGGCAGCAGCCAGAAGGAGATGTTGTTCATGCGCGGGAAGGCCATGTCCGGGGCGCCGATCATGATCGGCACCATCCAGTTGGCGAAGCCGCCGATGAGCGCAGGCATGACCATGAAGAAGATCATGATAAGGCCGTGCGCGGCGCCGAAGGCATTGTACATGCTCTTGCCGCCGTCGATGGCGGCGTCGCCCTGCATGCCGTAGACCATCTGCGCCAGGCCGCTGAAGATCTGGATGCCCGGCTCCTGCAGCTCCATGCGGATGGCGACCGAGAGCGCGCCGCCGACGATGCCGGCAATGATCGCGAAGATCAGGTAGAGCGTGCCGATGTCCTTGTGGTTGGTCGAGTAGACCCAGCGGACCCAGCCATGCGGCCTGTGGTCGTCGTGATCGTGAGCTGCAGCCTCTGCCATGTTCCGCTCCGTTCCCTAAATCTTGCTAACCCGCGGCATCAGTTGCCGGCGGCCGCTACCTTGTTGGTACCATCGATCTCGGCCATCAGCGCCTTGTTGGCGGCAGGCACGTCGGTCTTGGCCGTCTCCAGCCAGGTCTTGAACTGCGCATCGGACACGACGCGCACCGCGATCGGCATGAAGGCGTGGTCCTTGCCGCAGAGCTGCGAGCACTGGCCGTAATAGAGGCCTTCCTTCTCCGCCTTGAACCAGGTCTCGTTGGTGCGGCCGGGCACGGCGTCCATCTTGATGCCGAAGGACGGCACGGCGAAGGAGTGGATAACGTCGGTCGCGGTGATCAGCACGCGGGTCATGGTGTTGACCGGCACGACCAGCTCGTTGTCGACCGCGAGCAGGCGCGGATAAAGGCCGCGATCTTCCTTGCCGGCCTTGGCGCGGTCTGCATCCTGAAGAACCGCCGAGTTGAAGGAGAAGGTCTTGTCGACCTGGTATTCGTAATCCCAGTTCCACTGGTTGCCGGTCGCCTTGACGGTGAGCTTGGCTTCTTCCGGCGGGGTGTATTGCGCGGTGAGCAGCTGGAAGGAGGGAATGGCGATGAGCAGAAGCACGATCACCGGCCCGACGGTCCAGATCACCTCGATCAGCGTGTTGTGGCTGGTCCTGGACGGCACCGGGTTGGCGCTGGCGCGGAACTTGACGATGCAGACCAGCAGAAGCACCAGCACGAGGACGGTGATCGGGACGATGAACCACATGGTGTAGTTCCCGAACCGCTCGATCTGCCGCATCATGTCGGTCGCCGGAGCCTGGAAGGTCACCTCCCACGGCCGCGGCTGGTCGGCACGGGCCGCCGCACTGGAGAAGAGCACGGCCGAAGCTGCCGCACCTGCCAAGAATTCAGCGCTTGCCAGGAATTTCCTCATCGCCCTCTCGTCTCCCACTTCCCGCGATCTGGTCGCACCAATAACGGACACTGCCGGGATTGGGAATCCCGGTCTGTCCCTAGGGTGGTTCAAACCATACTCTATTTCCCTCCGCAAGAAAGGAGCGGAGGAAACCGTGCGGCATTTTTGCGCGCAGGTCGAAGGCCGTCTTCAGGCCCCGCCGCGCTATATGTGCAACGGTCGCAATTCGGGCCAATTTGCTTTGGAAAAGCACGTAATTGCCGGTATCGGGGCGGGCCGGCGACGGTCTCGTCCTTTACTTGGCCCCGGCGCGGCTTAAAGTGCCGTGATTCGCAATGGAGCCGTCATGACTTCCTGGCTTTCGAGAACCTTGGCGAAGGTCGTTCTTGCCCTCGCCTTGCTCGGCGTCGGCATAGCCGTTGGCGCCGCCGCCTCGCCGAACAATGCCTCGCCCCCGAGCGGCACGGTAAAGTCGACGCATGGCGCGTGGTCGATCATCTGCGACACGCCGGCGGGCGCGACCTCCGAACAATGCGTGATGATGCAGAACGTCGTCGCCGAGGACCGCCCTGAAATGGGGCTTTCGGTCGTGGTGCTGCGCACCGCCGACAACAAGGCCGAGATTCTGCGCGTGTTGGCGCCGCTCGGCGTGCTGCTGCCCAACGGCCTCGGCCTCAATGTCGACGGCAAGGATATCGGCCGCGCCTATTTCGTGCGCTGCTTCCAGGACGGCTGCTACGCAGAGGTCATCCTCGAAAAGCCGCTGCTCGACACCTTGAAGAGCGGCACCTCCGCCACCTTCATCGTCTTCCAGACGCCCGAGGAAGGCATCGGCATTCCCGTCGACCTCAAGGGCTTTGCGGAAGGTTTCGCCGCCCTACCTTGATCTTCTTGCCCATGCGCCGCTCCTGACGCTGAGGTCCGGTGGCGAATGCGCGTTTGGCGGCCAGGAGGCTCGATGCGCGCGAATCTATCCGCTCTCATAACCGGTCTGGCGCTGGTCGCTTCGGTTTCGGCCGCACGGGCCGAGGATGCTGAAATCCTGCAGACGCCCGACCCGGCAGCGGTCCTCGACATCGCCAAGGGCTTCGGCTCGGCCAGGATCGACAAGGACAACAATGGCGACCCGATGATTTCCGGGCGGATCGAGGGCGTCAAATACGTGATCTATTTCTATGGCTGCGAAGACCACGAGAACTGCAAGTCGCTGCAGTTCTCGACCGGTTACACCGACCCGCTGACCGCCGACCAAGCCAACGCCTGGAACGCAAAATACCGCTGGGTGAAGGCTTATTCGGGCGACGGCTCGAATTTCAAGATGGATGTCAGCTTCGCCGGCGGCATCACCAAAGCCAATCTCGAGGAGCAGTTCTCCAACTGGAACGCGATGGCCGCCAACATCAAGGACTTCCTGAGCGGCAAGTGACGTCGACGCAATCGTCGGCTTGGTCCTGTTGGCGATTGTGCAACGGCGGCTTAGCGCCTACATCCCCCAGATCAAGAGGTAGAGCATGATGTCGCCCGAAAACCGCTTCACACTTTTCGGCATCATGCTCTAGAACGATTTGTTTCCACGAATGGATTTGCCATGAACAGCCTGATCGGCCAATTCGACATTTCCGACGATCGCGTCAAGGAGATCGTCACCGACACCATCAAGGGCGCCGACGACGGCGAACTGTTCCTCGAATACAGCGAGAGCGAAGCACTGATGTTCGACAATGGACGGCTGAAGACGGCCAATTTCAACACCGACCAGGGTTTTGGCCTGCGCGCCGTGGCCGGCGAGGCCAGCGGCTACGCGCATTCGAGCGATCTCTCCGAGGCCTCGCTCAAGCGCGCGGCCGATGCCGTCTCGGCGGTCAAGGGCGGCTATTCCGGCACGTTGGCCGGAGCGCCAGCCCGCACCAACCGCCATCTCTATGGCGATGAGAACCCCATCCCCTCGCCGTCCTTCGAAGCCAAGGCCAAGCTGCTGCAGGAGATCGACGGCTGGCTGCGGGCCAAGGATCCGCGCGTGCGCCAGGTGACGGCCTCGCTCGCCGCCTCCTGGCAGCATGTCGAGATCGTGCGCGGCGACGGCCAGATCGTGCGCGACATCCGTCCGCTGGTCCGCATCAACGTCTCGGTCGTGGTCGGCAGCGGCGACCGGCAGGAGAGCGGCTCCTACGGCATGGGCGGACGCAAGAGCTTCGGCGAGTTCGTCAGCGAGGAAAGCTGGAAGCATGCGGCAAACGAGGCGCTGCGGCAGGCGCTGGTCAATCTGGAAGCGGTTCCGGCGCCGGCCGGCACCTTCGACATCGTGCTGTCCAGCGGCTGGCCGGGCGTGATGCTGCACGAGGCGGTCGGCCATGGGCTCGAAGGCGACTTCAACCGCAAGAAGACATCGGCCTTCGCCGGCCTGATGGGCCAGCAGGTGGCTGCCAAGGGCGTCACCGTGGTCGACGACGGCACCATCCCCGAGCGGCGCGGCTCGCTCACGGTCGACGACGAAGGAACGCCGTCGGCGCGCAACGTGCTGATCGAGGACGGCATACTGGTCGGCTATATGCAGGACCGTCAGAACGCCCGGCTGATGGGCATGAAGGCGACCGGCAACGGCCGCCGCGAGGGCTATGCGCACCAGCCGATGCCGCGCATGACCAACACCTACATGACCTCGGGCGACATGCAGCCTGAAGAGATCATCGCCTCGGTCAAGAACGGCATCTACGCCGTCTCCTTCGGCGGCGGCCAGGTCGACATCACCTCCGGCAAGTTCGTGTTCGGCTGCACCGAGGCCTACATGATCGAGAACGGCAAGGTGACGCAGCCGATCAAGGGCGCGATGCTGATCGGCAACGGACCGGACGCCATGCACCGCGTCAGCATGATCGGCAACGACATGAAGCTCGACAGCGGCATCGGCATGTGCGGCAAGGCCGGACAGGGCGTGCCTGTCGGCGTCGGCCAGCCGCATCTCAGAATGAACCAGATGACGGTGGGCGGCACCAGGGTTTGAGGCCAAGGGGCCGTTCCCGGCAAACATCCGCGACTGAGCGTGCTGTTTCTGTCGTCGGCGTCCCAATCTCCAAATCGAAGATCGCCATCCTGACAGGAGCCTGCATTTCGGCGGAATCGGGCGCCGCCACGTTCCGCGATCGGAATGGTATCTAGGCGAGATTCAAAATCGAGGAGCCGCTACGCCAATTGACCGTGCGCACAGGATCAGGACGCCCTGTTTTCACGGAATCCTGCCCTGGATCAGTTGTTCGCGTGCAGTTGCTTGGCCGATTTCAAAGCGGCATCGCCGCGCAAGTTGATCGACACCCAGACGTTCGGGTTCTGCTGCGATTGGCGCTTCAGGAAATAGTAGCCCGTGGCGTCCCAGGAGCGGATGTTGTCGACGAGGTTGTCGAGGATGAAGTCGCCCCTGTCGGTCTTCACCGTCAGGATGGCATGGCCCTCGCCATGCAGATCGTAGACAACGGTCATCAGCAGCGCTTGCCGTGGAAGTCCGGCGTCGAGAAGCAGCTTGCGCTTGAACAGCGCATAGATCTTGCAATCACCCTTGCCGTCCACCGGGTAGTCCCAGTGGTCCATCGTCGTACCCCAATGGTCGAGATTGCTTTCCGGCACGATATAGCCGTTTACCTCCCGGTTAACCTGGTTGAGGATGCTCCATGTCCTGGGCGTGAGCTTGAGGTTGACCGCAGGCAAGGCGGCAACCTGGCATTCCTCAGGCCGCCGGCCACAGAAATCCATCCAGCCATAGGGAATGCTGGTGCTCGCGCCAACAGTTGCAGCCGTCGCTGAGCCTACGGGAGAGCTCGCGGGCTGAGCCGCCTTGAAGGCAATGGCATAGCTCTTGAAGGACGCGGGGTAGGTGAAGGATGCTGCGGCCGCTTGTGGTCCGACGGATCCGGCGTTTGCCAGAGATACCAGCCCCAGAAATGTTGATAACACCGGCGCAACCAACCGACGCAACATCATAGTCCCGCCCAACTCCAAACCCTTGTTCTGGAAAGGAGCTAACGCCCACTCGGCGGGCTGCGTCAATTAAAAGTTTAACAAAAGGTTAACGTGCGCGACCTTCATCCTGGGGTTGCGGAACCTGGCTCGAAGTGGCCCGCAGACGCCGCCGACGTGAGCCGTTGAAGCTGCCCGCAGTGCTTATCCAGTAACATTATTGGCACTGCAGTCCGGGAACGAAGCCCTTGCGCCGGAAGTTAAAATCGGCGCAGCGTACTGCCAGGGGGAGTTAACCTTTTGCATGCAAGGGAGGAAACTTCGATATGAGCCCCGTTTCCACCCCGCGCAAGCTTGGGCCCCTGCAGGTGATCCTGCTCGCGATCCCCTGCATCGCGGTGCTCATCGTGCCGTTTTTCAACCGGCTGGAACCAAGCCTGTTCGGCGTCCCGTTCTTCTACTGGTGGCAGATCCTGTGGGTTCCGCTGTCCAGCATCTTCATCGCCGTCGTCTACAGGACGACGGTCCCACCCGGGAGCGGAGACTGACACCATGGACGTTGTCGCGACAACGGTCTTCGTTGCGATATTCGCTTTCATAACCCTGCTCGGCTTCGTCTCCGCACACTGGCGCAAGGGCGATATGAGCCAGTTGCACGAATGGGGTCTCGGCGGGCGCCGTTTCGGCACCTGGGTCACCTGGTTCCTGATCGGCGGAGACCTCTACACGGCATATACATTCGTCGCCGTACCCGCCCTGGTCTTCGGCGCCGGCGCCCTCGGCTTCTTCGCCGTGCCTTACACGGTCCTGGTCTATCCGCTGGTGTTTGCCATCCTGCCGAGGTTGTGGATGGTGGCGCGGCAGCACAATTATGTCTCCGCCTCGGATTTCGTCGCCGGTCGCTACAACAACCGGGCTCTTGCCCTGGCCATCGCCTTGACCGGCATCGTCGCCACGATGCCTTACATCGCGCTGCAGCTGGTCGGCATCCAGGTCGTCGTCGGCGGCCTCGGCTTTCCCACCGGCGGCCTCGCCGGCGACCTGCCGCTGATCATTGCCTTCGTCATCCTGGCGGCCTTCACCTACACAAGCGGGCTGCGCGCGCCGGCTTCCATCGCGATCGTGAAGGACCTCCTGGTCTATGTTACTGTCATCGCGCTGATCGTCGTCGTGCCGATCAAGATGGGCGGATTCGGATCGATCTTCGCCGCGATCCCGCCGGAGAAGCTGCTGCTGCCACCGGTCAAGGATGGTAACACCGGGCAGATCTCCATCTATACCTCACTGGCCTTCGGTTCCGCGCTGGCCCTGATGCTCTATCCGCACGCGACCACCGCGGTGCTGTCGGCCAAGGGGCCGAACACGTTGCGCCGCAACTGGGTTTTCCTGCCGGCCTATTCGCTGATGCTCGGCCTTATCGCCATGCTTGGCTATTTCGCCTATGCGGCCCACATCGACCAATTGCCTGAGCTTGCTCCCTACTTCGCGCGGTACAAGGCGCAGTTCGCCATGCCCGGCCTGCTGCTCCACTTCTTCCCGAGCTGGTTCGTCGGCCTCGGTTTCGCGGCCGTGGCCATCGGCGCCCTCGTACCGGCGGCGATCATGTCCATCGCGGCGGCCAATCTCTTCACCCGCAACATCTACAAGGCCTATGTCAACCCGGACTGCTCGACCGAGCAGGAGACCAATGTCGCCAAGCTGTTCTCGCTTATCGTCAAGTTCGGGGCGCTGATGTTCATCCTGTTCCTGCCGCTGACCTACGCGATCCAGCTGCAGTTGCTTGGCGGCATCCTCATCCTGCAAACCCTTCCGGCCATCGTGTGCGGCATCTATACGCGCTGGTTCGACGCCAAGGCCTTGCTGCTGGGGCTGTCAATCGGCCTGACGTGGGGCATATGGGCGGCCTCCCTCACGGGTTTCCAGACGTCCGGCTATCCGCTCCATGTCGGCGGCCTGACGATACCCGCCTATATCGGCCTCTACGCGCTCATCCTGAATTTTGCGGTGTCGATCGTGGCCAACCTGGCCATCCGAGTGCTCGGCATGGCCAACCGGGAGGATGCGACCGCGGCCGGCGACTATGTCGGCTGAGCCGGCGCCTAATTTTTCGGTTGGAATGCCCATCGCCACCTTGATGAGAACACAATCATGTTAGGACGTTATTAATTATTTAATAGCGGGGACGGCCATTTGCGCGCTACGCAATGCCAGTTCCTCTCGATGCGGTGGTGTTGGCAATGCAGCGTTCCCCTGGCGTCCTGACTTCCTCTCTATTCCTTGGCTTCGTTTCGTTGCTCAGCGCGACTTCGCTGCAGGTCAGCCCTGCGGCAGCGCAGTCGACATGGTACAAGCGGGTGTCAGCGCAGCCCGCTGCAAGCTCCGCAACCGTCGGCGGCAGCACCAGCGTTCCCTATGGCTGGCTCGACTTCTGCCATCGCCGGCCGAAAGAGTGCAAGGTACCCGCTTTGCCTGCCGCGAGCGTCAAGCTGACCGCGCAGAACATGAGCATCCTCAAGCGGATAAACCAGAAGGCGAACCGCTCCATCAAGCCCGTCAGCAACTACGACCACTGGGGCACGATGATGGACCACTGGGACTATCCGGTGGACGGCAAGGGCGATTGCAAGATCTATGCGCTCTACAAGCGCAAGCTCCTCCAGGAAGCGGGATTTCCCCGGCAGGCGCTGTTGATGACGGTGGTGCGCGACCTGCACAATGAGGGCCACACCATCCTGACGGTGAAGACCGACAAGGGCGACCTTGTCCTCGACAATCTGGTCGACGAGATCCGTCCCTGGAACGCCACCGGCTACTATTTCCTGAAGCGCCAGTCGCAGCAGAACCCGAACGTCTGGGTATCGATCGACAAGCGCGGCGGCACGGCGAAGCGGCTGTTCCCAAATTCGTAGATTGAAATTCCTGCGAAACCCGCGCGACCGGCCGCAGGCGGGTTCACGCGTTACAGGCCAACCAACCCTGATTGCCGATGGGCCTGGAAAACGCAGGCCCATCATCGGAAGCTAACCGGTCGGCAGCCTAAAGCGCCTCGCGATCTTTCAGATTCGCTCCATGCGCTTTAGGTTTTGATTTTACGCATGTCTCCCGAAACCGGTTCCCACTTTCGGGAGACACGCTTTATTGCTTACAGGGCGGCTCGCCCGGACGCCCGCAGGACGGTTTCTTATTCGCTTGCGGTTGTTCCGGCCTTGGCTGCTGCACCGGACGCCGCTCCTGCATCTGAGGCTTAGGCTGCTGCGGAATGCGGCGCTCCTGAACTTGAGGCTTAGGCTGCTGCAGAACGCGGCGCTCCTGAACCTGGGGCTTGGGCTGCTGCAGAACGCGACGCTCCTGAACCTGGGGCTTGGGCTGCGCATGAAACTCCGGCTTCTGCGGCTTGGAGAGGACCTGCACGTTCGGTTTATTGACCTTGTTCTGCTGGCCACCGTCGTTCTGCAGCCTTCGCAGCTTCTTGTCCCCATTGGGCGAGCCTTGGCCATTCGGCACGACAATAGGCTGGCCAGCCGACAGATCCTTGCGCGTCAGCCTTTTCGGCTTGCCGTTGTTCTGTCCAGAGAGTGCGTTCGGATTGTTGTGCAGCTTCTGCTGGGCGTTCAGGTCTTGCTGGGCAGGGGCGCCATTGACAGTTGGCAATTTGTGCAACTTGCCGTTCTTGCCCTGGTCGGCAGCGGCCCCGGCATTTCCGGTCGATTGCTGGTTGCCACCCAGGACGCCCTGGTTGTTGGGCAGCTTCTTCGTCTTGTCGATGGGCAGGTTCTGGCCGTTGAGCACCGGCGGCTTGCCATTGACGAGCGGCAGCGTCTTGCCGTTCGTTCCAGGCAGGGCATGTTCGGTTGAGAGCTTGCCCTGCGCCTTCGACAGTGGCGCCGCGCCGCCGGGTTGCTGGCCTTGCGCCGCACCTTGGCCGAGCTTGCCTTGAGCGGCAGGATTCTGTTTGAGGAGCGCTGCTCGCTTCTGCAACAGCGGCGGCAGCGCCACCTTGGTCGCGAGCGCGGCAGCACCTAGTCCAACCGCGGCGCCGGTCATCTTCTGACCTGTGGTGAGGCCACCGCCATTGCCCTGTGCTGCCTGGTTGCTCTCGTTGATCGTCGTGTTGTTGATGTTGTTGATGACGGTCGTGTTGTGAATGTTGTTGAAGATTATGTTGTCACGCGGCGGCACGATGTCACGCGGCGGATTGATGAAATCGGGGATGGCGACGAAGACCGGCGTGGGCAGGACGAAGACGTCGACCGGCGGCGGCGGCGCCTCCAACACGACAAAGTCCGGCGGCGGCGGCGGCAGGAAGATCACCGCGACAGGCGGCGGAGGCTCGAAGTCGAAATCGGGGTCGTCGAAATAGAGCACCGGCCTGTCGACATAGATGATTTCCTCCTCTGGGGGCGGCGGCAAATCATAGTCATAGACGGTGAACTCCTCCGGCGGCTCCAAGGCAGCATCGAAATGCTCGAGCCGCCGGCGGGCGTCCCAAGCATGCGGGCCATGCGGATAGCGCTGGAGATAAGACCAGTAGGCTTCCGGCGTGTCCCGCAGCCAAGTCTCGCGCCAGGTGATCGCCTCGCGCCGCGCCGCGATGATGGCGCGCACGCGCTTGGCCATGGGATCATGCGGGTAGGCGACGAGGAAATCCTGGTAGCCGCGCATGGTATCGCGGTCGAGAGCCGCGACATAGGCGTCGTGCGCATCGAAGTCGCGTATTTCCTTGGTGCGGTTGGACCGGGATTCGGCCTCCGAAACCTTGGGCGCGGGCGCGTCCGGAGCACGTTCGAAGAAGACGAAAGGCTGCTCGATCTTCGAGGCATTCCACGGCACTTCCGCGCCTTGCGTCACCTCGTTGACACGCAACCGCGTGCGGTCGAACACGTCGTCAAGCGACAAGCCGCCTTCGCGTATCATCTCGGCGAGCGCCTGAGCATAGGCGCCATAGGGGCCCTTGCCTTCCGGCGCAACCGTCCCAGGAGCAGCATTGAACGCGATCAGCATGTTCGGGTCGGGATCGACCAGCGCCAGACCGCCGGCCAGCGGCTGGCTCATTTTTGGGAAGGCGTTCGGCCGCGCCGCATCGAGGACGACGATGTTGACCTTCGCCGGCAGGCCGGCCAGCGACTTGGTGACATCGGAGAGCCGCATGGCCTGAAGCGGCACGTCGGCGGGATTGGCGATCTGGGCGTCGACCGGCAAGAAATAGTTCTCACCTTCGAACTGCACCCCGCGGCCGGCCAGGTACACGAAAACGACCGCATCGGGACCTGCGGCGGAGACCTTTCCGAGGAAATCACGCAGCGCGCCGCGCAGTGATTCCTGATCCACATCGCGGGCGCCAACCACATCGAAACCAGCCGCCTGCAGGGTCTGCGCGATCAGTCCGCCGTCATTGGCGGCTGTCGCGAGCTCGCCGGATTGATAGGCACCGTTGCCGATGACGAAGGCCAGCCGCTTTTCACCTTGCGCCAGCGCTCCGGCCGCGGAACCGACCGCGAATATGACGAGAACGACGACGAGGCCGAGGAATTTCTGAAGCGTGCGCATTGCAATCCGCCATCCATTCAAAATCATAACGCTCCGGAGGTCGGAACGTTTCCCGAACATTTAAAATTTAAGTCTCGCAAAAAGGCGGCTTTAGGGCGCAATTTCGTCGAAAGAACAGAGGCTTCACAAATTTCTTGCGAACCGCCGGTCGCGGGCTATCGTCGGCGCTTAGGCTTTTCCAACAGCGCCACGGCCTCGACATGGGGCGACCATAAGAACTGGTCGATCGGCGTCACGCTCTTCAGCGTGTAGCCGCCGTCGACGAGGATGCGCAGATCCCGCGCGAGCGTCACCGGATTGCAGGAGACGGCGGCGACGAGCGGCACGTCGGAACGGGCGATCTGCTTGGACTGGTCCTCGGCGCCGGCGCGCGGCGGGTCGAAGACCAACCCGTCGAAGGCGTTCAACTCCTTGAAGGTCAGCGGCCGGCGGAACAGGTCGCGACGTTCGATGGTCACCCGCTTCAGCCCGTTGGCGAAGCGGAAGGCACGGTCGAGCGCGGCAAGCGCCGGGCCATCGCCTTCGACGGCGTGAACCTCGGACCTCATTGCCAGCCTGAGCGCGAAGCTGCCGCAGCCGGCAAACAGGTCCGCGACCTTCCTGGCGCGCGACAGATGCTGGCCGACAAGGCCAGCCATCGCCTGCTCGGCGGCTTCCGTCGCCTGCAGGAAGGCGCCGGGCGGCACGGCGACCGCGACCGATCCGAACTGCACCACCGGCTTCTTCGGCTCGACGACGATCTCGCCGTCGACGGAAAGCCGCGCCAGGCCCTCGGCCATAGCGAAGTTCGACGCGATACGGCGCTGGTGGTCGCCTAGCTTGCCGGCATCGTGGACGGCGATGTCGAGGCCCGAAGCGGTGACGGTCACCGTCATGTGAAACGCCTTCGGCGTGGCGCAGACCAGGCCGGCCAGGGCGCGCAATTTGTCGAGCGCCGCGACGATCGCCGGCAGCGAGATCGGGCATTCCTCGATCGGGATGATCTCGGAAGACAGCGCGCGCACGAAGCCTAGCAGCATGCCGGCCTCGGTGCGCCTTGCGCTGAACGTGACGCGGCGGCGGGTGTGCGGCGCGCAAGGCACCAGCGCGGCGATCTCGCAAGCGATGCCCTTGGCCTTCAGCGCCTGCACTACCCGCTCGCGCTTCCATTGCTGGTAGGCTGCGGCCTCGTAATGCTGCAGCGCGCAGCCGCCGCATTCGGTGAAATGGCGGCAGGCCGGATCGATCCTGAGCGGCGAGGCTTCCAATACCGACATCAGCGTGGCGCGGTCCTTCAGCCGCGCCGCCGTGACCGTCTCGCCCGGCAGCGTGAACGGGACGAAGACTTCCCCGCCCTCGGCATTGGCGATGCCATCGCCCTGCGAGCCGAGCCTCGCGATGGTGAAGCGTGTGCTCATCGCGCGTCCTTCACGGCAGCGAGCAGGAACTCGCGGTTGCCGTCGCCACCTTCGATCGGCGACGGGTGCAATCCCAGCACGCGCCAGCCGGGAATGCCGGCGAGCCAGTCGCGCAAATTCCCGGCAATGCGCTCGGCATCGGCTGGGTCCTTGAGCAAACCGCCCTTGCCGATCGCCTCGCGGCCCGCCTCGAATTGCGGCTTGACCAGGAGGATTGCCCTGGCGCCCTCCCCCGCCAAGTCCAGCGCCGGCGGCAGCGCAAGCTTCAGCGAGATGAAGCTGACGTCGCAGACCAGGAAAGCGGGAACGTAGCCGCCGAGATCGGCGGCTGCCAGGTCACGGGCGTTCAGCCCTTCGATCACCGTCACGCGCGAGTCGCCGGCAATGTCGGGATGGATCTGGCCGTGGCCGACATCGATCGCCGTGACATGCGCCGCGCCGCGCTCGAGCAGCACCTGGGTGAAACCGCCGGTCGAGGCGCCGACATCGAGCGCTTCGCTACCGGAAGGATCAAGGCCGAAATGGTCGAGGCCGGCAATCAGCTTCAATGCCGCGCGCGACACATAAGCCTGCGCCGGATCGTCGATGGCGACCAGGCAGTCCGGTGCGACAGGCTGGCCGGGCTTGCGAGCAATGATGCCGTCGACCGTCACCGTGCCACGCTCGATCGCGTCGCGGGCGCGCGAGCGGCTGGCGAACAGACCGCGCCCGACGAGCAATTCGTCGAGCCGCTGGCGCTGGCTGGCTGGCAAAGGGGAACTCATAGCCTTCATTGGCGAAAGCCGGGCGCGAACGCAATGGTTGAATACGGTGCAAGAGGCTGCAGAATGCCGGCAGGATCAGGCGGTTCGTCAGTCGGTGGAGGTGGCAATGCTGAAGGGGACCTGTCATTGCGGCGCGGCCCACTGGACGCTGGAAGGCGATCCCGGTGGAATCACCGCATGCAATTGCACGCTCTGCCGCCGCTACGGCACGCTTTGGGCTTATGACTATGTCGACGAACGCATTCACGTGGCCGGGCCGCTGAAGTCCTACACGCGCGCCGAGGTGGCGGAACCCGCGCTGGAGATCCTGTTCTGCCCGACCTGCGCCTGCGTGGTCGCCTGGCGCGGCCTGCGTTCGGGCAAGAGCGGCCGCACGCGCATTGCCGTCAATGTCAGGCTGGCGCCGCCGCAGGACATCGCCGACCTGCCGATCGACCATTTCGACGGTCTCGACAGTTTCGACGACCTGCCGCGCGACGGCCGCTGCGTGCGCGATATGTGGTTCTAGAATACGGTCCGCGAAACCTGGCGCTCGACTGCCGGCGTCAGGCCATCATTGTCGGAGGCCTCCTTGCGCGGCGGCTCAACAGGCGCCGGTGCAGGCGGCGGAGTATCCGGCAGCACGACGAGTTGAGGCTTCTGCTTGTAGGAGAAGCCGCCGCGGATGCTACC
The DNA here is from genome assembly GCF_033977325.1 of Mesorhizobium vachelliae. Taxonomy (NCBI): domain Bacteria; kingdom Pseudomonadati; phylum Pseudomonadota; class Alphaproteobacteria; order Hyphomicrobiales; family Phyllobacteriaceae; genus Mesorhizobium; species Mesorhizobium vachelliae. Next base: position 427,101 of record NZ_JAVIIR010000002.1, read on the forward strand.
CATCTTGCCAGCAACGATGTCCATCGCCGCCTTTTCGATATTGCGGTCGTAGCGCGTTTCGGCTGCCACCGGCGCAATCATGGCCGCCAGAAAGGCCATGCCGCACAGAAACGACTTCATTGTTGTTACCCCTGCCTAGGACCAAGGTCTTAGCAGGGCGCCGTTGAAAATCGGCCAAGAGACAGGGTAAGCGAACCGCCAAACGGAAGCGTTAACAGATAGTTAGCGTAAAAAGCCGGCAAACCGATTCAGCGTCTTGACGTTCTGATTTCAGGCGCGCTGCGCCTGAACGCCATGGCCAAGCGTCGCGAAGACCGTGCGCACGATGCCTGCCGAATCCAGCCCTGCATCGGCATACATCTTCTCGGGCTTGGCGTGGTCGGTGAACACGTCCGGCAAGACCAGCGGGCGCACCTTGAGGCCGCTTTCCAACAGGCCTTCATGGGCGAGGAAATGCAGCACCTGGCTGGCGAAGCCGCCGATGGCGCCCTCCTCCACGGTCACCAGCACTTCGTGCGAGCGGGCGAGCCGGCGGATGAGATCCTCGTCCAGCGGCTTGGCGAAGCGAGCGTCGGCGACGGTGGTGGAAAGGCCCGCCGCGCCGAGCTCTTCCGCCGCCAGGAGGCAATCCTGCAGCCGCGTGCCGAAGGAAAGCAGCGCGACCTTGGTCCCTTCCTTGAGGACGCGGCCCCTGCCGATTTCGAGCACCGAGCCGCGCTCCGGCATGTCGACACCGACGCCGTTGCCGCGCGGATAGCGAAAGGCGATCGGGCCGTCATCATAGGACGCGGCGGTGCGCACCATGTGACGAAGCTCCGCCTCGTCGGCCGCGGCCATGACGACGAAGCCCGGCAGCGTGGTCAGAAAAGTCGTGTCGAAAGCGCCGCAATGGGTGGCGCCGTCGGCGCCGACGAAACCTGCACGATCTATGGGAAAACGCACCGGCAGCTTCTGGATCGCAACGTCGTGGACGACCTGGTCGTAGGCGCGCTGCAGGAAGGTGGAATAGATGGCGGCGAAAGGCTTGTAGCCTTCGGTGGCAAGGCCGGCGGCAAAAGTCACCGCGTGCTGCTCGGCAATGCCGACATCGAAGGTTCGCTTGGGGAACACCTCGCCGAACAGGTCAAGGCCGGTGCCGCTCGGCATGGCGGCAGTGATGGCGACGATGCGGTCGTCCTCGCGCGCTTCCTGGATCAGGCTCTCGGCGAAGACCTTGGTGTAGGCCGGCGCATTGGCGGGCGCCTTGGCCTGCGCGCCGGTGATGACGTCGAATTTGTTGACGCCGTGATATTTGTCGGCCGCCGCCTCCGCCGGCGCGTAGCCCTTGCCCTTCTGGGTCACGACATGGATCAGCACCGGGCCCTTGCCATTGTCGCGCACGTTCCTCAGCACCGGGATCAGATGCTCGAGATTGTGCCCGTCGATCGGGCCGATGTGATAGAAGCCGAGCTCCTCGAACAAGGTGCCGCCGGTAACGTAGCCGCGCGCATGCTCGACCGCGCGGGTGATGGCGCGGTCGGCGCGCTTACCGAGATAGGAGGTCAGCTTCTTGCCGAAATCGCGCAAGCCCAGATAGGCCTTGCCGGAGGCGAGCCGGGCCAGATAGGCGCTCATGGCGCCGGTCGGCGGCGCGATCGACATGTCGTTGTCGTTGAGGATGACGATCAGCCGGGCGTCGAGCGCGCCGGCATTGTTCAGCGCCTCGAAGGCCATGCCGGCCGACATCGAGCCGTCGCCGATGACGGAAATGACATTGTTGCGGCCGCCCGACAGGTCGCGCCCCATGGCCATGCCGAGACCGGCCGAAATCGAGGTCGAGGAATGGGCTGCGCCAAACGGGTCGTATTCGCTCTCGGCGCGCCTTGTGAAACCGGAGAGGCCGCCTTCCTGGCGCAGCGTGCGGATGCGGTCGCGGCGGCCGGTCAGGATCTTGTGCGGATAGGCCTGGTGGCCGACGTCCCAGATCAGCCGGTCGTCCGGGGTGTTGAAGACATAATGCAGGGCGACGGTCAGCTCGACGACGCCAAGGCCGGCGCCAAGATGGCCGCCAGTCTGCGACACGGCATCGATCAGTTCGGCGCGGAGTTCCGCGGCAAGCTGCGGCAGCGCGCTCTCATCAAGCGTTCGCAGGTCCGCCGGGATACGGACCTTGTCGAGCAGCGGCGTGTCTGGCTTCACTCGGGCGCGTCCTGCCTCAATTGATCGAACACGGCGCTACCAACAAATTGCGCCATAATCATGCGCGGGAATAGGCCGCCGCCGGGCGAATGTAAATGCGCGTCGGTGACGCGCGGGTGGAGCGGTCCCTAGCTCTCGGGCAGCGGAATAAACTCCTGCTCATCGCCAGGAACGATATCGAAGCGGCCTGTCTTCCATTCCTGCTTGGCCTGCTCGATGCGTTCCTTCGAGGACGAGACGAAATTCCACCAGATGTAGCGCTTGGAGCCGAGCGAGGCGCCGCCGAACAGCATGAAATGCGCACCGCGCTCTGAGGAAACGACGATCTCCTCGCCCGGCTTGAACACCAGCAGCCGCTCGGCCGGAAAGGCGTCGCCGGCGATCGAGACTTCGCCTTCCAGTGTATAGATGGCGCGCTCCTCGGCATCGGCCGGGATTTTCACGGCAGCACCCGCCGCCAGCCTGAGATCCGCGTAAAGCGTGTCCGAAAGGGTCGCCACGGGCGAGCGCAGCCCCGAGAACTCGCCGATGACGACGCGGCCGCTGACGCCCTCTGCATCGATCTCAGGCAGACGAGCCACCGATGTGTTTGCAAACACCGGCGCAATTTCCTCCTTGCCGTCGGGCATCGCCAGCCAGGTCTGCAGGCCGGAGACCGACATCGGCGCGCCGCGAAGCTCTTCCGGCGTGCGCTCGGAATGAACGATGCCGCGTCCCGCGGTCATCAAATTCACGTCGCCCGGCGCGATCACCATTTCGGTGCCGAGCGAGTCGCGGTGCCTGATCTTGCCGTCGAACAGATAGGTGACGGTGGAAAGCCCGATATGCGGATGTGGGCGCACGTCGAGCGCATGGCCGGCGCGCAGGATGGCAGGCCCCATGCGATCGAAGAAGATGAACGGCCCGACCAGACGGCGCTTTGCCGTCGGCAGCGCGCGGCGCACCTCGAAACCACCGATATCCTTGGCGTTCGGAACCACCATCAGCTCGATCTGATCGCAGGCGAAGGCATCGCCGGGTTCAGGATCGTTTCCCGGAAAAAAGCTCATGGGTGTCCCTCAGGCGAAACGCAGCGCCGACCTGGCCTTCGCCTTGGCCGCCTCCACCTCGCGATTGCGCGGCTCCTGGCTGGTCTCGAGCGAGTCGATCAACTCGCGCGCGATCGCGGCGATCGCCTCGACCGCATGGTGGAAGGCATGCTCGTTGCGCTTCGAAGGTTTCGTCGAGCCGCTCAGCTTTCGCACGAACTGAAGCGCTGCGTCATGCACTTCGTCATTGGTTGCCGGCGGTTCGAAATTGGCCAGGGTCTTGATGTTGCGGCACATGGCTTGAACTCCTTACCTGCTTGCTCTGCCCACCCTATTCCAATTATTCCGCGTCCAGCGGCTCCGTTCCCACCGGCTTGCCGTCGCGTGACAGCCTGATCTTCTCGACCTTGTCCTCGGCAGCCTTCAAGAGCCGGTCGCAATGCGCCTTCAACGCCTCGCCGCGCTCGTAGATCCTTATCGACTGGTCGAGCGGGACGTCGCCGCGCTCCAGATCATCGACGATCTTCTCCAGCGCGTCGAGCGCCTGCTCGAAGCTCATCGCCTTGACGTCTTCATTGCCTTCCACTGCCATACCCTATCCCTTCATCAGCCGCCCGACATGGGCGGCGACTGAAAATGCCAGTCCCTGCAGATCGTAGCCGCCTTCCAGCAAGCTGACGAGCCTGTTGCCGCTGTGGCGCCCGGCACGCTCCATCAATTGCCCTGTCGCCCAGTCGAAATCGTCCTCGGTCAGGTTGATCTCGGCCAGCGGATCGCGGTGATGCGCGTCGAAGCCGGCGGAAATGATGATCAGGTCCGGCGAGAACGCGTCGATCGACGGCAGCACGCGCGACAGGAAAGCGTCGCGGAACAGGTCGCTGCCGGTCTGCGGCGCGAGCGGCGCGTTGACGATGTTGCCGGCGCCGGTTTCGCTCTTCGCGCCGGTGCCGGGATAAAGCGGCATCTGGTGCGTCGAGCAATAGAGCACCGAAGGATCGTCCCAGAAAATGTCCTGCGTGCCGTTGCCGTGATGGACGTCCCAGTCGACGATAGCGACACGCTCGGCCTGGTGCTTCTTCTGCGCATAGCGGGCGGCGATCGCCGCCGTGTTGAAGAGGCAAAAACCCATCGCCGTGGTCTTTTCGGCATGATGGCCGGGCGGACGGGCGGCGACGAAGACATTGGCGGCTCGGCCCTCGAACACATCGTCGACCGCGGCATTGGCCGCGCCGATCGCCGTCACCGCGGCCTGCCAGCTTTTCGGGCTGGCGCTGGTATCGGCGTCGATCGAGGCGATGCCGCTTTCAGGGATCGCCGCGCGCACGCGCTCGACGAAATTCTCGGGGTGCGCATAGAGGATGGTTTTCTCGTCGCCTTCCGGCGCCTTGACGCGATCGAGCGCCGCAAAGGCCTCGTCGTCGAGCACGCGCTCGATGGCGCGCAAGCGGTCGGGCCGCTCGGGATGGCCGGGCGGCGTAAGATGTTCCAGGAAGATCGGGTGCGTGTAGAGACGGGTGGCCATGGCGCCTAATCTAGGCACCGGCGGCGCGGATGACCATGTTCGAAAGCCGAATGGCTGGGGAAAATTGCGTCAGCCCGTGTCGCTGGCGCCATTGGCGCGGCCCAGGCTTCGCGGTAAGGTCTCCTCGCTGCTTGGTGCCCGCGACGCGGGAGAATCGGGAACACGGTTGAACTCCGTGGCGTGCCCAACGCTGTGAGGGGGACCGCGCCGGCAAAGCCACTGTCGATGACGGGAAGGCGCCGGTGCGGGAGGATCCCGAGCCAGAAGACCGGCCTGGCAGACATGGTCTTCCGCTTGGTCAGGCGGGAGACTGCTTGTCGCAAGGGGAAAAGCGATGACGGCAGCAGCGATCGCCATGAGCGGCGACGACTTTGATCAATTGGCGCGCGACGCGGTCTACCGGGCGATGTTCACCAGGCGTGACGTGCGCAGCCATTTTGTCCCCGACGATCTCGACGACAGTGTGCTCGCGCGATTGCTCAACGCCGCGCATCACGCGCCGTCGGTCGGCTACATGCAGCCGTGGAATTTCATTGTCATCCGCGATGCCCAGCGGCGCAGACAAGTGCGCGACCTGTTCCTCGCCGCGCGTGAGCAGGAACTGCCTGCGATCGAGGCGGAGCGGCAGGCGCTCTACCGCAAGCTGAAGCTCGAAGGCATCTGCGAAAGCGCGCTCAATCTGTGCATCACCTGCGACCGGCAGCGCTCGAAGGACTCGCCGCTCGGCCGTTGGCATAACCCGGAGATGGACCTCTACAGCACCGTCTGCGCGGTGCAGAATTTCTGGCTGGCGGCACGCGCCGAAGGCGTCGGCGTCGGCTGGGTGAGCATCATCGAGACAGAGGCGCTGAAGCGGCTTCTGGCGATCCCGGACCATGTCACGCCGATAGCCTATCTCTGCGTCGGCCGCGTCTCGGCCTTCGCGCCGAGGCCGGACCTCGAGGCGAATGGCTGGGGCAAACGCCTGCCCCTGCCCGAGCTGGTGATGAGCGAGACGTTTCGCGGTGCCGGCGAGGCACCGCTCAAATCGGCGATAGCAAGGCTTGGCAGCGCGCCGAAGCGCTGACCAGCAGCAGATCAAGCGGCTCGCGGGGTATCCCAGCGTGAGCCGCTGCCGAAGGAGACCAGCGCTTTGTCGCGCAGTTCCCTGAACTTCGACGAGGTCTCGGCCAGCCGGCGGTCCCATTCGGGATTGGGCGTCTGGCCTTCGATGGCTTCGAAATAGACCTGCATCAGCGAGGCGATGGCGAAGGGCTCGATGAAGGCCGCCTTGAAGGCCCAGGCAAAGACGATGGCCAGCACGAAGGCCCAGCCGGCAAGCTGGCCCGGCATCACCCACAGGATGGCGGCCGCCGGGGCCAGCATCAACAGGAAGATGACGAAGGACACGCCCCACATGATCACCGCCAGCCAGACGGCGTTCTTGACCATGTGCCTGCCATTTTGCGCGTAAAGCACGACGCCTTGCCGCGCCGTCTCGAAGGGCGAGCTCGAATTGATGCGGATGTTGTAGCCGAGGATGATCTCGTCGACATAGGTCAGCGAGATGCGGATGACGGTGTTGATGAAGCTGACCAGGCCGCTCAAGCCCGGAATGGGCAGGAAGGCAGCGATGCCGCCGATCAGGCCGGTGATGGCGCGAATGGCGCCCTTGACCAGCTGGTCGACGACGAAAAGGATGTTGGCTTCGGCAAAACGCTGGGTGACCACTTCCTTGGCATAGGCAATCTGGTTCTGGCCGTCGGGAACGTCATGGCCGTCGATCAGATGCACCATGACGGCGATATGGCCCGCCTTCAGCACATAGAGGATGTATTCGCGGATCCAGTAGACGGCGATCGACACGACGCCGAAGCCGACCACGCCGCCCCAGAGCGCGAAGGACATCGGACCATCGGGATCGGTCGAGATGTGGCCGACACCATAGCCGACGCTGGCGCCGGTGCCGGTCGCCATGATGTAGGCGACCGTTATGCCGAAATAGACGATCATGCGAAAGACGATGAACGGCCATGTCCGCATCATGATGGACACCGACCTGGCGATGCTGAAGTCCCACATGCCCCGACTCTCCCACCCGCGGAGTTGGCGCGAGAAGATGCGCTCGTGCCGGGGAAAGTCAATTGCGGCGCGGTCGGCCACGGTCAAAACCGGTGCACAAGCCCGGCGATGGTTACTCTATCGTGCGGTCAGGCCTTTTTGCGCAGGCCTTCGAGCAGCTGCTTGAACGCCGCGATTGCCTTCTTCGAGGTGGCTTCGGGGTCATTGGAATTGGCGATGCGCTGTGCGGCCTGGCTGCTGGCGCCGTTGATCAGCCGTGCGGTCGTCTCGGGATCAAGGTCCGGAACGACCACGCCATCGTCCTGCAGCCTCGTCAGATGGTCGGTCATCGACGCCGTGCAGGCACTGGCATTTGGCCACTGCGCCGGGTCGCCAAGCACGGCCGGGCCGTCGCGGAACATGATGCGCTGGATTTCCGGCTCCAGCGCCATCTCGATATAGGTGGTGCATTCGTCGACGAAATGCTGCCAGCGGGTCGGCGCTTTCGAGGCGACCTCGTTCACCCGCAACGCCATCTCGCCGTCGATCTCGGCGATCACCGCCTGCAGCAGCCCCTTCTTGTCGCCGAAGTGATGGTAGAGCGCGCCGCGCGTCAGGCCGGCCGAAGCGGTGAAGTCGTCCATCGAGGCTCCGGCATAGCCGATCGTGCCGAAGGCGTGGCGGGCGGCCGCGATCAGCTTGGCGCGGGTCTCGGCGATCATCTCCTTGCGCGGTCTGTGCATGGCTCTGGCCCTATTCACATACGTCTCGTATGCCAATTGACATACGCGGCGTATGAACTATCTCACATTCATACGCAGCGTATGTAGTTTTAGTGTGCCCCCTTGTCGAGGAGCAGGATCATGCGAAACCCTTATGCGGACATCTTTCAAGCTCCCGGCACGAAAGGCTTCGCCGCCGCAGCCTTCATCGCGCGGTTGCCGATCGCCATGGCGCCGATCGGCATCGTCGCTATGCTGTCGCAGACACATGGCGAATACTGGCTGGCCGGCGCGGTCTCGGCGACCTACGCACTTGTGAATGCTGTTTTGTCACCGCAGATCTCGCGATGGGTGGATCAGCGCGGCCAAACCGCGATTGCCCTGCCGACCACGCTCGTCTCGGTGCTTGCCTTCGCGACATTGATCGTTGCGGCCAACCAGCACTGGCCGGCCTGGACCTTGTTCGGATCGGCGCTGCTTGCCGCCGCCATGCCCAGTATCCCGGCGCTGGTCAGGGCACGCTGGAGCGAGATCTTTCGCGACCGGCCGGAGCTCAACACGGCCTTCGCCTTCGAATCCGCCGCGGACGAGCTGGTCTATGTCGCCGGCGCCTCGCTGTCGGTGGGCTTGAGCGCGGCGCTGTTTCCCGAAGCCGGCATGGTGGTCAGCACGTTGCTGCTCGCGCTCGGTTCGGCGGCGTTCCTGCTGCAGCGCTCGTCCGAGCCGCCTGTCCGGCCAGCCGAGCATGGGGCGAACGGCTCGGCGATCCGCTTGCGGCCAGTCCAGATCATCACTTTTGCCCTCATCTTCGTCGGCGCGACCTTCGCGACGACCGAAGTGACGACGGTTGCCATTACAAAGCAGCTCGGCCAGTCCGAAGCGGCGAGCCTCGTCATCGGCGTCTATGCGCTGGGGTCCTTCGTGCTCGGCATCATCGTCGGCGCGCTCAGCCTGAAGGCGCCGCTGCAGCGGCAACTGGCGGTCGCGGTTACCGTGATCGCGCTCACCACGCTGCCGCTGCTCTTCGCCGATACGGTGCCGACACTGGCACTGGCGGTGTTCGTCAGCGGCGTCGCGATCTCGCCGACCTTCATCACCGCCTTCGGCCTGATCGAGCGCCACGTGCCGCCGGCGATGCTGACCGAAGGCGTAACCTGGGTGACGACCGGCATCGGCATCGGCATGGCGCTGGGCTCCTTCGCCGCCGGCTGGATGGTCGACAGCTTCGGTCCGCAAAACGGGTTCTGGGTTTCGATCGCGGCAGGTGTAATCGCGCTGGTCACCGTGCTTGCCGGGCAATGCCGGCTGGCGACGGACGATTGCGATGCGGACAGGGGTGAGGCGGTAATGCCCGCTGAGTGACGGTGAAGTTGGCCGTAGCCTCAATCACTTCGTCATCCACGGGCGGAGCGACGCGAAGCGGCGCGCAGACCCGAGGATGACGATGTCGCGGAGGCGTCAATCAGCTAGAGAATCTCGGTCTTGGCGATGTGGATGCCAAACCCTTCGAGACCGACATAGTGGCGCTCGCGCGAGGCGATCAGGTTGATCGAGGAGATGCCGAGATCCTTGAGGATCTGGGCGCCGAGCCCGATCTCGCGCCACTCGCTCTCGCGGCGGCGGGCTTCCTCGTGGTCCTCGCGGTCGCCGCTCTGCGGCCGCTTGCGCTCCTGATGGGCGACGCCGACCGAGCCCTCACGCAGATAGACGATGACGCCGCGCCGGCGCTCGCCCATCGCCTTCATGATGCCGTCGAGCCGGTGGCTGGTGCCGAAGACGTCGGTGACCACATCTTCCGAATGCAGCCGAACCGGCACATCCTCGCCGTCGCGGATATCGCCGAAGACGACCGCGACATGATGCATGGAATCCCAGGGCAGCGTGTAGGTGAAGACCTGCGCCTTGCCGCCGGGCGTGTCGATGTCGGAACAGGCGACGCGCTCGACCAGCGTTTCCTTGCGCTGGCGGTAGGCGATGAGGTCGGCGACCGAGATCTGCTTCAGGCCGTGTTCCTCGGCGAAGGCCTGTACTTCCAGCCCGCGCTTGACCGTGCCGTCGTCATTGACCAGCTCGGAGATGACGCCGACAGGCGGCAGGCCGGCAAGCTTGCAGAGATCGACTGCGGCTTCGGTATGGCCCGAGCGCATCAAGACGCCGCCTTCGCGCGCGATCAGCGGGAAGATGTGGCCGGGCCGCACGAAATCCGACGCGCCGACATTGCCATTGGCAAGGTTGCGCACGGTGAGCGTGCGGTCGTCGGCGGAAATGCCGGTCGTTGTGCCATGCTTGAAATCGACGCTGACGGTGAAGGCCGTGGTGTGGGCGGAATCATTGTCCGCCACCATCGGCGCGAGGTTCAGCCGCCTGGCGTCGTCGCGCAGCATCGGCGTGCAGACGATGCCCGAGGTATTGCGGACGATAAAGGCCATCTTCTCCGGCGTGCAGTGCACGGCCGCGACGATCAGGTCGCCCTCGTTCTCGCGCCCGTCATCGTCCATGACGACGACGATCTCGCCGCGCTCGAAGGCGCGGATCGCTTCGACGATCTTCTTTTGGTCGTAAGGCATGGGGCGCTCGCAGGCTTCGCTAAGGGAGTAGGGGAATAGGGCAGTAAGGGAGTAGGGAAAAGGAAAAAGTTTGGCGACCGGGCGAGCGTTAACATACTCCCCTACTACCTTACTCCCCTACTCCCCTCCCTGTCTGTCCTCTATGCCGCAGATAATGATCGGCGATCGCGCAGGCAACCATGGCCTCGCCGATCGGCACGGCGCGGATGCCCACACAAGGATCATGGCGGCCCTTGGTCATCACCTCGACATCCTTGCCGTCCTTGTCGATCGACTGGCGCGGGGTCAGGATCGACGAGGTCGGCTTGACGGCGAAGCGGGCGACGATCGGCTGTCCGGTCGAGATGCCGCCCAGGATGCCGCCGGCATTGTTGGACAGGAACACCGGCTTGCCGTCATTGCCCATGCGCATCTCGTCGGCGTTCTGTTCACCGGTGATGCGGGCCGCCTCGAAGCCATTGCCGATCTCGACGCCCTTGACGGCGTTGATCGACATCAGGCCGGACGCGATGTCCTGGTCGAGCTTGGCGTAGATCGGCGCGCCGAGCCCCGCCGGCACGCCGTCGGCGACGATCTCGATCACCGCGCCGACCGAGGAGCCGGCCTTGCGGATGCCGTCGAGATAGGCGGTGAAGACCGGGACTGAGGCAGGATCGGGCGTGAAGAACGGGTTTTCGGCGTCGCCGACGAAATTCCAGTTCCAGTTGGCGCGGTCGATGGACTTTTCGCCCATCGAGACCAGCGCGCCGCGCACGACCATGCCCGGCACCACTTTGCGGGCCAGGGCGCCGGCCGCAACTCGGGCTGCCGTCTCGCGAGCCGACGAACGGCCGCCGCCGCGATGATCGCGCAGGCCGTATTTGACGTCATAGGTGTAGTCGGCATGGCCCGGCCGGTATTGGCGGGCGATCTCGCCATAATCCTTGGAACGCTGGTCGACATTCTCGATCAGCATCGACACCGGCGTGCCGGTGGTGATCATCGTCTCGCCGTCCTCGTCGAGGATGAAGCCGGACAGGATCTTGACCTCGTCCGGCTCGCGGCGCTGGGTGACGAAGCGCGACTGTCCAGGACGGCGGCGATCGAGCTCGGCCTGGATATCCTCGCGCTTGAAGCGGATGCCGGGCGGGCAGCCGTCGACGACGCAGCCGAGCGCCGCGCCATGGCTTTCACCCCAAGTGGTGACGCGGAAGAGGTGGCCGAAGGTGTTGTGAGACATGAGAATACGCCCTGCCCCGGTGAGGGAACCCGGTTAAGGCTGCCTTCTATTGGCGTTTTCCACAGTGGTCAAACTGTGATCGGGTGCATCAAACTGTGATGTGGTGGATTTAGTTTTGACACATTCGGTTGGTTTCTGCTCTCTTCCCATCCGCCGTTGAGGATCCGCCGCTGACCAGCCGGCGCAATGACCAAAGAGGACGACGATGCGTACCCTGATTGGCGCAGCTTGCGCCATGCTGCTGATTTCCACCGCCGCCGCGTTCGCCGGCCAGACCGAAGGCCTGATCAAGAAGGTCGACAAGGACACGCTGACGCTGACGCTTGACGACGGAAAGGCCTACAAGCTCAACGCCGAAACCGATCTCGACTCGCTGAAGCCAGGCATGGACATCGTCATCGCCTATGACGTTACCAATGGCGAGAATGTCGTGACGGATATGCAGCTGCCCGACACCGACCAGAACTAAATTCAGGTGAGGCCGGCCTGCGAACGGCGGCTTCCTGCGCTTCTACAGCGCCGCGCGTCCGGACGGACGCGCAAAGGACGCTGTAGCGCTTTGATTTGCGCATGATCCCTTTCCGAAAATCGTTTCTCGATTTTCGGGGTCATGCGCGTGCTCACGTACTTCAAGTACGCTCCGGCCTTCGCCGGCCGAAGCCCGCATAAGTGTCTCCGCCCTATGAAGGCTACGGCCGGCGTAGGCCGGTTCTCGGAACCCACCGTTCTCGACTCGGCCTGACCTGAATTCGCCACGCCGCGCTCTTCAAAGCCATTCCAAGCTCTGGCCCTCCAGCCGCAGGAGCCGATCCTGCGGGATCTCCAGGCCGGCGGCTTCCTGCTTGGAGAGGCCGGCGACGAGGCGGAAGAAGCACCGCATGACGCCGCCATGGGTGACGCAGACGGTCGGCTGGCGAAGCGCCTCGAACCACGGCTTTATCCGCTCCAGCAGCATCTCATAGCTTTCGGCGCCCTCGCCGGGCGGCTGGAAATCCCATTTGGAAGCGCGTCGGCCGTCGGTTGAGCCGGGGCAGCGCTCCTCCAGTTCGGCGAAGGTGAAGCCCTGCCAGTCGCCGAAACTGATCTCGACCAGGCGCGCATCGGTGCGGTAGGCGGCGGGATCGAGCCCCATCGCGGCGCGCATCAGCTCCATCGTCTCGCGTGTGCGCCGCATCGGGCTGGCGACAAAATCGAAACCCTCGCCCTTGCCGATTAGCCCGGCCAACTGTCGGCCATTTTGCGTGGCCTGCTCGCGCCCAAAATCGTTGAGATCGGTGTCGGCCTGGCCCTGCAGGCGGTGCTCGGCATTCCACTCGGTCTGGCCGTGGCGCGCGATGTAGACGAGCGGATACATCAGGTCTTCCGTAGGTCGGGCCAGGGCCTGGACGGATGATAAGCGGAGGCGATCAGTCCTTGACGGTCGAGATGTCCGGCGCGTCGACGGCCTTCATCCCGACGACGTGGTAGCCGGAATCGACATGATGGACCTCGCCGGTCACGCCGCGCGACAGGTCCGACAGGAAGTAGACGCCGGAATCACCGACCTCCTCCTGGGTGACCGTCTGCTTCAGCGGCGAATTGTACTCGTTCCACTTCAGGATATAGCGGAAATCGCCGATGCCGGAGGCGGCCAGCGTCTTGATCGGACCGGCCGAGATCGCGTTGACGCGAATTTTCTTGGCGCCGAGGTCGACGGCGAGATAGCGCACGCTGGCTTCCAGCGCCGCCTTGGCGACGCCCATGACGTTGTAATGCGGCATCACCTTCTCGGCGCCGTAGTAGGTCAGCGTCAAAAGCGAACCGCCATCCGTCATCAGCGGCTCGGCGCGCTTGGCGATGGTGGTGAAGGAAAACACCGAGATGTCCATGGTGCGCAGGAAATTGTCGCGCGTCGTCTCGACATAGCGGCCGGTGAGCTCGTCCTTGTCGGAGAAGGCGATGGCATGGACGAGGAAGTCGAGCTTGCCCCAGTGCTTGGCGATGTCGGCAAAGACCGCGTCTAGGCTTTCCGGGTCGGTCACGTCGCAATGGCCCGCGACATGCGCGCTGAGTTCGGCCGCGAGCGGCTCGACGCGCTTCTTGAAGGCCTCGCCCTGATAGGTCAGCGCGATCTCGGCGCCGTGATCGACGCAAGCCTTGGCGATGCCGAAAGCGATCGACCGATTGTTGGCGACGCCCAGGATAAGGCCCCGCTTACCGGCCATCAGGCCCTGTCCACCTGCCATGTGCAAGCTCTCCGCAAGAATATCTGCTTTGTGAAGAGCCCTATCGCACAGGCACAAAGCCCCTTCAAGCGCCCAAAAGACACTGCAACAGGAACAAAATTCCCCCAGTCAACCTTTTCGGCGGCGCATCAGCGCCTCAAGCTCGGTATCGCCGCCTTCGGGCAGCATCAGCCGCACATGGGCATAGAGGTCGCCATGGCCGCCGGCCTTTTCCGGCAGGCCCCTGCCCTTCAGGCGCAGCACCTTGTCCGAGTTCGACCATGCCGGCACGTTGACCGCGAGCTTGCCGGTCGGCGTCTCGACCGCCACCTTGGCGCCGAGCACCGCATCGGCCAGGTCGACGGGCAGGTCGACATGCAGGTCGCGCCCCTCGATGCGATAGCGCGTATGGCGGCGGATGTGGATCTTGACCAGCGCGTCGCCCGGCTGGCCCGGACCCTGCTCGCCCTGGCCCTTCAGCCGGATCGTCTGGCCGTCCTCGACATAGGCCGGCAGCTTGACCGCCACCTTGCGGCCGTCGGGGAACATCGCCGTCACCTTGTCGGCGGTGGCTGCCTCCTCGACGCTGATGTCCATGGTGACGTTGAGATCGGCCGCCTGGACCGGCTGGCGGCGGTCGCCTGCTCCGGCTCCCCTTGGGCCTGCGCCGCGGGCGCCGGAAAAGGCTTCGCCGAAGATCTGGCTGAAGATGTCGCTGTTGCCGTCGAACGGATCGCCGCCCGGGCGCCCGGTGCGGAATTCGAAATGCGCGCCGCCCGGGCCTTGCTGGCGGCGGAACCCGGCGAACGGATCGCCGCCAGCCGCGCCTTCAAAGCCCTGGAATTTCGGCTTGCCCTCGGCGTCGATCTCGCCGCGATCGTAGGCGGCGCGCGTCTTCTCATCGCCGACGATCTCGTAAGCCTGGTTGGCGGCGGCAAAACGGTCCTTCGCCTTGGGATCATTCGGGTTCTGGTCCGGATGATGCTTCTTGGCGAGCTTGCGGTAAGCCGATTTTATGTCCTTGGCCGATGCGTTCTTGGCAACGCCCAGCACCTCATAGGGGTCGCGCATGCTTCCTGCCTGCAAGAGAGAATGGATTGTGGTCGCTCCCTATATGCGCTCGCATAGGAAGAAATTCCAGTGGCGCAAGGGCAATTAGCGCGTGAAACTCAGAGCTCCTAATTCAGGGTGCCCGGAATCAAAGCGCCTTGAATTCCTGCATGCGCCAGCCGCCGGCGCCGGCAAGGCACAGTTCGCCCTTGTAGAGCGCAACGCCGTCGAAGCTCTCGCGCGTCGCGCTGAAGCGGCGGCAGGTCAGGCCGCCATCCTTCAGCTCAACCAGCTCGGTGATCGCCCCGCGCGAGCCGGTGCCGGCATTGGCCCATGGCACAGCCTGGCCGCCAAGTTCCTTGATGTCGGCGGAAGAAACGGCGTTGCCGATGGTGGTCTGATCGGAATCCTGGTCGGCCGGCGCTGCAGGCGAGGACGGCGTGCTGGAGGTGACGATCGAGCGGTCGACATCGACCTTTTCCAGGCTGAAGCCGCCCGCGCCGCAGGCGGCAAGAGGCAGCGCCGCCGTCACGACCGCAGCCTTGACGCTGGCCGAAGCGATAACACCCCATTGCCTGCTGTCAAAAGCTTGCGCGATACGCAACAATCGGCGAACTCCTCCCGCAACGGTAAAAATTCGGAAAACTATGAACGAAACCGGGTTAACAAGCAGTGACTTCACCGAGGCCGCGGAGCCGTTCCGGCTCTTTGCCGCATGGCTGGAGGACGCCACCAAAAGCGAGCCCAACGATCCCAACGGCGTGGCGCTGGCGACCGTCGACGCCGACGGCATGCCGGATGTGCGGATGGTGCTGCTCAAGGGGTTCGACGAAAAGGGATTTGTCTTCTACACGAATTTCGAGAGCGCCAAGGGCCGCGAAATTCTTGGCAGCATGAAGGCTGCGATGTGCTTCCACTGGAAATCGCTGCGCCGCCAGGTGCGCATACGCGGGCCGGTGGAGATCGTCAGCGACGCCGAGGCCGACGCCTATTATGCCACGCGCCCGCGCGGCAGCCGCATCGGCGCCTGGGCCTCGAAACAGTCGCGGCCGCTGGAGAGCCGCTTCGCGTTGGAGAAGGCGGTGGCCGAATATACGGCGCGCTATGCCATCGGCGAGATCCCGCGGCCGAAGCACTGGTCCGGCTTCCGCATCCTGCCGCAGACGATCGAGTTCTGGCACGACAGGCCGTTCCGCCTGCATGACCGCGTGGTATTCTCGCGAAATGCCGAGGGCGGCTGGGACAAGACGCGACTTTATCCCTGACCTCGAGGCCGGAGATCAGTCCTTCTCGAGCTGAAACAGCAGGAAGTACGGTCGCTCGCTGGCGACGCTGACCGCCGGGCGTATGGATTTGGTCGCTTCCTTCGGCACCAGGAACGTCTCGCGCAGGTTGAGCGTGTCGCCGCTCTTGGCGCCGGAGAAGATCGCCGCGACGCAGTTCCCGACATTGTCCGTGGTTTTCAGCGAGACGATCGAGGTCGGCGACCAGCGCCGGCCGTCCTTGTCGATCAGCGCGACCTTGCAGCCGAGCCAGAGATTTTGCAGGTCCGGATTGCCGATCTTCACCTGGAAGTCGGCGAGCACCGGCACAGAGTCCGGCGGCAGGTTCGCCATGCCGAAAGCGCCGCGCAAATCGGTCAGCTTCCAGTCGCTGCCGCCGAAATGCGTGCTCCCGCCCCACACGACGCGGCGCGGGAGCAGGTCGTTATTCCCAAGCAGGGCCTTGACGCTGTCGTAGGACCTCACGGCCAAGGCGAGCGGGATCAGGAGCGCGAGCGACCACAGGCCGCGGCGCCGCCACTTCCGCTCGCGTGCCCTATTCTCCTGATCCAGAGCCTCTGCCGTCATGCGCTCTCCTCAGAGTGGCTCAGCCATATCCAGCGTGTCGACCGTGCCGGGGGGCAGGCCGTCCGCCGCGACCGCCACCGGCCCAAGCGAGATTTCGGCCTGCGAATCCAGCGCAGCCACCAGCTTTTCGGAAATCAGCAAGGTCGCGTCGCTCACCTCGTCCGGCCGCACTTCGAAGATCAGCCGCGCCTTTCTCGGCAGGCCGGGATCGATCGCGACCGGCAAAAGCCCGTTCATGAAAGACAACCGTTCCGTCTGGTCGTAGGTAAGACCCGTCGGCCCGCGCCAGGACGCGACGGTGACCACGGTCGACTCTGACCGCGCCGCGAACCCGACGGTGACCACCGCCCAGACACCGCCGGTGGTCAGGATCTTTTGTTGGCCGAACTGGTCGACCTTCAGCTTGCGGGCGAACTCGACCTTCTCGGCGTGAACCTCGAAGGCGCGCCCGACGACGGTATCGCCCAGCCTGCCGCGCGTGGGGATCGGGGCGATCAGGTCGCCATAATGCGGCTTCGATATCTGCAGGCCGTAGCAGAACGCCACGGCGACAAGCAGCAGGATGATGTTGGCCGACTTACGCATGCTCATGGATCATGGGGTATCTGTCCGGATATCCGCGCTGTCGGGCCCCGCGCCGACGGGAATGGTCAACGTGCCGACTGGCGTTGGGTTGAACCAGCCCGGCAGGCCGTAGAGATTGTCGCGCGGCTTGTAGGTCTTGCGGATGACCGTCAGGCCGAAGCTGGCAGGTGCTGCCGCTCCATCCGGCAATTGCCAGATATAAGCCATGCGTTCCGGCATGCCGGGATGCAGCTCGGGCGACATGGTCGAATCGCGCGTCAGCACGACGAGGGGTTTGGTGGCCGGATCGACCGCCGTCGGGCTCGCCCGCAGAACGTCGAAATAATGCTTGGTGGATTTCGCCGTGCGATTGGTAATTTCAAGCTCGAGCACCAGCGCCTTGCCGCCCGGCTTGAGCAACGTCCCATAGGCGTATTTTTCCGCGGTGACATAGGCCTTCAAGGGCTGCAGCAGCCACTCGCCGGTGTCGATCGGATTGGCCGGCGCCAGAACCGGCAGCGGTTCATGCCTCGCACCGAAAGCGCCAAGCACGCCGGCAACGGCGATTGCGGCCGCCGTGCCGATACCGGCGACGGTCCATGCCCTCAGCCGTGAGCGGGCGCTTTCAAACATTCTGCGCCTCGACTTGCGTGGCGTCGGCCGGTCCGGCCGGCCCGGCGCTGCCGCTGGCCTGGCGCTTGGGCAGCGCAAAGGCGGTCTCGAGGATCGCGGCGAGGAAGCAAATCCGCAGCGGCTCGACCAGGATGCCGGTCGAGGAATCCTGGAACGGGCTGCCGAACAGCAGCGATACCCCTTCGGAGAGCACTTGCCAGGTGTCGAGCTCGTGCGGGCCGATGAGCCGCGTCATGCCGAGCCACGCCCACGCCGCCAGCCAGTCGATCAGGCGGTAGCCGACGATGAGCGTCACGATCAGCACCACGCCGGAGCTCAGCGTGATGCGCACGCCATTGGCTAAAGGCAGGTAGCGCGAGCGATAGCCGGAGATGAAATGCTCGGCGAAGTCGCGCAGGAATTTCGGGATGGCGCGATAGCGCTCGCCAAGGCGCTCGACGCGCCGGTGCATGCGCACCAATTCCTTGTCGTCGCGCACGTCATAGCCATAGATCAGCGCCGCCAGCACCAGCCAGATCACCGGCAGGAGCATGTAGAAGAACAGGTTCACCAGCCTGGTCGTGGTGTCGATGGAGGTCACTTCGACCGGCACCATCGGATCGGCGAAAGCGCTGGCGATCGGATGCGCGACGCCGTCAGCCGCCGCCTGCAGGGCGGAAAAGATGTTGCGGCTCATGATCCAGGCGACGGCCTCGTCCTTCCAGCGCGAGATCACGTAGAGACCGATGAAGATCCAGTTGGTCTCGCAGATGACCACGACGATCTGCCAGAAGGACCGCGACGTGCCGTGCTTGTGCATCGCGGTAGCGAAGCGCCTGATCAGCCACGAGATCACGACCGATAGGATCAGCCAGCGCGAATCCAGCACATCGAGCACGTTGCCGACGCCTTCGCCGAAGGGCGCCATGTCGAGCGCGACGCGCGAATATTGCCGCACCGTGTTGCCAAGAAAACCCCAGGCGGCGTAATAGGCGAAGAAGGGCAGCAGCGCGACGGTGACCATGCGCGCCAGCCGCGCGCTGCCGCCGCGCGGCCCGGTTTCGCTCTCGCCCTGGGCCGCCTGCTGCGCGGTCTGGACGGCGGGCAGAGCCGGAAGCAGCGTCTGGAACATGGCGACGGTGACGATGAGCTGCGTCAGCGCGACCAGCGTCAGCAGAGCGAGACCGGCCATGTGGTTGAGCAGGGCCGCGCGCGCGGCGACCTGCATGAACAGGTCGCCGAACACGATGCCCAGAAGCACGATCGCGACCAGTTGCGGCCAGAAGCGCCACCAGAGATTCATGGTGAGCGCCAGCGGTCTTACGGCGACGGCAAGCATTGCGGAAATTCAATCCGTCAATGCGGGCCTCGTCATTTCGGAAGGTTGCTTGTCAGCGGCAATTTTGCGGGCCATGTCCACTCCAGGCGACTACAGTGCTTCGCACTCCAGTCCTTGCTTGACGCAATTCCGGACGGAAAACCGCTATGCGCTTTTCCCGGAATTGCCCTAGGCCCCTGCCCCGTCGGATTTACGAGATAGGGCGAAGGGTCCCGGGTGTACAGACCGAAAATCGCGTTTGACGCGAGTTTCGCTCTCAGCTGACACAACCTGACAGTGTCGCGAGGTCAGCTCGCCTTCTTGCGCGTCATGAAAGCGGTGAGCGCGGCGCGCGCCTCTTCGGAGCCCAACCGCTCGCGGAAATGCTCGCTTTCGACCTTGATGCGGGCGATCAATTCCTCGCGCGGCTCGCGCATCAGGTCGCGCGCGATCTTCAGCGCCTGCGGCGGCTTGGCGGCGATGCCGTTGGCGGCGGTCAGCACCGCGCTTTCGAGGGAGTCTTCCGCGACGACCTCGTAGATCATGCCGGCGGCCTTGGCGCGCTCGGCCGAAAAGCCCTCGCCCAGGCCGAGCAGCGCGAAGGCGCCCTGACGGCCTAGGAGCCGCGGCGCGATCAGGCTGTAGCCGGCTTCCGGCACCAGGCCCAGATCGACGAAGGGCGTGCGGAACAGCGTGCGCGGCGTGGCGAAAGTCAGGTCGCAATGCAGATTGAGCGTCGTGCCGATGCCGACCGCAATGCCGTCGACGCCCGATACCATCGGCTTTTCGGCCCTGGCCAGCGCCATCAGGAAATCCCAGACCTCGTTGCCGCCCTCGCCGCCGGTGGCGATGACCAGGAAATCGGCGAGGTCGTTGCCGGCGGAAAAAGCGCCCGGAACGCCGAGGAATACGTGCACGCGGACCGCAGGGTCGGCATCGCCTTCGGCAAGGGCGGCCGACATTTTCGCGTACATGGCGCGTGTCAGCGCGTTCTTCTTGTCGGGGCGGTTGATGCGGATGATCTGCACGGCGCCCTGGCGCTCGACGAGGATATGGTCTGTCACGGTTGGTCCTTTGAACGTCGGGATGCTTAAGCGGAAATCAGCGCCTTGCCTGCGGCGGCAAGGCTCTCAGCGCCGTCGATGACGCGGTCTTTCAGGGCGCGCGTCTCGCCGAGCAGGTTTTCGGCGAAGAAGCGGCAGAGCGTGATGCGGCCGCGGTCCGCCAGCCCGCCCTGCGCCAGATAGGCGCCGCCGGCGGCAAGCGAGATCAGGCGCAGATAGGGTGTGGCGCCGGCCATCGCGGCGTCGGCCTTGCCGTCGGTCGTGAGCTTCTGCAGGAAGCGCGTCGCCTCGTCGAGATCGGCAAGCGCACGGTCGAGATTGTCGGCGGTGCGGCCGAAGCCGTCGATGTTGGAGGTGCGCACCGCATCGGCCACCGCTTTCAATTCGCCGATATAGGAATGCACATGCTCGCCGCCGCCAAGCGACAGTTTTCGCGCCACGAGGTCGATCGCCTGGATGCCGTTGGTGCCTTCATAGATCGGCGCGATGCGGGCGTCGCGATAAAGCGCTGCGGCGCCCGTCTCCTCGATGAAGCCCATGCCGCCATGCACCTGGACGCCCAGCGAGGCGACCTCGACGCCGACATCGGTCGAGAAGGCTTTGGCCAGCGGCGTCAGCAGGCTGGCGCGGTCATGCCATTTCGCCCCTGCCTCGCCCTCACCGACGCGTGCGCGGTCGATGGCATGGGCGCAGGCATAGCTGATCGAGCGGGCGATCTGGGTCAGCGCCTTCATGGTCAAGAGATTGCGCTGCACGTCCGCGTGATGGACGATCGGCGCCATGCCGGATCCGGAATAGGCGGAAGCCTTGCCCTGGCGGCGTTCATTGGCATAGGCGATCGCTTTCTGGGTGGCGGTCTCGGCCACCGCCACGCCCTGCATGCCGACTGCAAGGCGGGCGTTGTTCATCATGGTGAACATACAGGCCAGCCCCTTGTTCTCCTCGCCGATCAGCCAGCCGATAGCGCCGGGCGCGGCACCCTGGAAACCGTCGCCGTAGATCATCGTGCAGGTCGGCGAGGCGTGGATGCCGA
Organism: Mesorhizobium vachelliae; assembly: GCF_033977325.1. Classification (NCBI taxonomy): domain Bacteria; kingdom Pseudomonadati; phylum Pseudomonadota; class Alphaproteobacteria; order Hyphomicrobiales; family Phyllobacteriaceae; genus Mesorhizobium; species Mesorhizobium vachelliae. Next base: position 448,072 of record NZ_JAVIIR010000002.1, read on the forward strand.
GCTTGTGCTCGAGGCCGGAACAGAAGACGTCATTGCGGGCCCCGAGCGAGCCGTCGTCATCGACGAAGAACTTCGGCACCAGGAACAGAGAGATGCCGCGCGTGCCGGCCGGCGCATCGGGCAATCTCGCCAGCACCAGATGCACGATGTTGTCGGTGAAATCGTGCTCGCCATAGGTGATGAATATCTTCTGGCCGAAGATGCGGTAGGTGCCGTCGCCGACCGGCTCGGCGCGGCTGCGCAAGGCCGCGAGGTCCGAGCCCGCCTGCGGCTCGGTCAGGTTCATCGTGCCCATCCACTCGCCCGAGACGAGCTTGGCCAGGTATTTCTGCTTCAGCGCCTCGGAAGCATGCTTGTCGAGCGCTTCGACCGCGCCCATGGTGAGCGTCGGACCGATGCCGAAGGCCATGGCAGCGGAGTTCCACATTTCGAGCGCGGCAACGCCGAGCATGGTCGGCAGCCCCTGCCCGCCGAACTCCTCCGGACCGGACAGCGCGTTCCAGCCGCCATCGATCCAGCGCCGGTAGAGTTCCTTCCAGCCGGGCGGCGTGGTGACGGCGGCATCCTTCAGCACCGCGCCATGCTCGTCGCCGATCTTGTAGAGCGGAGCGACCTCCTCGCTGGCGAACCGTCCCGCCTCGGCCAGGATCGCGTCGACAAGGTCCTCGCCGAGATCGCCGAAAATGCCGGCTTCAAGCGCCGGCTTCAGCCCGGCCACCTGCTTCAGCGTGAAGGCGATATCCTCGACCGGCGCGCGATACATGTCTGCTCCTCCTCCTTTCCGGCCAATCCTAGTGCATCGCCGAAGCGAAACCATGCGTCGATTTCGCGCCTTCTTTTTACGTAAACGTCAAACTTTGTCACGCGGATTTTGCATGGACGCCGTCATTCACGGCGGAGCGGGAGCGCAGCGGACGCGTAGACCCGAGGATGACGAACCCGCGAAGGCTTTGACCGATCTTCAAGGCCCGCAATTGCGCTTCAAAATTTGCGGTTAGGAATTACATCCCGCTATAATCTGCCGGGACAGATCACAGAAAGACCGGACATCCCATGCTTGCCAGACCTGACGCCTATCGCTGCATCGAATGCGGGCTGCCCTACCGGGCCCCGGATTTCAACTACTATCACGGGATGCTCGAGGAAGGTCCCGCTTACTGGACAGATCGCGGCCTGTTGTGCTCGCCGCAATGCTCGCTCGCGCACCACAAAAAGCGCAAGGCTGAAGGCACGTTGCCGCAGGAGCCTGCGCCCGATCCGTTCGAGGTGCCGTCGCTGTTCAGGCGCTGAGCCCTTCCGCTGGTCACGGCGCCAGCTTGAGCTCTCCGACGATGGTCGACTGTCCATCCTGCAGCGCCCTGATCGCTCCGGCGCTGATCTCTTCATGCGTGAGCCACCGCCGGCCGTGAGGCGTCGGCTTGCTGCCAAGCCGGACGATCGCGGGACCATCAACGCCGGTCCGAAGATCAGGCCGGCCGTTCCTGCTGCCCAACACGAGCACCATCTGTCGGGGTGGAACCAGCTCGAGAAGCCGATCCAGGAAGAGTTCCGGCTCGTGAAGCCAAATTAGCGCTTTCCCGATCGGGGGCAACGTCTCCATGGCCCTGGATATCCGTTCCATAAAATCAGGCTCGCCCCAATCAAGATCGAGTGGGACAAACCGCCACTCGCCTTGAGCAAACTTTGTCGCCTGCCGAGCGATCACCAGCGTCGGAGCGTACTGGCGGGAAATCCAGCGTGTCGCCTCAGCGAGCATACCGGTTCCGCCGATGACCAAGCCTGCCGTACCGCGTCCTTTTTTCATGGGTCGGTTGAACATGGATTGACCGATGCCGGCGCTTGCCCGCCTGCGCGACGAGCGCTGCAGGCTCAAAATGCGCCTCGCCTGAATCCGTTTCCGAGCAATACGCTTTAATCAGCGTATGACACGACAGTCAGCGTATGACACGCCCCACCGCCTGCAGGGCTACAAAGGCTTCGTAACGCTTGTCATGCCACGTCCGCATGTCGCCCGTCGCAGGTGTGAACACGTCACCAAGCCGCGACATGACAGGCATGGCGGTCGAAAGGTCCGCATACCGGCCGGCCGCGACAGCTCCGAGCATCGCGGCACCCAGCAACACCGGTTCGGGCGACTGCGACGCGGCGACCGCCAAGCCGGCGGCGTCGGCGAGCAGCTGGCGCACCAGAGCCGACTGCCCGGCGCCGCCGCTGATGACGATTGTGTCGACGGCAAGGCCGGACGACGCCATCGCCGCCACGATCTGGCGCACGCCGTAGCCGAGGCCGCAAAGCCCGGCCACGTAAAGGCCGACGAGACTTTCGACGGAACGGTCGGTGCCGAGCCCGGCGATCAGGCCGCGCGCATCCGGATCGGCCAAGGGCGAACGATTGCCGAGGAATTCGGGCACAACATGGATGCTTCCCGCGAGCGTGGCAGCGGCCGACAGATCGGGCGAAGCCGCCGTGGCGGCCGCAGCCAGCCAATCGACCAGCGATTTGCCTTCAGCCGTGGCGCGCGCGGAAGCCTCGGCTGCGGCCGGGTGGAAATGCACCAAGAGATCGATGGCCGCGCCTGCAGCCGACTGGCCGCCCTCGCTCAGCCAGAGCCCCGGCACCATGGCGGAATAATAGGGCCCCCACACGCCCGGCACGAAGGCCGGACCTTCGCTGCTTGCCATGGTGCAGGCCGAGGTGCCGAGCACATAGGCCATGCGCGAGGAGATGCTGCCGGCGGCGCCCGCCGCGCCCACCGTGCCCACGCCGCCGGCATGGGCGTCGATCAGCCCGGAAGCCACGGTGGTTCCCACGACCAATCCCAGCTCGGCCGCAGCGGTTTCCGTGAGGCCCGTGCCCACAGCCGTGCCGGGATCGACCACTTCGGTGCCGATGCGGGCAAAACCCTCGTCCGCAAGCTCGCCAAGCCCGACGGCCTGGAAATAGCTGCCGTCCCAGCGCCGCTCGTGGCTGAGATAGGTCCATTTGCAGGAGAGCGTGCAGACCGAGCGGGCAAGGCTGCCCGTGGCGCGCCAGGTCAGGTAATCGGCAAGGTCGAAGAAATGCCGCGCCTTGGCAAAGGTCTCGGGCAGGTTCTCCTTCAGCCACAAAAGCTTCGGCGTCTCCATCTCCGGCGAGATGACGCCGCCGACATAATCGAGGACCGGATGCCGCAGCGTGTTGATGCGCCTGGTCTGGTCGAGGGCGCGGTGATCCATCCAGACGATGATGTTCCTGTCGCTGTCTCCCGAGCGGCCGACCGGCAAGGGCTCGCCATCGTCGCCGACCACCACGAGGGAACAGGTCGCATCGAAGCCGATGCCTTGGATATCCCGAGAATCGACGCCCGCCTTCGCGACCGCCTCGCGCACGCTGGCGCACACCGCCTGCCAGATGTCGCGGCTCGACTGCTCGGCGATCTCGCCGGGCTCGATGAAGAGCGCGATGTCGTGCTTGGCGGAAGCGAGCAGCTCGCCGCGCTCGTCAAAGACCCCGGCGCGCGCGCTGCCGGTGCCGACATCGATGCCGAGGAAGTGGGAAGGCATGGGGAACCTCAAAGGTAGGGCAGCAGTAGGCAGTAGGCAGTAGGCAGTAGGCAGTAGGCAGTAGGCAGTAGGCAGTAGGCAGTAGGAGATGGTCAGTGTTGAATGGCTGGCCGCAAGAGCCTTTTTCCTATTCCCTAATTCCTACTGCCTACAGATCGTTGCTCTGCGGCAGGATCACCAGGTCGCGGATGGTGATGTTCCTCGGCCGCGTCAGCATGAACAGAACGGCGTCCGCGACCTCGGTGGGCTGCATCAGCCCGCCGGCCGCCAGCTCGTCCTCGAGCTTCTGCTTCGGCCAGTCGCTGATCAGCGCCGTCACCACCGGGCCGGGCGCCACGGCGCCGACGCGCAGGCCGTGCTTGGCGACCTGCCGGCGCAGCGTGTGGACGAAGGCCTGGATCGCGTGTTTCGAGGCCGTATAGACCGGCTCCCAGACGACGGGCACGAGGCCGGCGATGGAACTGGTAACGATGATGTCGCCGGTCTTGCGTCCGACCATGTGCGGCAGCACTGCATGCACCGAGCGGAACACCGAGTTGATGTTGAGGTTCAGCATACGGTCCCAGGCATCCGGATCGCCGTTGAGGATCTCGCCGCCAACATAGGAGCCGGCATTGGCGTGGAAGATGTCGAGCTGGCCGGCCTTGTCGAGTATGCCGGGCAGCATGGTCGCCACGCTGGCGGGGCTGGTGAGGTCGACCACCAGCGGGATCGCGCCGTCGCCGAGCTCGGCGATGACCTCCTTCAGCCTGTCCTCCGCGCGGTCGACCAGCACGACGCGGGCGCCCGCGGCAAGCATCGCCCTGGCGCATTCAAGGCCGATGCCCGATGCCGCGCCGGTGACCGCAGCGACTTTTCCCGAAAGATTATGAGCCATGTGTACCCTTCTCGTTTGAACTGTTCAGGCGCGGCCGTGCGAAGCACGGGAACGGCGCGCGAGGGAGTCGACGATCACGGCGATGGCCAGAACGGCACCGGTGATCATGTAGCGAAGCGACGAGGACAGATCGAGCAACGTGAGCCCGCTGGCGATCGACTGGATGACGATGATGCCGAGCAGCGCGGAATAGGCGCTGCCGCGGCCGCCGAACAGGCTGGTGCCGCCGATGACCGCGGCCGCGATGGCGTTGAGGTTCACGTCGCCGGTGCCTGCCTGCTGGCTGGCGGAAGCGAGCCGCGCGGCGGCCAGCACGCCGCCGAGCGCGGCGAAAAGCGAGCACAGCGCGAAGGCGCTGAGGTAGATGGCGCGCACTTTGATGCCGGCGCGGCGCGCCGCCTCGCGGTTGCCGCCGACGGCGGTCATCGAACGCCCCCATTTGGTGCGGGTGAGCGCATAGTTCATCGCCACGACAAGGCCGACGAACAGGCCGAACATCCACGGGATGCCGCGCGACTGGTTGAGGTAGGCGACGATCAGCTCGAGGCCGATGATTGTAGCGGCGACGCGCAGGATGAGCCCGGTCACGGACGGCGTCGACAGATTGGCCGCGCGGCGGCGCGCAAAGGTGCGGAGGCCGCTGACCAGCATCGCCAGGCCTGGGATCGCGGCAAGCGTGTGCGAGACCCATTTCGGCATCACCATCAGCTGGCCGAAATCCACCAAGGCGGAGCCGTATGGCAAGTTGATCGAGCCGGTGGAGCCGAGGATGTAGAGCTGCATGCCGAGCACCGCGAGCAGGCCAGCCAGCGTCGAAACGAAGCTCGGCATGCCGAGCCGGTTGAAAAGCAGCGCGTAGAGCGAGCCGATCAGCGCACCGAAGGCGAGCGCGGCGATGATGGCGAGCGCGACCGGCCAGCCCTGGTTGACCCATAGCGTGCCGACCAGCGCCGAGGCGAAGCCGCTGATCGAGCCGACGGAAAGATCGATCTCGCCGACCATCAGCACGCAGACGATGCCGAGCGAGATGACGCCGACGGTCGAGCAGTCGAACAGGAGATTGACCAGATTGCTGCTGGAGACGAAGACCGGGTTGAGGCTTGTAAAGACCGTCCAGATGACGACGAGCCCGACGATGACCGGCAGCGAGCCGAGATCGCCGCTGCGCACGCGATCGAGGAAGGCGCGGACCGCGCCGCCGACGCCGGCTTCATGCTTCACCCGCGCATCGGCGCGGTCGAGCGCCAGCGGAGCCGAACTGCCTTGCTCCGTCATGGGCGTTGCTCCCCGGCCTGTGCGCTGCCGCCGTGATCGCGCTCCGCCCGCAGGCGCTCGGCGCGGCGCGACACCGCGTTGTTGGACGCGCCGGTGATGGCGCTCACCAGGTCCTGGTTCGAGGCGTCGGGCTCGAAGACGCCGTTATTGCGCCCGAGCCTGAGCACCACGATGCGGTCGGCGACGGCGCGGACATCCTCCATGTTGTGGCTGATCATCACGACGCCCAGGCCACGCGCGCGGACCCGATCGATAAGGTTGAGCACCTCGGCCGTCTGGGCGACGCCGAGGGCCGCGGTCGGCTCGTCGAGAAGGATGAGCTTCGGCTCGAGCAGCAGCGAGCGCGCGATCGCCACCGTCTGGCGCTGACCGCCGGACAGCGAGGCGACCGCCTCGCGAACGCTCGGGATGCGCGCCGACAATTCATTGAGCAGCGTCCAGGCCCGCATCTCCATCGCCACCTCGTCCAGCCGCAGCGGGCTGAGCTCGTTGCCGAGGAAAATGTTGGCGACCACGTCGAGGTTCTCGCAAAGCGCGAGATCCTGGAACACCGTGGCGATGCCGAGCGTCAGCGCCGCGCGCGGATCGGGCAGCGTCACCGCCCTGCCGCGGAAGTTGATCGTTCCCGAGCTCGGCTGGTGCACGCCGGCCAGGATCTTGACCAGCGTCGACTTGCCGGCGCCGTTGTCGCCGACCAGAGCGACGACCTCGCCAGCATGGACGTCGAAATCGATATCGGTCAGCGCCGAGACGGCGCCGAAATTCTTCGATATGCCGCGCAGGCTGAGCACCAGCTCGCCGACGGAAGCCGACCTTTCGGGACCCTCACTCATGCGCCGCCTTTCTTGACAGTCGTTGCCTGGCATCCGGCCGCCGAGGGGCGGCCGGATGCTAGTTGATCAGTTGGTGATGCCGAGCTTCTTGCAGCCCTCGGCATAGCGGTCGACGCAGAGCTCGGCGGCCGTGTTGATCTTCTTGTCGATGATCTCGGCCTTGAGGTTCTCCTGCGTCACCACAGCCGGGGTGAAGAGCTGCGAGGGCGTGTCGTAGAGCGTCATCTCGGCCTTCGGCGTCTCGCCCGACAACAGCTTGACGGCGACGTTGGCCGCGGCGGCCGCGACGATCTCGCTCGGCTTGGAGATGGTGTTGTACTGGTCGCCGGCGATGATCAGCTGCAGGGCCGCGATGGTCGCGTCATTGCCGGTCACCGGCGGAACCGGATCGACGCCGGCCGCCTTGAAGGCGGCGATCGCGCCGCCGCCGGTGCCGTCATTGGCGGCGACGACCCCGAGGATCTTGGTGCCGAAGCGGGTGATCTGGCCGCTCGCCCATTGCTGCGCCTTCGGCGGCGCCCATTCCGGCGTGTCGAACTCGGCCAGGATCGGGTAGCCGCTGTTGTCTAGACCCTCGTGGATGCCCTTCTTGATCAGGCCCGCGGCGGCGTCGGTCGGCGAGCCGTTGATCTGCAGCAGGCCACCGCCGGCCGGGTCGACCTTCAGGGCCTTCAGATGCTCGACCAGCGAGTCGGCGATGGCCTTGCCGATGCCCTCATTGTTGAAGGACACATAGAAATCGGCGGGCGCCGTCGGGATGGGCCGGTCATAGGCGATGACCTTGACGCCCTGGCTCTGCGCCAGCTTCACCAGCGAGGCGGCGGCGGTCGAATCCACGGGATCGAGCACGATCGCCTTGGCGCCCTGTGAGATCACCGAATTGAACTGCTGCTGCTGGCGCGCCGCATCGGCATCGGCATTCTGGTAGATCACCTTGCAGCGCGGGCAGAGCTTCTTCATCTCGGCGACGAAGCCTGGATAGTCGTGCTGCTCGTAGCGGGTCGATGCCTGATCGGGCATCAGGAAGGCTACCGTGGCGTCGGTGACGGCGTCGGCGAATGCCGCGGTGGTGCCGAGCAGCGAGACCGCAAAAACCGCCGCGATCGTCGATTTAAAGGCAAACGGCGATTTCCCTGCATATCTGGTCATTCGAATGTCTCCGTTTCGAGAAATGGTTTCACGAGGACCCGCGCGATGGACGACGCGCCGGGCCTTGACTGCATGTCGAACTGCTGAGAGGAGTATGATCAGCAGCGGTCGGGGATCGATCCGATCCCGGTAAGCCGCGCGGACATCCTCCTGGACGTGCTGGATTTCAGGACAAACGATCTCCAGCACAGGGTGCGCGCACCCCGCGTCTTTCCTTCCCTGAATTTCCTTCGTTTCGACGCAATTCCGGACAGAAATCCTTCAGGCCGGAATTGCCTTTGGCTCCTCCCGCTTCCTCCCTGTTAGGCGGCAATCTCCGCGTTGATGTTCTCAGCCAGCAAGGCCCTGAAGCGCGAAGGCGACATGCCCTTCTGCGCCAGGAACTGGCGGTTGAAATTCGAGATGTTGTTGTAGCCGGCGGCGTAGCAGATCTCGGTGATCGACATCTGCGCCTCGCTCATCAAGAGCTGGCAGGCGAGGTTGATGCGCAGCCGGTTGACATATTGCACCAGCGCCATCCCGGTGTGGCGGCGGAAGCTGCGTGAGAAGGCGCTCGGGCTGCGCCCGGCGATCTCGGCGAGCGTCCCTTCGCTGAAAGGCTCGGTCAGGTGGCAGTTGATGTAGGCGAGCGCCTGGTTGATGCCGGCCGACATGAAGCCGGAGGGGTCGGGAAGGTAGCCGGCGCTGGCCAGCGTGCGGACATCGCCGGCGCGGTTCAAGATATCGAGCACGGCCATGAACAGCGACAGGCGGCGCACGCCCTGCGCCTCGGTCAGCTCCGCCAGCAAGGGCGCCGCGACCTCGGCCGTCGCCGGCGAGAACAGCGCGCCGCGACGGCTGGTTTCGAGGATGCCGGCGCAGGCGGCAAGCTCGGGCAAGGCGGCTGAAGCGCTGGCGATGAATTCTTCCGAGAACTGCACGACACGGCCACGCAGCGGCACGGTCTCGCCCGGCGGCACATCGCTGACCCAGTTGTGGGGGAGGTTGGGTCCGGTGAGCACCAGATTGCCCGGCTCGAACTCGCCGATGAAGTCGCCGACGAAATAACGGCCGGTGGTAGCGACGACCAGATGCAGCTCGTATTCGGGATGGAAGTGCCAGCGCACGGTGCGGAAAGGATAGCCGTGGGCCCAGGCCTTGAACGACTCTCCCTGTCTGATCTGGACGACTTCCAAGTCCGGATTCATGTTCATTTTCCTCCCCGCGCGGGTCCGATCTTATGACCGGTTGCTGCGCTTCGTTGGGCAAACCGTGCATTCCCACTGGCCGCCGCGATGGAAAGCTTAGGCGGCAATTGAAGCCCCTGCCACCACGGCTTGTCCACCCGACCGATACTTTTTTGACGTTTTGGAACAGACGAAAAACAGCTGGTGAACACCAACCGCGACAGTGTGAAGCACGAACGCGGCGCCCGCATGTGCCGGAAACAGCCGCGCCTTAGACCGATCCCTGCTCCTCGCCACGCACCCGGAAAGCGTCGACGGCAATTGCCAGCAGGATCATCGCGCCGCCGATCATCTGAATGTAGTAGGCGGACACGTTGATCAGCTGCAGTCCGGTCTGGATGACCGTGATGAGCAGCGTGCCGCCCAGCATGCCGAGCACCCGTCCGCGCCCGCCAAGCAGGGATACACCGCCGATGACCGGAGCCGCGACCGCATAGAGCAGGGTCGTGCTGCCTACAGTGACGCTCACGCCCCCGAGATAAGAGGCGTAGAGGAAGCCGGCGAGACCGGCCAGGAACCCCGACGCGGCAAAAGCGCCGAGCCGGGCGCGCCGCACATTGATGCCTGCCGCATGCGCGGCCCGCCGGTTGCCGCCGGTGGCATAGAGATTGCGGCCCCAGGCCGAATAGGCAAGCACGACATGCGCGGCCAGATAGATCACGAATAGCGCCACCGGCATGATCGGCCAGGTGCCGATCGTCGCGCTGCCGATATAGGCGTATCCTTCATCGGCTATGACCAGCGTGCGGGCCTGCGTGGCGCCGAGCACCGCGCCCTGCAGGAACAGGCCCATGGCCAAAGTGGCGATGAGCGAGTTCATTCGCATGTAGGAGACGAAATAGCCGTTAACCGCGCCGATAAACGTGCCCGTCAGCACGGTCACCACGACGGCGACGGTCCAGTGCGCGCCGTATTGCTGCATGGCATAGGCGCCGATCATCCCGGAAAAGACGAGATTGCCGACCACCGACAGGTCGATTTCGCCGATCAGCAGCGTGAACGACACGGCCAGCACCAGCACGCCCAGCGTCGTGGCCTGCACCAGCACGTTCTGCAGATTGCCCTCCGACAGGAAGAACGGATTGAGGACGCCAGCAAGGAGGCTGAAGACGATGATCAGTATCCACACCACATTGTCGAGAAGGAATTTCCTGCCGTTCATGTCGTCCTGTGTCCTGTCATGATTTTTCCCTGAGGGACCTGGCGTCGGCTATGGCGTCTACCGTCAGGCCCTCGGCCGCAAGCGAGCGTTCGATGCGGCCCTTGGAAAAGACGACCACGCGGTCGACCAGCCGCTGCATCTCGTCGGGATCCTGCGCGATCAGCAAAACCGCGACGCCGCGTCTGGTGGCGTCATCGATGAGGCGATGGATGTGTTCCTTCGCCGCCACGTCGACGCCGATCGTCGGCTCGTCGAGCAGCAGGATCGCCGGGTTTCGCTCCAGCAGGCGGCCAAGCAGGATCTTCTGCTGGTTGCCGCCGCTGAGCTTGCGGATCTCCTGATCAGGCCCGTCCATCACGACATCCATGGCCGCGCGCGCCCGGCGCACGCGGCCGAGCATGCCGGAACGGCTGATCGCCCACCCAGCCCGAAGAGGCCAGTTGCCGAGACTGAGGTTTTCCGCGATGGACATCGAGGCGACGTGCCCTTCGCCGATACGGTCATGCGTCAGATAGGCGATACCGGCGTCGAGGCTGTGGATTGGGGAATCGATCCGCGCCGGGCGGCCGCCGACCATGACGCGGCCGGACGTCGCCGGAAGCAGGCCGCCAAGCGCGCGCAGCAGTTCCTGCGGACCCTCGCCGAGCAGTCCGACCAGGCCGACGATCTCGCCCCGGCCAACAGTGAGGTCGATGGGGCCGCCGCCCGCAAAGCGCAGACCGCTTATTTCAACCACGGAAGGCTTTGGCGCCGCCGAGCCCACGCGGCGGAATTCCTTCACGTCGCTGCCGGTGATCAGCCGGGCCATGCCGTCGGCCGACAGCGACCCGGCGGCGCCGCTTGCGGCGACCTTGCCGTCGCGCAGCACCGTGTATTCGCCGCAGAGCTGCCGGACCTCGTCATTGTGGTGCGAGATGTAGACGAAGGATGTGCCCCTGGCGGTCAGCGCCTCGACCCATTCCATGAGATGCTGGCGCTCGCGCGCCGCAAGGCCAGCCGTCGGCTCATCGAGGATGATCAGCTTCGCATCGCCCGCCACGGCCTTGATGATGGCGAGCCGCCTGCGGTCGCTGGCGTTGAGATCGCCGGCGCGCCGCCGCGAAGGAACGTGCATGGCGTGACTTTCCAGGAGAAGGCCGGCCTGCCGGTGCAGCGCGGCCCAGTCGACCAGGCCATGGCGGCGCGGCAGGTTCGGCAAAAGCAGGTTCTCGCCGATCGACAGGTCTTCGAAAATCTCGGAATGCTGCGACAGCAGATGCAGTCCGCGCTTCTTGCGCGCGGTGAGCGTCAGCGACGAGACATCCTCGCCGTCGAGCATGATGCTGCCGGCATCGGCGCGCGTGAAGCCGGCGACGACATTGGACAGCGTCGATTTGCCGGCGCCGTTCTTGCCGAGCAGGCCGTGGATCGCGCCCTTGCCTACCGACAGCGACACACCGTCGAGCACCGGGACCGGTCCGTAGGTCTTGAAGACGTTGTCGACGGCCAGCACGGGCCGATCGGTCGGCGCCGGAGCAAACGGCCCCTCGCCTATCGGGCGTGCATCCTCAGCCGTCGCGCGATCTGGCTGTCTCATCAGTCGGCTCCCCCGTGCAGGTCAAGCGAGGGCGCGGCCGACAGCACGCGCCCTCGCCCTCCGGGTCTCAACCGGCGTTCTGTTCCATCTTCCAGACCTTGGTGACGACATTGGCCCAGTGGCGCGGGTCGTCGGCGTTCTCCTTGGTCAGGAAGTAGGGCGGTATGGTCAGGAGCGGCCCGGAGGGACTGTCGGCGATCGTGCCCTTCTCCCAGAAATACTTCTTGTTCTCATAGGGGCCGGCCGGCACCGGCTGGCCCTTGAGCGTGTACTGCTCCAGCAGGTCGACGACGATCTCGACATAGGCGATGGGGTCCTGTGCGATATCGGCATCGATCTCGCCGGCCTTCACCCATTCCAGCGCATTGGGCGAGGCGTCGATGCTGGTCAGGATGATGTGCTTCTCGTGACCGACCGGGAACAGCCGCTTTTGCGTCTCCATGGCCTTGCGGGCGTCGACGACGAAGATGTCGGTGGGCATGTGAATGGCGTCCAGATCGGGGCGCTCGCGCAGCGTGGCGGAGACGACGGCCAGCGCCTCTTCATGCTGGTTGTTCTGGGGCCGAGAGATGACCTCGATGTCCTTGTATTTGGACTGCAAGGTCTCCTCGAAACCCTCCTTGCGGTTGCGCAGGGCGACCGCCGTCAGCGAGCCGTAATTGTTCAGCACGCTGCCCTTGGGCGAACCATATTTCTTGGTCAGGAGTTCGGCCGTCTTTTCGGCCGCCATCACGCCCGACTGACGATTGTCGAAGGTGACCGAAGCGGCAACGGTGCCGCCGGTCAGCGGCGTGTCGACCATGCCGACCGGCACGCCGAGGGACTTGGCCTTCTTCGTCAGCGGGATGAGCAGCTCGGAATCCAGCGCGTCCGAGATGAGGTAGCGCGGCTTCTGCAGCAGCAGGCTGTTCCAGTCGTTCACCTGCGCGTTGGAATCGCCGTTCGCGTCCTTGCCGACGAATTGCAGTCCGAGGCTTTCGGCTTTCCGCTTCAAGGCCTCCTGAAGGACGACGAAAAAGAAGAAGCCGAGATAGGGCGTTTCCCAAGCCACCACTTTCGAGAGCTCCTGCGCACCGGCGGACCCGCTTCGGGCCATCACGCCGGCGGCGGCGCTCGCCGCGGCGCTGGCAAGCAAAGCGCGGCGGTTCAGTCTGAAATCCATCACATTCGGCATAGTCTATCCTCCCAAAGGCAATTCACCGGTCGCGGGTGCGACACACGCCAGCTCGCAAAACCGATCTTTGGCCGGCAAAGGCTCCTCCACTGCCGGCTGCTACGACGGAAAAGCTAACCAAGCGAAAATGGCGATGCCACCACGCCCCTGACGCATGACCGATACTTTCTTGTGCTTTGAGCGAGACGCCGATGGCGATCCTGCGCTTGACGTCAAGTCAGGCCGCGAGAGCAAGAAAGTACCGGCAAGGCATCGGATTTCTGGTGGTGAGGCCGACCGCACGTTGCTAGCGTTGCGTTGCTCGATCCACGAGGAGGCGACGGGATGACCGGACATTGGATGGGAACGTGGGCCGCCAGCCCGATGAATGTCTGGCCGGGCGATGCCGTTCTTTACGGCTTCCACAACCAGACGGTCAGGCAGATCGTGCGCATCAGCAAGGGCGGCACGCGCTTTTGCGTGCGGCTTTCGAACGAGCATGGCAGCGATCCGATCGACATCGGCGCAGCATCCATCGCCAGGGCTGCCGGCGGGGGCAGCGTCGAAGGCGGGAGCTTGCGCCGGCTGACTTTCGGCAGCTCGCACGCAGGCAGGATCCTGCCCGGCGCACCGCTTTTGAGCGACCCGGTCGAGTTCGAGGCCGGCGATCTCGGCGACGTTGCCATCAGCCTGCATTTCAGCGGTTTCGCGCCCATCCAGACCTATCATTTCGAGGCCCAGCAGACCGCCTATATTTCCGACTACGGCGAGTTCGTCGAGGCGGAGCGCATGCCCTTGCAGCAGACATCCACCAGCCGCTATTTCCTCACCGCCGTCCTTGTCGGCTGCGAGGCGGACAGCCGCTCGATCGTCTGCTTCGGCGATTCCATCACCGACGGATTCGGATCGACGGTGGATGCAAATGCCAGATGGCCAGATCGCCTGGCCGAGCGGCTTTCGGCGGCGGGGCTGCTTGGCCGGCTCGGCGTTCTCAACCACGGCATCGGCGGCAATCGGATGACCGCGAGCCGGGCGCGCGGCGCGAGCGCGCTCGCCCGCTTCGACCGCGATGTGCTCGGCCTGCCCAATGTCGGCCACATGGTGCTTCTGGAAGGCATCAACGATATCGGCTGGCCGGGAACGATGCTGGCCGGAGCGGCCGAGGCCGTCTCGCCGGAGGATCTGGTCGGCAGCTACCGGCAACTGATCGCACGCGCTCATATGCGTGGCATCAAGGTCATCCAGGGCACGCTCACGCCCTTCGCCGGCGCGTTCGCGGGCGAGGCGCTGCGCACGTTCCACTCTCCCGAGAAGGAACGGATGCGCCGCGCCGTCAACGATTGGATAAGGACCTCCAGTCCCGCCGATGCCGTCATCGATTTCGACCGGGCGATGGCCGACCCGCAAGACGGCTCGCTTATTCGCGCCGAGCTCGACTGCGGCGACGGGCTGCATCCGTCCGACGCCGGCTACAAGGCGATGGCCGATCTCTTCGACCTCGATCTCTTCGCTGGGCCGGCGGCATAGGCGATCGAAGCACTTCCTTAACCATAGCGGTTCAGGATCGTCCCCTGGTCAGTGGGGACACCCTGATTGAAAAAGCCGGCGCGCCCTCTTCGCCGCCTGGCGCTTCTCGCGGCTGCGGTTGCGCTGGGCACGGCGGCAAAGGCCTCGGATTTCTCCGAGCCGTGGAAGAATGCCGACCGCCCGCTGGTGATCGACGCCTACGAATACAACTCGATCGACTGGCAGCAGCTCGTCACCGACAAACGCATCGCCGGCTTCATCAACAAGGCATCCGACGGCTTGCCGCCACCCTATGTCTGCTTCGGCGCCGAGGCCGACGTCAAACTCTGCAAGGCGCAATGGAAGCGCTATGCGGTGACGCGCGAATTGTTCCAGACGCGCAAGGTGGTGGCCAAGGCGCTCGGCCTGAAATGGGGCGCCTATCACCTCGCCCGCCCCGGCAACCCGGTCGAGCAGGCCAATAATTTCATCGATTTCGCCGAGCCGGCGCCGGATGAGCTGATGGCCCTCGACATCGAAGGCATCGACCCAATGCAATGGATGTCGCTGGAGGATGCCGAGGAATTCGTGCGCCAGGTGCATCGCCGCCTCGGCCGCTTCCCGGTGCTCTATGTCAACGGCAAGACCGCCCAGTACATCGCCGACAACCGCTACCAATATCGGCTGCTGTCGCGGCTGCCGCTCTGGTACGCGCGCTACAAGCCCGCCATCGACGTGCATTTCCCGATGGGCAACTGGCAGGGCTACGCGCTGTGGCAATTCTCGGCGCAGGCCAATTGCGGCCATTTCTCCTGCCCCTACCGTGTGCCCGGCACGCCCAACGACATCGACGTCAGCGTCGCGCCGATGAGCGCCGACGAGCTACGCCGGCAATGGGCCTTTGGCGGCCTGCTCGATGTGCCGGCCGACTATCTCGCCTCGATCCCGGTGCCGGTGCCGCGCGAAAAAGCGCTCGCCGGCAAAGTCACCATCACCTATGCCGACGTGGCGACGCCGCCGACCGTCGAGGAGATGGTAGCCGTGCTCGGCGCGCGCTGGGAAAAGTTCCGCGACGGGTTCCGCATGCCGGTGGTGAAGACGGTGCCGCAGCGTGCCGGCTTCGGCATCGTGCAATATATCGCCTGGAAACGCTCCGGACAGCGCACGCCCGAGCAGATCGACGCGGCCTTTGCCGCCGTGGCAGATCCGGTCAGCACAGCATCGACCGCGCTCGACAGCGCCAAGCGCTGACATCTTCCAAGAGCCCGAGGGACATCAGCGATGGCTGCCGAGGCTGGCATACATGCCGGTGGTGCGGAACTGCGTCGGGTTGATGCCGTAGCAGCGTCGAAAGACTTTTGAGAAGTAGTTCGCGTCCTCGAAGCCGCACAGCACCGCGACTTCCTTCACCGGCAGGAAATCGGCCCTGGTGAGCAGCTTCGCCGCGCGCTGCAGGCGCTGCTGCAGCACGAACTCCGCCGGCGGCAATCCTTCGCTCTCGGCGAAGCAGCGCGAGAAATGGGCTCGGCTGAGGCCGCTGATCTCGACCAGCTCCGCCACCGGCAGCGGCTTGTCGAGATTGGCGTTGATGTGGTCGATGACCGGCTGCATGGCGCTCTGCTTCTCGGCGAAGGCGTGCGAGCCGAAGACATCGTCGTAAAGCGCCATTGCCGCCTCATAGGCGATCGCCGAGGCGGCGCCCGGCGAAGCAGCACCCTTGATCAGCCGCAGGCTGCAATCGGCTAGGTGGTCGACGGTCGCCGGCTGCAGCCGGAACACCGGGCCCGAGACGCTGAGGATCGACTTGTGGATGCGCAGAGCCTCCTCGCCATTCATCGAGATCCAGAAATATTCCCAGCGGTCGCCCTTGGCCAACCAGTAGCGATGGTTGTGCGGCACCAGAACCAACAGCGTGTCGTTCGCCTGCAGCCGATAATTGCGGTTCTCGTAGCGCAACTGGCCGGTGCCGCTGATCGTGTGCTGAAGCACCGTGAAGGGCGTCTGGCCGCGCTTGCGCCCGTCCCAGTCATAGGTCTCGTCCTCACGCAGTTCGTAGCCGGTGCTGGTCGGCATGGCGTGCAGGCGCTGGCCACCGCGCGGCAGCGAGATCGTGCGCATCAGCTTTCCGTTGGCGATCAGGTCACGCAGCACAAAATTACCCTCGAAAGCATAATCCTTCTCTGGCCGCGCCGGCGAATAAGCGCATAATCCAGCTCATCAAAACGGGAAAACCCGCGATCGAGGAGCGGGCGGGAGGAGAAAAAGCCGGATTTCGGGCTTTGAGCGGTGCGAGCGCCATGGCGCGCGACCGTATCCTCCCTTGTTGCTCCTTGCCTAGCATTCGATTGGATCGAGGTGAAGGTGATGAGCTTCAAAATCGCTATTATAGGCGCCGGCAGCGTCGGATTCACCAAGAAGCTGTTCACCGACATCCTGTGCGTGCCGGAATTCAGGGATATCGAATTCGCGCTGACCGATGTCAGCGAGCACAATCTCGGCATGATCAAGGCGATCCTCGACAGGATCGTCGAAGCGAACAAATTGCCGACCAAGGTGACGGCGACCACGAACCGCCGCGAGGCGCTGGAGGGCGCGCGCTACATCATCAGCTGTGTGCGCGTCGGCGGGCTCGAAGCCTATGCCGACGACATCCGCATCCCGCTGAAATATGGCATCGACCAATGCGTCGGCGACACCATCTGCGCCGGCGGCATCCTCTACGGCCAGCGCAACATCCCGGTGATCCTCGACTTCTGCCGGGATATCCGCGAGGTCGCCGACACCAACGCCAAGTTCCTCAACTATGCCAACCCGATGGCGATGAACACGTGGGCGGCGATCGAATATGGCAAGGTGGATACGGTCGGGCTCTGCCATGGCGTGCAGCATGGCGCCGAGCAGATCGCCGAAGTGCTCGGCGCGAAGTCGCCAAGCGAGCTCGACTATGTCTGCTCCGGCATCAACCATCAGACCTGGTTCATCGAGCTCAGGCTGAACGGCCGGCCGATCGGCAAGGACGAGTTGGTCGCGGCCTTCGAGGCGCACCCCATCTATTCAAAGCAGGAAAAGCTGCGCATCGATGTGCTGAAGCGCTTCGGCGTCTATTCCACCGAAAGCAACGGCCATCTGTCGGAATATCTGCCCTGGTACCGCAAGCGCCCCGACGAGATCACGCGCTGGATCGACATGTCGGACTGGATCCATGGCGAGACCGGAGGCTATCTTCGCTACTCGACCGAGACCCGCAACTGGTTCGAGACGGAATATCCGCAATTCCTCGAAGCGGCGTCGAAGCCGATCGACCCGGCCAGGCGCTCAAACGAGCATGCCAGCCACATCCTCGAGGCGCTGGAGACGAATCGTGTCTATAGAGGACACTTCAACGTCAAGAACAACGGCGTGATCACCAACCTGCCGCAGGACGCCATCATCGAATCGCCCGGTTTCGTCGACCGCTTCGGCATCAACATGGCGGCCGGCATCACGCTGCCGGAAGCCTGTGCCGCCACCTGCATGGCCTCGATCAACGTCCAGCGCATGTCGGTGCATGCCGCGATCGCCGGCGACATCGATCTCTTGAAGCTCGCCGTGCTGCACGACCCGCTGGTGGGCGCCGTGTCGACGCCGGAAGAGGTCTGGCAGATGGTGGACGAGATGGTCGTCGCCCAGGCGCAGTGGCTGCCGCAATATGCCGATGCCGTTCCGGCGGCGAAGGAGCGGCTTTCGAAATCCAAGGTCAAGACCCGCGAATGGGCGGGCGCCGCGCGGCGGAGCGTGCGTTCGATCGAGGAATTGCGCGCCGAAAAGGCCGCGCTCAAACAGGCCGGCTGAAATCGCCGGCAAGCAGGCGGATGCGCAGGAGGCATGTCCGCCCGATCAGCCGTCCAGACACAAGAGGCGGGCAGCAGCAGGCGTCCAAAACAACTGGGAGGAGACGATGAGGACCTTACGCAGAATTGGCTTTGCCGCCGGACTGGCGATGGGCGTTGCCATTCCGGCACACGCCTTCGCATCCGAGGCGACGATCCCGCCGGAGCCGGCGACGTTTCCGGCCGAAGGCAAGATCCACTATGTGGCGCGCGACTCCATCCTGGAGTTCAAGGCGCTGCCCGAATATCACGAGCCGGACTGGGTGACCGAGAAATATGTCAAGGCCGGCAAGCTGCCGCCGGTCAAGGACCGCCTGCCCAAGGAGCCGCTCGTCTTCAAGACCGGCAACATGCCGGACGGCGTCGGCGTCTATGGCGACACGATGCGCCATGTCATCGGCGGAAGGCCGGAAGGCTGGAACTACGGCGCCGGCCAGACCCAAGGGTGGGGCGGCATCGACATCGGCCTTTCCGAATGCCTGACGCGCACCGCGCCGCTGTTCCAGGTCGAGGCCAAGGACACCGAGCCGCTGCCCAACCTCGCCAGGAGCTGGGACTGGTCGAGCGACGGCCACAAGCTGACCATGCATCTGGTCGAAGGCGCCAAATGGTCCGACGGCGCGCCCTTCAATGCCGACGACGTCATGTTCTATTGGGACGACGAGGTCGTCGATCCGAACGTCTCGCCGCTCAACGGCGCCACGCCGGAGACTTTTGGGGTCGGCACGACGCTGAAGAAGATCGACGACTACACCATCGAATGGACGTTCAAGGAGGCGTTCCCGCGGCAGTATCTCTATGCCATGGCCTATGGCACTTTCTGCCCCGGTCCGTCGCACATCCTGAAGCCGCAACATCCGAAATATTCGAAGAACACCTACGACCAGTTCAAGAACGCCTTCCCGCCGGAATATATGAACATGCCGGTGATGGGCGCCTGGGTGCCGGTCGAGTATAGGCCGGACGACATCATCGTCATGCGCCGCAACCCGTACTATTGGAAGGTCGACGAGAAGGGCAACCAGCTGCCCTATCTCAACGAGCTGCAATACAAGCTCTCGACCTGGGCCGATCGCGACGTTCAAGCGGTGGCGGGCTCTGGCGATTTCTCCAATCTCGAGCAGCCGGAAAACTTCGTCGCCTCGCTGAAGCGCGCGGCGGATCCGAACGCTCCCGCCCGGCTCGCCTTCGGCCCACGCCTCATCGGCTACAATCTGCGCATGAACTTCTCCGCCAATGGCTGGGGCAACCCCGACGAGCGCAGCCAGGCGATCCGTGAATTGAATCGCAATGAGGATTTCCGCAAGGCCGTCACCATGGCGCTCGACCGCAAGGCGTTGGGCAACTCGCTGGTCAAGGGTCCGTTCACCGCCATCTATCCGGGCGGCTTCTCGTCGGGCACCAGCTTCTATGACCGCAAGTCGACCGTCTACTATCCGTTCGACCTTGAAGGCGCGAAGGCCCTGCTCGCCAAGGCCGGCCTCAAGGATACGGACGGCGACGGCGTCGTGAACTTCCCGGCCGGCACAGCCGGCGGCAAGGATGTCGAGATCGTGATGTTGGTCAACAACGACTACACCACCGACAAGAGCCTCGCCGAAGGCGTGGTTGCTCAGATGGAGAAGCTGGGCTTGCGGGTCGTGCTCAACGGGCTCAACGGCACGCAGCGCGATGCCTCGGAATATTCCGGCCGCTTCGACTGGCTGATCCGGCGCAACGACACCGAGCTTACCTCAGTGGTGCAGAACACTGAGCAGCTCGCGCCGGTCGGCCCGAAGACCAGCTGGAACCATCGCGCGCCGGAAAGCGGCGAGGTCGACCTGATGCCGTTCGAGAAGGATCTCGTCGACATCGTCAACACGTTCGTGTCGACGCAGGACAACGACCAACGCGCCGAGCTGATGCGAAAGTTCCAGAAGATCTCGACCGAGCACGTCTACAATGTCGGCCTGACGGAATATCCGGGCGCGTTGATCGTCAACAAGCGCTTCTCCAACATTCCGCAGGGCACGCCGATCTTCATGTTCAACTGGGCCGAGGACTCGATCATCCGCGAGCGCGTGTTCGTCAAGGCGGACAAGCAGGCCAAGTATGAGCTCTTCCCCAAGGAACTTCCCGGCAAGCCTGGCGATAAGGGGCCAATGGATTAAGCTTACCCTCCCTGACGAAGAGATGTCCGGCCGCGCCGCGGCGCGGCCGGACAAATGGAACCTCCGAACACGCTCGACAGAGCGACAGGCGAGAAAGGAAGCGAACCGGCCATGCTGCGATTCCTGCTCATGCGCATAGCGTCGGCGATCCCCGTCCTCGCCATCTTGAGCCTCGTCACATTCGCCATTATCCAGGCGCCGCCCGGCGACTATGCCGACTACATCAAATCGCAGCTGATCAATCAGGGCGGCGCCTCCTACGCCGAAGCGGACGCGCAGGCCCAGGCCTATCGCAAGGAACACGGCCTCGATAAGCCGCTGCCCGTCCAGTATCTCAACTGGATCGGCGGCATCATCACGCGCGGCGATTTCGGCTACAGCCTCTATTACAACAAGCCGGTGGCCGACGTGGTGGGCGAGCGGTTGCCGCGCACGCTGCTGCTGGCGCTGGTCTGCCACCTGCTCGCTTCGGTGCTCGGCATCAGCTTCGGCATATGGGCTGCGACAAGGCAATATAGCTGGATCGACTCGACACTGTCGGCGATCTCCTTCCTCGGCATGACGGTGCCGCGCTTCCTGATGGCGCTGATCATCGTCTATCTCTTGGTCTTCCAGTTCAACGTGTCGGAGATCGGCTCGTTCTTCTCGCCGCAATATGGCGGCGCGCCGTGGTCGTGGGCGAAGTTCGTCGACCTGGTCAAGCATGTCTGGCCGGTTGTGGCGATCGCGACCTTCGGCGGGCTCGCCTACAATATGCGCGTCATGCGAGGCAATCTGCTCGACACGCTGAACGCGCAATATGTCGAGACTGCCAAGGCCAAGGGCCTGACCGGCGGCGCCGTCGTCATGCGCCACGCCGTGCCCAACGCGCTGCATCCCTTGGTCATGTATCAGGGCGTGGTGCTGCCCTACATGCTGACCGGCGAGATCGAGACGGCGATCATCTTCGCGCTGCCCACCGTCGGCCCGGCGATCGTCGGCTCGATGGCGGTGGGCGACGTCTACGTGACCGCCACCTTCATGATGGTGCTGTCGGCGACGCTGATCGTCGGCAACATCATCGCCGACATGCTGCTCGTGCTGCTCGACCCCCGCATCCGCCAGTTCGGGGAGCGCTAGATGCTTGCGCGCGACCCATCTCCGCCGCCGCTGCCCGCAGAAGGCGTGACCGTAGCCGAACCGGCACATGGCAATGAGAGCTATATCGCGCTGGTCTGGCGCCGGCTGAAGCGGTCGTGGACAGGCATGGCCGGGCTTTGCCTGGTGGTGCTCCTGCTTGTCATGGCGGTGTTCGCCGAATTCCTTGCGCCGATGGACCCGAAGGCGACCGATATCGCCTTCGCGCCGCCACAGGTGCCTAGCTTTCACGACAAGGACGGCAATGTCGTTGCCCAGCCGAGGATCTATGCCCTGGCCGAGTCGACCGACCTCGATCCGGTCACCTTCCAGCCGATCGTCGGCCCCGACTACGACCATCCCCGGCTGCTCGGCTTCTTCGTCGAGGGCGTACCCTACAAGCTGCTCGGCTTCATCCCGGCGAACCGGCACTTCTTCGGCTCGATGGACGGCCAGCCGGTGCATTTCCTCGGCACCGACAAGTTCGGCCGCGACGTGCTGTCGCGCGCCATCCACGGCTCGCGCGTCTCGCTGATGATCGCGCTGACGGTGGTCTTCATCATCACCGTCATCGGCACCAGCGTCGGCATGGTCTCGGGCTATTTCGGCGGCAAGTTCGATGTCTGGATGCAGCGCTTCGTCGAGCTTGTGCTCGCCTTTCCGCAACTGCCGCTTTATCTGGCGCTGACAACCTTGATTCCGGTCACCGCGCCGACCAACGTCTTCCTCGCCTTCGTCATCATCGTCATGTCGGCGCTGGGCTGGGCGCAGATGTCGCGCGAGGTGCGCGGCAAGACGCTGGCGCTGGCGCGCATCGACTATGTTCGCGCCGCCATGGCGGTCGGCGCCACCGACCGGCGCATCATCCTGCAGCACATCTTCCCCAATGTGATGAGCCACGTGATCGTCGCCGTGACGCTGGCGATCCCGACGGTGGTGCTTCTGGAATCCTTCCTCGGCTTCCTCGGCTTCGCGGTGAAGCCGCCGTTGATCTCCTGGGGGCTGATGCTGCAGGACACCGCGACCTATTCGGTCATCGGCACCTATCCCTGGATCCTGTCGCCGGTCGGCTTCGTGCTGATCACCGTCTTTGCCTTCAACGCGCTGGGCGACGGCCTGCGCGACGCCGTCGATCCCTATTGAGGTGGCCGGGATGACAACGATCGCGCTTGCAGACAATTTCGCACCGGCCGTCCGGCATGATCATGGCGGTCGCCATGATCAGCCTGTGATCGACGCCCGCAACATCGAGGTCGCCTTCAAGGTCGAGCACGGCACCGTCGAGGCGGTCAAGGACGTCTCGTTCCAGCTCTATCGCGGCGAGACGATCGCGATCGTCGGCGAATCCGGCTCCGGCAAGTCGGTGACGGCGCGCACCGTCATGGGGCTGTTGTCACGGCGGGCGACCGTGTCGCCGCGGTCGAGCGTCGACTATCTCGGGCAGAACATCCTGAAGTTCCCGGAGAGTTCGCGACGCAAGCTGCGCGGCAACCGCATCTCGATGATCTTCCAGGAGCCGATGAGCTCGCTCAACCCGATCTACACAGTCGGCGGCCAGATCGTCGAAGCGATCCGGGTGCACCGCAAGATGAGCCGCAGGCAAGCTTGGGCGCGGGCGCTCGAGCTTCTCAAGCATGTCCAGATTCCCGAGCCGGAGGCGAGGCTGAAGCAATATCCGCACCAGCTTTCCGGCGGCCAGCGCCAGCGCGTCATGATCGCCATGGCCCTGGCCAACGACCCCGACGTGCTGATCGCCGACGAGCCGACCACCGCGCTCGACGTCACCGTGCAGGCGCAGATCCTCAACCTCATCCGCCATCTTCAGAAGGAGCTGAAGATGGCGGTGATCCTGATCACGCACGACCTCACCGTGGTGCGCAAGTTCTCCGACTACGTCTATGTCATGCAGCATGGTGAGATGCGCGAGCACAACGTCACCGAGCGTCTATTCGCCGACCCGCAGCATCCCTACACGCAGCGGCTGCTCGCTTCCGAGCCGCACGGGCGGCCGAAGCCGCTGCCGGAAGGCAGCGGCACGATCCTCGGGGCGAATGGCGTGCGCGTCTGCTTCACGCTGCGCCACGGCTCCTTCCTGAAGCCAGACTGGCGCGAGCTGGTCGCGGTCGACGATCTCGACCTGAAGCTTTGCCGCCACGAGACGCTCGGATTGGTCGGCGAATCCGGCTCCGGCAAGACCACCTTCGGCCAGGCGCTGCTCAGGCTGCAGGACACCAAGCGCGGCGAGATCCGTTTCGACGGCCAGCCGATCGAGAAACTGTCGCGGGCCGAGATGCGGCCGCTACGCTCGCGCATGCAGATCGTCTTCCAGGATCCTTTCTCCTCGCTCAACCCGCGCATGACGATCGGCCAGATCATCGAGGAAGGGCTGGTCGTCAACAGGCTGGGGGCGACGCGGCGTGAGCGGGTCGAGCGGGTGCGCGAAGCGCTGGTCAGCGCCGGCATGCCCGGCAACATCCTGTCGCGCTTCCCGCATGAATTCTCCGGCGGCCAGCGGCAGCGCATCGCGATCGCGCGGGCGATCGCGCTGGAGCCGGAATTCATCCTGCTGGACGAGCCGACATCGGCGCTCGACCTCTCGGTTCAAGCGCAGATCATCGACCTGTTGCGCAAGCTGCAGGACGAGCGCGGCCTGAGCTACCTCTTCATCTCGCACGACCTCAAGGTGGTGCGGGCGCTGTGCCATCGCGTCATCGTCATGCAGCATGGCAAGATCGTCGAACAGGGACCCGTCGACGAGGTCCTTTCCAATCCCAAGACCGCCTACACCGAACGGCTCGTCAGGGCCGCTTTCGACGTGGCCTAGAAGTGCCGGAGGTTTTTACAGTGGCAAGAAATCCCAGGATCGCGTTCATCGGCGCCGGCTCGACGGTGTTCATGAAGAACATCGTCGGCGACGTGCTGCAGCGGCCCGCGCTGTCGGGCGCGACCATCGCGCTGATGGATATCAACCCGCAGCGGCTGGAAGAAAGCGCCGTCGTCGTCAACAAGCTGATTGCCACGCTTGGCGTCAAGGCGAAGGCAGAGACCTATTCGGACCAGCGCAAGGCGCTCTCCGGCGCCGACTTCGTCGTCGTCGCCTTCCAGATCGGCGGCTACGAGCCCTGCACCGTCACCGACTTCGAGGTGCCGAAGACATACGGCCTGCGCCAGACCATCGCCGACACGCTCGGCGTCGGCGGCATCATGCGGGGCCTGAGGACCGTGCCGCATCTGTGGAAAATCTGCGAGGACATGCTCGCCGTCTGCCCCGAAGCGATCATGCTGCAATATGTGAACCCGATGGCGATCAACACCTGGGCGATCGCCGAGAAATATCCCACGATCAAGCAGGTCGGGCTCTGCCATTCGGTGCAGGGCACTGCGATGGAATTGGCGCATGACCTCGACCTTCCCTATGACGAGATCCGCTACCGCTCGGCCGGCATCAACCACATGGCTTTCTATCTCAAGTTCGAGCATCGCCAGCCGGACGGCTCTTATCGCGACCTCTATCCCGATCTCGTGCACGCCTATCGCGAAGGGCGCGCGCCGAAGCCCGGCTGGAACCCGCGCTGCCCGAACAAGGTGCGCTACGAGATGCTGACCCGGCTCGGCTATTTCGTTACCGAGAGCTCGGAGCACTTCGCCGAATACACGCCCTATTTCATCAAGAACGGGCGCGGCGACCTGATCGAGAAATACGGCATCCCGCTCGACGAATATCCAAAACGCTGCATCGAGCAGATCGAGCGCTGGAAGGGCCAGGCGGAAGCCTATCGCTCGGCGGATCGGATCGAGGTCGAGCAGTCAAAGGAATACGCATCTTCGATCATGAACTCGGTCTGGACCGGCGAGCCGTCGGTGATCTACGGCAATGTCCGCAACAATGGCTGCATCACCTCGCTGCCTGTCGATTGCGCGGCGGAAGTGCCCTGCCTGGTCGATGCTTCAGGCATCCAGCCCACTTACATCGGCGAATTGCCGCCGCAGCTCACGGCGCTGATCCGCACCAACATCAATGTGCAGGAACTGACGGTGCGGGCGCTGATGAGCGAGAACCGCGAGCACATCTATCACGCGGCGATGATGGACCCACATACTGCGGCAGAGCTCGATCTCGACCAGATCTGGTCATTGGTCGACGACCTCATCGCCGCGCATGGCGACTGGCTGCCGGCCTGGGCGCGGACAGGCAGAAGCAAGGCGGCTTAAGAGCCACTCTTCTCGCGCTCGACGGCGCGCCAGCCGATATCGTGGCGGTAAAAGCCTTGCGGCCAGTCGATATGCTCGATCGCGGCATAGGCCTTGGCCTGCGCCTCGCCGACGGTTTTGCCGAGCGCGGTGACGTTGAGCACGCGGCCGCCATTGGCGACCAACGCGCCGCCATTGATGGCGGTGCCGGCATGGAAGACCTGGACGCCCTCGCCTTCCGCCTCGTCGAGGCCGCGGATGACCGAGCCCTTTTCCGGCGTGCCGGGATAGCCCCTCGCCGCCATCACCACGGTCAACGCCGTCTCGTCGCTCCAGCGGATAGACATATGCGCGAGCTGGCCGTCGACGGCGGCGTTGAGCAGGACGAGCAGGTCGTCCTTCAGCCGCATCATCAGCACCTGGCATTCGGGATCGCCGAAGCGGGTGTTGTATTCGATCAGCTTGGGGCCTTGGTCGGTGATCATCAGGCCGGCGAACAGGATGCCGGCGAAGGGCGCGCCGGAATTAGCCATGCCGCGCATGGTCGGCTCGATGATCTCGCGCATGGTACGCTCGGTCATGTCCGGCGTCATCACCGGCGCCGGCGAATAGGCGCCCATGCCGCCGGTGTTCGGGCCAGTGTCGCCGTCGCCGACGCGCTTGTGGTCCTGCGCGGTGCCGAAGGGCAGCGCGGTGGCGCCGTCGCAGAGGCAGAAGAAGCTCGCCTCCTCGCCGGTCAGATATTCCTCGACGACCACTTCTGCGCCGGCGGCGCCGAAAGCGCCGTCGAAACAGGCTTCCAGCGCGGCGTTCGCCTCCTCGATCGTCATCGCGATGGTGACGCCCTTGCCGGCGGCAAGCCCGTCGGCCTTGATGACGATCGGCGCGCCGGTCTTCTCGACATAAGCCTTTGCCGAGGCGAGGTCGCTGAACCGGCCATAGGCGGCGGTGGGGATGTTGAACCTGGCGCAAAGGTCCTTGGTGAAGCCCTTCGAGCCCTCGAGCCTTGCCGCCGCCTTGGACGGACCGAAGACGCGGATGCCCCAGGCGCGCAGATCATCGGCGATGCCGGCGACCAGCGGGCCTTCCGGGCCGACCACGACCAGATCGATCTTCTTTTCCTGGCAGAAGGAGGCGACGACGGAATGGTCGGCAACGTCGAGCTTGACCAGCTCTGCGACGCGGCCGATGCCGGGATTGCCGGGCGATGCATAAAGCTTCGTCAGCAGCGGCGAGGCGGACATCTTCCAGGCGAGCGCATGTTCGCGGCCACCCGAACCGAGAAGAAGAACGTTCATGGCCACCTCTTGCTGGTCGTCTCCCTGAACCCGCTATTGGTCCGCGGGCGACGGGTCAAGGCGTCTTGGCATTTTGGCGGCAATTGCGCACGGGAACATGGGCCTCATCAAGGCCGATGAGACAGGTCCCCAACCCCGACCGATCGGGAAAACGGCTCAAGCTCCTGAGGGACGGCTCAGCTCTGGAAAATAACGGGGAACCAGTCCTCGCGCAGTTTCTGGCCTGGCTTCATGTCGTGGCCGGCATAGGGCGGCGAGGTGCGGCCGGGGCGCTCGACATAATGCGCGTCGTCGCCGACCCAGCGCAGCGACAGCGCCCGGCGCCGCGCCGAGGTCATGTTGCCGCGCGCGCCATGGGCGGTGCGGAAGTCGAAGAGGATGGCGTCGCCCGGCTCCATCTCCCATTCGAGCACCTTCATCGAAGGATCGTTGTCGGGATCGGGCACCGGCAGGTAGTCGCCCTCGCCGGCGTAAAAGTTGGCGTCGTTCAGCCAGCGCACCGGCAGGACCATCTTTTCCCATCTGTGCGAGCCGGCGATCAGCCGCAGCGTCGCCTCCTTCACCGGATCGATCGGGATCCAGAAGCTGACCGTCTGGCTGCCGTCGACGAAATAATAGGGAATGTCCTGGTGCCAGGGCGTCGGCTTCTGCGTGCCGGGCTCCTTGACCAGCACGTGGTCGTGGAAGAACTGGGCGCTGCGCGACTGCATGACCGCGGCGGCAAGCTCGGCGGCCGGCGATTCGCGCACGACCCTGACGAATTCCGGGATGCGCTCCCAGTTGCAGTAATCGTCGAAGAAGCTGCCCTTGCCGCCGGCGATGTCGGAGGCGGTGGCGCTGCGGTTCTGAATGTTGCGCTCGATGCCGTCGGCGATGACATCGACCCAGTCCTTGAAGGCGCCGCGGACGCAGACAGCGCCATCGCGCTGGTAGTCGGCAATCGTCGAAGCATCGATCTTTGGGCTGGCCATGGCGCTCGGTCTCTTTGTTTGACGCAATTCCGGACGGAAAACCGCTGCACACTTTTCCTGGAATTGCTTTCTTTGTTTGACGCAATTCCGGACGGAAAACCGCTGCACACTTTTCCTGGAATTGCTTGTGGTTCGGTGGCGCGACTATCGCAAGCGCCTGACATCGTGTAAAATAATAACTTGTCATCTAGTTTATAGTTTTTGCCTATGAAACTGACGCTCACCCAGTTGCGCTATGTCGTTGCCGTTGCCCGCTATGGCAGCGTGACCGCGGCGGCGAACGCGCTCAATGTTTCACAACCGTCGATCTCGGTGGCGATCGACAATGTCGAGGACGACCTTGGCCAGAAACTGTTCGTGCGCCAGCGCGGCAGCGGCGTTGCGCTGACATCCTTCGGTCGCAGGGCCGTCGCCAAGGCAAGGCAGGTGCTGGGCGAGGCCGATGAACTGGCGGCGCTCGGTTCGCGCGACGCCGATATCGGCGGCGAATTGGTGCTCGGCTGCTTCGAGGATCTGGCGCCTTATTTCGCGCCGGCGCTGATGCGCGCCTTCGCCGAGCGCTGCCCGGCCGTCACCGTCGTCATCGGCGACGAAACCTTCGACACGCTCGGGCGGCGCCTGGCCGACAGCGCCGTCGACCTCGGCCTCACCTACGATCTCGGTCTTCCAGGCCATTTCAAGCGCATTCTCCTGCACGAACTGCGGCCGCACGCGCTTTTGCCGGCCGACCATACGCTGGCGGACAAGCACGCCGTCAGCCTGGCGGAACTGGCGCAGCATCCGCTGATCACCACCGACCAGCCGCACAGCTGGCAGCATATGCTGGACCTTTTCCTCAGCCGCGGCCTGTCGCCGATAGCCCGCGCGACGACCAGTTCGTTCGAGCTGCAGCGCTCCATGGTGGCCAACGGCTTCGGCGTCGCGGTCAGCTATACGAGGCCCCGTGGCGACCGCAGCTATGACGGCCTGCCGCTGGTCTGCAAGCCGCTCTCCGATCCGCTGCCCATGCAGCGCATCATCCTGACCCATGACACGCGCCAGCGCCTGTCGAAGGCGGCTGTGGCCTTCATCGACGTCGCCAAGGCATGGTTTGCCGGTCACGATGTTTTCACCGCTTAAGCGACACCGCGGCCGCTTGACGGCGCCCCTTGCTGCTGCCACTTCAACGTGATGGAAACCGTCCAGTCGAAAGCGACCCAGGGCCGCGTCGCCGACGCGCCGAGCGGCCATTGGGTCTACCGGGTGCTGCCGCGCTGGCTGTGGCCCTATGCGCAGCTCGCGCGCTGGGACCGGCCGATCGGCTGGCAGCTGCTTTTATGGCCGTGCTGGTGGTCGGCAGCGCTCGCCGCCGGCGCCTATCCGCGCCCGACCGACCCGCTGCTGACGCTGCTTCCAGCGCCCTGGTACCTGCTGCTGTTCTTCATCGGCGCGGTCGCCATGCGCGGCGCCGGCTGCACCTATAACGACCTCGCCGACGAGGACATCGACAACCAGGTCGAGCGCACCCGCTCGCGGCCGCTGCCGGCCGGCAAGGTGACGCGCCGCCAGGCCTGGGCTTTCGTCATCATCCAGGCGCTCATCGGGCTTGCCGTGCTGTTGCAGTTCAACAGCTTCGCCATCCCGCTCGGCATCGCCTCGCTCGCGATCGTCGCCGTCTACCCCTTCATGAAGCGCATCACCAACTGGCCGCAATTCGTGCTCGGGCTCGCCTTCTCCTGGGGCGCGCTGATGGGCTGGGCGGTCGAGTTCGGCGACATCGATGATCCGGCGATCATGCTCTATATCGGCTCGATCCTGTGGGTGATCGGCTACGACACGATCTACGCGCATCAGGATAAGGAAGACGACGCGATCGTCGGCGTGCGCTCGACGGCGCGGCTGTTCGGCGACAACACCAAGATGTGGCTCACCGGGCTCTATGGCGGCGCGCTGATCTGCTTCGCCATCGCCTTTGCATCTGCCCAAGTGCCGGTGGTGTCGCTGGCCGGTCTCATCGCCGCCGGCGCGCATATGGCGCGCCAGATCATCCGGCTCGACATTAACAACCCGGACCAATGCCTGAAACTGTTTAAGTCGAACAACCAGGTCGGCTGGCTGATCTTCCTCGGCCTGATCGGCGGGTCGATCTGGATATGGCTGAAGCCGATGGTGTAGCGAGGCTCCCCCTTCCCCCCTTGTGGGGGAAGGTGGCCGCGTAGCGGCCGGATGAGGGGTGCTCCAGGGAACACCAACCTCTCACTCCGCTGGAACACCCCTCATCCGTCTCGGCGCTGCGCGCCGATCCACCTTCTCCCACAAGGGGAGAAGGGAAAATCTCGCTACTCCCGCGCAATGATCTCCTGGCCGTCGATGACCAGGCGCAAGCCCAGATTGCCGGCCTTGCGGCGGGCGAGGAAGCGCGGGCGGCGCATGGTGGAGACGCGGCCCTTGCGGCGCTCCTGGGGCGGCAGCGCCTTGATGGCGGCGCCGAGCGATTCTTCCAGGGTGCGCGCAATGCCGTCGGCCTCGATCAGCAGCATCGGCAGACGATAGGCATCGGCCCAGGCGCGCCAGTCGGCGGCGACGTCGTCAAGGTCGTCGGCGACCAGAAGCGGGACCGACAGCATCGGATCATTGTGCAGGAGTTCCAGCGTCACCGTGACGTTGCCGTCCGGGTCCTCCATGGCGCGGGCGGCGACGCCGCGGAACGCATTGGGCGGCAGCGCGATGATCGCCGGCACGCCGCTCATCTCCAGCACACGGCGGATGACCGCGCCGCGCTGGTCGATGGTGAAGGTCACATCGCCATAGTCGTCGCGGGTGGCATAGCTCACCATCTGCGGCAGGCGAAACGGGTCGAGACGCATGTTGCGCCCGGCCCAGACTGGCTTCAGTCCAGTGTTCATCGATGTCTTCCCTGTTATTCCTGAGGGCCGTTTTTCCGGTTCTCTCAGGGCCGGTTTTTCCGGCCTCGTTATGGGAAGAAACATTAGCGCTCGCTTCTTACCGGCGCGCTTAAGAAAGTCGGTTAAATTTTGCTGATCTCGGGGATGGTTATCGGAATGCGACCGGCCACCAGACAGGGGAAGGATCAGATAACCTTACCGGGATTCATGATGCCGGCCGGATCGAAGGCCGCCTTCACCCGGCGCATCAGGTCGATCGCCATCGGCGGCGCCGTGGCGATGAGCTCGTCTCGCTTCAATTGGCCGATGCCATGCTCGGCCGAGATCGATCCGTGGAAGGACCGCACCACGTCATGCACTGCCTTGTTCATGGGGTGATAGAGGTCGAGGAACGCCTCATCCTGCCAGTCGACGGGACGCGAGATGTTGTAGTGGAGATTGCCGTCGCCCATGTGGCCGAAGCAGACGACGCGCGCACCGGGGCAGACGCCTTCCACCACGCCGGCCGCCTTTTCGATGAACTCGGGGATCGACGCGATCGGAACCGAGATGTCGTGCTTGATCGAGGCGCCCTCCGGCTTCTGGCATTCGGGCAGCGTCTCGCGGAAGTTCCAGAAGGCGTCGCCCTGGGCAAGGCTTGCCGACACCACCGCGTCGCCGACGATGCCCTGCTCGAGGCCGGCCGAAAGAATCTCCTCGATCAGCGCCTTGCCGTCGTCTTCGGAACGGCCGGACGAGATCTGCATCAGCACATACCATGGCCAATCGTCGGCCAACGGCCGCGTGATGCCTTGCCCGTGCTTGAGCGTGAAATCGTAAGGCCTTCTGGCGATCAATTCGAAAGCGGTGAGCGAAGCGCCGGCGCGGCCCATCGCCAAAGTGAACAACGACAGCGCGTCCTTCGGGGACGACGGCAGGCCGGCAAAGGCGACCTCCCTGCCCTTCGGTTTCGGGAACAATTTCAGCACCGCGGCGGTGATGATGCCGAGCGTGCCTTCGGCGCCGACGAACAGGTTCTTCAGGTCGTAGCCGGTGTTGTCCTTCTTCAGCTTGCGCAGGTCGTCGAACACCTCGCCGGTCGGCAGCACGACCTCGACGCCGAGGCAGAGCTCGCGCGCATTGCCATAGGCAAGCACGCCGGTACCGCCGGCATTGGAGGACAGATTGCCGCCGATCTGGCAGGAGCCTTGGGCGGCGAGCGACAGCGGGAACAGCCGATCGGCGGCGTCGGCCGCTTCCTGCAGCGTCTGCAGGATGACGCCGGCCTCGGCGGTCACCGTGTTCGACAGGACATCGATCTCACGGATGCGGTTCAGCCGCGACAGCGACAGCACGATGTCGTGGCCGGATTTGTCCGGCACCTGGGCGCCGACCAGCCCAGTATTGCCGCTCTGCGGCACGACCGGCGTGCCGGTCTCGGTGGCCAGCCGCATGATGCGGCTCACTTCCTCGACGCTGCCGGGGCGCAACACCAGCGATGTCCGGCCATGCCAAAGGCCGCGCCGCTCGGTGATGTAGGGCGCGATGTCGGCCTGGTCGCGCAGCGCATATTTGTCGCCGACAATCGCCACGAAGCGGTCGATGACGGCGGGATCGAGGTTGAAGGATTGATCGTTCATGACGCCAAGAACCTATGGCGCTCAGGCGAGCTTGTCACGGGGGGCGGCGGCGCGGGCAAGCCGGTCGTTGATCGCCTCGCCCAGGCCCTCGAACGGGATCGGCTCGACGGCGATGGTCGCGGCGCCGACACGGTCGAGCGCCTGCATATGGGCGAAGAGGTTGCTGGCCGCCTCGCGCAAGTCGCCTGTCTCGGAGAGGTTGCGCAATGCAACGGCCCGTTCCCAGCCCTCGGCGCGATTACGGCCGAAAGCAAGCAATGCCTCGCCTTCGGCAACGTCCCCGACATTGAGCCGCATCGCGGCGCCCGGCGCGTAATGCGAGGCGAGCATGCCCGGCGCCTCGATGCCGGAAGCGCCGCGCGATAATTTCGCGCCAGCCACCGCCTCGATCTCCTCGGCGCCGATGCCACCCGGCCTAAGCAGCCGCAATTTGCTGTTATCGACCTTGAGAATGGTCGATTCCAGGCCGACGGGCGTCGCGCCGCCATCGACGACCAGCCTGATCCTGTCGCCGAGATCGGCGGCGACCGCGCCTGCCGTGGTGCCGCTGATCTTTCCAGATGAATTGGCGCTGGGAGCGGCGAGCGGCCGGCCGAGCCGCGCGATCAGCTCGCCGCCGAACCCGCGCGGCATGCGCAGCGCGATCGTGTCCAGTCCCGCGGTGACCAGTGGGTGGATGCCGTTGCCGGCGCGTTGCGGCAGCACAAGGGTCAGCGGGCCTGGCCAGAAGGCTTCGGCCAATCTTGCCGACAGCGGATCGAAGCCGGCGATGCGGTCCGCCATCGCGCGGTCGGCGACATGGGCGATCAGCGGATTGAAGCGCGGCCGGCCCTTGGCCTCGAAAATGCGCGCCACGGCGACGCCGTTGGTGGCATCGCCCGCCAGGCCGTAAACCGTCTCGGTCGGGATGGCGACGATGTCGCCGCCTTCGAGCAACGCCAAGGCCCGCTCCAGAGCCCCGCCGGCCGCCAGTATCTCAGCCAAATCCACCACCAGTCATGAACATGCCGGTCCCGTAATACGGCCGCTTCCATCGGGCAAGGGCGGACATTGGCGATTTATCAATCCCTAAAATGTTAAGTTTCCGCGCAAGCCGGCTTCAATGTGCCGGCTCTAAGGTGCGGGTTCGATGCGGGTTGGGGCTTGGGAGTTTTTGTGATGCATCTGCTTGGAGCGTTCGGTATCAGCCTTCTGGCGATGAACGGCGCGGCGCATGCCTCGTCGATCGTCGTGATCGGACCCTCGACCTCGACGCCTTCGGTCATCAGGTTGAATGCGATCGAGCCGGCCAAGCTGTCCGCGGCCTCGACGCCGTCGATGATAGCGCTTGGCGATCCCATGCCCGCCGTCACCGACGAAAAGGTCGCGGCGATTCCCGAGAAGTCGGGGCACCGGCAGGCCCCGATGATCATTCGGGGCGGCGTTGTCGGCGGCGCGTTCGCAACGCCGGCGGCGACCGCGTCGGCCAAGCCCGCGACGCCCGCAACCGCGGCCACGGCGCCGGCGAACGGCACTTCGCCGGCTACGCCTGCCAACGGCACCGCCTCCGCTTCGAACGGCAAAACCGGCAGCCAGCCGGCCGCGACGGCCAGCGCGCAGGCCGGCGCGCAACAACCGGCGCAGCAGCCGAATGCCCAGCCGCTGCCGCGCGTCGGCAAGGCGATGTAGATCACACTGGATACGCCTTCGATGTGCTAGGCGCTTGGCTCTGTCCGATTCCGGATCGGGCACTATCGCGCCGGCGTTTCAATGGGGGTTTCATGACTGTTTCGAAAGCAATGACCGTTGCCGTACTGGCGGCGGCGACGACACTGGGCGCGGGTGCGGCGCGGGCCGACGACATGCTTGGCTCTTACGTCGCGCGGATTTCCGATCGCGATCATCGCGCCAGCGACGGCTATCCGCTCGGCAGCGCGGCGCAGATGGTGCGGCAGGACCGCGCCAACTGGCACAAGTTCCACCGGCGCGACAGCGACGACCACGGCGATCCCTGGTTCCGCAGCGACGGTTCGCGCGCCGACCTTCAGCGCATGCTGGAGCGCGGCGGCGCCATGAGCAACGCAACAAGGCGCGCCATCGTCAACGGCGAGCCGCTGATCGAGGTCGACATCTATCCGGACAGGGTGCGGGTCAGCATCGTGGAGGATTGACGGGCCAATCTTCCCGGAAGATTGACGAGCCTGACGAGAAAAGGGGCGACGCGTAACGCGCCGCCCCTCATGCTTTACACGACCAGAAACGGCTCAGGCCGCTTCTTCCTTGTCATCATCGTCGGACTCATCGGCGTCGTCTTCATCGTCGTCGCCATCTTCATCCTCGTCGTCGGATTCATCGTCGCCCGAGGCCTTGGCTTCTTCGTCGGCGTCATCGTCTTCGTCGTCGCCGTCTTCATCGTCGTCGCCATCTTCATCCTCGTCTTCCGACTCATCGCCGGCCGAGGCAGTGGCCTCCTCATCGGCGTCTTCGTCTTCCTCGTCGTCGCCGTCTTCGGACGTATCGGCGGATTCGACCGCCGTGGCGGCGGCGGCGTGGTCGAAGAGGTTTTCGGAAACGGATTCGATGCCCTCAGCGGCGGCCGGGGTCTCTTCAATCAGGTCGATATCGTCAACGGAATTCATGGCATGCCTCCGTGTTTGGGAACGCGTCTTTGTCCCATGCGAAGGTCATCGCCATATGACTGTAAGCCGGCTCCGGCGCATTAAATTTCGTGCGCCGAATTGCTCAAGCCTGCCAGCATCCTGGCGGATGCAGGCAGGTTCAAATGTGCGATTTTTCGAGCCGTCAGCCGACGATTTTTGAAAAATCCGCGACCTGGTCGGTGGCGGCCCGGATGCGGGCGAGCAGCGCCAGACGGTTGGCGCGCACGGCCTGGTCCTCATCATTGACGAGAACGCCTTCAAAAAATGAATCAACCGGTTCGCGCAACACGCTAAGCGCCAGCATGGCGGCGGAAAAATCTTCGTTTTTAATCGCTTGGCCGGCTTCCTTCTCGGCTTGATTCACCGCGGCAAAGAGCTTCTTTTCTGCTTCTTCGCGGAACAGCGCCGGCTCAACAGTTTCGGCGACCAGCGTTTTCTTCTTTTCCTCGGCGGCCAGGATGTTGGCCGCGCGCTTGGTGCCGGCGAGCAGGTTCTTGCCCTCTTCGGTGTCGAGCAGGGAGCCCAGCGCCTCGACGCGGCGCACGATCTGAAGCAGGTCATCGGACTGCGGCGTGATGACGGCGTCGATCAGATCGTGCCGCGCGCCCTGGTCGCGGAGGTAGACTTTCAGGCGGTCGTGGAAGAAGGCGAGAAGGTCGAGCACCTCCACCCCAACTTGCTTTCCTTTGAACTGCACCGTCCCCCGCAATATCGCGGACCCACCACTCTGCCTCCGCGACGCGCTCTGTATCGACGCATGGATTGCCGGAATGTGAGCTTCTGCCGTGTCGACAATGTTCAATCGTATTTTGTTCTCGA
Organism: Mesorhizobium vachelliae; assembly: GCF_033977325.1. NCBI lineage: Bacteria > Pseudomonadati > Pseudomonadota > Alphaproteobacteria > Hyphomicrobiales > Phyllobacteriaceae > Mesorhizobium > Mesorhizobium vachelliae. The sequence goes on from NZ_JAVIIR010000002.1 coordinate 483,928, forward strand.
CCAGTATCCTGATCACACCGAGCGCAGCGCGACGGAGAGCGAACGGATCCTTGCTGCCGGTGGGCTTTTCATCGATCGCCCAGAAGCCGGTGAGCGTGTCGAGCTTGTCGGCGAGCGCGACCGCAACCGATACCGGATCGGTCGGCACGCGGTCGGACGGGCCCTGCGGCTTGTAGTGCTCTTCCGCGGCGGCAGCGACCGACGGATGCTCGCCCTGCAGCAGGGCGTATTTGCTGCCCATGGCGCCTTGCAATTCGGGGAACTCGCCAACCACTTCGGTCTGCAGGTCGGCCTTGGCGAGCACGGCGGCGCGAGCGACGAGCGCGGTAATCTCCCCCCTTGAGGGGGAGATGTCGCCGAAGGCGACAGAGGGGGTCGTCTCACGTAGAGCGCCGACGCCGTCGCTTGCCGCGGAAGATGTCGGCGCTTCACGCGCAGCGACCCCCTCTGGCCTGCCGGCCATCTCCCCCTCAAGGGGGGAGATCGCTTTCGCGACCGTCGGCGCCAACTCCTGCGCCAGCCGCTTGATACGCTCCACGCGCTGTCCTTGCGTGCCAAGCTTGGCATGGAAGGTCACGTTGAGGTGGTCGAGGCGCGCCATGCGCTGGTCGAGCGGCTTCTTCAAATTGAGGTCGAACTTCGCCGCCGATTCCTTCAGTTGGTCGATGTCCGGCAGGTCGCCCTGGTCGGTCTTCCAGAAATAGAGCGCGTCGGACAGGCGCGCGCGGACCACCTTGCCATTGCCGTAGGCGATCTCCTTGCCGCCGTCGCTCGCCTCGATGTTGGCGATCAGGATGAAGCGGTTCGAGAGTGGCGATTGGCCAATCTCCCCCCTAGAGGGGGAGATGCCTGGCAGGGCAGAGGGGGGCGCCTCGCGCTGAGAGGACGGCGGGACAGCGCTCCCCTCTGTCGGCTTCGCCGACATCTCCCCCTCTAGGGGGGAGATTGGGCGCGATGTCACGAAACACTTCTGGTTGGCGCGGATGGTGAGGCGGATGACCTCGCCCGGAATGGTGAGGAAATCCCGCTCGAACTCGCCGATCAGAACGACAGGCCATTCGACCAGGCCGGAGACTTCCTCCAGCAGGCCCTCGTCCTCGACGAGGTCGAGGCCATTGGCGAAGGCGATGTTGCGGGCATCGGCCAGGATGATCTCCTTGCGCCGGTCGGCATCGAGCACGACCTTGGCAGCTTCGAGCTTCGCCACATAGTCGTCGAAGCGGCGCACCGTGATCGGGCCAGGCGCGTGGAAGCGATGGCCATAGGTGACGTTGCCGGCGCGGATGCCGTCGATCTCGAAATCGACCACCACCGGCTCCTCGGTCTCCGGGCCGAAGGTGCAGACGATCGACTGCAGCGGCCGCACCCAGCGCAGCGAGCCGGGTTTCGCCGATGCCGGCCCCCAGCGCATCGATTTCGGCCAGGGGAAGGCGCGAATGATGCCCGGCACCAGCTCGGCGATGATCTCTTCGGCCGCCCTGCCCGGCTTCGATATATGGGCGACGTAGAAGTCGCCCTTCTTCGGGTCGGAATGGACATGCGCTTCGGCGATCGATGAAAGGCCGGCCTTGCGCAGGAAACCCTGCACCGCCTGCTCGGGCGCCGTGGTCGAGGGGCCCTTGATCTCCTCGCGGATGTCCTTGGAGCGCGGCGTCAAGCCCCTTATGTCGAGCGCCAGGCGCCGCGGCGTCCAATATTCGCGTGCCGCCTCATAGGTCAGACCCGCCTCGACCAGACCGTCGGTCAGCATCTTCCTGAGGTCGCCGGCAGCCTTGCGCTGCATACGGGCGGGGATTTCCTCGGAGCGAAGTTCCAAAAGCAGGTCGGGCATAGTTAAGCTCCCCACCCTCCCCATGATGGGGAGGGTCGGCGCGCAGCGCCGGTGTCACGAATGGGGCGGAAATAGCAACTCGGCTGGCCTCTGTCACCCCGCAAGCCGACTGCCTCCTTGACCGATTTCGCGGAATTTTTCGGCCCACTGTCGGGAGAACGGGAGCCCACCCGTCCTTAGAGCAGAACTTCCCATGAACCGAACGCTGCGCTGAAGCGACAAACGCTCAGGCAGAGACCTATTGGCTGAACGACGATGAAGACGGCATCGAGAACCCTGCAGATCCTGGCGCTCAGCGCCTGCTTCGCCGCCCAGGCGCATGGCGCGATCACGATGCCGGGGATCAGGCAGGCCATGCGTACGATCGAAGGCGCATCGGCGCAGGTCGCGTTGCCGGCCGGCGTCGCCATCGAACCCGTGAAAGCCGTATCGGCTTAGAGCGATCCACCGTTTCACGCAAACGGCGAATTCGCTCATCTTTTTGTTTTGACGCAATTCCGGACGGAAAACCGCTACGCACTTTTCCTGGAATTGCTCTAAGCCGCCGCCAGTCCGCCCGCCCGCGTCTTCAGGAACGCCTCGCCGCAGGCCTTGGCCAGATTACGCACGCGCAGGATGTAGCTCTGGCGCTCGGTGACCGAGATCACGCCGCGCGCGTCGAGCAGGTTGAAGACATGGCTTGCCTTGATGCACTGGTCATAGGCCGGGAAGACCATGCGGTGCATCGCCAGATTGTCGCTGGGCTTCGGCGTGCCGGCGTCGAGCAGCGCCTTGCACTCGGCCTCGGCATCCTCGAAGTGTCTGAGCAGCATCGCGGTGTTGGCGAATTCGAAATTGTGGCGCGAATATTCCTGCTCGGCCTGCAGGAAGACGTCGCCATAGGTGACCTTCTCGGCACCCTCGCGGCCGTTGAAGTTCAGGTCGTAGACATTGTCGACGCCCTGCACATACATGGCGAGCCGCTCCAGCCCGTAGGTCAGCTCGCCGGCCACGGGCGCGCATTCGATGCCGCAGACCTGCTGGAAATAGGTGAACTGCGAGACTTCCATGCCGTCGCACCAGCACTCCCAGCCGAGCCCCCAGGCGCCCAGCGTCGGGCTTTCCCAGTCATCCTCGACGAAGCGGATGTCGTGCAACAGCGGATCGACGCCGATCGCCTTGAGCGAGCCGAGATAGAGCTCCTGCAGGTTCGGTGGGTTGGGCTTCAGGATCACCTGGTACTGGTAATAGTGCTGCAGGCGGTTTGGGTTCTCGCCGTAGCGGCCGTCCTTCGGGCGGCGCGACGGCTGGACGTAAGCGGCGTTCCAGCGCAACGGACCCAGCGCGCGCAAGGTGGTCGCCGGATGGAAGGTGCCGGCGCCGACCTCCATGTCGTAGGGCTGCAGGATGAGGCAACCATAGTCCGCCCAGTAATTGTGCAAGGTCAGGATCAGCCCCTGGAAGGAGCGGCTGGGATGCATATGGGCGGGGATCTCGATGGTCACGGCGGCCTCGGAAAGCGCAGGATGACGCTTCCCTAGTTGCCGGGCCGGCAAGCGTCAAGGCGGTGGCTCGCGCCCGGCAAGGCGGAAAGTTTGCGGCGGGCTGGCCCATTGCCGTCGAGCGGCGGTAGCCGTTTGCTCCGTTCCACTTCAACGACAGAGGTTTCGCTATGTCCGGTCCACTTACCGTCCGACCCGTCACGAGGCAGGATTACGAGCAATGGCTGCCGCTCTGGGACGGCTACAATGCGTTTTACGGGCGCTCCGGCCCAACGGCGCTTGCCGGCGAGGTCACGCAGATGACATGGTCGCGTTTCTTCGATGCCTATGAGCCGGTGCATGCGCTGGTGGCCGAGCGAGGAGGCAATCTGCTCGGCCTCGTCCACTATCTCTACCACCGCTCGACGACGTCGATCGCGCCGAACTGCTATTTGCAGGATCTCTTCACCACACAAGCCGCGCGCGGCCAGGGTGTGGGGCGGGCGCTGATCGAGGGCGTCTATGAGCGCGCCAGGCAAGCGGGCGCGAACCGCGTCTACTGGCTGACGCATGAGACGAACCACACGGCGATGCAGCTCTACGACAAGGTCGGCGAGAAGCCTGGATTCGTCGTCTACAGAAAGATGTTCTGAAAATGCCACGAGGCCCCGAAGGGCCCCGCCAGAAATTCAGAATCGCGTTGCTCAGCCTTTTGGCGCGGGCGCCGGCACCGGCTTCACCTTGGGGGTTTCCTGCGCGGTGTTGGACTCGATCGGCGGCAGGCCCTTGAGCAGCTTCTGCTGCAAGGTGGCGAGCACATCCGGGTCCGGCTTCAGGTCGCGCGCCTGGGTCCACTGATAGGTGGCTTCCAGCTTGCGGCCGACGCGCCAGTAGGCATCGCCGAGATGGTCGTTGAGGACCGGATCCTCCGGCTTCAGCGAGACGGCGCGCTCCATCTCGCGCACGGCGTCATCGAAGCGGCCCATGCGGTAATAGGCCCAGCCCAGCGAATCGACGATGTAGCCGTCGTTCGGCCGCAGATCGACGGCCTTCTGGATCATCGCCAGGCCTTCCTTGAGGTTCATGTTCATGTCGACCCAGGAATAGCCGAGATAGTTCATGACCTGCGGCTGGTCGGGCTGCAGCTCCAGCGCTTTGCGGAAGTTCGGCTCCGCCTTCGGCCATTCCTTCAGCCGCTCATAGGCGATGCCGCGCTGGTAGAAGATGTTCCAGTTGGCGGCGGTCGGGTTCTTCAACTGTGCGACCGCCTTGTCGTAGAGATCGGCGGCCGAGCGGAAATCTTCCTTCGAGCCATAGACGCCGCCAAGCGCCAGATAGGCGCGCATGTCCTCCGGATGCTTGTCGAGATAGGCCTTGAGATGGGAAATCGCCTCGTCATGCTTGTCGAGATCGGCGAGGTTGAGGCCGATCTGCAGGTCCGAGAGCTCCTTCAGCGGCGAGGATGCCGGAATGCGGCGGTATAGCGCGACCGCGCCTTCGCCGTCCTTGAGCTGCTCGGCAACGGCGGCAAGCTGCACCAGGGCCGCATCGCTGTCCGGCTTCAGCGCCAGCGCGTATTGCAGGTAGAGCCGCACGAAAGGCTCGCCGCCGCCGCGGTTGAGCGCGGTGGCAAGGTCGAGCAGGATTTCGGACGCGCCATCGGCCGGGCTGGCCACGAGCGGCTCGATCTTGTCGCCCTTGGCGATGCGATCGCGCAGCGTGGTGATCTCGAGCTTGCCCGGCGCGAAGGCCTCGGCCTGGTTCAAAACCGCCAGCGCCTTCGACTTGTCGCCCTTGCGGGCGAGGAACGAGGCATAGGCCTGAGCATTGCGCATCCAGGTTTCGGGCGCGGAGCCGCCGGCCGTGGTGTCGGCGAGCGTCGCGGCGTAGATCTCGTCGGCCTTGTCGCTCAGGCCGGCGGCGTCGGCGATCAGCGCGCGATGGAACGACTTGAACAGGCCGAACCAGTCCGGACCCTTGAGCTTGTCGATGGAATCCATCGCCTCGGACGCGTTGCCGGCGCCCTCCTTGGCCCAGCCGTCCATGACGCCGGAGAGCAGCCGGTCGAGATCGGATTCGAGCGAGAGCTTCAGCCAGTACTGCGCCTTGGCGTAGTCCTTCTTGTGGAAGGAATCGATGGACAGTGCCAGACGCGAGAAGCGCTCGACGTCCGGCACTTCCTTCAGCTTGTCGGCATAGACCAGCGATTCCTCGAAGCGACCCTGCGCGACCAGGGCCAGCATCAGGCTCTGCTGCAGCTCATTGTCGTCCGGCGCAAAGGCCAGCGCCTGCTTGTAGTAGGCGATCGCGTCGTCGAGATCGTTGTCACTTTCGGCGATATGGGCCGCAAGATAGGCGCCCGAGAACGACGTGATCTGCAGCGGTTTGGCATCTTCCTTGGCCTGGACCGGCAGCACCCAAAGCGCCACACCGGCCAAAAATGCCAGCTTCGTCAGCCAGCGCGCACGTCCTTGCCGCATCGTATCCCTTTCAGCCAGACGCGATCCCGCCCTTGGCGGACCGCCCACAGACTCGATCTTTTCTGGTCAAAGCATGGCCTTTTTGGGGTCGAGCTTCAATCGTCGAGCGAATCACAATGCAATCATCCGGCTTAAAAAACGATGCGGCGCCACCGAAAAATCCCACGCGAAGGTCTGGGACGCCCACATGCCCGCATTGGATTGCCTACAAAGAGGTATCGCTGAATCCGCCGGCGGCAACCGTATCGCACAGGCCGGACCATTCGCAGCCGGAGCACGCCCGGCGCGTCAGCCCGGCGGAAAATGCCTTCCGCATCACTGAAAGGCTGGAGGCGGCGAGGACGAACCGGTCTCCGGCTTCGATCGTCCGCCCAAGGAGAGCGCCAACATCGCGCGCCGCGAGCCCGTCCCGCTCGGCGGCGCTTTGGCGCAGGCAATGCGGGTCCGGCTCGCCGAGCAGCGGAGCGCAGATGTCGTCCGGACCAGAGACGATCAGAACCGCCTCGCCCTCGCCCAACCGCTTCACCACCTGGTCGTAGTTGGCGGTGAAGGCCGGCGAGTAGCCTCTGCCGACATAGGTCAGCAGGCAGAGCAGGTGATGGGCGCGCAGCCTGACGGTCATCGCGTCCCGGACGAGCGGCCGTGCTGTTCCAACCGGTCGGGGGAAAAGAGCTTTAGGGTCGCCGCGCCCAGCGCCGACTTCAGCAGACCGCCGACGACGAAGGGCACGAAGCCGAAGGTGATGGCCTTCTCGGTGCCGATCATGACGGCAAGCCAGGCGGTGCCGAGAACCAGGCAAAGCAGGTTGCCGATCAGCATGGCGGCGAAGGCAAGCATGACACACTTGCCGTTCCAGCCGCGTTCGGCCAGCCAGCCGACGACGGCGCCGACGACAGGGAAGGCGAAGAGGTAGCCGCCGGTCGGGCCGACGAAATGTTGTATCCCGGCCGCTCCGCCCGCCAGAACCGGAAACCCTGCCGCGCCTTCGGCCAGCCAGGCGGCAATGGTGAGCGCGCCGAAGCGCCAGCCATAGAGGGCGCCGACCAGCGTGACGGCGAAGGTCTGCATCGTCACCGGCACCGGCACCATCGGCACCTCGATATAGGAAGACAACGCCAGGAACAGCGAACCGAGGATGACGGCGCCGATCTGCCAGGCGAGCGAGCGGCTGTGCAGCCGCAACGGGCTGAAGGAGGGTGTCTGGGTCGAAATGGCTGCGTTGGTCACGGTGTTTTCCCCGGTTCGAGTAAATTATAGATAATTTTTGAACTTCATCTATTATCGAATCCATATTTTCGCGAAGATGGCAAGTCCGGCTGCGACACGGCGTTTCGAGCAGATGGCGGATACAGACTATCCGGCTCGTTCTGGATTGCTCGGAAGGCGTGATATCGATGGGATGGGCGCGATGCGGCCCAGTCCCCTACCCCACGATGGCGAAGGCGTCGCGCGTTCTGCCGGAAGCTGTCTTGACCGGCTTCTGGCCGATCCATTGCACGTGGCGTCCAAGCGTGGCGGCGGCCGATTCGATGTTGCCTTGCCGAAGCGCGACCAGGATCGCGCGGTGATCCTGGTCGGTGCGGATTTCCCACTCCGAGCGCCAGGCCGCGAACAGGAAGCGCGCGCTCGCCGCGTGCAGGTCGTCGATGGTGGAGAGCAGGCGCGGCATGTTGCAGGGCGCCAGGATCAGCCGGTGGAAGGTGCGGTTGGCCTCTTCCCAAGAGCGCACGTCGCGGGATTTGTCGCCGGCCTTGGTCGCCTCCTCCGCCTGATCGAGGATCGACGCCGTCAGATGCGGCGCGGCATGGCGCAACGCCAGCACTTCGAGCGCCGCCCGCATCTCGGCCACTTCCCTGACCTCGCCGAGATCGAAAGCGGCGACGCGCACGCCGCGCCTGGGCTCGCTGATCGCCAACCCTTGCGCCTCCAGGCGCCGGAAGGCCTCACGCACCGGGACATGGCTGGTGTTGAATTCCTCGGCGACATGGTCCTGCCGCAGCCGCGAGCCGGGCTCGATGGCGCCCGAAATGATGCGGTCCGCCAGTTCCTTGCTGATGCGAACGGCAATCGTGTCTTCTGTGCTGGCCATATTTTATAGATAATTTGCCCGGCCGCCCTTTGTCGAGACGGCCGGCGCGGGATTCACAGGCGCCCTGCCCGGCGGATGCCAGACAATTGTTTGCGCAATACCGGACGGAAACCGCGATACACTTTTCCTGGAATTGCGCTCGGCTGTTTTGCGCAATTCCGGACGGAAAACCGCGATACGCTTTTCCTCGAATTGCGCTCGGCCGGCAACTCAGTTGACGCGGCTGATGCAGAAATCGATGACGTCGATCAAGGCCGACTTCTGCGGTGTCGCCTCCAGCGGGGCCAGCGCGTCGCGGGCGATCTCGCCGAAATGGCGGGCGCGGCCGATCGTGTCGGCGATGGCGCCGTGGCGGGCCATCAGGCCGATCGCCTTTTCGAGCCCGGCATCGTCGGTGACATTGTCCTCGATGGCGCGCTTCCAGAAGCTGCGCTCGGCCTTGGTGCCGCGCCGATAGGCGAGGATCACCGGCAGCGTCACCTTGCCCTCTCGGAAATCGTCGCCGACATTCTTGCCGAGATCCTTGCTCGAGCCGCCATAGTCCAGCGCATCGTCGATGAGCTGGAAGGCAAGGCCGAGATTCATGCCGTAGGAGCGAAGTGCCGCGCGATCGTTGCGCGAGGCGAGCGCGATCACCGGCCCCACTTCGGCCGCGGCCGAGAACAGCGCCGCAGTCTTGGCCTTGATGACGGCGAAATGCTCATCCTCGGTGGTTTCGAGGTTTTTCGCCGCGGCAAGCTGCATCACCTCGCCCTCGGCGATGATGGAGGCCGCGCTCGACAAGATGTCGAGGGCCTCCAGCGAGCCGACCTCGACCATCATGCGGAATGCCTGGCCGAGCAGGAAATCGCCGACCAGAACGCTGGCCTGGTTGCCCCAGATCATGCGCGCCGTCTTCTTGCCGCGGCGCAGCGCGCTCTCGTCGACCACGTCGTCATGGAGAAGCGTGGCGGTGTGCATGAACTCGACGGCTGTCGCGAGCTTGACATGGCCTTCGCCGGAATAGCCGAACATCTGCGCGGCGGCGAGGGTCAGCATGGGCCTCAGCCGCTTGCCGCCGGAGGAGATCAGGTGGTTGGCGATCTCCGGGATCATCTCGACGTCGGAGCCGGCCTTGGACAGGATCAGCTCGTTGACCCTCCCCATGTCGGCGGCCGTCAGGTCGATCAAATCCTTGATGGAAGCGGGCTCCCGCTTGCCTTCGATGTTGAGAACGACACCCACCACGACAACTCCCGTCTCATTAACGCGCGCGACTTAACGCGCACGACGGCACCCTTAATCCCGTTTCGACTCTAGGTCGGTACAACCGGGCACGGCAAGAGGCGAATTGGCGCGGCTCTGCCGACGGTGTGTCCACCCACACGTTTACAGGAGCGCCGCAACCTGCGATTTTCGTTCCATGATCGAGCTTGTCCGCACCAATGACGCCGTCGTCATCTCCTTCGTCGAATCGCTGATGCGCGACGCCGGCATCGCCTGCTTCGTCGCCGACCAGAATATGAGCGTGCTCGAAGGGTCGATCGGCCTTTTGCAGAAGCGTGTCATGGTCGACGCCGACAAGGCCGACGTGGCGCGCCGCATCCTGAAGGATGCCGGCATCGAAAACGAAATCCGCCAGAAATAATGGCAACGACGATCGCCCCAGATACGCCGGCGCACACGGTCGATGCGTTCCATCGTGGACGCTTCTGGCTGGTGCAGCCAAGCCGGGGCGGCCACCGCGCCGGCATGGACGCCATGATGCTGGCGGCCGCCGTGCCATCCGGCTTTTCAGGCCGGCTCGCCGATTTCGGCGCCGGCGCCGGTGCCGCGGCCCTTGCCGTGCTGTCGCGCTGCCCTGCGGCGCGGGCGGTCCTCGTCGAGCGCTCAGCCGAAATGGCGGGGTTCGCCGCCGCCACGCTTTCGCATCCCGGCAACGCGCATCTCGGCGACCGCGCTTCGGTGCTGACGGCCGACGTGACGCTGGCCGGCCGGGCGCGGACCGAAGCCGGACTTGCCGACAATTCCTTCGATTTCGTCGTCATGAACCCGCCCTTCAACGCGGCGGAAGACCGCTCGACGCCCGACGAACTGCGCCGGCAGGCGCATGTGGCCGAGGACGGGCTGTTCGAGCGCTGGATCAGGAGCGCGGCGGCCGTGACGAAGCCGCGCGGCGGGCTGGCCGTCATCGCCCGGCCGGAGCAATTGGTCGCCATCCTCGACGCGATCGAGGGGCGCTTCGGCGATGCCGAGATGCTGTGCGTGCATCCGCGGCCGGACGCGGCGGCGATCCGCATCGTCGTCAGGGCGGTGCTCGGCGCGCGCGGTAAGCTGTCGATCCGTCCGCCGCTCACCTTGCACGGGCCGTCCGGCAACGCGCCGGCGGAACGGACGGAAATGATCAATAACGGCCTGGCATCGCTGTTCGGTGATTGATCCCAGGCGCGCGATGCGGCATTGCCGTTGGCCAGCGAATTCCTACATGCGCAAAGCAAGATGACGCTGTGCCCGTGAAACAGACCAACCGACCTGATCTCATCTTGCTGCTTTGCAAATCGACCGGAGACATTCCTTCGTGAAACGCCTCTTCAACCGCCTGCTGCCGAAATCCTGGCGCTCGACAGTCGTCACCATTCCGGTCATCCGGCTGCAGGGCGCCATCATGGCCGGCGGCGGCCAGTTCCGGCCGAGCCTGTCGCTCGCCTCGACGGCCGGCCTGATCGAGAAGGCGTTCGGCTTCGACGCGCCGGCGGTCGCCATCTCGATCAATTCGCCGGGCGGCTCGCCGGTGCAGTCGCGCCTGATCTTCAAGCGCATCCGCGACCTGGCGGCGGAGAAGAACAAGAAGGTGCTGGTCTTCGTCGAGGACGTGGCGGCTTCCGGCGGCTACATGATCGCGGTCGCCGGCGACGAGATCTTCGCCGACCCGTCCTCGATCGTCGGCTCGATCGGCGTGGTCTCGGCCTCGTTCGGTTTCCCTGAGCTGATGAAGAAGATCGGCGTCGAGCGGCGTGTCCACACCGCCGGGCAGAACAAGGCCGTGCTCGATCCGTTCAAGCCGGAGAAGAAGGAGGATGTCGAGCGGCTGAAGGCGCTGCAACTCGAAGTGCACGAGACCTTCATCGACCTTGTCAAGGAACGGCGCGGCGGCAAGCTGAAGGACGACCCGGACCTGTTCACCGGCCTGTTCTGGACCGCCAAAAGAGGCCTCGAGCTCGGCCTTGTCGATGCGCTGGGCGACATGCGCAGCGTGCTCAAGACCCGTTTCGGCGACAAGACGCAGCTCAAGCTGATCACCGCGCCGCGCGGACTGTTTGGCCGTTTCGGCCTGTTCGGCTCGCGCCTCTCGGCCCCCGATATCGCCGCTGCCGCCGCAAACGGCGTCCTCGATGCGGCGGAAGAGCGCGCATTGTGGGCACGCTTCGGGCTTTGAAAAAGCCATGATTGCGTCTAGCATAGCCGCTTGACCGACCCATTCGGCCGGCCTTGCCGCGAGAACGCGGGAGGAGTTTGAGATGCCGCAGATCATTTTCTTCGCTGTTGTCGGCGCCGCCGCTTACTTCGGCTACCGCGCTTTCGTGCGCGAGGCCGAACGCGTGACGGCCAAGATCCGGCGCACCGAGAAACAGGCGGCGAACGGCACGATGGGCACACTGGTCAAGGATCCCAAGACCGGCGAATACCGTCTGGCCAAGGACTGATCCCATCTCGCCAGCAGCCGATATTCTGGAGCCCGGCTTAGAGGTCCGGACGTGGCTTGCGCCCGCCAAGATCAATCTGGCGCTGCATGTCACCGGACGGCGCGCCGACGGCTATCATCTCATCGACAGCCTTGCCGTCTTCACCCGCTTCGGCGACCGGCTCGAGATCGAGCCGGCGGAGCAGGACGACTTCTCGGTGTCGGGCCGCTATGCCGCCGACCTGCCGCTCGACGACGGCAATCTGGTGGTCAGAGCCCGCGATGCCTTGCGGCGGGAAGCTGGCGCGCGATATGCGCCGCCCGTTGCCATCCGGCTGGAGAAGAACCTGCCGGTCGCGTCCGGCGTCGGCGGCGGCTCGAGCGACGCGGCGGCCGCGCTCAACGGTCTGGCGCGGCTCTGGAAGCTCGATATCAACGACAGTTCGCTGGCCCGGATCGGGCTTTCGCTCGGCGCCGACCTGCCGATGTGCCTCAAGGGCAAACCGCTGGTGGCGCGCGGTATCGGCGACGAGGTGTCGCCGCTCTCCGCCTTTCCGGCGCTCGGCCTCGTCCTGGTCAATCCGGGCGTCGCCGTCTCGACGCCCGACGTCTTCAAGGCGCTCGCCAGCCGCGACAACGGGGCGTTGCCGCCGCTGCCCACGCGCCTCGACTTCCACGCCGTCCGCAACTGGCTGGAGACGACGCGCAACGATCTCGAGGTCGCCGCCCATTCCATCCAGCCGGCAATCGGCGAAGCGCTCCGGGCGCTCAAGCGCGCCGACGCCGCATTCGCGCGTATGTCCGGCTCGGGCGCCACATGTTTCGGCCTGTTCGAGACGGGCAATGTCGCCAAGCGCGCGGCGATCGCGATCCGCGCCCGCCATCCCGACTGGTTCGTCGCTGCGACGCGCAGCATGGAGGTGAGCGATGGCGAAGCTTGACGAGAGCCGGCCCTTCATCCCGGTGCGCATCGCGGTGTTGACCGTCTCCGACACGCGCAGCCTTGCCGACGACAAGTCCGGCCAGACGCTGGCCGACCGCATCACGGACGCCGGCCACAGCCTTGCCGCGCGTGATATCGTGACCGACGATCGCGAGAAGATCCGCGACAAGGTGCTCGGCTGGTCGAAGGACGAAAACATCGACGTCGTCATCACCACCGGCGGCACCGGCTTCACCGGCCGCGACGTGACGCCGGAGGCGCTGGAGCCGATCTTCGAAAAGCGCATGGACGGCTTTTCGGAGGTCTTCCACCGCATCTCCTATGACAAGATCGGCACCTCGACGATCCAGAGTCGGGCGACCGGCGGCGTCGTCAACGCCACCTTCGTCTTCGTGCTGCCGGGCTCGCCCGGTGCCTGCAGGGACGCCTGGGACGGCATCATCAAGGCGCAGCTCGACTACCGCCACATGCCCTGCAACTTCGTCGAGATCATGCCGCGGTTGGACGAGCATCTGAGGCGCGGCGGCAAACCCACCTCGTAAAGCACAGGCAAAGCGCCCGATCGGCATCCGGTTCGAAGGCGAAATGGCGCTGGCGCCTGCGAGCAGCCATTTCGAAGCCGGCACCGGCACAGTAGCTTATGCGCGCAAACGAGGGACCGTGCCATGACCGTTCACAACGGCGGATGCCATTGCGGCAACATCCGCCTCAGCTTCTCCACCGCGCTCGACCCGGCCGGATTGGAAATCCGCGCCTGCCAGTGCTCGTTCTGCACCCGGCGCGGCTCGCGCGCGGCCGCCGACCCGAATGGACGCCTGAGCATCTCGGTCGAAGACAGGGCGCGGCTGCAGGTCTACCGCTTCGGCTTGCGCACGGCCGACTATCTCGTCTGCCGCGACTGCGGCGTCTATATCGCGGCAATCGCTGGCGAGGGTGACGACGCCAGGGCGATCGTCATCGTCAACGCGCTCGACGATCGCGAGTTGTTCTCGCGCGAGCCGATCGCCGTCCGGTTCGACGCCGAGACGCGCGAGCAACGCCTGGCCAGGCGCCGCAGCACCTGGATGCCGGCCGAGATCAGGGATCTCTGAGCGGCACGAGTCTAAAGCGCGTCGCGATCTTTCTGATTCGCTCCATGCGCTTTCGATTTTTGATTTTACGTATGTCTTTATCCCGAAACCGGTTCCCACTTTCGGGAGACATGCCTTTAGCGAATGACCGGCTCGCCATGAAACCGGCGCCGCGACGGCTTGGAGACGCCAAAGCCGATTTCCATCATCAGGCGTGGCGTGTGCGCGGGTACGGTGCCCATGTGGAAGCCGAACGGATCCTCGACGAAGCCGAGACCAGCCTCGCCCGTCAGCATGATCGGGCTTTGCTGGCCATAGACATCCAGCACCTCTTCGGCCGGGTGGCCGACCAGAAGCGTCAGTTGATGTTTGAGCACACGGCGCTTGTGGCTGCCACGGACATAGACATGCGGGCCGGTGCCTTCGTCGACCGGCACCAAGTAGAAGAAGAACTTCAGCATCCGCCAGTCGTCGAGATCGAAATGGTACTTGCCCAACGAGGCGAGGTTCTTGTCGGCATCGGACGCCTTGCCGGTCGGAAAACTCCACCACACGCGCGTGGTGATCAGCTTGGCCTGGCCGCCGAGATAGTGCCGGGCGATGTCGAGCAGCAGCGGGTCCTTCTGGATGGCGAGAGCCGCCGGGCAATCCAGGATGCGCTCGAAATAATGCCCGCTGAGCAGCGAGCGGCCGAAGCGCTTCTCGGCCTCGGCATGGTCGCCCGGCATGAATTCAAGTCGGCGGTCGAAATTGCCGAAGCAAGGTGTGCGCTGCGCGAAGGCGGCGATTTCCTGATGGATCGCCGGGGGCAGCATCAAACCCGAAAACAGGCCTTCGGCGCGCAAAGCCTCGAGCGCCGCCGCGCGGTCGGCGCCCGCGAACATCGTCTCTGCCGCACTGTCGAGAGGGCGGGCTCGTTTGGCGCCCAGCCAATGCATGCGCCGCCCTGGCATGGTTCGCGCCAGAACGAACATCGGCAGCCAGGCCGGGTTCTCGCGCAGGTCTTTCAGATAGGTCGGGATGCGAACGGCGATGCGCCTGAACAGGCTGCCGCCGCGGGCGATGGCCTCCAGGCTGGCCGGGCCTGAGTTGTCTGGGGTAGCAAGGTTCATCGGGTCCCTCATATGCATGGCGACCGACGAAGTGTCAGCCGCCTAACACTTCATCGTCACCCAAACCCGATTGCCCGCATTAAGCAGATGCTAATCTGCCTCCGGATTTTGTGCAATGCACAATAAAACGGGCTGACAAGAAATTTATCGCGCCGCCGTCCTCTCTTTCTCCTCTTGCGGGAGGGGGTGAGGCCGGCATCATTTCGGTGGCGCCACCCAGATTTCGGCGTTCAACCGCCTGGTCGCCAGGCCGCGCGCCAAGGCCTCGGCGCTGCGCGCGCTCTTCGCCAGCGCCGAGGCCTGGCGCTTGCTGATGACGAGCCCCTCGGCCAGCGCGCGGTTGCCTGAAAAGACGCGGGCCAGGAAAGGCGCGCGATCGGCCCGGGCGCGTGAAAAGCGCGCCGGCATGGTCTGCCTAGCCGTGTGCGCGACGACCTCGTCTATCCAGCCTTCGGCGAGCCGGGCTCCGGGCTCCAGAAGCAGCAGCCAATCTCCCTTGGCCTGGCCTATGCCCACGGCGATCCCGCCGGTCACGTAGTGGCAGCCGGCATGCTCGGCCACCCGATGCGTCTGGTCGGTCGAGCCCTGATCGCAGACGATCACGTCGCGCACCACGCCTTCGACCGCGCCGCCGACCAGCGAGGCGAGCGTGCGGGCAAGCCCCTCTTCGTCGTTCAAGGTTTCGATGAGAACGCTGAGCATTTTAGCCGAATAGCGGAAAGCGCGGCGATGCGCCAGTTGCGCGCTCCCTGCGAAAAAGTTCTTGCTTTGTTCTCATCGGCAAAATAGGAATAGTTTCATGAACAGAGCGATTCGACAGCCTGCCGACAGTCCTTGGGAGAGGGCGAAAATGGAACAGATCGTCCGCGCCGACATTGCCGCTTTCGGAGCAGGCAGAGCCGAAATGGCCAATGCGATGATCGAGCAGAGCGGCATGCGCGTGCGGCCCGACCGCAATCGCGGCCGCTCGGCCGGCATCAACCCCTCCGGCCGGTTCGAGCCGGTCAGCCGGCATGTGTTCGACGACGGCTGGAACTCGCTGGAGGAATTGCCGCCGTTCAAGACGGAGGTGCAGGTCGAGAAGCCGCGCACCATCATCACCCGCAACGAGTCGCCAGACATTTCCTTCGACCGCTCGATCAATCCCTATCGCGGCTGCGAGCATGGCTGCGTCTACTGCTTCGCCCGGCCGACGCATGCCTTCATGGGCCTGTCGCCGGGGCTCGATTTCGAATCGAAGCTGTTCGCCAAGCCGGACGCGGCGCGCATGCTGGACCGGGAGTTGTCGAAGCCGGGCTACCAGCCGCGCACGATCGCCATCGGCACCAACACCGACCCCTACCAGCCGATCGAGAAGCAGTACCGGATCATGCGCGAGATCCTGGAGGTGCTGGAAGCGCGCGGTCATCCGGTCGGCATCGTGACGAAGTCGGCGCTGGTGACGCGCGACATCGACATCCTGTCGCGCATGGCCGAGCGCGGCCTTGCCAAGGTGGCGCTGTCGGTGACGACAATGGACCGGATGCTGGCGAGAACCATGGAGCCGCGCGCCTCGACGCCGACGAAGCGGCTGGAGGCGATCAGGCAGCTTTCGGATGCCGGCGTTCCGGCCTCGGTGATGGTGGCGCCGATCATCCCGGGCCTCAACGATCCGGAGATGGAGCGCATCCTCGATTCGGCCAGAGCCGCGGGAGCCCGCGAAGCCGGCTATGTCATCCTGCGCCTGCCGCTCGAAGTGGCGCCGATCTTCAAGGACTGGCTGCTGCGTCATTATCCGGACCGCTACCGGCATGTGATGTCGCTGATCCGCTCGATGCGCGACGGCAAGGACTACGATTCGGAATGGGGCAAGCGCATGAAAGGCGCCGGTCCCTATGCCTGGCAGATCGGCAGGCGCTTCGAGATCGCCGCCAAGCGGCTCGGCCTCAATGTCGAGCGACGGCAGCTTCGCACCGACCAATTCGTCGCAGGCTCCGGCGCCGGCGAGCAGCTAATGCTGCTTTGATATCTGCGCCGGCCATGACGGCCGGCGCCAAGCAATTCCAGGCCAAGCGATTTTCCGCCTGGAATTGCCGTCCTTTCAAATCCCGTCCGGCCCTTGTCCCCCGGCCGTGAGACGGTGCCTTCCCGGTCCGACGCCCCATCCGACCCGGAAGGACTTGCGGAGAATCGGAGCCGATGCGAACCTCGCCGCACCATGGCTCGCGCGCGTTCCGATTCTCCGCTTCTCTTTGAAATGGTCGAGAAGCCCGACTTCTCGATCGAGACGAAGGCGATGGTCGACGGGCTGTGGCCGGTCGCCGGCATGGACGAGGCCGGCCGCGGACCGCTCGCCGGTCCGGTGGTGGCCGCCGCGGTGGTGCTCAATCCCGCCAATATCCCGGATGGCCTCGACGATTCCAAACGCCTCACCCATTTGCAGCGCGAGGCGCTGTTCCTCAAGATTCTCGGCTCGGCGCTGAGCATATCGATGGCTTCGATCAGCGCCGAAGGCATCGACAACAGCAACATCCTGAAAGCAAGCCTCGAAGCGATGCGCCGCGCTGCCGCGGGTCTCTCGCTGCAACCGAAACTCGCCTTGGCCGATGGCCGCGACGTTCCGCCCGGTCTCGCCTGCGAAGGCCGGGCGCTCATCAAGGGCGACCAGCGCTCGCAGTCGATCGCCGCCGCCTCGATCGTCGCCAAGGTGATGCGCGACCGCATGATGTGCGGCTGCGGCGGACATCACGAGAATTACGGCTTCGAAGTGCATATGGGCTATGCCACGGTCCGTCACCGCACCGCGATCGAGATGCACGGGCCGGTGGCACGGCTGCATCGGGCCTCGTTCGCGCCGTTCAGGCTGGGTGGGGCGGAAGTGGCGGAAGAGGAAGAGAGCTTCGCCGGGCTGGATTGAGGCGGCGCTCGTGACGGCTGATCTCCCCACAAGGGGGGAGATTGACAGCTTCAGCGCCCCGCCTCTTCAAAAAAAAGCCGCCGGGTTGCCCAGGCGGCTTTCTCATTCGTAGCTGCGATCAGCTCAGTTCAGCTTGGCCTTGACGTCATCCAAAGCCGACTTGAACAGATCCGCGCCTGCCTTGACGTCGACCTTGGCGGCGAGCAGCGCGCGGGCGGCTTCGACGGCGATGTCGACGGCCGAGGCGCGCACTTCGCTGACGGCCTCGCGCTGGGCCTGGCTGATCTTCTGCTCGGCAAGCGCGGTGCGCCGGGCGACATAGTCCTCGGTCTTCTTGGCCGCTTCGGAAGCGAGCAGCTCCGCCTCGCGCTTGGCGGCCGCGACGATGTCGGCGGCCTCCTTCTCGGCTTCCTTGCGCTTCTGCTGATACTGACCAAGCAGTTGCTGGGCTTCTTCACGAAGCTTACGCGCTTCCTCGAGCTCAGTGCTGATCTTGGCCGCGCGGGCGTCGAGCGACTTGGCGAGCATGCCCGGCACCTTCAGATAGATGACGGCGCCGAGGAATATGAGCAGGGCGATGGTGGCCCAGAGCGTGGCGAGTGATGTGGCGTCCATGATTCCGCTCCTCACCGGCTCGCGGATTTGACCGCGGCCGCGATCTCGGACTTGTCGGCCTTGCCGCCGACAAGCGCCTCGACGATGGCCGACGTGGTGTCCTCGGCGATCGTGCCGACTTCCTTCATCGCCTTGGCCTTGATCGAGGCGATGCTCGCCTCGGCCTCGCCAAGCTTCTTCTCAAGCTCGGCCTCGAGCTTCTTGCGCGTATCCTCGGCTTGCGCCTTGGCTGCGTCGTTCGCCTGCTGGCCGATCTTGTTGGCGTTGGCCTTGGCCTCCGCCAGCTCCTGCTCATAGGCGGCTACGGCGGCATCCGCCTCGCCCTTCAGCCTAGCGGCATGGTCGAGGTCCTGGGTGATGCGGTCGTTGCGGACATCGATAATGCTGCCAAGACGCGGCATCACAACGCGCTTCAGGAACAGATAAAAGAGCCCGAAGGTGATGACCAGCCACAGGATCTGCGACGGGAAGGTCTTGGCATCGAACGGCGGGAACGCTTCATGCTCCGCGGCAGGCACGGCAGTGCCAGTATGCGTATCGCCCTCGGCCGCGGCCGGCGCTGTTTCTTGCGCATAGGCAGATGTCACGAACATCTCATTCCCCTGTCCATGGAACGGGGCCGCACCATGCGGCCCCTTTCGTCAGCTCTCAATCTTACTTGAAGACCAGGAGCAGAGCGATCAGGAGCGAGAAGATGCCCAGAGCTTCGGTCACGGCGAAGCCGAAGATCAGGCGGCCGAACTGGCCATCGGCAGCCGACGGGTTGCGGAGCGCGCCCGAGAGGTAGCTGCCGAAGATGTTGCCGAGGCCGATGCCCGCGCCGCCCATGCCGATGCAGGCGATACCAGCGCCGATAGCAGCTGCTGCAGTTGCGTCCATTTCAAAACTCCTGTGGTTTGCTTGTTCGTTGCAGTTGGTACGTTGGGTATGCTGGCGCCGTGGCGCCGGTAAAATCAGTGGCTCGGGTGCAGGGCGTCGTTCAGATACATGCAGGTCAGCACCGCGAAGACATAGGCTTGCAGGAAGGCGACCAGCAGTTCGAGCGCGGAGAGCGCGACCGCCATTGCAAGCGGCAGGACCGAGCCGGCGATGCCGACGGCACCAAACGCGCTCAGGCTGACGACGAAGCCCGAGAACACTTTCAGCGTGATGTGGCCGGCCAGCATGTTGGCGAAAAGACGAACCGAGAGGCTGACGGGACGCGAGACGAAGGAGATGATTTCGATCGCCACCACCAGCGGCAGGAGATAGCCCGGCACGCCATGCGGCACGAACAGCTTGAGGAAGCCGAAGCCGTGCTTGGCGAAGCCGTAGACGAGGACCGTGCCGATGACCAGGATCGCCAAGGTGAAGGTGACGATGATGTGGCTGGTGACGGTGAAGAAATAGGGGAACAGGCCGATCAGGTTGGCGACCAGCACGAACATGAACAGCGAGAACACCAGCGGGAAGAACTGCATGCCCTGCTTGCCGGCGGCATCGCGCAGCATGTTGCCGACGAACTCGTAGGCCATCTCGGAGACCGACTGCAGCCGGCCCGGGATGAGCGCGCGGCTGGCGGTGCTCATATAGAGGAAGGCCGAGGCCAGCACGATCGTGACGACCATGAACAGGGAGGAGTTGGTGAACGAGACGTCGTAGCCGCCGATATGCAGCGGGATGATCGGATGGATCTGGAACTGGTGGATCGGATCGACCTTGTCAGCAGCAGCCACTTTAAATCCCCGTCAAAGCCACAACCGGCTTCTTAAGTTCGCTTCAGCGCCTTGCGGCGCCCACTTCATTCTTTCCGCTCAGGCGGCTTGCCGCCCTGGCCGAATTCGGATGCCAGTCCCGCCGAGCGCAGGACATTGAGTATACCGGCGCCAAAGCCCAGCAACAGGCCGACGATCAGACCCCAAGGCGCTGTTCCCGCCAGGCGGTCGATGATCCAGCCCAAGCCGACACCGACCACCACCCCGGCGATGAACTCGCTGGACAGTTTCAGCGCCTGACCGTAACCGGTCGCAGCTTTCGCTTCGTCTTTCCCCTCGAGCCGGTCCGTGCGTCTCGTCGCAAGCGATGCTTCGAGATCGCGCCGGCGGCGCTCAAGTTCGTCGTCGCGGATGGTGGCTTCTGGCTGCCTGCCGCGGCCGGTTTCTCCGGTTCCGTCTGGCCCGGTTTTGTCGGCCATCGCAACCCCCCTGCCCGGGCAGACGATTGCCGTCCGTCCGCTTCTAAAGTCGCCGGCAACATAGTTAGAGGGTCCGCGCCCGTCAAGCCACGGGCCGAACTTCCAAGTGATGTATTTTTTTCAGTTAAATCAATGGTTTATCGAGGTGCGACATCGTGCCCTTCACGCCCGCGTGAGGACTCGGGGCGAATCCGCGCGGCAAGCCGCCTCCGCTGGAGCATTCCGGGTGCCGGAGGAAGGACGGCCAGGAGCCTCGTTTAGGCGGCTCAGCTCCAGCCGCCGCCATAGGTGCGGTAGAAGATATGCAGGCCGATCCTGGTCATGCGCTGCATGGCGCGCGCCCAGCCCGGATGGACGTAATTGGCATAGTAATGCGTCGATGAGCCGACCTCGGGAATGAAGATCTTGCCGGCGGTCACCGCCATGGCGACCTCCTGGGCGGTCTTGTAGGAAGCCTGGTCGGTGATGGTCTTCTTCCTGCCGTCGCAGGCGAAGGAGAACTGGCAGCGGTTGAACCAGTCGTCGTTCTGGTAGACGACGCCGCAGATAGTCTTCGGATAGGCCGGGTTGCGAACGCGGTTGAGGATGACCTGCGCCACCGCGGCCTGGCCGCGCACCGGCTCGCTGCGCGCCTCGAAATAGATGCCCTTGGCGAGGCATTCCTGTTCCGGCTTGGAGAAGACGGCCGCCGGCAAAGGATTCTGCAGCCAGGCGTGGTCGCCCTTGCCCATCGGCGGGATGAAGCGGCCGTTGTTCGGATCGTCCTGCAGCAGCGCCTCGAAGGGCGAGGCCTTGGCGTAGTCCGGCGCGGACTGGGCATAGGCGGTGGCGAGGATGTCCGGCTTGTTGTTGTTGACGAGGGCGACAAGTGCTGCCGGCAGGTCCGGATCCGGCTTCTTGTCCTCGCGCAGATGGAAGGCCTGGGCGATCTGCACTTCCTTGCCCTTGATGCCGGGCTTGGCGAAGGTGAGCTTCAGGCCGCTGTCCATGCTGGGACGGATCAGCGAGGAGGTGCGCTCGAAAATCGAGCCGGCGCTGAAATTCTTGGGCGGCGCGACCGGCGAGACGTGGACGATGCGGCCCTTCTTGTCGGCGCGCACGACGCGATCCTCATCGGGCGTCGCGCCCACAGCGCTGCCCTTGCCGCGGAAGGCGACGGTGCCCACGCCCGGCAAATTCACGCCGGAGCCGGAGAGCGAGCCGGTGGCGGTGGAATCGACGAACGGCATTTCGGCGGCATGCACCGAGCCGGCGGCGGATTTCTCGATATAGGCGTTCCAGCGGACGCCGGACGATTCCAGGCCGGAGATAAGGCTTGCCATATCCTGATAGGCGACGGCCGATGGAAAGCCGATCCAAATACCGAGCCCGAGCACCAAAGGAGATAGGAAGGAACGTTTTTTCGCAACGGCGGCGGCAGCAGGCCGCATGGAAACGCGTCGATGCACGGAACTCTCCAGAACGCTACTGACCCCGGAGAGCCAAAATGAAGCATTAACCTTGATGCGGGGTTAACGACATCGATCATGTTCTTTTCATGTTTGAGGAAAGCCGGCTTGCAATTTTCACGGCAGGCCGATGCAGAATCAGGCCTGGGGTGGATACATCACGTCGGTGAATCAGGCCTGTCGCAGGAAGATCGGCCAGGCCAGCGCCGCGCAGACCGCGGCCGACAGCCACACGCCCGGCCATGCGAAAGCCGCCAAGATCCACGGGATGGCGATCGGCACAAGGCAGAAGCCGATGAAGACAAAACTGTTGGCAAGGCTGAGCGCGGTGCCGACATGGCCGGCCCCGGCAAGCGTGGCAAGCTCGGTATAGGCGACACCGTGCCAGGCGGAGACGGATATGCCGGCGACGACGACCATCAGCGGCAACAGCAGCACCAGCAACGGCGCGCCGGCGGCTCCGATCACCAGCAGCCAAAGCACCAGGAAGGCCAAGGCGCTCAACGCGCTGCAGACTTTCAGGAACGGCCGGCGGTTGCCGTGGCGGTCGGTGAAGCGCCCGCTCCAGACGCGCATCACCATGGCGCCGGTCTGCACGGCGGCGAGGCTCGCACTGGTCACAAAGGTGCCCATGCCGGCAAAGTCGTGCAGGAAGACCGAAGCGAAGGTCAGCACCGCGACCTGCGGGAAGCAGAGCAGGCCGATCGCGGTCGAGATGCGCCACACCTCGATGTTGCGCAAGGGCGCCGGACCGCTTGACGCGGCGGCGGCGCGAGCACCGCTTTCGACCGGCGGCTCATGCAGCCAGCGCCAGGCAAACCAGGCCGACAAAGCGGAGACGGCCGCGAGCAGGCCGAAGACCGCGCTGAAGCCCAAAGCCAGCGCCAGGGACGGCAGGACAAGCGCGCCCAGCCCGCCGCCGAGCGGCACCGCCGTCTGCCTGATGCTCATGGCGAAGCCGCGCTCGCCTTCGCCGAACCAGCCCATGATGGCCCGACCGCTGGAGCCGTTGACGCTGCCGCCGAGGAGGCCGGCGACAAGCAGGCTTGCCGAGAGCAGCGCGATGCCCGGTATGGCTGTCTTCGTCGGCACGACGAGCAGCGCCATGATGAAGAGCCATGCCGCCGTCGCGCCAAGCCCGGTCAGGAGCACGCGACGGTCACCCCAGCGGTCGGTGAGCACACCCCAGGGTAGCTCGCTCAGCGCCACGCCGAGACCGAGAAGCCCCAGCGCCAGGCCCAGCGAGGCATTGTCGAGGTGGTAGCCCTGGCGCATCACCACCGCGGTCGCCGGGATGCCCGAGAAGGTGGCGGAGAAGCCGGCATTGGCCGCGACGCCGATGCCCAGCACCTTCCAGCGATGGTTAGGCCCGAAGGCGCGGCGAGCGGGCGCGCCGGCAACATCTCCCGAAGGCCGCTGGCAGTCATTTCGTGTGACGATGGCGGACATGGTTCTATTCCCGTGACGGCCGTCTGACAGCTTGACGGACGGGATGTAGCGCCATAGCTTCATCCATAAAATCAGGAATTTTTTGACAAACAATCCTGAAAATCAGGACAATTCCATGCGCCGCATCACGTTCGACCTCGATGTCCTCAGGACCTTCGTCACCGGCATGGAGCTGGGCAGCTTCGCCAAGGCGGCCGAACGGCTGGGACGTTCGACGTCGGCCGTCAGCGCGCAATTGAAGAAGCTGGAGGAGCAGGCGGATACGCCGATCTTCCGCAAGGCGGGGCGCGGCCTGGCGCTCACCGAGGCCGGCGAGACGATGCTCGGCTATGCGCGGCGGCTGATCGAGCTCAACGACGAGGCGGCCTCCGCCATCCGCGACGTCGAGCTGGAAGGCTGGGTGCGGCTCGGCCTGCAGGAGGATTTCGGCGAGGCGGTGCTGCCCGAAGTGCTTGGCCGCTTCGCCCGTGCCCATCCCAAGGTGCGGATCGAGGCACGAATCGGACGCAGCCATGAGCTGGCCGAGCGTGTGCTCTCAGGCAATCTCGACATCGCGCTCGCCTGGCATGACGGCACGACCCTGCCCTACAGCCGGCATGTCGCCGACGTGCAGGCGCGCTGGATCGGCCCGGCCAAGCCGATTGAGGCCGCTCCGCACAATGGCGAGCCGCTGCCGCTGGTGGTGTTCGAGGCGCCGTGCCTGCTCAGAACCGTGGCGACGGAAACGCTCGACCGCGCGGGCATGCCCTGGCGCATGGCCTTCTCGAGCCCCAGCCTCGGCGGCATCTGGGCGGCGGTGGCGGCAGGGCTTGGACTGACGATCCGCACCGATATCGGCCTGCCCGCCAGTGTCAGGGCGATCGCGCCGGGCGTGCTCGGGCTGCCGGCGTTGCCGATGATGGCGCTGCATCTGCACCAGAAGGATGCCGAGCTCGACCCGGTGGCGGCGCGGCTGGCTGAGATATTGCTGCAGGCGGCGCTGGAGACGCTGCCGGAGGGGGCGCAGGCCTATGACGTGCTCAGGAAGGTCGCCTGAGCGTCACCGCTTCTTCGCCCGACCCGCAAACGGATTGTCGGACGTGCGCAGCGCCATGCGGATCGGCACGCCGGGCATGTCGAAGGCCTCGCGCAGGCTGTTGGTCAGATAGCGGACATAGGATTGCGGCATCGCGTCCGGGCGCGAGCAGGAGACGACGAAGCCCGGCGGCCGGGTCTTGGCCTGGGTGACGTATTTGATCTTCAGCCGGCGGCCGGCGACGGCGGGCGGCGGATGATGCGCGAGGATGCCTTCCAGCCAGCGGTTGAGCTTGCCGGTGGAGACGCGGCTGTTCCACACCTTGTGCGTCTTGATGACGCTTTCCATCAACTTGTCGAGGCCGCGGCCGGTTTCGGCCGAGACCGTCACCGCCTGGATGCCGCGCACCTGGGGCAAGAGCCGCCCGGTCTTCTCGCGCAGCTCGGCCAGCAGCTCCTGCGGGTTGTCGATGAGGTCCCATTTGTTGAAGGCGATCACCGGCGCCCTGCCCTCGCGGATGATGAGGTCGGCGATCTGCAGGTCCTGCTTCTCGAAGGGAATGGTGGCGTCGAGCACGATGATGACGATCTCGGCGAAGCGGATGGCGCGCAGACCGTCCTGCACCGAGAGCTTCTCGAGCTTCTCCTGCACCTTCGACTTGCGCCGCATGCCGGCGGTGTCGAACAGCTTGATGCGGCGGCCGCGCCAATCCCAATCAACCGAGATCGAATCGCGCGTGATGCCGGCTTCCGGACCGGTGAGCAGCCGCTCCTCACCGATCAGCGCGTTGATCAGCGTCGACTTGCCAGCGTTGGGGCGGCCGACGACGGCGATGCGCAGCGGCTTGGTGTCGTCATAGGGTGTCTCAGCGTCCGGGTCGGTGATGTCCTCGCCGATCAGCACCTCGCTGGCGGCGATCTCATCGCCGTCGTCTTCGTCCTCGCCGAGCGCGCGCTCTTCGCCCAAGGCTTCGACCACCGCGTCGCGCAGGTCGGGCATGCCCTGGCCGTGCTCGGCCGAGACCGGGATCGGCTCACCGAGGCCGAGCTCCCAGGCTTCCAGCATGCCGCCTTGGGCGCCGCGCGCCTCGGCCTTATTGGCGACCAGCACCACCGGCTTGCCGGATTTGCGCACCACGTCGGCGAAGGTGCGGTCGTCGGGCATCAGGCCGGATTTGGCATCGACCGTGAAGAAGATGAGGTCGGCCTCGCGGATGGCGATCTCGGTCTGCTGGCGCATGCGGCCGGGCAGCGTCGAAGCGGCCGCGTCCTCGAAGCCGGCGGTGTCGATGACGTCGAAATGGAGATCGTAGAGCTTTGCCGCATGGACGCGGCGGTCGCGCGTCACGCCCGGCGTGTCGTCGACAAGCGCCAGCTTCTTTCCGACCAGCCGATTGAAAAGAGTCGATTTGCCGACGTTAGGCCGGCCGATGATGGCGACTTTGAAGCCCATCCAGGATCACGACGCGTTGCCCGACCCGCGGATCAGCTCGGACATCAGCTGCGCGCGCTGGCGCACATTGCGCGGGGCGGCGTCGTCCGAAGAGATCTGGTCGAACAGTTTGAGCGCGTCGGCCGACTTGCCGTCCTTCCAGGCGGCAAGGCCGAGCGCCTCGCGCGCCGAATGGCGCAGCGGATTGGTGTCGGCGGTGAGCGCCTCGATGCGGCTGGAGACGTCGGCGTAGGAGCCGTGGTCGACGAGCAGCAGGGCGGCCCTCAGCCGCGCGATGTCGCGGATGCCGGCGGGAATGGCGTTGTCGGCGGCCACCTCGTCGAAATCCTTGACCGCGCCGTCGATATCGCCCTTGTCGGCCTTGACAGTCGCGGCGCGCATGCGGGCGAGCAATGGATAGGCGCCGTAGCCGTCCTTCTCCAGCTGATCGAGCGCGGCGATCGCTTCGTCGTTCTTGCCGTCATTGGCGAGCTTCAACGCAGCCGAGAAGGCGTCGCCCGAGCGGTTGGCGCGGCTCTCGTCCCAGTAGCGGTAGCCGACGACGGCTGCCGTTCCCAGCACGATCAGGATGGCGATGCCGAGAATGGCCGGACCAAAACGATCCCACAGCGCCTGCGCCTGCTCGCGACGAATCTCTTCGTTGACTTCGCGGATAAAACTGTCGTCCGACATCAATCAAAAACCATTGCTGCCCCGGAAGGGGGCGCTTCTTGAGCCCCGCGTTTTAGCGAAATTTTGTCGGCATGGAAGGGGGCGGGCTGGAAAATCGGCTGGGAATGCCCGGTGCCCACAGGGCTTGCCCGAACGCAACCGCGCCACATTTGCGCGATAGCCGGCTTCCGATCAGCGGGAGACCTTCCCGCCGGAAGGTTGCCAATGCTTCGTTCGTACCGCGTCCTTGCATTCAGTCTCGCCTCGCTCGCCTCAGCCAATGCCGCCTTCGCCGATCCGCCGAAATCGCCAGCCGCCTCGCCGGCCAAACCCAAGCAGGTCGTGCTGATCTCATTCGACGCCGCCCGCGAGATCTCGCAATGGGAACGCAGCCGGGCGCTGGCAAAGCGCACGGGCGCGCATTTCACCTATTTCCTGTCCTGCGTCTTCCTGCTCTCGCCTGAGACGCGGCAGGCCTATGCCGGACCCGGCAAGGCCGCCGGCAAATCCAATGTCGGCTTCGGCGCCTCGAAACAGGACGTCGCGGACCGGCTCGAGCAGGTCAGGCTGGCGGCTGCCGAAGGCCACGACATCGGCAGCCATGCCTGCGGCCATTTCGACGGCAAGGCCTGGAGCAAGGCGGACTGGCTGGCCGAATTCGCGTCCGTGCGGCGCATTTTCGAAAACGCCTATGCGATCAACGGCATCCCGGAACCGCCCGACTGGCACGATTTCGCGCATCATGCGCTGGTCGGATTCCGCGCGCCCTATCTCTCGACCGGCAAGCCGCTTTACGAGGCGCTGCCCGAGGCTGGCTTCCAATATGACGCCAGCGGCGTTTCGAACGGCCCGGCCGTGCCGCCGACCCTGAACGGCACGACCCGCTTCGCCCTGCCGCTTATCCCGGAGGGGCCGAAGGCGAAACCGGTGGTCGCCATGGACTACAATCTCTATGTCCGCCACTCAGGCGGCACCGAGAAGCCGGCCATGGCGGACGCATTCACCGGGCGCGCCTATCAGGCGTTCCGCGCCGCTTTCGATGCCCAGTACAACGGCAAGCGTCTGCCGCTGGAGCTCGGCTTCCACTTCACGCTGATGAACAACGGCGCCTATTGGAACGCGCTGGAGCGCTTCGCCGGCGAGGTCTGCGTAAAGGCGGACGTCGAGTGCATCAGTTTTCGCGACTATGTCGCGCGCCAGCGCGCCGGCCTGGCCCAGGCGAGCGTGGGCGGCTGACTGGACAAGCCGCGCCCCTAAAGCGCGTCGCGATCTTTCAGATTCGCTGCACGCTTTAGGTTCTTGATTTTTACGCATGTCTCCCGAAACCGGTTCCCACTTTCGGGAGACATTGCTTTAGCTTACCGGCTGATCTTCGGGGCGCATGCCAGCCCGCTCGCGTTCCAGATAATGCTGATCGATAACCGGCAGTTGTTCACCTTGCAGCGTCGCCTCGAAGGCACGCAAACGTTTGTGCACAGACTGCAGTTCGACAATCGTCGACCAGGAATTCAACAGGAACTGCAGCGAGTTCGTCACCTTGCCGAACGCGTTCGAGATCTGGTTCAGCGCGCCGAACGTGATCTTGTGCGCGACCAGCGAAGGCCCGAGGATCAGCAGCGAGAAGATGTTGTCGGCCTGCAGGTAGGTGTAACGAACAACGTTGAAATAGATGTAGTGGAAATAGAGCTTGAAATAATTGCGGCGGACATTGGTGAACAATTGTGTCGTCGTCGCCGGCTGAGCCCGGTCGGGATGATCTTCGCCGTAGACAAGCTCCTTGCGATAGGCTGCCTCGACACGCTGGTTGCGGAACTGCAGGCCCGGCAGCTTGAGACCCGCCACCATGACGGAAATCGTTCCGAACAGACACCAGCCCAATGCGGCAACGACCAGTGGTTGCGGGACCGCCCCGATGATCGGCAATTCGGTGATGTGAGCCTGCAGCTGAATCAGGACCGGCAGAAAGGCGATCAGGGTCATGATCGACTGAACGAAGGTCGAGCCGAGATCTTCCATGATCTGCGAGAAACGCATCGTGTCTTCCTGGATACGCTGCGAAGCGCCCTCGATGTGGCGCAGCCGGCCCCAATTGGCCATAAAGTAATCGTTCATCGCGGTGCGCCAACGGAAGATCCAGTGGCTGACGATGAAGGCATTGACCACCTGTACGTTCATGCCGACCAGCGCCAACCAGGAGAAATCGGCCAACCCCTTGTAGAATTCCGCGTTGGTCGAGGGAGTCGTTCCCGACATCAAGCCCTGAACGTAGTCGAAGAACGGGCCATACCAATTGTTGACCGCAACTGAGACCTGAACGTTGAAATAGATGAAGAACAGGATGACAGCGGTCATCAGGATCGACCAGTTCTGCCACGGGTGCGGGGCGTACCAGCTCCAGAAGGCGTAGAAGATCGCCACGCAGGCCACGAAGTAGATGTAGAACCACAGGAACGGCTTCGACCACAGCACCGCGATGCCGATGATGGGCGGCGTGCCGGCCGCTGCCGGCGGCAGGCCGAAGACGGCGCCCAACTGCTCGCCGCCGAAGAACCAGAACAGGATCGCGGCAAGGCTCCAGACGGCGGCCGATGTGAAGAAGAGCTTCGGCTGCGGGAAGAAGGATACGAACACTGTGGCGGGTTTCCTCGGTCTGACCGCAAATCAGCGGCGTTGCTGTTCGGCGGGCATAAGGTCACACATCAGCGGGAAAGAAAATGCCCTGCCCGATGCCCGGCATCGAACAAGGCCGCAAATCATGGCGATTTTGGCGCGGCCGACCAGGCAATGACGCCGGAGGCGAGCAGTACCGCCGCCGCCATGATCGAGGCAAGGGTATAATTGCCCGAGGCCTGGGCAAGCAGGCCGGCGGCGACCGGGCCGACGATCTGGCCAAGGCCGAAGGCCGCCGTCATCACCGCGAAGATGCGGCGCGGCGCCCGCGGCGCGAGCTGCCTGCCCATCTGTATGCCGAGCGCCGTGATGGCCATGAAGGTGCCGCCCAGCAGGACACCGGCGAGCAGCGGTCCGGCGGCACCTTTGACGACGACGCTGGCGACGACGCCGACCACCTCGACCAGGCAGCTCGCGGCATAAGCGGCATAGAGCCCGATCCTGCCGGCGAGCTTCTGCCACGCCCAAGTCGAAGGAAAACCGGCAAGGCCGGCGACCATCCAGACGGTGGCCTCGAAGACGCGCCCGCCGCCGCCCTGGCGAACGATCGCCACCAGGAAAGTGGCCGTCACCACATAGCCGAAGCCGAACAGCCCGTAGGCGACGATCATCTTCACCAGGGACCCGTCCTTCGGCAGCGCCGGCTCGGGGCCATCGACGCCATTGGCCGGTGTGGTCGAGCCGGCGAGCAGCATGACGACGATGAGGCCGACCGCCGAAAGCGCTCCGGACCAGAGCCAGCCGGCGGCCCAATCCGCCTGTTCGGAGACCAGGATCGCCAGCAGTGCCGAGGACGCGGCTATGCCCAGGCCGACGCCGCCAAAGTGCAGCGCCTGCAGATCGCCGCATCCGGCCTCCGCCAGATGGCTGAAGACGATCGAGGCCATGAACACCATGACGAAGGCGCTGGCGAGGCCGGCGAAGAAGCGGATGACGAGGAAGGCGGCCATCGTCTCGTTGAGCCCCATGAGGCCCGCGAGCACGGCGGTGGCCGCAAGGCCGGCGAACATCAGCAGACGCTCGCGCCCGTGTGCCCAGTCGCCGGCCGCGGCAAACGCGCCGATGAGATAGCCTAGATAGTTGGCAGAAGCGATCCAGCCGGCATCGGCCGGCGTCAGATGCAGCCCCTCCATCATGCCCGGCAGGACCGGCGTATAGACGAAGCGGCCGATGCCCTGGGCGACGGCGAGCGCGACCATGCCGGCGAGAGCGAGACGCAAAGGAGATGGCGGGGCGTTCATTGCGACGCACAATAGGTGTGCGCTGCGGCGAAACAATGCGCTTGCGTTGGGCCAGCGCGACCCCGCCCTGAGCTGCGTGGCCTCAGAGACGGGCCGGCCTCGCGGTCTCATAAGCCGTGCGGCGGGCGGTTAGCCGGAAGGGCATGTCGCCGAGCTCGCGCTCCGACATGGTGTCGAGCACCGGATGCGACAGCGGATCGGTGACCCAGCGGGCGATCTCGCTGTCATCGCGTAGCCTCGCCTTGGTCCCGGAAAGCCCTTTCAGCAAAGATAAAATCTTCATAGGACCACCTCATGGCTCAAGGCTGTTCCTGTTAAATTCTGCCCTTTCCTGTCGGGTTTCAATTGAGATTTCGATCCATCCACTTTAGAAAAACTGAATGGCTATGCTGAACCGCGTCCATCTCAACGGCCTGCGCGCCGTGGAAACTGTCGCCCGGCTGGGATCGCTGGCGGCAGCGGCGGCGGAGCTGAACGTCTCGGTCAGCGCCGTCAGCCAGCAGGTCAAGCGCACGGAAAAGCAGCTGGGGCAGGCGCTGTTCGAGCGCACGCCGGGCGCGCTCGTGCCGACCGAATTCGGCACCGCGTTCACGGCGCGGCTCAGCGCCGGCTTCCGAGAGCTCGCGCAAGCCGTGGCACTGGCCGACGAGGCCAATGAGTGCACGCTGGTCGTCTCGGTGGCGCCGGCCTTCGCCTCGAAATGGCTGCTGCCCAGGCTGTCGCGGCATTTCGCGCGGCATCCGAATGTGCTCTTGCGCATCGACGCCTCGGCCAGGGTCGCCGATCTCGACCGCTCCGACATCGATATCGCCATCCGGCTCGGCGACGGCAAATGGCCGGGCGACCGCGCCGAGCTTCTGCTTGCCCAGGAAGTGTTTCCGGTCTGCGCGCCTTCGATCGCGGCAAGGCTGAAGTCGATCGGCGACCTGGCGCAGACCTGCGCCATCACCGACGAGCGGGCGATGTTCAGCTGGGACGGCTGGTTCGAGGCAGCCGGCGTCGCGCCGGTGACCTTCCAGAAGGGTGCGCGCTTCACCGATCCGATGCTGTGCCTGGAATCGGCGATCGCAGGCCACGGCGTGATGCTCGCCTGGCAGTTGCTGACCGCCGACGCGCTGGCCGATGGCCGGCTGGTCGCGCCCTTCGGGATCAGGGCCGAAAGCGGGCTCGGCTATTGGCTCGTTACCTCGGCCACCAGCAGCGAAAGCCGCAAGGTGCGCGACTTCAAGGCCTGGATCCGCGAGGAGATCGAGGCCACCATGGCGCAGTTCCGGGCGCTGGACAGCGCCGCATAACTGCTACGCACTTTTCAACAACGGGGGTCGTCATGCTCGAGAGCAGGCCCAGTCGATCGCGGTGGAAAGGCCAGTCTCGCCGGTCTATGTAAGAACCAGACCCCAACAAACGGCAGGCAGGACCATGACCACACACTCGCGCGGCGTCTCGGCAACCATCGACCCCGTAAAGCTCGACAGGCTGGCGGAAGTCGCCATCAAGGTCGGGCTGCAGCTGCAGCCCGGACAAGACCTTGTGCTGACCTCCTCGATCGCGGCGCTGCCGCTGACCCGGCGTATCGTCGAGCACGCCTACAAGGCCGGCGCCGGGCTGGTGACGCCGATCTTCAACGACGACGAGATCACGCTGGCGCGCTTCCGCTATGGCGCCGACGCCGGTTTCGATCATGCCGCCGGCTGGCTCTATGAAGGCATGGCGAAGGCTTTTTCCAACAACGCGGCGCGGCTTGCGGTGCGCGGCGAGGACCCGTCGCTGCTCTCTTCGCAAGACCCGGCCAAGGTGGCGCGCGCCAACAAGGCGAACTCGATGGCCTATCAGCCGGCGCTGGAGAAGATCACCGGCTTCGACATCAACTGGAACATCGTCGCCTACCCCGACCTTGCCTGGGCGAAGCAGGTGTTTCCGGGCGAGCCGGATGACGTCGCGGTGGTGAAGCTCGCCGACGCGATCTTCTCGGCCTCTCGCGTCGACGTGGAAGATCCGATCGGCAATTGGAAAGCGCATAACGCGGCGCTGGCCGAGCGCACCAAATGGCTGAACGAGCACAATTTCCATGCGCTGCATTTCACTGGACCAGGCACCGACCTCACCGTCGGGCTGGCGGAAGGCCATGAATGGATGGGCGGCGCCTCGACGGCGAAGAACGGCGTCACCTGCAATCCGAACATTCCGACCGAGGAGGTCTTCACCACGCCGCACGCAAGGCGCGTCGAAGGCCATGTCTCCTCGACCAAGCCGCTCTCCTATCAGGGCACGCTGATCGACGAGATTTCGGTGCGCTTCGAGGGCGGACGGATCGTCGAGGCCAAAGCCTCGAAGGGCGAGGACGTGTTGAAGAAGGTGCTCGACACCGACGAGGGCGCGCGCCGGCTCGGCGAAGTGGCGCTGGTGCCGCATTCCTCGCCGATCTCGAAGAGCGGCCTGTTGTTCTTCAACACGCTGTTCGACGAGAACGCCGCCTGCCACATCGCGCTAGGACAGTGCTATTCGAAATGCTTCGTCAATGGTGCTGCGCTCAGCCAGGACGAGATCGCGGAGCGCGGCGGCAACAAAAGCTTCATCCACATCGACTGGATGATCGGCTCGGACAAGATCGACATCGACGGCGTGGCCAAGGACGGCGGCCGCGTGCCGGTGATGCGCAAGGGCGAGTGGGCCTGAGAGGACTCGTTGTTTCACGCAATTCCGGGTGAGAGCGGCTGCGTACTTTCCCGGAATTGCTCGGCCAAGGAGGTGCGACGATGACCTTGGAGGTAGCGGTCAAGCGGGTCTACGAGGCGCCGGCGAAGACGGACGGCCAGCGCGTGCTGGTCGATCGCCTCTGGCCGCGCGGCGTCAGCAAGAAGGACGCCGAACTGACGCTCTGGCTGAAGGAGATCGCGCCGAGCGACGAGCTGCGCCAATGGTTCGGGCACGACCCCGAGCGCTGGGCGGAGTTCCAGAAGCGGTATCGGGCCGAACTTGATGCAAATAGCGAAGCGTTGGCGCAACTGCGTGGCGTGATGCGCGACGGCAAGGTGACGCTGCTCTACGGCGCGCATGACGAGGCGCACAACAATGCGGTGGCGCTGGCGGCGTATTTGCGGGCCCACTCGTAAAAACCATGCTTGAGCTATGAGATGCTGGCGGGACAGCGCCCCCCTCTGTCCTGCCGGACATCTCCCCCACTTGGGGGGAGATCAGCTGTCGCGCCGGCTTTCGCCAATCACCAACGTCGAAGGATGAGCGGGGCGCCGAAACCGCCAATCTCCCCCCTTGTGGGGGAGATGTCCGGCAGGACAGAGGGGGCGCGAAGGAACGCGGCTTACGAAGGCCGAATCCTACTTCCCACCAACGGCCTCGTCGTAAACCTCCGGCTTGAATCCCACCAGAACCCGGTCCCCCACCTCCAGCACCGGCCGCTTGATCGTCGTCGGCTTGGCGAGCATCAGCTTCTTCGCTTTCTTCTCGTCGAGCCCGGCCTTGTCATTCTCCGGCAGCTCGCGGAAGGTCGTGCTGCCCTTGTTGAGCAGCTTTTCCCAGCCGACCTTGCCGACCCAACCGCTGAGTTTGTCGGCCTCGATCCCCTCGGTCCGGTAGTCATGAAAACGATAGGGCACGTCACGGCTTTCCAGCCAGACGCGCGCCTTCCTGATCGTGTCGCAGGTGGTGATGCCGTACATGGTGATGGTCAATTGGGGCCTCTGTCGGACGGGGTTTCGAATCTGGCCGAAGCCTAAAGCATGTCTCCCGAAAGTGGGAACCGGTTTCGGGGCAAAGACATGCGCAAAACCAAAAGCCTAAAGCGCGGGGAGCGAATCTGAAAGATCGCGACGCGCTTTAGGCCGGCCCTGCCCGCTTTGCCAGCGCTTGCGGTGGTTGGATTTTGGCTCTTGCCAATACTAAGGTTTTTTCCTAAGTATTTTCCCGCAGAGATTGCTGGACCGCCGGGCGGTCCCGGAAGGAACAGCTATGAGCCTCCAGACAGCAAGCCAGAACCCGCCGCCCATCGACGGCATTTTTCGCGCGCTGGCCGATCCGACACGCAGGCGTGTGGTGGAGCGATTGAACAGAAGCCCGGCCTCGGTCAGCGAGCTGGCGGAGCCCTTCGGCATGGCGCTGCCCTCCTTCGTCGAGCACCTGAAGGTGCTGGAAGGTTGCGGGCTGGTGCAGTCGCAAAAGGCCGGCCGGGTCAGGACCTACAGCCTTTCGCCCGAGCCGCTGAAGCTTGCCGAAAACTGGCTCGCCGAACAGCGCGCGCTGTGGGAGCGCCGGCTCGACCAGTTCGACGCCTATGTGATGAGCCTCAAGGAGAGTGAAAAGTGAGCTATCCGTTCAAGCCGAACCCGAAACTGGACCTGACGCTGGAGCGCTTCCTCGACGCACCGCGCGAATTGCTGTGGCGCGCCTGGACGACGCCGGAGCATGTCAAGCAATGGTTCACGCCGAAGCCGTGGGTCATCACCAACTGCGAGATCGACCTGCAGCCTGGCGGCCTGTTCCGCACGCGCATGCAGTCACCCGACGGCAAGGAGGTGAGCGACCGCCATTGCTGTTATCTCGAAATCGTGCCGAACGAGCGGCTGGTGTGGACCGACGCCCTGCTGCCGGGCTACCGGCCGTCCGGCGAGCCCTTCATCACCGCGGTCATCGCGCTGACATCCGAAGGCAAGGGCACGCGCTACACCGCGACCGCCATCCACCGCGACGAGGCGACGCGCAACAGCCATGAGGAGATGGGTTTCTTCGACGGCTGGGGCACGGTGACCGACCAGCTTGCGGACTATGTCAGGGCGATTTGAGAGGCTGGCATGGCGGCTGGAGATATCATACCGGCCGCCATGTCGAATCCACGCTAAGAAGGTCACGGCGAATACCGCCGGACCTCAGTAATAGAAGCGCTCTTCGCTGATCTTGCCGTTCTTGACCGTGTAGAGGCCAACCTCATCCATCTTGACGCGTTCGCCGGTCGATTTCGGCGTTATGTCGAAGCTGAAGCGCAAGGCGAACTGGTCGCCATTGATATAGGGGCCTTCGACCGAGCCGCCATGAACCTCGTGGTTCGCTTCCCACCATTCGCCCTTCTGCTTGACGGCCTCCTTGCCGTTGCAAACGGCCATCGGGCCTTCCATCGCTTCGTAGCTGACGATGTCGTCGGCATTGTATTTCGCGGCGGCGCTGTGGCTGTCGCCCTTCCTGAGGAGTTCGGTGAAATCCTTGGCAATTTCGGCAGTGGTCATGATTTCCTCCCGGTTTGGACAAGACATCAAGTAGGGGGCGATTGCGCGGCTGCCACCGGCGGGTCGCTCCACAGGTGACAATTCGTGTCAGGATCGTCGCGCCTGGGACTATGACGCGGCCATCAGCGGCCAACGGTTCAGATCCTTTAGATGGTCAGGCCACGCAGGCTGTGAATGAGGACGAACTCCGTTGCCACAAAGCCGATTGGATCGATCGGCTGCCTGGCGACGAATTTCTCGTCGTAGGCAAGTGTCATATGCGGGACAAAATGATCCGCCGACCTGAGACCGTTTGCCTTCATCGCAATGCCAATCCGCCGGCTGAGTTCGCAGACCGGCCCATCGTCCGCCAAAAGTACAAACGGACGCGATGGCGGTCTGCCTTTTGCCGCCGGGCGCCCGGGAAAACTTACGGCATGGCGAAACGTGACTTCAAACGCCGGCATTTCAACCAACCGGCCGGCTCGCGTTGCCGCGAATTCGATTTTCGGTCGAAGCCTTTTGTAGTCACCGACATGCTGTTGACTGACGTGAAATCGCTCTTTCAACAGCAGCGACCCGGTTAGCCCATTGAGATCGCAGAGATGTCTCTGCATTGACAAAAACGCGGCACGATCCTTGGCCTGCAAAAACAGCGCGAAGAACACCCGGTCCGGCCGCTTTGGCTGCAGTGGAGGGATAGGGATGCCGAAATCAAACTCTTGCTGCCGAGACATCGGTACTCGTTCGGCTGAGAACGCTCCTATTAAGCTCTCAGTCAGAACAAAACAGGAACATCGACGAGAGTCAAGGGCGGACGATTCTCACGTCTATGAAATCAATAACACCCGCGCCCGATCGCCAGCCGCCGCACCAGCGCCAGCACGGTGTCGATGGTCGGCGTCGGCTGGCCGGTCAGGCGGCCGAGCTCCTGCACGGCGGTGACCAGCGCGTCGATCTCCATCGGTCGGCCGCGCTCGAGGTCCTGCAGCATCGAGGTCTTGTGCTCGCCGACATCGCCGGCGCCCTTGATGCGCCGGTCGACGGGAATGAGGAAACGCACGCCGAGGCGCTCACCGATTGCCTGCGCCTCAAGCATCATGGCGCGGGCGACGGCGCGCGTGCCCTCGTCGGCGACAATGGCCGCAAGCGTGCTGCCGGTCAGTGCCGAGATGGGGTTGAAGGAGAGGTTGCCCCAAAGCTTCACCCAGATTTCCGAGCGTATATCCTCGCGCACCGGCGCCTGCAGCCCGGCCTTGACCATTTCGCGGGCAAGCGCGGTGGCTCGCTCGCTCTTCTCGCCCGACGGCTCGCCCAGCGAAAAGCGCGTTCCCTCGACATGGCGGATCAGACCGGGCGCGTCGACCTCGACGGCCGGATAGACGACGGAGCCGATGACGCGCTCGGGTCCGATGCGTTGCCATATCGCGCCACCCGGATCGACCGCATTGAGCCGCGTGCCTTCGAGCGCGCCGCCGGCCTTGTAAAAATACCACCAGGGCACGCCGTTCTGCATTGTGACGATGGCGGTGTCCGGCCCGAGCAGCGGTGCTACCTGGTCAAGCGCAGGCCCGACCGAATGCGCCTTCAGCGCCAGCACGACATAATCCTGCACGCCGAGTTCATCGGCGCGGGCAGCGGCGCGGACCGCGCCAACCGTTTCCTTGCCGTCTTCGATCAGGCGAAGGCCGTCAGCCTTGATCGCTTCCAGATGCGCGCCGCGCGCCACGACCGAGAGATCGACATTGCCGGCGAGCGCAAGCTTCGCGGCAAGATAGCCGCCGATGGCGCCGGCGCCGAAGACCGCGATGCGCATCAGCCGAGCCCGAGCTTGGCCGCCAGCCCGATGCGCTGCAGCTTGCCGGTCGCGCCCTTGGGGATCTCATCGAGGATCACCACCTTGCGCGGCACCTTGAAGTCGGCGAGCCGGGTCGCGGCGAAACCACGGATGTCGGCCTCGCTGACGCTGTGGCCTTCACGCAGCACGATCGCCGCCGCGACCTCTTCGCCCAATTTGTCATGCGGCATGGCGAAGGTGACGACCTGCGCCACCGCCGGATGATCCATCAAAATGCCGTCGACCTCGAGCGGCGAGATCTTTTCGCCGCCGCGGTTGATGATCTCCTTCAGCCGACCTGTGACGCGCAGATAATTGTCCTCGTCGAGCACGCCCTGGTCGCCGGTGTGGAACCAGCCATAAGCGAAGGCGCTGGCATTGGCGTCGGGATTATTCTCATAGCCGGCGGTGACGTTGGGGCCGCGAATGACGATCTCGCCGGTCTCTCCGGCTTCGAGCAGCCGACCGTCCGGCGCCATGACGGCGACCTCCGGCCCGGCCGACGCGCCGACGCTGCCGGGCTTGCGCTGTCCGGGCGGCAAGCGGTTGGACGCCATCTGATGCGCGGCCTCGGTCATGCCGTAGGATTCGATCACCGGGCAACCGAAGGTCGCTTCCAATTCAGCCATCACCTGCGCCGGCAGCGAAGCTGACGACGAGCGGATGAAGCGCAGCTTGGCCTCGGCGAGTTGCTCGGGATTACGCGCGGCACGCGGCAGGATCGCCTGATGCATGGTGGGCACCGCCGTGTACCAGCTTGGCTTGGCCTCGGAGAGCCACTGGAAGAAACGCAGTGCGTTGAAGCCCGGCGTGCAGAAGACGCTGCCGCCGGCGGCAAGCGATGACAGCACCGCGGCGATCAGCCCGTGGATGTGGAACAGCGGCATGATGTTGAGGCAGCGGTCGGCCGGCGCCAGGCCGAGCGTCGCGCCGATATGCGCCGCCGACGCTGCAAGATTGGCGTGGCTGAGCGGCACCAGCTTCGGCCGCGAGGTGGTGCCGGAGGTGTGGAGAAGAAGTGCCGTGTCGGCGCCTTCGGCCAGGCCGGATGCAACCGGTGATCGGACCGGGTCGCCCTCGATCGTGAAGACGCCGGCCGGCGCGCCTTCCGGCACCACCAGCCGCAGCACCGGGATGCCCAGGCGTTCGGCAACTTCGACCGAAGGGCCCTGCTCGTCCCTGCCGACAAGGATCGCCTTGACGCCGATATCGGTGAGATAGAAATCGAGCTCGTCGGCGCGATAGGCCGGATTGAGCGGCGCGGTGGACGCGGCGGCCGCCACGGCAATGAAGGCCGTCGCCATTTCCGGGCCGTTGGGCAGCACGATGGCGACCCGGTCGCCACGGCCGATGCCGAGCGCATTGAGCCGCGCCACGGTATCGCCGATCAGGCGGCGCAGCCCGCCATGCGAGAGGGCCGTCCGTTCGGGCGCGGCGATGGCCGGCGCATCCTCGGCGCCGGGTGCAAGACGATGGGCGAGATCGGTGGCGTTTTTGCTGTTTGTCATGGTTCCAGACTATGTTTCGAACGATCGGCTTATGTCCAGCAAAGCGCTGCTCAATATCCGAGCGCCAGGCCGTCCTTGCGCGGATCGGACGCGCCGGTCAGCGTGCCCTTTTCCCAATCGATCAGCACCGCCTGCCCGCCGCCCAGCGGATGACCGGGCTCGACCACCTTGTGACCTAGCCGGCGCAGGCCTTCGATCGTCTGGGTGCGCACGCTTCGCTCGGCCTCGACGACGTCATGGTTGTAGAATACACGCGCCGCATCGATCGCCTGCTGCGGGTCCATGCCGAAGTCGATCATGTTGGTCAAAAGATGCACATGGCCGAAGGGCTGGTAGCCGCCGCCCATCACGCCGAAGGGCATCATGGCGCGGCCGTTCCTCGTCATCATGCCCGGCATGATCGTGTGCATCGGCCGCTTGCCGGGCGCGATCGCATTCGGGTGCTTCGGATCGAGGCGGAAGCTGGAACCACGGTTCTGCAGAACGACGCCGGTTTTCGGGCCGACGACGCCGCTGCCGAAGGAATAATAGGTCGAGTTGATGAAGCTGACCGCATTGCGGTCGCGGTCGATGACGCTGATATAGACCGTATCGCTGCCCGGCAGATCGAGACGCGGCAGATGCGTCATGGCGCGCTTGGCATCGATCGCGGCGCGCAAGCTGTCGGCATAGGTGCCCGATAGCAGCGCCTTGACCGGCACGTCGACATGATCCTGGTCGGCGAAAAACGCATCGCGGTCCTGATAGGCGAGCCGGCCGGCCTCGATCTCGAGGTGCAGACGCTCGGCGCCGTCCGGATCGAGCTTGCCCAGATCAAAGCCCGACAGCAGGTTCAGCATCAGGAGCGCGGTCAGGCCCTGGTTGTTGGGCGGCATCTGGTGGATGCCGTAGCCGCGATAGGAGGTGCTGACCGGGGTCCGGTAATCGCCCTTGGTGGCGGCGAAATCGTCGAGCGTGTGCAGGCCGCCGAGCGCGCGCAGCCGGCCGACCAGATCGTCGGCGACCGCGCCTTCGTAGAATCCGGCGCGGCCTTTCTTCGCGATGACGCGCAAGGTCTCCGCCAGCTCCGGTTGGCGATGGATGTCACCCGCCTTGGGCGGCTTGCCGCCCGGCAGGAAGATGCGCGTGGCCACCTCGTCGGCCGACAGGTCGGTCTCGGGATCCTCCCAGTCGAAGGCGACGCGGTCGTGCACGACATAGCCGTCTTCCGCGTAACGGATGGCCGGGGCGAGCGCGTCTTCTATGCCCTTGCGGCCATGGTCTTCCAGCAGCCGGCACCAGGCGTCGACGGCGCCCGGAATGGTGACCGCGTGCGGGCCATGCAGCGGCAGCACGTCGAATCCCTTGTCGAGATACCAGTCGACCGTCGCGGCCTTGGGCGCGCGACCCGAGCCGTTGAAGGCGAGCACGTTACCGTCACCCTTCGGGCAATAGAGGACAAAGCAATCGCCACCGACGCCGGTCGATTGCGGCTCGACCACGGCCTGCACCGCGGCCGCGCAGACGGCGGCGTCCATGGCGTTGCCGCCGGAGCGCAGCATGTCGATGGCGGCAAGCGTCGACAAAGGATGCGAGGTCGCCGCCATCGCCTCGGTGGCGCGGACCGGCGAGCGGCCGGGAAACTGGAAGTCACGCATGCTGGTTTTGGTATCCCTCAAATCAACGTCCGCGGCCGAAAAGCTGGGCGGCGGACAACAAGACGATCGATAGCACGATCAGGCAAGTCGAAATGGCGGCGATCGTCGGATCGATCTGGTCGCGCAGCGCGTTGAACATCCGCCGCGTCAGCGTCGTGGTCTCGCCGCCGGAAATGAACAGCGAGACCACCACCTCGTCGAAGGAGGTGATGAAGGCAAACAGCGCGCCCGAGACGATCGAGAATCTTATTTGCGGCATCGTCACCTGGAAGAAGGCGGAGAAGCGGCCGGCGCCGAGGCTGCGCGCCACCATCTCCTGGTTCATGTCGTAGGAGCGCAAGCCAGAAAGGACGGTCAACACGACCAGCGGCAGCGCCTGCACCGTGTGGGCGATGACAAGGCCGGTCAGCGTGTTGTTGAGGCCGATGCGGGCATAGAGGAAAAAGGTGCCGATGCCGATCAGGATGACCGGGATGATCAGCGACGCGGTGAGCAGCGCGTTGATGACGCCGGTCAGCCGCAGCGTGCGGGCGTTGATGGCGTAGGCCGCGGCGGTGCCGAGCAGCGTTGCGACGACCGCCGTCATCACCGCCACCTTGACCGAGACGATGGTGGCGTCGCGCCATTCGACGGAGCCGAA
Source organism: Mesorhizobium vachelliae (assembly GCF_033977325.1). Lineage (NCBI taxonomy): Bacteria > Pseudomonadati > Pseudomonadota > Alphaproteobacteria > Hyphomicrobiales > Phyllobacteriaceae > Mesorhizobium > Mesorhizobium vachelliae. Next base: position 525,019 of record NZ_JAVIIR010000002.1, read on the forward strand.
ATAGCTTTCGTACCAGCGCAGCGACCACTGTTTGGGCGGGAACTGCAAGAGCGACGAGCCGGAGAAGGACATGATGACGATGATCACCGACGGGGCGATCAGGAACAGCATGACAAGACCGCCGAGCGCGTAGAGCCAGAGGCGTTGCCGATGCGAGATGGGCAGGCTGTTCTCCATGCTCATCGCTCACTCCAGACTCCGGTGGCGCGGGCGCCAAGCAGCCATTGGAAGAGGCCGAGCAAAGCCAGCGTGACGCCAAGCAGCACGACGCCAAGTGCTGCGCCCGCGCCCCAATTGGAATAGAGGCTGGTGGTCTGCTCCATGCGCATCGCCCACATGATGACCTTGCCGCCGCCCATCAGCGCCGGCGTGACGAAGAAACCGAGGCAGAGCACGAAGACGATGACCACGCCCGAGGCGAGGCCTGGCAGCGACAGCGGCAGGAATATCTGCCGGAAGGTGGCGGAGGGGCTGGCGCCGAGATTCATGCCGGCGCGCAGGCAGTCGGTGTCGATGCTCTTCATCGAGGCATAGAGCGGCAGCACCAGGAAGGGCAGCATGATGTGGGTCATGCCGATAACGACGCCGGCGAAATTGTTGGCAAGCGGCAGCGGCTGGCCGATGACGCCGAGGTCGATCAGCCATGTGTTGACCAGCCCCTTGCGCTGCAGGATGACCAGCCAGGCATAGGTGCGCACCAGCACCGACGTCCAGAATGGCAGGATGACGAAGATCAGGCAGACCCCGGCGGCACGGCGCGGCAGTTGCGACAGCATATAGGCCAGCGGATAGCCGAGCAGCACACAGGCGCCGGTGACGGTGAAGGCCACCTTGAAGGTGGTGACGAAGGTCTTGATGTAGGACGCCTGCTCGAAGAAGCGCGCATAGTTCGAAGCGCTGAACTCACCGGTTTCGTCGAACAGCGAGAGCCAGAACAGCCAGCCGATCGGCACGATGATGACGGCAAAGACCAGAAGCAGGCCGGGCGACAGAAGCGCGAACAGGCCACGCGCCTCCCGCCGCGCGTCGGCGCGCAAGGCATCGGCATTGAGCGCCGCATCGGGCCGGCGAACATGATCGAGGCTGGCGGACGCAATGCTCATTGATCGGCCACCAGCACGACATCCTGCGCATCGATGCCGAGCGTTATCGGCTCGCCCGGCGCCGGCAGTTTCGCCAGCACGTCGGAGCGGCAATAGTCGCGCAAAATCACCTGCCGGCCGTCCTTGAGCGTCGCGTAGCAGACGAAGCTGTCGCCCTGATAGATGACGTCGCCGACCGTTGCCGGCACGGTGTTGACGTCGCCCGTGGGCTCGCCGGCGATCACGCGCAACTTCTCCGGCCGCACCACCATCAAATGCCGGCCGGCAAACGGCATCGGATCTTTCATGCGAAGCCTGCTGCCTTCGTGCCAGACGCCGCCATTGCGGCATTCGACCGGAATGAAACTGGATTCGCCGATGAAGCCGGCGACGAACTTCGTCCTGGGCCTGGCGTAGAGAGCTTCCGGCTGGTCGATCTGCTCGATGCGCCCGGCATTCATGACGGCGATGCGGTCCGACATAGTGATCGCCTCGCGCTGGTCGTGCGTGACGTAAACGGTGGTCATGCCGAGCCTTCGATGCAGGTTTCGCAACTCAATCTGCATGTGCTCGCGCAGGCTCTTGTCGAGCGCCGACAGCGGCTCGTCCATCAAGACGATACGCGGCTCGAAGACGATGGCGCGAGCCAAGGCCACGCGCTGCCGCTGGCCGCCGGAGAGCTGATCGACACGGCGCTCGCCGAGGCCTTTCAGCTGCACGAGGTCCAGCGCCCGCTCGACGCGTTCGGCTGTCTCGACCGCGGATACGCGCCGCTGCTTCAGCGGAAAGGCGATGTTGTGGAAGACGTTCATATGCGGGAACAGCGCATAGTTCTGGAACACCATGCCGATGTTGCGCTTGTGCGGCGGCATGGTGATGATCTCCTCGCCGCCGACCTTGATGGAGCCGGCATTGGCCCGCACGAAGCCGGCCAGGATCATCAACAGCGTCGTCTTTCCCGAGCCGGACGGCCCGAGCAGTGTCAGGAATTCGCCGGCCGCGACATCGAGGCCAAGATCATGCAGCACCGACAGGCCGCCGAAGCGTTTCTCGATACCGCTGATGCCGATGGGAAGCGCGGACTGCGCGACAGACAAGAGCATCTCCTTCAACTCCGGATCATTTTTCGCGAAACGATGCGGAGCGGTGCCTCGCGGACACCGCTCCGATGGGATCGCTATTGCTGGATCAGGTTGTTGAACTTCTCGGTCGCCTCGACGAGGGTGTCGCGCCAGAATGCAGGGTCCTGCAGCACCTGCTTCTTGACGTTCTCGGGCGAGGAATTGATGTCCTTGATACGATCTTGCGGGATCTTGCCGGTCTCGAAAGCCTTCTCGTTGGCCGGGCCGTTGTCGACATAGAGCGGCAGATTGGCCTGGAGATCGGGGCTGACGAACTTGGCCAGCGCCTTCATGGCGATATCCTTGTTCTTCGAACCCTTCGGGATGACCATGCAGTCGGCGGTGAGCACGCCCTGGTCGAAGGAGAAGCTCACCGGCGCGCCTTCCTTCTTCAGCGTGCCGGCGCGGCCGTTCCAGATGCTCGCCATGTCGACCTCGCCGTCCTTGACGAGCTGCATGGCCTGCGCGCCGGAGGTCCACCAGGCGTCGATATGACCGCGGATCTTGTCGACGGATTGCAGCGCGCCGTCGATGTCGACCGGATAGACCTTATCGATCGGAATGCCCTTGGCCAAAGCGGCGACGCTCAGCGTCTCGGTCGACTGGCTGCCGGAAAGCGCCCGGCGGCCCGGGAATTTCTCGACGTTCCAGAAATCGGCCCAGGTCTTCGGACCTTTGTCGCCGAAGACATCGGTGCGGTAGATCAGCACCACGGAGGTGTAGGAGATGCCGACCCAGTCGTCATGGACGAGCTTCGGGTTGATGCCGCTCTTGTCGATGACGTTGTAGTCGAGCTTCTCAAACAGACCTTCCTTCGAGCCGCGCGCGCATTCGTCGGCGCCGAGCTCGGTGATGTCCCATTTGACGGCATTGCCGGTGACCTGCAGCCGCACGTCGTCGAGGCCGTTGGTGGTGTCCTGCTTGATGGTGATGCCGAGGTCCTTGGCCGTCGGATCGAAGAAGGCCTTGGTCTGCGCTTCCTGATAGGTGCCGCCCCATGAGGCGACGGTGATGGTGTCGGCAGCCGATGCCGGAACGGCGACCGAGGCGAGCAGGCCAGCGACGGCCATGCCATGAATACAAAGTCTCTTCGTCATTTTCGCTTCTCCAACCGGTGTTCCCGTTATCGTTGATTTGGTATGCGAATTTGTATACAATTTTGAGTGTAACTTACGGCAGAGCGATGTCAACACGGGTCGTCGTCAGAGAGCGCTTTTCACAGAGGGAAGCGGCGGCGCCGCCCCCGGTGCGCGAAACGGCCTGATTTCAAGCAAGGGCTAAAAAGCTCTAGACTGCGATTCTGCGTTGGGGCCGTTGGAGGCGGACGTTTGAAAAAGGAACGGAAAAACACGCTGCGCGACTCGGTGTTCGAGAAGCTCAAGGCGTTGATCATCACCGGCCAGATCCCGCCGGGCGGCCGCGTGACCGAAAACGAGATCGCCGAGCGCCTGAAGGTCAGCCGCACGCCGGTGCGCGAGGCGTTCAATCGGCTGGAGCGCGACGGGCTGGTGATCGGGCGGCCGCGCCAGGGCTATGTGGTGGCCGAGTTCAACCTCACCATGTTCCGCGAGGCCTTCGACATCCGCGAGCTGCTCGACGGGCGCGCGACGGAGCTCGCGGCGGCCAACGCGACCGCCGCCCACAAGACGAAGCTGCGCGAGATGCTCGCCGAATGCGAACGGCTGGCGGCAATCCCGGATCGCAGCACACGGGAGAAGTTCGAGGAGCTTCAGGTCGGCATCGACCTGCACCGGGTGATCGCCGAGATCAGCGGCAACGAGATGCTCTACGGCATGCTTTGCGGCATCCTCGACAAATGCCAGCAATATGTCTGGACGGAGCTTCTGTGGCTGGACGAATGGAAGCTCACCCGCGAGGAACATGCCGGCATCGTCGACGCGATCTGCGCCGGCGATATCACGCTGGCCGGTGAGCGCGCCCGCGCGCATGTGCGCGGCTCGCGCGAGAACATCCTGCGCCTGCTGCAGGCCAAGTCCGACTATCAGGGATTCTTTGCCAAGGCGTCGTGAGGCTCCGGTCGCATCAGCTTGAAAGCATCGGGCAGTTCGCGCCACGTCGCAGGCTGACATGCGCCACGTCGCCGACGCTGAATTGAGAACCGTCGGCGCGGCGCGGCGCATCGATGACGATCGCGGTCCCCTCACCCAGCTCGGCATGCAGGCGCAGCGTGCGGCCATGGAAGACGACGCCGCTGACCCGCGCCGGCGCGGTTCCCTCAGCGGCTTCCCCGGCAGCCAGAAGATCCTCCGGGCGCACGCCGATGGTTCGCATGTCGCCAGCGGCCGGCGTCTCGCCGCTGTCGGAACTAGCCTCTAGCGGCAGGTCACCAGCGGCAAAGCGCAGCCGCTCGCCGTCGCGGTCGATGAAGCGCGACTGCAAAAGATTCATCGTGCCGATGAAGGAGGCGACGAAGCGCGTCGCGGGCCGGTCGTAGAGCGTGGCCGGTGGCGCGATCTGCTCGATGCGGCCCTTGTTCATGACGACGATGCGGTCGGAGATCGACAGCGCCTCGGTCTGGTCGTGGGTGACCATGACGAAGGTGGTGCCGAGCCGCGACTGCAGCCGCTTCAACTCGACCTGCATCTGCTCGCGCAAATGCGCGTCGAGCGCCGACAGCGGCTCGTCGAGCAGGAGCACGCGCGGCTCGCAGACGATGGCGCGGGCCAAAGCGACGCGCTGGCGCTGGCCGCCGGAAAGCTCGGAGACGCGGGCGCGCAGCTTGTCGGCGAGGCCCACCATGTCGAGCGCCTCGCGGACGCGTTTGGCTTGCTCGGCGCTGGTGAGCTTGCGCAGCGACAGGCCGAAGCCGACATTGGCCGCGACGTCCATATGCGGGAACAGAGCGTAATCCTGGAAGACAGTATTCACCGGTCGGTCGAAGGGCCTCAGGCCGGTGATATCGCGGCCTTCGAGCAGGACATTGCCGCTCGTCGGGCTCTCGAAGCCGGCGATGACGCGCAGGCTGGTCGTCTTGCCGCACCCTGAGGGGCCGAGCAGGGTCAGGAATTCTCCGGGGGCGATGTCGAGGTCGACGGCATCGAGGCCAACAATGCCGCCGGGGAAGACTTTGGAGACTTTCTCGAGCCGAACGAGCGCATCAGGCGCCATCGCGCACCTCGGACGGCTTGGTCGTGTTGACCCACAGGATCTGGCATCGCTCGGCGCCCGGATTGCGGAAGGCGTGCAGCAGCGTGCTCTTGAAGGCAAAGCTGTCGCCGGCTTTCAACACATAGGTCGTGGCGTCCACCACCAGCTCGACCTCGCCGGTCATGACGAAGCCGAATTCGTGGCCGGCATGGGCGTAAGCCTCCGCCGTGCCGCCGCCGGCCTCGACCGTCACCAGCATGCCGGTGAGCGTGGCCGCGGGCGGCGAAAGCAGCGCCTTGGCGATGCCTTCGGATTTCACCGGGATCGCGCGACGCTTGTCGGCGCGCACGCAATAGAGGTCGTTCACCGCCTCGTTGCCGTCCGTGATCAGCGCCGAAGGCTCGATGTCCAGTGCCGCTGCCAGCGGCCAGATCACCTTAACGCGCAGCGAGGACATGCCGCGCTCGATCTGGCTGAGCGCGCCGATGGAAATGCCGGCCTTTGCCGCGAGCTCGGCCAGCGACAGTCTGCGCTCGAGCCGCAAGGCCCGCACGCGCCGGCCGACGCGGATGTCTGCTTCGTCCTTCTGCCTTTCGGCGGCTTCGTCCACTAAGTCCATGCAATAATCCTCGTCCAGTCTTTCCATCAGTGCGGCGCAGCGCCGCCAGGCTCCCCCTTCTCCCCTTGTGGGAGAAGGTGTCGCCGAAGGCGACGGATGAGGGGTGCTCCAGCGAAGTGAGGCGTCGGCGTTCCCTGGATCACCTCTCATCCGTCTCGGCGCTGCGCGCCGATCCACCTTCTCCCACAAGGGGAGAAGGTAAGAGCGCTCAACCTCCCGCCTTCACCTTCTCGAACATCTTCGCCATATCGTCATTCTGCTTCATAGGCCCGGTGAAGATGGTGCTCTTCAGCATCACGTCCGGATCGGCCGGCAGTTGCAGCTTGTCGAGCTCCTCCTTGGACACGCCGGCAAAGGCGGTCGAAAGCGAGCTGCCATAGCCGTAGGACTGAATCAGGAACTTGCCTGAGTCGGCATCGAGCCGGCTGTTGATGAAGTCATAGGCGAGGTCGACGTTCTTGGCGTCCTTGAGCATGACGAAGCCGCAGGCCCAGGTGAGCATGCCTTCCTTCGGCTTCATGAACTCGACCGGCACCCCCTGTTTCTTCAGCGAGGTGGCCGACGCATTCCAGGTCATCGCCGCGACAAGCTGGCCGCTCGCCAGCGCCTGCTCGACCGAGGTCATGTCGGTGGTGTAGCTCGACAGCAGCGGCCGCTGCTCACGCAGTTTCGCGGCCACCTTGTCCATCTGGTCCGGCGTCATGTCGAAGGGGTTCACGCCGGCGAGAAGCGCTGCGACGATGGGCGTGTCGTGCACGGCGTCGATGGTCGCCATGCGGCCGGCATATTGCTTGTCCCACAGAAGGTTCCAGCTCGCCTCGGGGTTCTTCACCAGATCGGTGCGATAGAGGATCGAGGTGTTGCCCCAGTCCCACGGGACCATCCAGACCTTGCCGTCGCCCGCCTGCAGGTCGGGCAGGTTCTTGAACACCGGGAAGATCGAATCCCAGTTCTTGATGCGCTTGGTGTCGATCGGCTGCAGCAGGCCTTCCTTGTTCCAGCGCGCCACCTTGTCGTAGCAGGGATGCGCGATGTCGGGGCGGAAGCCGGCCTTGACCTTGGTGAAGGCGTCGTCGTCGTCGCCGAAGATCGTCGCCTCGACGCCGTCCGGATGCGCAGCCAGGAAGCTTTTGTTGAAGTCGGGCAATTCATAGCCCGACCAGGTGAAATATTGCAGCTTGTCGGCGGCCAGAGCGACCGTCGACGACAGCGCGAGCGCCAGCGCGGCAAGGCCCGCCCGGGCTTTATATCCGGTGATCGATTTCAGGTGGAATGTCATTTTCGTTCTCCTCTTCTTTGTTGTGGTTCAGGCTGGATTGCGGCGCGCGGCGCCAAGGCCGCGATGGCGAAGGATTTCGGCCGAGCCGGCGATGATAAAGGAGACACAGAGGATCACCGTTCCCAACGCCATCACGGTCGGCAGCGAGCGCGGGAAGCGCAGCTGGCTCCAGATGTAGAGCGGCAGCGTCGGCTCGGTGCCGGCGAGGAAGAAGACGACGATGAACTCGTCGAAGGAGATCAGGAAAGAAAGCATGAAGGCCGACAGCACGGCAGGCAGGCTGAGCGGCAGCATGACGCGCCGGAACGTCGTCCAGTCGGATGCGCCGAGATCGAGCGCCGCCTCGCGGATCGTCTTCGGGATGGCGGCGAAGCGGCTGCGCATCACCACCACCGTCGTCGGCAGCGCGACGAGGATGTGGCCCAGCACGATCGAGATGCGCGACGGGCCAAGCCCGATGAGGTTGACCAGGATCAGAAGCGAGATGCCGACGATGACGCCGGGGATCAGGATCGGCAGCCGGGCGACGGCGCTGATCGTGGCGGCGAGCGGCGAACGGCCGTAGAGGTCCATATAGGAAACGGTGATGCCGCAGAGCGTCGCGCCGGAGGCGGCGATGACGCCGATGATCAGGCTGTTGGCCAAGGCGCCGGAGAGCGCCGGATTGCCGTAAAGCGTGCGGTACCAGTCAAGCGTAAAGCCCTGCAGCGGAAACGCCGCCTGGATCGAGTTGTTGAAGGAAAACAGCGGGATCAGCAGCACCGGCAAATAAAGGAACACGAGATAGCCAAGCACGTAGAGGCCGAGCCAGCGGCCGCCCGCATTGGTGTCGATCCGCGCGCTCATGTGCGGCTGCCAAACCGACGGTCGGCGCCGCGCGCGACGAGCACCACGCACAGGATCACCAGCATGACACAGACCGACAGGGCCGCGCCGAACGGCCAGTCATTGGCCTTGCCGAATTGCGATTGGATCAGCGTGCCGATCATGGTGCTGGCCGGACCGCCGACCATGGCGGGCGTGACATAGTCGCCGACCGTCGGCACGAAGACGACGAGCGCAGCGGCCAGCACGCCCGGCATGGAATTGGGCAGCACGACACGGCGGAAGCTGGTGAACGGCCGCGCGCCGAGATCGGAGGCGGCTTCGAGCAGCGATTTCGGGATCGTGTCCAGCGCTACGTAGATCGGCAGGATGGCGAAGGGCGCGTAGGCGTGGGCGAGCGTGACGACCACCGCAGCCGGCGTGTTGAGGAAGGCGAGCGTCGGCTGCGACCACAGGCCGGTCTCGATGAAAGCGGAGTTCAGCACGCCGTTATAGGCAAGCACGATCTTCCAGGCGAAGACGCGCAAAAGATAGCTGGTCCAGAAGGGCAGCGTGACCAGGAAGAGCAGCAGGTTGCGGCGTCGCCCGGCATGGAAGGCGAGATAATAGGCAACCGGATAGGCAGTGACGACGGTGGCGAGCGTCACCAGGCCGGCGATAACCAGCGAGCGCAGCGTCACTGTCCAGTAAAGCGGATCGGTGGCGACGGTGACGAAATTCTCCGCTGTCAGTCCGACGCCGAGCAGCGAGCCGTCATTGCCCCTGAAGGCGAGGAAGACCACGAGGCCGAGCGCGAACAGGATGAGGAAGAAGGTGACCAGCCCACCCGGCAGCAGCATGGCGAAGCGGAACACCGGCGAGATGCGGTTCTCCGGTAATGGCCGCGCTGCAACGATGGTCGACGACATCGAACTGCCCATCGGAATTCTGAAATCGCCTAATGCTTTTTCATATTCATGAAACTGTCAAGCTGAATCGCTTGTGCGTTGCACGCGTTCGGCGTCAGCGCTCGAACGCGTCGAGCATGCGATACCAGGTGATCGCGGCAGCGACGCCAACCTGGCGGAATGCATGGAACGGGATCGGCTTGATCGGCGACAGCGGAAACGGCAATTGCCTCGCATCGCCGCTTACAAGGTAGTTCGCCATGCGCTTGCCCAACGCGCTCATCAGGCCAACGCCCCTGCCCTGGCAGCCGACGACGGCGAGCAGGCCCTTTTCCGGCTCGTGCAGATGCGGCAGGTGATCCGGCGTCAGCGCCACGCGGCCGAACCAGCGCTTTTCGATGGCGATGCCGGCCAGTGCCGGGTAGAGGCGGATGAGCGCGCGTTCGCAATGCGCCCAGTCCGCGGGGCTCGAAGGCAGCGCCATGCGGCCGCGGCCGCCCAGCACCATGCGGCCATCGGGACTCCGGCGATAGTAGATGAGGATGCGGCGGGAATCCGAAACCGCCTGGCCGCCCGGCAGGATGCTCGCGGCAACCTCCGCTGGTAGCGGCGCGGTGGCGATCTGGAAGGAATGCAGCGGCACGATCGTCTGGGCGAGGCCAGGCAGCAGCCCGTCCGTATAGGCGTTGGTGGCGAGCACGACCGACTTGGAGCGCAACTCGGTGCCGCCTTGCGTCGAGACCCGCCAGACGCCCGCCTGCTTGGTGAGCTTCACCACCCGGTGCCGCTCGGCGATCTTCACGCCGGCGCCTGCCGCGACGCGTGCCAATTCCATCGTGTAGGACAGCGGGTCGATGATGCCGGCGCGGCGATCGAGCCAGCCGCCGAGATAACCCTTGGCGCCGGTCATCGCCGCGATCCCGGCCCCGTCGAGCAGCTCGACGTCAGCGCCGCGCGAGCGCCATTGGCGATCGCGGTTGCTGGCTGTCTTCAGCGCGGTATCGGTGTGCGCGGCCTGGATCCAGCCGTTGCGCGTGAACGGCACGGCTAGCTTCTCGTCGCGAATAACATCGAATACGGCGTCGGCCGTCGCGGCGGCGAATTCGACCAGGGTTTCGCCGTGCTCCTTGCCGAAGTGTTCGAGCAGCCATTCGGGATCATATTTGAGGCCGGGAATAACCTGGCCGCCATTGAGGCCCGAAGCGCCCTGCCCGATCGCGCCGGCGTCAAGCACCTGGATGGAAAGACCCGCGCGCGCCGCATGCAGCGCCGTCGAAAGCCCCATGATGCCGCCGCCGACGATGACCGCGTCCAGCGTGCCACCGGCCGACAGTTCGGACCGAAAGGCCGGCGCCGTTTGGGGTTTCTGCCAGACCGGATCGGAGAAGGCTGCGGGCAAAGATCACCTCGGCGCTGAAATCGCGTGAAAATCCTATTGTCGATTTCATAGATTTGAAAGACCGTTTGCATGGGCCAGATCGCCAACGGCTCTGACACGAGAAGCCCATTGGCCCCATAGACCACGCCATCAATGGGTAGACGTCTGGGCAAAATCCGGGGAAAGTGCCGCCCGCAAGATTGAGAGGAACATCACCATGACCGATCCGACCCGCCTGCCCGCCGACGGACTTTTCGTCGGCCGCGCCAAGACCAGCGCCGCCTCCCATCCGCTGGTGGTGACGGTGCGGGATGGCCAGGTCGTCGACATCACGTCAAGCGCGGCGCCCACGGTGCGCGATGTGTGCGAGCTGAAGGATCCGGCCGGTCATGTGCGCTCGGCCAAGGGCAAGGCGATCGGTTCACTCGCCGACATCGCGGCGAACAGCTTCGAGGCCAAGCATGACGCCGGGAAGCCCATCCTGCTTTCGCCGATCGACCTGCAGGCAGTGAAGGCCTCCGGCGTCACCTTCGTCGTCAGCCTGCTCGAGCGCGTCATCGAGGAGCAGGCGCGCGGCTCAGCCGAAAAGGCGGATGCCATCCGCGCCGACATCGCCGGACTGATCGGCCATGACCTGTCGAAGCTCAAGCCCGGCTCGCCGGAAGCGATGGAGATCAAGGCCAAGCTGATCTCGCGCGGCGCCTGGTCGCAATATCTGGAAGTGGGCATCGGCCCGGATGCCGAGATCTTCACCAAATGCCAGCCCATGGCCTCGGTCGGCTTCGGCGCCGATGTCGGGCTGCACCCCGTTTCAACCTGGAACAATCCGGAGCCGGAGATCGCCGTGATCGCCGACAGCTCGGGCCGGATCGTCGGCGCTGCCCTCGGCAACGACGTCAACCTGCGCGACGTCGAGGGCCGCTCGGCGCTGTTGCTCGGCAAGGCCAAGGACAACAACGCTTCCGCCTCCCTCGGCCCGTTCATCCGGCTGTTCGACGAGACTTTTTCCATCGCTGACGTCAAGCGCGCCACGGTACGGCTCAGCGTCGAGGGCGAGGATGGCTTCTCGCTGGAGGGCGCAAGCTCGATGGCGGAAATCAGCCGCTCGCCGGAAGAGCTGGTCAAGGCGGCGATGGGGCCGCACCACCAGTATCCGGACGGCCTGGCGCTCTATCTCGGCACCATGTTCGTGCCCTCGAAGGATCGCGGCGAGAAGGGCAAGGGTTTTACGCACAAGGTCGGCGACATCGTCACCATCTCGTCCGAAAAACTCGGCGCGCTCACCAACCGCGTGCGCCTGTCGCCGGACTGTCCGCACTGGACCTACGGCGCCAGCCACCTCATGCGCGACCTGGCCAAGGCCAATCTCCTTTAGCGCCGAACCACGAGTAGCGTTTAGAAAGCCCGCCCAGGCAATGTGATGGGCGACGTGCAGGTTGCCCGGGAAAATATCGCCGCAGCTGATGCAATCTGATGGGATTGCTGATGGCGTGCGCGCCTGTGCCAACATCCATTGGCGATGGAGGCTTGCCACCGCCCGAAAAAGAGAATGCTCTAGACGTTCCGGTCGGCGCTGGCAGGAGATGCGGTCCGAGGGCCGCATTGCGCTTGATCTGGAGGGAGAATTTTCAACATGGGAGGAAATCGAATGCTTTCGCGGCTAAGACTGCTTGTGCTTGGCTTGATCGCGGTCATCGCCATACCGGCGATGGCCCAAGCCAAGACATTCTACTGGATTTCGCATGGCGGCCCGGCCGATCCGGTCTGGACCTACTTCCTGGCCGGCGCCAAGCAATGGGCGAGCGACACCGGCAACAAGGTCAACACGTCCTTCCACAATGGCGATGTGGCCTCGCAGCAGGAGGCTGTCCGCGCCGCCATCGCCGCCAAGGCCGACGGCATCGTCACCACCAGCCCCGATCCGGGCAGCTTGGTTGACATCGCCAAAGAAGCCCGCGCGGCCAACATCCCGATCATCAACTTCAACACGCCCGATCCAAAGGCCAACTTCAACGCCTATGTCGGCGGCGACAACGTCACCTTCGGCAAGCACTGGGCGCAATACCTGGTCGACAAGGGCCTGGTGAAGAAGGGCGACTTCGTCTGGATGCCGGTCGAGGTGCCCGGCGCCACCTACGGCGTGCAGGAAGAGGAAGGCATCAAGAGCGTGTTCGGGCCGGCCGGCATCACCTATGAGATCACCGAGGCGACGCTCGACCAGGCCGAAGTGATCAGCCGCATGTCCGACTATCTCACCGCGCACAAAGGCAAGGTGAAGGCAATCATCGGCCTCGGCGACCTCGTCACCGGCTCGATCAAGCGCGTGTTCGACCAGGTCGGCGTCAAGCCGGGCGAGATCCCGGTGGTCGGCTGGGGCAACTCGCTCGACACCACGCAGGAAGTGCTGAACGGCTATGTCAATGCCGCGCAGTGGCAGGACCCGCAGGCGACCAGCTATGTGGCGCTTTCACTGGCCAACATGGCCGCCAGCGGTATCCCTCCGGGCTTCAATGTCATCACCGGCGCGCTCTATGAGAAGGACACCGCCGGCGTCTACGACAAGATCCTGTCCGGCAAATAAGTCCCGCGCGTTCACCAGCGCCGCGCTTTCCACCTTAGGCGCGGCGCTGGATGTTACAGTCGTCGGAGCTTGCCGCCAGTCGAGGCGAAGGCCCGGCCAGTCCAATCGTATCGCGGGTATCTCGTGGAAAATCGTTCCTTCATCCAGCGCCTGATCGGCAGATCGGAATTCGGCCCCCTCGTCCTGCTCGTCATCGAGTTGGTCGTATTCTGGGGCATCAATCCCGATTTCCTGTCGCCACAGAACATCTCCAACATCCTGGCCTTCACCGTCGAGCTTGGCCTGATCGCGCTGGCGATGACGCTTTTGATGACATCGGGCGAATTCGACCTTTCCGTCGGCTCGCTGTTCGGCTTCTCGCCGGTGCTGATGTGGACGCTCTACAACAGCGGCGTCACCTCGCTGGGGATTGGCCTGCTGATCGCGCTGATCGTTGCGGCGCTGATCGGGCTGGTGAATGGCTGGTTCGTCACCCAGCTCAAGATCCCGTCCTTCCTGGTGACGCTCGGCATGCTTTTGGTCGTACGCGGCACGGCATTGTTCGTTACCGATGGTTTCCCGCAGCGCACCTGGAGCGCCGAAGGCAGCTGGCTTGCGAACATCCTGGTCGGCGACTTCTATCTCGGACCGTTCCGCATCTATGCCTCGCTGTTCTGGTTCATAGGCGCTGCGATCATCCTCGGCTATGTGCTGACGCAGAGCCGGACCGGCAACTGGATCCAGGCGGCGGGCGGCAATCCGAACGCGGCCCGCGCGCGCGGCGTCAACGTCAACCGCGTCAAGGTCGGCCTGTTCATCCTCTCGGCGGTGATGGCCTCGCTCGCCGGCGTGATCTCGTCGCTGCGCACATCCGCGGCCAATCCCAACAGCGGCACCGGCTACGAGCTCGAGGTCATCGCCATGGTGGTGATCGGCGGCACGGCGCTGACCGGCGGGCGCGGCACCATCATCGGCACGGTGCTCGGCATCCTGATCCTGCGCGTGATGCGCAACGGCATCGTGCTGATCGGCGTGCCGGGACTTGCCTACAACATCTTCATCGGCGCGATCATCCTCGGCATGATGGCGCTGCATTCCTGGCTCGAGCGCCGTCACCAGGCAGGGACTTAAGACGATGGCCGAACCGCTCATCCGCATGGAAAACATCCGCAAGTCCTACGGGCGCGTGCAGGCGCTGGTGGACGCCAATTTCCATGTCAATGAAAAGGAGATCGTCGGGCTGCTCGGCGACAACGGCGCCGGCAAGTCGACGCTGATCAAAGTGCTGTCGGGCGCCGTGCCGCTGACCAGCGGCGACATCTTCATCCGAGGCAAGAAGGTGACGCTACGCAACACCAGCGACGCCATCGCGCATGGCATCGAGACCATCTACCAGGACTCGGCGTTGGTCACGCAGCTGTCGATCGCGCGCAACCTGTTCCTCGGGCGCGAGCCGATCAAGGCGCCGCGCTTCCTCAACCGCATGGACCAGGAGGCAATGAACGCGGTGGCGCGCGACCTGCTCAGGCAAGTCGGCATCACCAAGAACATCCCGCCGACGACGCCGATCGGCTCGCTGTCGGGCGGCGAGCGCCAAGCGGTGGCGATCGCGCGCGCCATGCATTTCGACAGCGATCTCATCATCCTCGACGAGCCGACCAACAATCTCGGCGTAGCCGAGACGCAAGGGGTCTTGAGCTTCGTGCGCAGCGCCCGCGATTCCGGCCATTCCTGCATCTTCATCGCGCATAACATCCACCACGTCTTCCAGGTGGTCGACCGCATCGTGGTGATGCGCCGGGGCAAGGTGGTGGCCGACGACATCGATCCGAAGAGGACAACGGTCGCCGAGGTCGAGCGCGTCATCACCGGCATGTCGGACAAGGAAATCCGCGACGCGATTACCGACGGCCGGCATCAGCATGGCTGATTGCTGATCGGCAGATCGCATCGGCGGCGGAGCGCCGTTTCATGCCTGCCGCTGGCACAGGATTGCATCAGCCCCTATGACTGGACCCATGAAAGCCACCGTAGCCGACATCGCCAAGAGCTGCGGCCTATCGACCGCTACCGTCGACCGGGTGCTCAACAACCGGCCGGGGGCAAGCGCGGCCAACCGGCAGCGGGTCATGGAGGCAGCCAAGCAGCTCGGCTATCTGCCGACGCTCGACCAGGTCGTGCTGCCCTCTAAGCCGGCGCATCTCGAATTCTTCCTGCCGATCGGGTCCAACGCCTTCATGGCCGACCTCGCCCACCACATCGAAGACTATGCGGCGCGCCTGCCGCTGGTCGCGTCCTGCCGCATCCACAACCTTGCCGGCATTTCGCCGGGCGCGCTGCAGGGAGCGGTGGAGAATCTGTCGCTCAGAGCCAATGGCGTCGGCGTGATCGCCGTCGACCATCCGCGCACGCGTAACATCCTGCGCGAGCTGTTCGATGCCGGGATCAGGCTGGTCACGCTGATCTCGGATGTGCCGGCAGCGCCCCGCTCGGCCTATGTCGGCATCGACAATCGCGTAGCTGGCCGCACCGCGGCGCTGCTGATGGGCCGCTTCCTCGGCGGCCGCACCGGACATCTGGCGATGGTGGTCGGCTCGCGCTCCTATCGCGGCCACGAGGAGCGCGAGATGGGCTTCCGCTCGGTGCTGAGCGAAGAATTTCCCAATCTCACCGTCTCCAGCGCCGTCGAGATCAACGACGAACCGGACGCCAGCTACCGCGCTACGATCAAGGCGCTGCACGACGAACCGGAGCTGCTTGGCATCTACTGCGTCGGCGCCGGACGCTCGGGCGTCGCCAAGGCGTTGCTGGAAGCCAAGCCGCGCAGGAAGCCGGTGTTCATCTGCCACGACCTGACCAAGGAAACGCGGCGCTATCTGGTCGACGATCTCGCGGACGTCGTCATCGACCAAAATGCGCGGCTGATCGCCGAGCAATCGGTTATCCGCCTGCTCGGCTCGATCGCGTCATCGGCACCCTACCTGACCAAGAAGTTCATCGAGCCGCGGCTGATCTTCAAGGAAAACGTGCCGGTGCAGTAGCAGGCCAGCGTGTGTTTCGTGGATTTGTCTGACGATTGATCCTGCAATTCTGCACAGCAGCTATGCACGCTTGGCAATTGCCGAATCGTTGGGCAGCTCGTATTTATCGAGGTGTCGGATGTCTTCCTCCTCCCAGACACCGACGGTGAATGCGGTACACCTCCTCCCGTGCCGTATTCGAAATCGAAGCCCGCTGCCTCCTCCTCCCGGCAGCGGGCTTTTTCTTTGCCCGATCAGCGGTAAGCTGAGGTGCGCCAGCCCCCTCACCCGGATTGCCAAGTCGAATTGCAAGAGCAATTCGGGCAATCCGACCTCTCCCCGAGGGGAGAGGAAGTCAGCGCGGCGCTATCTCTTCTCCCTTGGGGAGAAGGTGGCCGCGAAGCGGCCGGACAAGGGGGAGTCCGATTCAGCGCGCCCGGAACGAGGCGATCAGGCTCTCGGCCATGCGCACGAATTGCGCGCTCGGGCCCTCGCTGCCCACGGTCTGCACGCTGACGCGCGCGCCCTCGAACAACAGCGACAGCGTGTCGGCCAGAAGCTCGGCCTGCCCGATACCGGCGTCCCGGCACAGGGCGACGAGGCGGTCGCGCTGGGCCTGCTTGAGCTCCTTGATCACGCGCCTGGCCGGATGATCCGTTTCCGTCAGCTCGACCGCGGCATTGGCCATGTCGCAGCCACGGCTGTCGGAAACGAGCATGTCGGCGACTTTGCGAACCCAGGCATGGAGCTGCGCCAGCTTGTCGCCGGGATGCTGAGCCTCGAATTCGTCCCACACCGCGGCGCCCTTTGCCGCCGTGGCGCGCAGGCACTCGACGATCAGCTCGTCCTTCGACTCGAAATGACGGTAAAGCGTCATCTTGTTCGTGCCAGCAGCCTCGGTGATGGCGTCGACGCCAACGCCCTTGATGCCGTGCTTGTGGAACATGTCCTGCGCCGTCTCCAGGATTCGATCCCTGGGGCGGGAACGCTCCGCGACGCCGTCAGTCATGATGATCTCCTTTCGTCGTTTCCAAAAAAACCGTCGCCACCTCTTGACTAGGGTGTTACCGGTCTGTAACTTCCAGCATGTTACTTACTGGTAACACCTATATCACTCGCCGTCAAACGACAAGGCCCTCCGATAGCCCTGCCAGAGTGAGATAGGCCAGAAAACCTGCCTGTCATGCGGCTTCGGCCGGTGAAAAAAGAGAAAAAAGCGGTCCGTGATCATGTGATGCGGGCCGAGCAAGGAGCCACTCCTATGCAAAAGCGCAAAGACCTGACGATCGACGAAGCCATCCGGGATCCGATGATCCGGCTGGTGATGAAGGCGGACGGGATCGATCCCAAAGCCTTCGAACGGATGCTGCGCCAGCGCGCAGCGGAACAGGCGCCGGACGATATCCTGCCATCCTTCCTGCAGGATTCCGGCTCCGGCCGGGCCCGGCGCCTGCGCCATTTCGCAAAACCGTTCGGCGAGGCGTCCGCATCATGGTAAACTTCTTCATCCATCGCCCGATCTTCGCCTCGGCGATCGCCATCATCATGGTGCTCGCCGGCGCGATCGCCTATTTCCTTCTGCCGGTCTCGCAGTTCCCCGACATCACGCCGCCGCAAGTCGTGGTCAGCGCGCATTATCCGGGCGCCAGCGCGCAGGTCGTGGCCGATACGGTCACGACGCCGCTCGAGCAGCAGATCAACGGCGTGCAAGGCATGACCTACATGTCGTCGACGAGCTCGAATGACGGCTCGTCCACCATCACCATCACCTTCGACGTCGGCTATCCGCTGAGCACGGCGGCCGTCGACGTGCAGAATCGCGTCAGCCAAGCGGCATCCTCCCTACCCGCCATCGTCAACCAGGGCGGCGTGACGATCAAGAAGCAGAACCCCAATTTCGTGCTGATCGTCGACCTCACCTCGCCGGACGGCTCGATCGATCCCGTGGCGCTGAGCAACCTCGCCTATCTGCAGGTGGTCGATCCGCTGAAGCGCCTGCCCGGCGTCGGCGACGTGCAGATCTTCGGTGAGCGCCGCTACTCGATGCGCGTGTGGCTCGACCCGGACAAACTGGCCAATCTCGGCATAACCGCGGTCGACGTGCAGAACGCCATTTCCGAGCAGAACGTGCAGGTGGCGGCCGGCAAGATCGGCCAGTCGCCGGCGCCGGCAGGCACCGCTTTCGAGATGCAGGTCAATGCGGTCGGCCGCTTGAGCGACCCGAAGGAATTCGGCGACATCGTCGTGCGCGCCAATTCGCAGAACGGCTCGCTGGTGCGGCTGCGCGACGTTGCCCGTATCGAGCTCGGCGCGCTGCAATACTCGTCATCCGCCTTCTTCGGCAAGGACCCGACCGTGGTTCTGGCCGTCTACCAGATGCCCGGCTCCAACGCCCTCGACCTGCAGCAGCGGGTCAAGGACAAGATGCAGGAGCTGTCGCAGCGCTTCCCGAAGGGCGTCAGCTATGCCATGCATTACGACACGACGCGCTTCGTGTCGGCCTCGATGCATGACGTGCTGATCACGCTCGGCGAGGCGCTGGTGCTGGTCGTGGCGGTGGTGTTCGTCTTCCTGCAAAGCTGGCGCACCACCATCATCCCGACTATCGCCATTCCGGTCTCGCTGATCGCTACGCTGGCGATCATGTATATGCTGGGCTTCTCGCTCAACATGCTGTCGCTGCTCGGCATGGTGCTGGCGATCGGCCTCGTCGTCGACGACGCGATCGTCGTCGTTGAAAATGTCGAACGACAGCTGGAGGCCGGGCTCAAGCCGCTGGCCGCGACGCGCGCGGCGATGGCCGAGGTGACGGGACCGATCATCGCCACCACAGCGGTGCTGATGGCGGTGTTCATTCCCGTCGCCTTCATCCCGGGCGTCTCCGGCCGGCTCTATAACCAGTTCGCGCTGACCGTGGCGATCTCCGTCGGCATCTCGGCCTTCAACTCACTGACGCTCTCGCCCGCGCTGAGCGCTGCCTTCCTGCGCCATCGCGGCGAAACCCAGTTCGTGCTGTTCCGCTGGTTCAACGCGGGCTTCGACTGGTTGTCGCATGCCTATGCGCATGGCGTGCGCATCCTGATCAAGCTGCGCTGGATCATGCTCGGCCTGTTCGCTGCCGGTCTCGTGGCCACCTATTTCGTCTGGCAGAAATTGCCTTCGACCTTCCTCCCCGTGGAAGACCAGGGCTATTTCTTCGTCGTCATCCAGCTGCCGGACGGCGCTTCTCTCGAACGCACCGACGCGGTGGCGCAGAAGGCGCGCGATATCCTGCAGAACACGCCTGGCGTCGACATCGTCGGCTCGATCAGCGGCCTGAACTTCCTCACCAGCGCCGCGCAGTCGAACTCGGCGGTCGAGTTCGCCATCTTGAAGCCCTGGGACGAGCGCGGGCCCGACCAGAGCGCCTCGAAACTGGTCGAGCAGGTGCGCGGCAAGCTCCTGCAAATGCCGGATGCGTTCGCGCTTTCCTTCGATCCGCCTTCGATCCCGGGCATCGGCACCACCGGTGGCTTCGAGTTCCAGGTCGAGGACCTCTCCGGCCGCGGCAGTGCTGCGCTCAACGACGTCACGCAGGCGCTGATCGCCGAGGCGCGTAAGCAGCCGGAGCTCAACCCGCAACAGCTGTTCTCGTCCTTCTCGACCTCGACGCCGCAGTTCAACTACGATCTCGACCGCAGCAAGGCGAAGCTGCTCGGCCTCAACCTGCCGGACGTCTTCAACACGCTGCAGATCTATCTCGGCTCGCTCTACGTCAACGACTTCAACCTGTTCGGCCGCACCTTCCGCGTGACCATCCAGGCAGACAAGGACGCGCGCGCCAACGCGACCGATATCTCGCGGCTCTACGTGCGCAACGCGTCGGGCGGCATGGTGCCGCTGAGCACGCTGGGCAAGCTTGTGCCGATCGTCGGACCGGAGACCGTGCCGCATTACAACAACAACGCCTCGGCCCTCATCAATGGCGGCGCCGCCCCCGGCTTCTCGTCCGGACAGGCGGTGGCGGCCATGGAGCGGGCGGCGGCGAATGTGCTGCCTCGCGATTTCGGCTACGAATGGACCGGCATCACCTTCCAGGAACTCAAGGCCGGATCGATCGCGTCTGTGGTCTTCGGGCTGGCGATCGTCTTCGTCTTCCTGATCCTGGCGGCGCAGTATGAAAGCTGGGCAATGCCCTTCATGGTGCTGCTCGCCGTGCCGCTCGCCTTGTTCGGCGCCTTCGTGGTGCTCCTGCTGCGCGGCATGCAGATCGACGTCTACTCGCAGATCGGCTTCGTCATGCTGATCGGCCTGGCGGCGAAGAACGCGATCCTGATCGTCGAGTTCGCCAGACGCCGGCGCGAGGAAGGCCTGACCATCGTCGAAGCGTCGATGGAAGCCGCGAGGCTGAGGCTGCGGCCGATCCTGATGACCGCCTTCGCCTTCATCCTCGGCGTGCTGCCGCTGATGTTCGCGACGGGCGCAGGTGCGGCCAGCCGGCAATCGATTGGCACCACCGTCTTCGGCGGCATGGTGGCGGCGACCATCCTGTCGCTGGTCTTCGTGCCGGTCTTCTACGCGGTGATCGAGCAGTTGCGCGAACGCCGCGGCGGCAAGGAAACAGCCAAAGGGCCCCATGACGCCCCTCAGTTGGAAGAAATTGAACCGTCCGCCGAGCCGGCGCTTCAGCCGCTGGCCCAGGCGGCGGAATAGGATTGGAGATTAAAATGCGTAGATGGAAAATCGCTTTGGGAACGGCCGTCGCGCTGGGCGCGATCTCGGTGGCCAGTGTGCATCTGCTCGACATGGGCAATTTCGGCCTGCACAGCAGCACGGCGGGCGCCGCACCCGCGCCGGCGGCCTTCGTCATGCCGGTGCCGGTGGTGAATGTCGTGAAAAAGACGCTGCCGATCTATCTCGACTACGCGGCGCGGGTGGAGTCGATCCGCAGCATCACACTGCAGGCTCGCGTGCCGGGCTATCTGCAGGAGCAGACAGCAGCCGACGGCAGCGACGTCAAGCAGGGCGACATGCTCTACCGCATCGCGCCCGAGGACTATCAGGCCGCGCTCGACCAGGCGAAGGCGCAGGTGCAACGCGATACCGCGACACTCGACTATGCGAAGTCCAATCTCGGCCGCGGCACCGACCTCGCCAAGGCCGGCTACCTCGCCAAGGACAGCTTCGACCAGCGCACCAGCAATCTGCGCACGGCCGAGGCCGCCCTTGCCGTCGACCAGGCAACGGTGCGGACGGCCGAACTCAACCTCGGCTATGCCGAGATCAAGGCGCCGTTCTCGGGGCGCATCGGCCGCAACCAGGCTTCGGTCGGCACGCTGGTCAGCGTCGCCGGCACGGTGCTCAACACGCTGGTGCAACTCGACCCGATCTATGTGACCTTCAATCCGAGCGAGAGCGATCTCGTGCAGATCGAGCAGGCAAAGGCCAACGGCCCGATCGCCGTCGACGTGCTCTTGCCCGGCGAGACCCAGCCCAGCCAGAAGGGCGAGCTCACCTTCATCGACAACACGATCGACCATTCGACCGGCACCATCACGGCGCGCGCCACGATCGGCAACGCCAAGTTCACGCTGCTGCCCGGACAGTATGTGCGCGTGCGGCTGCATGTGAAGGAGCAGCCCAACACGCTGATGGTGCCGCAAGTGGCGCTGGGTTCCAGCCAGCTCGGCAAGTACCTCTATGTCATCGGCAAGGGCAACACCGTCGACCAGAAGCTGGTATCGCTTGGGCCCTCCGACGGCGACCTGATTTCCGTGACCTCCGGCATCTCCGAGACCGACCAGGTGATCACGGGCAATCTGCAGAAGATCGGACCCGGAATGCCGGTTTCTCCCTTGCCGCAACCGAAACCGGCCGGCTGATAACCCCCATCAGCTTCCGGTCCGACGGCGCCCTCGACACCCACGTCGAGGGCGCCGTTTTGTTATGTGGGTTCAGTCAGTTCCCGATGCCTGCGCCGTGCGTGGCTTCGCGGGGATTGCTCGCAAGCAGCGCGACCAATCCGGCGATATCCGAACGTTCAGCCTTGGCCGGCAACATGAAGGCGCAATAGGGCTGGCCGAGGCGAACAGCGACGGATGACAGGGCGATCAATCGGCCTGCCTCAAGATCGGCATTCGCCATCACTCTCTGGCCGAGCGCTATCCCCAGTCCCAACCGTGCGGCGCCGATCGCCAGGCTGGACAAGCCGACGCGGCGGCCATGCGAGGGGTCCGGCGCGCGGCTGCCGCCGGCGGCGGCGAACCAGTCCGCCCAGCTCGGATGCGAGGCATAATTCGGCCCCCAATTGGTGTGGATGAAGTGGCTCTCATGCATATCCGCCAGATCGGTAGCGCCGTGGCGCTGCCAGAACTCGGGCGATGCGACCGGCAGCACATCGTCATGAACGAGTCGGACCATTTTCAGCGCCGGATAGTGGTAGTCTCCATAGGAGATGCGCAGGTCGATGTTCTGGCGCACGACGTCGACGGGATCGTCCTCCACGCGGACATCGATCGCCATTTGCGGAAAGCTTTCAAGCAGCACCGCCAATCGCGGCGCCATCCAGAGCTCGGCTAAGGAGAACGGCACACTGACCACAAGGCGCGTGCGCAAGCCGCCCTCCAGCATGCGCCGGCCGACTGCCGCGATCTCACCCAATGCATGCGCCGTCTGCGGGTAGATGGCGTGGCCGGCATCGGTCAACGTGATGCGGTTGCCGTTGCGCACGAAGAGCCGCTTGCCGAACCAGTCCTCCAGATTGCGGATCTGCTGGCTGACCGCGGCCGACGACACACCGAGCTCGGTGGCCGCCAGCGTGAAGCTGCCGGCGCGGGCCGCGACCTCGAAAGCCCGCACCGCATTCAATGGCGGAAGCTTTTCCACATCTGTCCTCAAAAGATTTTCTTGTGAGAGCCTAACAATTTTCTGCATTGCGGCAAAGATTTCCTTGTCGTGTAGTAGGCACAGATTTTCGGAGGACGCTATGATCGAAAACATTCTCGACCTGGACCGCTACCCGCTGAACCGCGAAGGCAGCCCCGAATGGCAGCGCCTGGTGGACGAGTCCAAGGCCGCGCTCGCGACAAACGGCATGTTCAACCTGGAAGGCTTCCTGCGCCCCGGCGTCGCCGAAAAGGCCGTCGCCGAGATCCGGCCGGTGATGGACACGCGCTCGCATGTCCACAAACGCATGCACAACATCTACTTCAAGCCGTCGATCCCGGAGCTTTCGCCCGACCATCCGGCGCTGCGCAAGGTCGAGACGATCAGCCATACGGTCTGCGCCGACCAGATTCCGGGCAGCACCGTTTTGTCGATCTACGAATACGCGCCGCTGGTGCGGTTCCTGGCGGTGACGATGGACAAGCCGCAACTCCATGTCATGCAGGATCCGCTGGCCCGCGCCAATGTCATGGGCTACCGCGCCGGCGAAGCGCTGAACTGGCATTTCGACCGCTCGGAATTCACCACGACGCTATTGCTGCAGGCCCCGGAGCGCGGCGGCGACTTCGAATACCGCACCGACCTGCGCTCGGACGACGACCCGAACTATGACGGCGTGGCGAAGCTGCTCGAAGGGCGAGATCCCAAGGCAAGGATCCTGCGCATCAAAGCCGGCACGCTGAACGTCTTCCGCGGGAAGAACACCGCGCACCGCGTCACGACCGTCGAGGGCAACCGCGAACGCATGATCGCAGTGTTCTCCTACTACGAACGCCCCGGCGTGATGTTCACCGACGAGGAGCGGATCGGCTTCTACGGACGAGCGGCTTGAAGCTGCCGGTTCAAAATCCGGAGTTCGTGGAAATCGGCTCTTGTTAGATTGTCGACAATCTGCTTGTCTTGCAGAAATTCCTCTCGGGAGTCGACCTATGGCAAAGCTGGATTTCAGTCCGATCGCGGATACGACGCGCAGGGCGGAGATCGTCGCCCTGCTGCGGCGCGCCATCCTGACCGGACAGCTGGAGCCAGGGCAGAAACTCAACGAGCTCAGGATTTCCGAACAGATGCGGGTGAGCCGCGCGCCGTTGCGCGAGGCGATGCGCGAGTTGGTGCAGGAAGGCATCCTAACCAGCATCCCCTATGCCGGGACCTTCGTCGTCGACGTCGCCGCCAAGGACATCATCGACGCCTATTCGCTCAACAAGGTGCTCGACGAGTTCGCCATCGAACTCGCATGGCCACAGCGGAATCAACGTTTCTTCGACGAGTTGGACCGCCGCCACGAGGCGGTGAAGCAGGCGACACGCGCCGTCGACACCACGCGCCAGATCGAAACCGCCCTGCAACTGCATGGGCTGGTCTACGAATGGGCCGACAATGCGGTGCTGCTTGAAACCTGGCAGCGGCTGACCAGTCGGCTGCAGATGTATTTCGCGCTGCATCAGCGGGCGCGCAACGAGCCGGTTCCGGCCGAGGACGTGCACGAGACCTATGTGGCGCTGCTCAAAGGCTCCGACATGCGCGCCGCCCAGCGCCATGCGCGCGAGCATATCGACCTCGACTTCGAAGAGCTTCTTGCCTATGCGCGCGGCCTCGAAAAGCGCGCGTCGAAGAACTGACAGACAAACGGACGGCTGCAAACGTGAAGATCAAAAGCATCAAGGCCTATCATGTCGTGCAACCCTTCGTGGACGGGCCCTACCGCATGTCCAAGGGGCGCGTCGCCGACTGTTTCGACGCGGTGATCGTCGCCATCGCGTCCGACAACGGCGTGACCGGCTGGGGCGAGATGGCGCCGCTCGGCAATTTCTACTCGGCCGCGTTTCCGGCTGGAGCGCGCGCCGGTGTCCCTGAGATCGCGCCGCATCTCATCGGCCAGGATCCGCGCGGGTTTGCCGGCATCGGCCGGCTGATGGACACGGTGTTCAAGGGCCATCCCTATATCAAGTCGGCGCTCGACATGGCGTGCTGGGATCTCGCGGCCCGCGCCGCCGATGTGCCGCTGGTGACCATGCTCGGCGGCCGTGAGAGCGATATGGCGGAGACCTACCGGGTCGTCACCCACGGCACGCTCGATCAGATGGCGGCTTTGGCCAAGCGGATCATTGCCGAAGGCTGCCGCCGCCTGCAGGTCAAGGTCGGCGGCAACGTGCATGACGATATCGAGCGGGTGACGACGGTGGCCGCCGCGGTGCCGAAAGGCACGGTGATCTTCTGTGACGCCAATGCCGGCTGGACGCCCTACCAGGCGCGGCAGTTCGCCGACGCGACGCGCGGCATCGACTACACATTCGAGCAGCCATGCACGACGCTCGATGAGAACATGTCGGTGCGCCGCATGCTCGACAAGCCGATGGTGCTGGACGAATCCGTCACCTCGCTCGGCGAGATGCTGGAAATCTATCGCCGAGGTGCTGCCGACGGGCTGACGCTGAAGATCTCGCGGCTGGGCGGCGTGACGCAGACAAGGCTGATCCGCGACGTGGCCGTGGATCTCGGCTTCATGATCACGGTCGAGGACACGGGCGGCGCCGAGATCGACACCGCCGCCATGGCGCATCTGTCGCTGTCGACGCCGGCGGAGCGCCGGCTGCATGCGATTGCCTTCCACGAATGGGTGACGGTGCGCACGGCCAGGAATGCGCCACCGGTGACCGGCAGCCACATGGGCGTTCCCGACGGCCCCGGCCTGGGTATCGATGTGGATCCGGGCCTGCTGGGCCAACCCTTCTTCGAGATCGGTTGATATGAAAATCAGGCGCGTCAAGGCGACACCGATCAACTACCGGCTGGAAGCGCCTTACGTCTGGGTCTTCGGCGAATTGGACGGCTTCTCGCCGACGATCGTCGAGGTCGAGACCGAGGACGGGCTTATCGGCCTCGGCGAGGCGCCGACGCCGGGCGCTGCCGCTGTCATCAACGATATTCTGGCGCCAAGGCTCGCTGGCCGCGACGCCTTCGACATCGCCGGCGCGGAGGAAGTCTGCCTGCCCTTCTGGAGCGGCGTGCAGTCGATCAACGACCGCACCCGCATCATGGCCTTCGGCGCCATCGAGATGGCGCTGTGGGACCTGCGCGGCAGAGCCTGGAAGCAGCCGCTCTATCAGTTGCTCGGCGGCGCGGTGCGCAAGGACATTCCCTTCACCGACTATTTCTCGCTGCGCGGCGATGGTGCCAAGGTGAAGGGCGAGAAGACACCGGAAGAAGTCGCCGACTATTGCGTCGAGCTCAACGAGCGCCACGGCACGACCTTCTTCGAGGGCAAGTTCTCGACACATGATCCGAAAGTTTCGCTGAAGATGGTCGAGCTGATCCGCAGGAAGCTCGGCGACGATGCGATGATCCGCATCGATTCCAACCAGGCCTATTCGCTGGCAACCGCCCGGCAGTTGGCGCGGCCGCTGGAAGAGTTCGGCGTGCGCAATTGGGAAGATCCGGTTGCAACCATCGAGGAGATGCGCGAGCTGCGTCGTCACACAACGATCCCGTTCTCGACCCACAACATCGACATCGCGCGCGCCATGGAGCTGAAGGTGCCGGACGCCTTTGTCGGCAACCCAACGGCGCATGGCGGCATCAACCGCATGCTGCGCTTCGTCGGCGCCTGCGAGCATGCCGGCATCGATTACTGGTGCTACAGCGGCGACACCGGCATCGGCAGCGCCTGCTACCTGCATCTGTGCGCGGCGCTCGGCTGGATCAGGGAACCCAACCAGTCGCTGTTTCGCATGCAGCCGATGGACATCATCGAGGAAGGTCCGTTCGAGCCGAAGAACAACACCGTGCCGGTGCCCGAAGGCCATGGCCTGGGGGTCACGCTGTCGCAGGAAAGGCTTGCCGCCTGCCATCGCGACTTCGTCGAAAACGGCCCCTGCAACAAATATCACGACCCGGAAAAGCCCGGGACCTACCGCAGACTGCCGCTGAATTAGGAGGATGTCGAAAAGCTAGCAGGACTTATCGGGAAAAAGGCGGCCACTGGTCGTCTGGCCGACAGACAATTCATCAAGAAAATCTGACTTTTCCGTCTTAACGAGCGGATGGACCGGTCGGAACCGCATGCTACTGTACATCGACCGATACTGACGAGAGCCGGGAACAGGAGAACTTCACGGACCTCGCAATTGAATGAACTCGCCAACCACAACAACTGGGGAAAGGGCTTAGACCCATGAAGAACTACCGCCTTCTCGATATTCTCCGCCGCGGCCGCACGCCACTCGAAAACCACCTCATCGACGGCCTGATCGACGGCCGCATCAGCCGCCGCGAATTCGTGCGCCACGGCAGCCTGCTCGGCCTGTCGCTGCCGCTGCTCGGCCGCATCGGCATGGCCGCCGGCTTCGGCGCGGCGCCCTCGCTCGCGCGCGCCGGCGCGCCCGGCGCCACCATCCGCGTCGGCAGCAGCGTGCCGGCCGCGGCGATCGATCCCGTCACCATCGCCGACGCCGGTGGCCTTTTGGTCATGCAGCAGGTCGCCGAGTTCCTTTGCGTCGACGGTCCGGACCTCGTGCTGAAGCCGGCGCTGGCCGAGAGCTGGTCGCCGAACACCGACGGCACGGTGTGGACCTTCAAGCTGCGCAAGGGCGTGAAATTCCACTCGGGCGGCGAGATGAAGGCCGACGACGTGGTGGCCAGCATCGACCGGCTGGCCGATCCGGCCAACTCGTCCAACGCGCTGTCGGTGTTCACCGGCATCCTGCAGAAGGGCGCTTCGAAGAAGGTCGACGACTATACCGTCGAATTCCACCTCGATGCGCCGAACGGCAACTTCCCCTACATGTTGTCGTCCGACAACTATAACGCCGTCATCATCCCGGCGAGCTACAAGGGCGGCTACGAACAAAGCTTCGACGGCACCGGGCCGTTCAAGATCGAGAAATACACTCCCAAGGTCGGCGCCTCCTTCGTGCGCAATGACGACTATTGGGGCGAAAAGGCCCTGCCGGACCGCACCGAATTCACCTTCTTCACCGACATCCAGCCGCAGATCCTGGCGCTGCAGGGCGGCCAGATCGACATCATCAACCAGATGCCGGTGCTGGCGGGCGTCGCCGTGCTCAACGACCCGAATGTCGACATCATCAGCCTGAAGTCGTCGGCGCATCAGCAGCTGCACATGCATTGCGACGAGGGCCCGACGAAGGACGCCCGCGTGCGCCGCGCCATCGCGCTCTGCCTCGACCGCGAGAAGCTGGCCGCCGGCCTCATGAAGGGACGTTCGGCGCTCGGCAATGACAGCCCGTTCGCCGCCGTCTACCCCTCGACCGACACCAGCGTGCCGCAGCGCAAGCAGGACATCGCCCAGGCCAAGCAACTGATGGAGGCGGCCGGCGCCGGCAAGGGCTTCAAGATGACGCTCACCACCGAGCGTTACCTGGAAATCCCTGAATACGCCCAGCTCATCCAGAACTGGGTCAAGGAGATCGGCATCGAGCTCGAGCTCAACATCCTCGACCAGAGCGCCTATTACGGCGATGCCGTGTTCGGCAAGTCGAACTGGCTGGATTCGGCGATGGGCATCACCGACTACGGCCACCGCGGCGTGCCCAATGTCTATCTCGCCGCCCCCTTGAAGAGCGATGGCACCTGGAATGCCGCGCATTTCAAGAACAAGGACTACGATCAACTGGCGACAAGCTATATCGCCGCCCTCGACCTCGAGGCGCAGAAGGCCACCGCCGGCAAGATCCAGAAGCTGCTGCTCGAGGAAACGCCCGTGATCTTCGGCTATTTCTATGACTATCTGACAGCGACGGCGAAAGGCGTGGCCGGCGTGCAGCCCACCGCCATGTCGCAGCTGTTCCTCGACAAGGCGTCGAAAGGCTGAGCATGAGGCAAGCATAGGTCCCGCATCGCCAGCCTCGAAAGGGGCTGGCGCTAGCCGGCGAGGTCGGGACAGGACGCCATGCGCCCTGCCCGCCTTCGCCGCCGCGGGATGATGCGTCGCATGGGAACCGCAACCCTGCTCACAACCATGCATTGGGGGACGTACGAGGTCCGCGCCGAGAATGGCCGGCTCGTCGGCGTCGAGCCGTGGAGCGGCGATCCCGACCCGTCGCCAATCGGCCGGTCGATGCTCGGCACGGTGCAGGGCGAGTTGCGCGTTGCCCGCCCATCGATCAGACGTAGCTGGCTGGAGGGAGACAGGTCGCGTCCCGTCCAAAGGCGAAGCGACGAGCCTTTCATCGAGGTGCCGTGGGAAACCGCGCTCGACATCGTCGCGGCCGAACTCGACCGAGTCCGCTCGACGCATGGAAACAGCGCGATTTATGCGGGCTCGTATGGATGGGCGAGCGCCGGGCGCTTCCACCATGCGCAGGGCCAGGTCCACCGCTTCCTCAACACGATCGGCGGTTATACCGGCTCGGTGCTGAGCTATTCCTACGGCGCGGCCGAGATCATCCTGCCGCATGTGCTGGGCAGCACCGACGCGCTGACGGGCAACCACACCACGTGGGACGAGATCGAGCAGCACAGCAAGCTGATCGTCGCCTTTGGCGGGCTGCCGTGGCGCAACACGCAGGTGCAGGGCGGCGGCTCGGCGCGGCACGAGGCATCGGCGGCTCTGCAAAACGCCGTGTCCAATGGTGCGCGGCTGATCAACGTCTCGCCGGTGCGCGACGACGCGCCGCGCGGAGCCGAGACCGAATGGCTGTCGCTGCGGCCGAACAGCGACACCGCCGTGATGCTTGCGCTCTGCCATGTGCTGATCCGCGAGGGACTGCACGACGAGGCCTTCCTCGCGCGCTACTGCACCGGCTTCGACATCGTGCGCGCCTATGTCATGGGCGAAAGCGACGGCCAGCCGAAAGATTCGGCCTGGGCGGCGAAACTCAGCGGCGTCGACGCGGCAACGATCGATGCGCTCGCCCGCGACATGGCCGCCAACCGCACCATGCTGATGGTCAGCTGGTCGCTGCAGCGCGCCGACCATGGCGAGCAGCCCTATTGGGCGGCGATCACGCTGGCCGCACTGCTCGGCCAGATCGGACTGCCGGGCGGTGGCATCGGCTTCGGCTATTCTTCCACCAACGGCGCCGGCAGGCCCGAGATGGGATTCCGCTGGCCTTCGGTGCCGCAGGGCAGGAATGCGGTGGCGCATTTCATACCGGTCGCGCGCATGGCCGACATGCTTCTCAACCCAGGCGGATCATTCGACTTCAACGGCGCTGCGCTGACCTATCCCGACATCAGGCTGGTCTACTGGGCCGGCGGCAATCCGTTCCATCACCACCAGGACCTCAACCGCCTGGTCGAGGCCTGGCAGCGGCCCGAAACGGTGATCGTCAACGAGCAGTTCTGGACGGCAACGGCGCGTCATGCCGATATCGTGCTGCCGGTAACGACGGCGCTGGAGCGCAACGATGTCGCCTTCTCGAACCGCGAAAACCTCATCGTCGCCATGAAGCAGGCGATCGACCCTTTCCAGCAGGCGCGCGACGATTTTGCCATCTTCGCCGATCTGGCAACGCGGCTCGGCACAAGCGACGCCTTCACCGAAGGGCGCGGCGCCGGCGAATGGATCCGTCACCTATACGGCCAGGCGGTGGAAAGTGCCAGCGTCGCCGGCGTGGAGATGCCGCCATTCGACCGCTTCTGGCATGACGGCCATGCCGAGCTTGCCCGCTCGGTGACGTCACAGACCTTCCTTGGCTCCTTCCGCGCCGATCCGGAGCGAAACCCGCTGGCGACACCGTCCGGACGCATCGAGCTGTTCTCGGCGACGGTCGAGTCCTTCGGCTATGACGACTGTCCCGGCCATGCGGTGTGGCGCGAGCCACGCGAATGGCTGGGCAATGCCGGCCTGACGGAGAATTTCCCGCTGCATCTGTTGTCGCCGCAGCCTGCCGACAAGCTGCACAGCCAGTACGACCATGGGTCGGTCAGCCGAACGGGCAAGGTTTCGGGCCGCGCGCCGCTGCTGATCAATCGCGAGGACGCGGCGGCACGCGGCATCGTGGACGGCGCGGTGGTCAAGGTCTTCAACGATCGCGGATCATGCCTCGCCGGCGCCGTGCTCAGCGACAGCCTGATCCCCGGCGTCGTGCAACTGCCGACCGGCGCCTGGTTCGACCCGGCCAGGCCCGGCGAACCGCAAGGCCTCGAAAAGCACGGCAATCCGAATGTGCTGACGCCCGATCGCGGCACGTCGCGGCTGGCGCAATCGCCGACGTGCAATTCGACGCTGGTCCAGGTATCGCGGTTTGCGGGAACCCTTCCGCCCGTGACAGCCTTCGATCCGCCTGCCACTATTGATTTGTCCGATGCGTCCGGACTGCCCGGGCGCAGAGACCCTTCGTAAGGAGACGATGCCATTCTAGCTTTCCTCGTCCGGCGCCTGGCACTGTCGCTCGTCACGCTGTTTTTGCTCAGCGTCATGGTTTTCCTCGGCGGCCAGGTGCTGCCCGGCAATGTCGGGCGCGCCATTCTCGGGCCGTTTGCCGACCAGCGCGCGGTCGACGCGCTCAACCATTCGCTGGGCGTCGACCGGCCGCTGCTCGTGCAGTACGGAAGCTGGATCTGGAATTTCCTGCATGGCGACATGGGCACGTCCTATGTGTTCCGTGCGCCGGTGGCACCGTTCGTTATCGATGCGCTTGGCAATTCGATGAAGCTGGCGTTGGTCGCCTTCGTGCTGGTGGTGCCGATCGGCATCCTTGGCGGCGTGATCGCCGCGCTCAATTTCAACCGGCCGCTCGACCGCATCATCAGCCTCGGCGGCCTGTCGGTCACGGTGCTGCCCGAGTTCGTCACCGGCATCATCCTGATCCTGATCTTCGGGGTGTGGCTGCGCTGGCTGCCGATCGCCGCCGCCTGGCCCAAGGGCGCCGGCGCCCTCACCCAGCTCTACTACCTGATCCTGCCCTCGCTGCCGCTGTTCCTGGTGCTGTTCGGCTATATCGCGCGCATGGCGCGCTCCGGCATGATCGAGGCGCTCGATTCCGACTATACGCGCACCGCCGTGCTGAAAGGCCTGCCGTGGCGCACGGTGATCTGGCGCCATGTGCTGCGCAACGCGCTCTTGCCGACCATCACCGTGATCGCCACCCAGACCGGCTATCTCATCGGCGGCCTGGTCGTGATCGAGACGCTGTTCCGCTACCAGGGCATCGGCTCGCTGATCTTCACCGCCGCGCGCGGCAAGGATTTTCCGATGCTGGAGGCCGGCATCCTTACCATCGGCATCGTCTATGCGGTGGCGACCTTGATCGCCGACTTCCTCTATTCCGTGCTCAATCCACGTATCCGGCTGGGAGCAGAGCAATGAGCGCGACCGACACCCCCGCCACGCTGCCGGCGCCCGCGCCGGACACCGTACAGCGCAGCCCCTGGGGAGAGGTGCTGCATTCGCTCTCCAGGTCCGGCACTTTCCTCACCGGGCTCGGGATTGTCGTCTTCTGGATCGTCTGCGCCCTGTTCGGCCAGCATTTCGTTCCCTACGATCCGCTGGCAAGCGACATCATCGATGCGCTGACGCCGCCGGCGGCCGATCATTGGTTCGGCACCGACCAGCTCGGTCGCGACGTGTTCTCGCGCGTCATCGTCGGCTCGCGCGACATCCTCACCGTGGCGCCTTTAGCCACCATCCTTGCGACCATCGCCGGCACCGCGCTCGGACTGCTGATCGGTTACTTCCGGGGCATCGTCGACGACATCATCAGCCGGGTGCTCGAAGCCTTCATGGCGATTCCCGTGGTGATCATCGCGCTGCTCGCCATCGTCGCACTGGGCACCTCGAAGATCACTGTCATCGTCGTCATCGGCCTGAGCTTCGCGCCGATCATCGCGCGCACGGTGCGCTCGGCGGTGCTGGCCGAACGCGAGCTCGACTATGTGGCCGCGGCAAAGCTGCGCCACGAGGGCGCGCTGCACACGATGTTCGTCGAGATCCTGCCCAACGTGATCCCGCCGATCCTGGTCGAGACGACGGTGCGGCTGGGCTACGCCATCTTCGCCGTCGCCACCCTCTCCTTCATGGGCTTCGGCATACAGCCGCCCTCGCCCGACTGGGGCCTGTCGATCTCCTCCAATTACGGCATGATCGGCGGCGGCTTCTGGTGGACGGTGCTGTTCGATGCCCTGGCCATCGCCTCGCTGGTGATCGGCGTCAATTTGGTGGCCGACGGCGTGCATGGAGCGTTCAATGACTGACCCCAGCCAAGCAACCAATGCACTTGAGCTGAAGGACCTATCAGTCGCCTATCGCGTCGGCCGCCGCAACCGCGCGGTGCTGCGCAACGTCAACCTGACCATCAAGGCCGGCGAGGCCTATGGGCTGGTCGGCGAGTCCGGCTGCGGCAAATCCACCGTGGCGCTGTCGGTGGTGCGCTACCTGCCGCGCAACGGCTCGATCACCGGCGGCTCGATCGCGCTCGACGGCAAGGACGTCATGAAGCTCGACGCGGAAGCGCTGAGGCGCGCTCGCGCCGACAGCGTGTCCATGGTCTACCAGGATCCCGGCAAGGCGCTGAACCCGTCGCTGCGCATCGGCCGCCAGCTGACCGAGATCTTCGAACTGGCCGGCATCACCGGACAGGCGGCTGAAGACAAGGCGCTCGCCATGCTGAACCGCGTGCGCATCTCCGATCCGGCTAGCGTCATGCAGCGCTATCCGCACCAGCTTTCCGGCGGCATGCAGCAGCGCGTGGCGATCGCCATGGCTTTGGCCAACGACCCCTCGATGCTGATCCTCGACGAGCCGACCACCGGCCTCGACGCCACGGTCGAGGCCGAGGTGCTCGACCTGATCGGCCAGTTGCGGCGCGAGCTGTCGGCCTCGATTCTGTTCATCAGCCACAATCTCGCCGTCGTCTCCAACATGTGCGACCGCGTCGGCGTGCTGTATGCCGGCATGCTGGTCGAAGAGGGCTCGACCAAGGACGTCTTCAACGATCCGCGCCACCCCTACACGGTGGCGCTGCTGCGCTGCCTGCCGCGCGGCGGGCAGCGCAAGGACCAGGGCCGGCTCGACACCATCCCCGGCTTCCTGCCAGGCATCGGCGCCAACATCATCGGCTGCGCCTTCGCCGACCGCTGCGCTCTGGCCACCGAACGCTGCCGCGCCGAACCGCCGCCGCTCTACGAAGTTGGCGGCGGCCGACTGTCGCGCTGCCACTATCACGACAAGGCACAATCGCTGCCGCGCGCCACGCCCGCCGAGATCGCTGCCGTCTCACCGAAGCAGGCGCCGCCGGTGCTGCAGGTTGACGGGCTGAACAAGACCTATGCCAGCCACGGCCGTCCGCTGCGGGCGGTGAAGGACGTCTCGGTGAGCCTGAGGCCCGGCGAGACGTTGGGGCTGGTCGGCGAATCCGGCAGCGGCAAGACGACCTTCGCCAGGCTCCTGCTCGGCCTCGTCCCGCCCGACGACGGCGGCTCGATCGAGCTCGAAGGCAAGAAGCTGGCGCCACGGCTCGCCAGCCGCTCGGAAGACCAGGTCAAGGCGGTGCAGATCGTCTTCCAGAATCCGGACTCCGCGCTCAACCGCTCGCATTCGATCCGGCATATCCTCAGCCGCGCCCTGAAGCGGCTGGGCGGGCTCACCGGCAAGAAACTGGACACGAGGCTTGAGGAGCTGGTCCGCTCGGTGCGGCTCACCGACCGGCATCTCGCCGTCAAGCCACGCCAGCTTTCGGGCGGGCTGAAGCAGCGCGTGGCGATCGCGCGCGCCTTTGCCGGCGATCCGCGCATCGTGGTGTGCGACGAGCCGACCTCGGCGCTCGACGTCTCGGTGCAGGCGGCGATCCTCAATCTTCTCGCCGACCTGCAGTCGAGGCAGGATGTCTCCTACATCTTCATCTCGCACGACCTCGGCGTGGTGCGCTATCTCTCCGACAAGATCGCCGTGCTCTATCTCGGCCGCATCATGGAGTTCGGGCCATCGGAAGCGGTGTTCTCCGGCCCGCACCATCCCTACACCGAGGCATTGCTGTCGGCCGTGCCGAAGCTCGACCGGACCGAGAGCTCGCGCATCCGTCTCGACGGCGAAATCCCGAGCGCCGCCAACCCGCCGACGGGCTGCGTCTTCCACACGCGCTGCCCGCGCAAGATCGGCGCGATCTGCGAGACGCAGGAGCCCGAACTCACCGAGGCCCAGCCGGGCCACACAATCCGCTGCCATATTCCTTATGACGAACTGGCACGACTGCAAAAACCGAAGGCCGTGGAGCCGGCGTGATCAGAATGCCGCCGCGCCTAAAGCGCGTCGCGATCTTTCAGATTCGCTCCATGCGCTTTAGGTTTTTGATTTTACGCATGTCTTTATCCCGAAACCGGTTCCCACTTTCGGGAGACATGCTTGACATGCTGAAGGCGCGGTCGCTCTCCGCGAAAGCCTGATCGCTCGATAGGTTCCCGGCGAGCGTGCGCAGGCCGGTGAGCGCGATATCGAGGGCATCGGAAGAGGCCGGGTTCTCCGGATAGGCAAGATAGATCGGGCGCCGGAACACCGGCGTATCTTCGACGCGCTTCAGCTCGCCGCGTTGGATTTGGGTGCTGACGGCACTCAGCGGCAGATAGGCGGCCGCCTTCTGCGAAAGGACGTGCTGCAAGCCGATGAACACCAGCCCGGCCGAGATCGCCGGCTTCACCATGCCGGCAAAGGCGCGGTCGTGCTCGACGCGGAACTCCAGCCCCCAGTCCATCAGGATGTAATTATCCGTCCACAATCCGGGCTGCTCGGCGTGCTGGACGAGAACCACCTGATCGACGGCTAGAGTCTCATAGACGATGCCGGGATGCGGCTTGGGCAGATAGAGGATGCAGATGTCGAGCAGGCCTTCCGCCATCTGGTCGATCGCAAGGTCCGGGAAACTGCCTTCGAGCCGCAGCGCCACGCTCGGCCGCTTCGCCCGCATCCATTCGATCCAGGGCGAGGTGATGCTGTCCCAGAGATAGGCGGGCGCGGTGAGCCTCAGCAGCGTCTCGTAGCCATCGGGAACGGCGATGTCCTGGCGCGATTGCTCCCAGGTGCGGGTGATCGTCGAGGCATGCGGCAGGAATTGCCGGCCGGCCGGCGTCAGCGTGACGCCGTCGCTGTCGCGGACGAACAGCTTGCGCCCCAGTTGCTCCTCGAGGCCGCGAATGCGCGCGCTGACGGTCGACTGGGCAAGGTTCAGTCGGCTCGCCGCGACGGTGAAGCTGCCATGCGCCGCGACCTCCAGGAAACTGCGCAGATTCTCGGTATCCATAACCCCTGCCCCTCAATTCCGCTGCCATCGAAATTTTCGATGGCAGCGATCAAAAAATATCGCTTTGCGGTCGCGGTCAACAGTGGCCTAAATGCCAAAGCCCCCCCGCGACAAGACAAGGAATGCCGCCATGCCGAAGCATTTCAGGACGATCGACGCCGCTCGCAAAACGCTTAGCGCAATCGAAAATTCCGCTATCGACGAATTGCTCGCCGGCAGGATCGGCCGGCGCGAATTCCTGCGCCATGGCAGCATGCTCGGCCTGTCGTTGCCCTTTCTCGGCGGCATCGCCTCGGCGATTGGCCTCGGCGCTACGCAGGCGCGCGCCGAAGGTAAGCCCGGCGGCACGGTGCGCGCCGGCGTCGCCGTGCCCGGCGGTGCCATCGATCCTGTCACCTTCTATGACAGCGGCAGCTACCAGCTCGCTTTCCAGACGTCCGAGTTCCTGTGCGTGACGCAGCCCGACCTGACGCTGAAGCCGGCGCTGGCGGAAAGCTGGTCGCCCAATGCCGACGGCAGCGTGTGGACCTTCAAGCTGCGCAAGGGTGTGAAATTCCACAATGGCGAGGACTTCAAGGCCGACGACGTCGTGGCCACTTTCGACCGCCTTGCCGATCCGAGCGGCCCGTCCAACGCGCTGTCGGTGTTCAAGGGCCTCTTGTCGAAGGGCGGCACGCGCAAGGTCGACGACCACACCGTCGAATTCCATCTCGACGCGCCGAACGGCAGCTTCCCCTATTCCGTGTCGATCGACAATTACAACGCCGTCATCCTGCCGGCGAGCTACAAGGGCGACTACGAGAAGACCTTCGAAGGCACCGGTCCGTTCCGGCTCGAAAGCTACACGCCGAAGGTCGGCGCAAGCTTCGTGCGCAACCCCGATTATTGGGGCGAGAAGGCCCTGCCCGACCGGCTCGAGTTCAAGTTCTATGCCGATGTGCAGCCGCGGATTCTCGCGCTGCAGGCGGGCGAGGTCGACGTGCTCGACGCGATCCCGCTCGACGTCAGCCAGGTGGTGCTGGGCAATCCCGACATCACCGTGCTGCGCGTCGCCTCGACCGCGCATCGCCAGCTCCACATGCGCTGCGACATGGCGCCCTTCACCGACAAGCGCGTGCGCCAGGCGCTGGCCTTGTGCATCGACCGTTCCCAACTGGTCGACGGACTCTGCCGCGGCATGGCGGCCACCGGCAATGACAGCCCGTTCGCGCCGGCCTTCCCGGTCACCGACAAGTCGGTGCCGCAGCGCAACAAGGACATCGCCAAGGCCAAGCAGCTGATGGAGGCGGCGGGCCTGGCCAACGGCTTCGACATGACGCTGACGACGCTGCGCTATTCCGACATCCCGGGCTATGCGCAGCTCTTCCAGAACTTCGCCAAGGAGATCGGCGCGCGCATCTCGCTCAACATCGAGGACCAGGATAAATATTACGGCAAGGCGGTGTTCGGCCAGTCGGACTGGCTGGACAGCCCGCTCGGCATCACCGATTACGCGCATCGCAGCGTGCCGAACGTGTTCCTGAAAAGCCCGCTGGTCAGCGACGGCCCGTGGAACGCGGCGCATTTCAAGAACCCGACCTATGACGGGATAGTCAACAGCTATCTCAAGGCGCTCGACCTCGACTCCCAGCGCAAGGCCGCCTCCGACATCCAGAAGCTGCTGCTCGACGAGACGCCGGTGATCTTCAGCTATTTCCCCGACCTTCTGGTGCCGGTGCGCAAGAATGTCAGCGGCCTGCCGCCGATCGCCGCCGGCCTGTTGCTCGATCGTGTATCGGTGACGTCATGACCACGGTTGCGCGAAAGAACCCGGCGGCAAACGACGAGAAGAGGACGACGACCATTCGCAAGCCCCATCTGCGCGGCCGCGGGCCGCATTTCCCGGTGCTCGACACCATCGTGCAGTACGAGTTCGAGCCGGGCTATGTCGCCTTCACCATGCCCTCGCCGAAGCGGATCAGGGTACAGGTCGGGCCGATGATCGTCGCCGACACCACCAAGGCGCTGGTGTTCCAGGAGAGCGATCATCTGCCGGTCTACTACTTCCCGATGAGCGACGTGCGCGAGGAGTTCCTGCTGCCGAGCCGGACGACGACGGAAGACCCGTTCAAGGGTGTCGCCACGCATTACTCGCTGAACACCGGCATCACGCTGGTCGAGGACGGCGCCTGGCGCTACCTCAACCCCGTCAAGGGCTGTCCGCCGATCGCCGACTACATCTCCTTCTATTGGCCGAAGATGACCCACTGGTACGAAGAGGACGAGGAGATCTTCGTCCACGCCCGCGACCCGTTCCGCCGTGTCGACTGCCTGCCCTCGTCGCGGCGCGTGCAGGTGATCCTCGACGGCGAGCAGGTGGCCGATTCACGCCGCGGCGTGTTCCTGTTCGAGACCGGACACCCGGTGCGCCACTATCTGCCGATCTCGGATACGCGGCTCGATATGTTTACGCCCAGCCGCTACATCTCGCGCTGCCCCTACAAGGGCATCTCCAACTATTACCACGTGACGACGCCGAAGAAGCGGCACGAGAACCTCGTCTGGTACTATCCCGAGCCGGTGCACGAGGCCGAACGCATCAAGGGGCTGGTGTGCTTCCACCACGAGCTGGTCGACAAGATCCTGGTCGACGGGGTGGAAATCCCGAAGGAACCGACGGCGGCGTCGGACGGCTATTTCTGAGCGAAAGCTCGAAACGATCAAGGGGCAGTCCAACATATTGCTGGACGGCCCCTTCTGTTTGTGGCTACGCCGGAAAAGCGAGCGTCACTCGGCCGCCACGCCCTTCACCTCGAGATAGCTCTCCATGGAATCGTCCAGCGCCTGCAGCCACGGCGTGTGGTGCAACGGCGCCATGGTGCCGGTCATCAGTGAGCGGTAGGCATTGTCGCGGAAGGTCATGATGTTTTCCATCTTGTGATGCTCCCACTCCATGAAGGTGTGGTTGACCGCCTCGACGTCGAAGCCCGGATAGTCGGTCTGGTCCATCAGCTCCTTGGTGTAGTCGCCCTGGAACCAGATCATCTGCTCGGCATCCTCCAGCGTCTCCTCGCGGGCGCGCCACTTGGCGCTGTGCTCGGCCATCGCCTCGGCCGAGGGCAGCTTGATGCGGCCCATGATGACGTCGCGCGCGTACCAGGCCTGCGCGTCGAACATGTTGAAGGTGTAGAACTGGTCCTGCATGCCGATGTAGAAAAGCTTCGGGTTCTTCTCCCAGACGACGCCTTCATAGAGGTCGAGCGGCCACATGCGGTTGGCGGTCTTGAGCTTGAGGTCGTCGGTGAGGAAGGGGAAGGAATGCAAATAGCCGGTGCACAGGATGATGGCGTCGACGTCCTTGGTGGTGCCGTCCTTGAAATGCGCCGTCTTGCCGACGACTTTCTGCAGCAGCGGCACTTCCTTCCAGTTCTCCGGCCATTTGAAGCCCATCGGCTTGGAGCGGTAGCTGGAGGTGATCGATTTGGCGCCGTATTTGTAGCATTGCGAACCGATATCCTCGGCCGAATAGGAGCGGCCGATGATCAATATGTCCTTGCCCTTGAATTCCATCGCGTCGCGGAAATCATGGCTGTGCAGGATGCGGCCGTTGAAGGTGGGGAAGCCCTCGAAGAAGGGCACGTTGGGCACCGAGAAATGGCCCGACGCGACGACGACATTGTCGAACTCTTCCGAATAAGTCACGTCGTTGGTGCGGTCATGCGCGGTGACGGTGAATTTCTTCGTCTCGTCGGAATAGGTCACCATGCGCACCGGGCTGTTGAAGCGCACCCATTCGCGCAGGCCCGATTTCTCGACGCGGCCTTTGATGTAGTCCCACAGCACGGCGCGCGGCGGATAGGAGGCGATCGGCCGGCCAAAATGCTCCTCGAATGTGTAGTCGGCGAATTCGAGGCATTCCTTCGGGCCGTTCGACCAGAGATAGCGGTACATCGAGCCATGCACCGGATCGCCATGCTCGTCGAGGCCGGTGCGCCAGGTGTAGTTCCACAGGCCGCCCCAGTCGCTCTGCTTCTCGAAGCAGACGATTTCCGGGATCTCGGCACCCTTGTCGGCCGCCGATTTGAAGGCCCTCAGCTGCGCCAGGCCCGACGGTCCAGCTCCGATGACGGCGACACGAGATTTCATTGCGGGCCTCCTCTTTTTTGATTTCCCCAGCGAAACAAATTTCACTGACAGTGACAGTAATTGGGTCTTCGGTGCTGTCAACAAACATCTGTGGCAACGCGCTTTGCGTGAAACGGTTTTTCCGCGCAAACGCGGCGGCGGTCGCGTTGAAGCAATCGAGCCCTGCGACACACAATGGCTTGCCGTCGCGGTTGCGCTTCTGTATCGCCACCGAATATGTTCACCTTGAGTGAAATAAATCCGCGAGAGTCGGGGGCGACATGGCGAACAAGAATTCCGGTACCAGGTCCACCGATGCGGCACCGAAAGGCAAGGTGCCGCCGAAGCGCGTTTCGGCGGACGGGCGCACGATCCGCACGCCGCTGACGCAGAACCCGCACGCCATCCGCGACACGCGCGAGAAGGTGCTGGAAGTGGCGATCGGCCATGAGGTGCGCGCCTTCCGCAAGAAGCTCGGCATCACCGTCGCCGATCTCGCCGCGGCCACCGACATCTCTCTCGGCATGCTGTCGAAGATCGAGAACGGCATCACTTCGCCGTCGCTCACGACATTGCAGGCGCTGTCGCGGGCGCTGGGCGTTCCCGTGACCGCCTTCTTCCGCCGCTTCGAGGAAGAGCACAGCGCCGTCTTCGTCAAGGCCGGCGAAGGCGTCGATGTCGAGCGGCGCGGTACCCGCGCCGGCCATCAGTACAACCTGCTCGGCCATATTGGCGCCAACACCAGCGGCGTCGTGGTCGAGCCCTATCTCATCACGCTGACCGAGAATTCGGACGTCTTCCCAACCTTCCAGCATGCGGGCATGGAGTTCCTCTACATGCTCGAAGGCGAGGTCGTTTACCGGCACGGCAACAACCTCTATCCGATGAAGCCGGGCGACAGCCTGTTTTTCGACGCCGACGCGCCGCACGGGCCGGAAGAGCTGACGCAGCTGCCGATGCGGTATTTGTCGATTATTTGCTATCCGCAAAACAGCGCCGGGTGATTGGCTGATCTCCCCCCTCGTGGGGGAGATGTCCGGCAGGACAGAGGGGAGCGCTGTCCCGCCAGCTTATCAGGTGATAGCGGT
Organism: Mesorhizobium vachelliae; assembly: GCF_033977325.1. NCBI lineage: Bacteria > Pseudomonadati > Pseudomonadota > Alphaproteobacteria > Hyphomicrobiales > Phyllobacteriaceae > Mesorhizobium > Mesorhizobium vachelliae. Next base: position 566,207 of record NZ_JAVIIR010000002.1, read on the forward strand.
CGCAACATCTCAGATGTTGTTTGTCTTTCGGCTGGACGGGCAAGGTTTGCGTTCCTTCGCGCCCCCCTTTGCCCTGCCGGGCATCTCCCCCACAAGGGGGGAGATTGGCAGCTTCTAATCAGGCCCAAACCCCGAACTCGTCGGGCTGCCGTCGTCGAGCTTCGACAGCCATTCCACCAGCGTCGGCCTGTACCGTGTCAGACCCTTGTAGGTGGCGAGCTCTTCCGGCAGGTCGCGGATGACGCGGTGCAGGCGGCGCGCCCATTTCGGCTGCGTGACCAGCTCGTCCATCTTGATCAGGTAGCAGCGGATCGGGAAGACGATGCCGTTGGAGCGCGGCAGCCGCCAGAAGCTTTGCAATTCGACGCGCAGATGCACCTTGTCGCCAACATTCTCGGGCGTGACGGTGGCGCGGTCCGGACCCCATTTGTGATAATTCTCAGGACTGGTGTCGAGGCGCGGATTGATGGTCATCGTCCAGTTGAGGCGCCTGGCCGGCTTGCCCTGCTGGATGTTTGTGAGGAATTTCAGCGCGCGCGTGAAGATGCCCTTCTCATGCGCCAACGGCACCGGCGCGTGCCATTCGAAGAAGTTCATGCCGATGTCGAAATCGAGCGACCAGTCGGCCTGGGTGGTGACCATGCCGGCATCCATCCACAGATTGCCGTCGCGCTGGTCGAGGATGCAGAAGTCGCCCTGGCTCTGCCGGGTGATGTATTCCATCGGACCATAGGGCAGCGTCGAGGTGTCGCCAAAGGTGAAGGTGTCGTCGATGCCGAGCGGACGGTTGATCCAGCGCCAGCGGTCGCCGTTCCGCTCCAGGGTGAAATGCTCGGGATAGCCCAGCGCCTGCTGTTCCATCAGAAGCTCGAGCAGGTCCCAGCCGGCTAAGGTCATATGCGGCAGCGACTGGCAGCGCAGCGGATCCTCGGCCAGCACCAGCGCGCGGTCCTGCATCTCGGCGACATAGTGCTCGTCGACGTCGATCAGGTTTTCCAGCACGCTACCTTTCGGCCCGACGACATGCGGCTCGATGTTGACCGCGTACATGTAGGCGTCTTCGTTAAACGGGAACGGAAAGCGCCGGATGTGCTCCGGGCTGTTCCTGAAGGTGTAGTCGTCGCGAAAGGTTTCCTTGCGAAAGGTGATGCCCATTGCCGCCTCCTATCTTTCCAGGACCAACGACTTGCCCTCGAAGCGCGAGACGCAAGGCATGATCTTGCAGCCGGAACGGTGGTCTTCCTCGCTCAGCCAGTGATCGTTGTGGATGAACTTGCCCTCGGAGGAGATCACATTGGTCTCGCACTGGCCGCAGACGCCGCCGCGGCAGAGATAAGGCGGATCGACGCCGGCGGCTTCGATGGCCTCGAGCAGGCTCTGCTGCTCGCCGACGCGGATCGTCTTGCCGCTGACGGCCAAGGTCACGTCGAAAGGCGCACCGGGCTGCGGCGCCGCGAAATGCTCGAAATGCACGGTTTCCGGCGGCCAGCCGAGCGCCGCTGCGCGATCGCGCACCCAGTTGATCATGCCGGCCGGACCGCAGACATAGAGATGCGTGCCGAGCGGCTGCGAGGACAACAGCTTATCGAGATCGATGCGTTCCTCGCGGTCGTCGTGATAGAGCCTGACCCGGTTGCCGTAGCGCTGCTGCAAGACATCGGCATAGGTGCCAAGCGACGCTGTGCGGCAGGTGTAGTGCAATTCGAAATTGCCGCCGGCGCCCGCCAACTGCGACGTCTGCGCCATGAAGGGCGTGATGCCGATGCCGCCGGCCAGCATCAAATGCTTCTTCGCCCTGAGGTCGAGCGAGAACAAATTGACCGGATAGCTGATCACCATCTCCAGGCCGGGCTTGACCTGCCGGTGCATGAAGAGCGAACCGCCGCGGCCGACATCGTCGCGCCGGATCGAAATCGTGTATTCGCGCGTGTCGAGCGGCGAGCCCATCAGCGAATAGGGATTGAGCCGGGTGCGGTCGCCGTCGCGCATCTCGACCACGACATGGGCGCCGCCGGAAAATGTCGGCAGCAGCTCGCCGTCGCGGCGGCGGAAATGGAAGCGGGTGACCAGATCGTTGACGGGGACGACGTCGCTGACGACGACGTCGAGCTTGGTGGTGCCGGTGCTCATCGGAAGATCTCCTCCATCGGAGGAATCTCGGAGCGATCCTCGGCGTTGATGCACACCCCCTGGAAGGCGGCGAGGCGCCGCGAATAGTGATCGCGCACCAGAAGCAGCAGGCCGCAATGCGAGCAGAGCGCCGGCTGCGTGGTCACATTCTCGGTGATGCCCTTGCAGTGCACGCACTGCATGCGCCGCGCCAGCGAGCCGCGATGCTCGGTCTCAATGGAGGTGTGGTCGATGCCGGCTTCGAGCGCGGCCTGCATCGCCTGGCCGATCAGGCCCTCGGTTCCAGTGAGATAGAGGCGCAACCCCATATGGGCGTTGGTCAGCGTTTGTCTCAGCCGCGGCAGCAGGCTGGCGAAGGAAGGTGCAGTATGGAGTTGCGCGGGCTTCAGCGCTTCGAGGGCCGCGACATGCTTGCCCTCCGGTCCCGGAATGAAGACGATTTCCGCGCTGTCGAAAAAGCCGGACGGAGCCTTGCCGGCCATGTCGGTGATCGCCAGCGCGCCTTCGGCGTCGGCGATGAAAAGATGATGCTTGCCGGGCTGTGGAGACAAGGTTCCGTAAATGGGCCGGCTGATGATCGTCTTGGCTGCCATTCTCTCTAGATCAGTTGGAGCATGATCTTTTCCGAAAACCGGTTCCCACTTTTCGGGATCATGCTCTGGTGCCTCGAATTCCCTCCCCCGTCGTTGATGCCTCAGCCCTTGGCGGTGCGCTTGGTCTTCTTCGGATCGTCGAACGGCAAGGGCTGCGCCGTCGCCTTGATCGCGCCGCTCCTGTTGCGGATCTCGAGCTTGGTGTCCTTGACCGCGCAGTCGACGTCGAGACGGGCGATGCCCATCGATTTCTCGACCAGCGGCGAATACATTGCGCAGGTCACCACGCCGACCTTTTTGCCGTCGCGATAGACGGGCGCGCCTTCATCCGCCGGCTCCTTGCCGTCGAGCAGCACGCCGTAGATCTTGAAGCGCTCCTTGCCCTTCAGGCGGTAGTGCTCCTCAGCGCCGCGGAAGCCGGTCTTGCCGGGGCTGACGGTGAAGTCGAGGCCGAGCTCCCACAGCGTGTCGCCGGGGCCTTCGTTCTCGAACGGATATTTCTGGGAATTGTCGTAGGGATAAAACAGCAGGTAGCTCTCGACGCGCAGCATGTCGAGCGTGGTGAAGCGGCAAGGAATGATCCCGGCGCTCTTGCCCTCCTCGAGGATCCTGTCCCAGATCGTGCCGGCATCCTGGCCGCGGCAGAAGACCTCGTAGCCGCGCTCGCCGGTGTAGCCGGTGCGCGAAATCATCACCGGGAATCCGAAGAGCTGCGTCTGCATGTGATGGAAGTAGTTGAGGTCGCGAATGCCCGGCACATGCTTGGCGAGATAGTCGACCGCGGTCGGGCCTTGCAGCGAAAGATCATGCAGATTGTCGTCGAAACGCAGCGAGACATCGCGGCCCATCGCCGCCCGCTGCAGTTCCTCGTGGCCGGTGCCCGAGCCGTGCACGACCATCCAGGAATTCGGGCTGATGCGGTAGAGGATGCAGTCGTCGGTGAATTTTCCGGCCTCGTTCAGCATGCAGGCATAGGCCGACTTGCCGGGATAGATCTTCTCCACGTCGCGCGTCGTGGCGAGATCGATCAAATGCGAGGCATGCGGCCCGGTGATGTGGACCTTCTTCAGGCCGGAGACGTCCATCAGCCCGGCCTTGGTGCGGATCGCGATATATTCCTCGTCGGCGTCCTTGTCGTAGGTCCAGGCGGTGCCCATGCCGCTCCAGTCCTCGAGTTTCGAGCCGAGCGCGCGGTGGCGGTCCGCCAGGGTCGAGAATCTCCAGGATGCCGTCATCCGATCGTCCTCCGTGCAATCTAGGTCGCTTTAAGCGGTTGCTGTTCCCTGCTCCTGCTTGGTGGCGGAGCTTGCGCGAATATTGACCGCAAACGGCGAAGCCCTGCAATCCCCTTGAAGCAAATAATTTCATTGTCAGGCAAATTTCTTGCCCGGGGACAAATGGTTCACGATGCGTAAATCCGGCTTGACAATCTCGGAATTCGGGCGGAACTTATGAAAAAAATTTCACTCTGTTGAAAGAGTGGACGCCCGGTCGATTTCGGGGCCGGACGTCGCCAGAAGGGGAAAACCGATGTCCGACCTGCAGCAGCGCATCGAAGCGCTGTACCGCTCCGACGTGCGTGGTTCCATGCTCCTGATCGTCTGCCTTTGGGCGACGATCCTCTTCGTCCTCCTGATGACATGGCCACATATTCCGCATGGCGGGATCAAGCTCGTGGTGGCGATCGCGGCCGCCGCAGTGCTGATCTTCAACACCGCCGCCATCCTCGCCATGCTCAACCACTACAAGGAAGACAAGGACTTCATCTACGGGCTCGACATCAAGAACGCCGACGCCGCCCGCAACCGTCAATCCTGAGGGAGAAACCATGGCCCGCTATATCCCGCCGGAGCAGAACAAGGCCGGACAGATCCTCGACATCGCGGTCGTTGTGGTCGCCATTTTCGTGGCGCTCTGGCTGCCGCTGAAGCTCGGCCTCGCCGGAGCGGCGAAGTCGATCGACCCGCTCGACGCCAAGACCTGGGACGCGCTCGGCCAGAACGCCACCATGGCCTCGATCTGGGAGAAGCTCGGCTACACGCCGGAGACGGCGCACGACATCATCCAGAACCGCTTCCACTACATCATCGACTGGCCGACGCTGATCATCATGGCGATCGTGCTGATCGCCTATTTCGTCTTCCTGTTCCGCGCCTCCGACAAGGAATATCGCGAGGTCATCAACGAGAAGTTCGACAAGAAATAGATTTCGACGACAAAAGAGACTTTCGACGACAAAGAGTCTTTTGACGACAAAAGAGCCTGGGGAAAACATCATGTGGATGGGACTGTCTTACGTTTGCTGGGCCATCTCGGTCGTGCTTGCGGCATGGATGCTCTACGACTGGTTCAAGGTCGACACGACCTATTCCGAGGCCGTGCTGACATCCTCGCGCGAAGGCGAGCTTGAGGCCGTTTCCGAAAAACACCGGATCTGAGTGGGGACTGACATGACGGCCGCGGTTGAGACGGGACAAACAACGACAATCCATGGCGACAGGGTCTCGCTGCTCCGGGTGCTCGGCCCGGCGCACGTGTGGGCGCTGGGCGTCGGCATCGTGCTGGTCGGCGAGTTCACCGGCTGGAATTTCTCCGCCGACAAGGGCGGCGCGCTCGCGGCGCTGATCGTGTGCTGGGTCGTCGGGCTGCTCTACACATCGGTCGCCATGATCGACTCGGAGGTGACATCCACCGTCGCCGCCGCCGGCGGCCAATACGCGCAGGCCAAGCACATCGTCGGGCCGCTGATGGCCTTCAACGTGGCGCTGTTCCTGGTGTTCGCCTACACCATGCTCGAAGTGTCGGACGCGATCCTGCTCGGCGACACCATCGTCGCCAAGGCCGGCGTCGAAGGGCTGACGCACAATTCCTTCATCGCCGCCACCATCGTGGTGCTCGCCTGGCTCAATTATCGCGGCGTGCTGATGACGCTCAACGTCAATTTCGTCATCACCGCGATCGCCTATGTCTCGATCGTCATCCTGTTCTTCTCCGTCAGTCCGTGGACGCAAGGCGCGGTGCTGAAGCTCAACGAGCTGGTCACTCCCGCCAATGCGCTGCCCTATGGCTGGATCGGCGTCATTGCCGCCTTCCAGTTCGGCATCTGGTATTATCTCGGCATCGAGGGCACGACCCAGGCCGCCGAGGAAGTGCGCTCGCCAGCGCGCTCCCTGCCTTACGGCACCATGGCCGGCATGATCACGCTTTTGATCGCCGCCGCGATGACCTGGTACGTCTGCGCCTCGCTGATGCCCTGGGAATATCTCGGCATCACCTATTACCCGCTGTGGGACGCCGGCAAATTGACCGGCAGCCCGGTGCTGGAAAACCTGCTGTTCATCGCGACGCTGCTGGCAGCGCTTGCCTCGGCCAATGGCTGCATCAACGACGCGGCGCGCGCCTGGTTCTCGCTCGGCCGCGACCGCTATCTGCCAAGCTGGTTCTCGGCGGTGCATCCGAAGTATCGCACGCCCTATCGTTCGATCCTGTTCCTGCTGCCGATCGCGCTGGCCTTCGCCTTCATCGCCGACCTCAACCAGGCGATCACCTTCTCGATCCTGTCGGGCGTGCTGCAATACACCTTCATGAGCATCAACATCATGATGTTCCGCCGGAAATGGCCGCTTGGCACGATCCGCCGCGGCTACACGCACCCCTTCCATCCGCTGCCGGCGATCGTCCTGTTCTGCCTGTGCATGGTGACGTTCTTTGCCATCTTCCTCGGCTTCGGCTCGCAGCTGATCGCGATGACGGTTTTCTATTTCTTGATCTCGCTTTGGTTCCACTTCTACCGCTACAAGTTCGTGCGGCGCGGCGACCAGTTCTCCATGCCGTGGCCGAAGCCGCAGGGTTATTGAGTGGAGTAAGGGCCCGCCTGTTCACGGCGGGCCATGGCGTATCGAAATGTCGGAACTAACGTCAGTACTGCTTGCCGGGGCGATCGCATTAGGGGTCGCCGGCCATATTGCCTGGCTGGCGCGGGCGGGCCGCAACAGGGCGAAGGCGGCTTTGGCCGCCGACATGGCGGGCGTCCGCAGCGTCGTTGCCGACGCCACCGACATTTCCGACGGCACGGCCGGCGTCGTCACCTGGGCCGGCTCCTGGAACGGTCAGCGCGTTCAGCTGCGGACCATTGTCGACACGCTGGCGACACGAAAGCTGCCGACGCGCTGGCTTAGCGTTTCGATCACCGAGCCGGTCGCGGTGCCCGGTGTCTTCGACATGATGATGCGGCCGAATTCGGCGACGACATTCTCCAATTTCGACCATCTTGAGTACACGCTGCCGAAGGTGCTCGGCTTTCCCGCCGACGCGGTGCTGAAGACGGACCGCAGAGGCGTCGCCTTCCCGCAGGATCTGATCGCCGCGCATACAGACATCTTCGCCGAAAGCCGCGCCAAGGAATTGCTGATCACGCCAAAGGGCGTGCGCATCGTGTGGCTGCTGGCCGAGGCCGAGCGCGCGCGCTATGGCGTGTTCCGGCAGGCCGCGTTCGGCGATGCCAGGATCGATCCCGCCTTGATCGAGCGGTTGCTCGAAGCGGCCTCGACGCTTCGCCAAGCCATCAACCGGCGCGAAAGGCGGGCCGCATGAGCGACGGAACCGCAACCCCTGCTCCGATAAATCCCTATCTCGTGCTCGGCGCGGCGATGGTCTTGCCGGCAAGCGGCCATGTCATGCTCGGCGTGCCGGCGCGCGGGTTGCAATTCCTGTTCTTCATGGTGATCCTTGGCTGGATAACGACCAAGCTGGCGCCGGCCGACGCCAGCTTCATCGGCCGCCATGCCGGCGGTTTCCTGATCTATGCCTTCTCGATCCTCGACGCCTACAGGATCGCGCGCATCCGCCATGCGATCTGGGTTCACAAGGCGCGCCCGGACGGCGATAGTGCCGAGGGCAATGCGCCGTCAAATTTGTAACCACAGGAAAATTTTTTTCATACCAATTGAATTCGGCTCACTCATTGGGTACATCATCTGAGAGCCAAAAAACGTCGGAGGCTGGCATGTGCGGAATCGTCGGACTTTTCTTGAAGGACAAGGCGCTGGAGCCGAAGCTCGGCGCCATGCTGTCGGAGATGCTGGTGTCGCTCAGCGACCGCGGACCGGACAGCGCCGGCATCGCCATCTACGGCGCGGCCACCGGCAATGAAGCCAAGATCACCGTGCAGTCGCCGAAGCCCGATCGCGATTTCCGCGGCCTCGACGCCGAACTTGCCAAGGCGATCGGCGCGCCGGTCAGCGTCGCGGTCAAGTCCACGCATGCGGTGATCCGGACCACGCCGGACAAGGTAGACGCCGCGCGCGAGGCGCTGCAGACGCTGCGGCCCGACATCCGCATCATGGGCGCCGGCGAGGCAGTGGAGATCTACAAGGAAGTCGGCCTGCCCGAAGCCGTCGTCGACCGCTTCGGCGTGCGCGCCATGACCGGCACGCATGGCATCGGCCATACCCGCATGGCGACGGAATCGGCTGTCACCACGATGGGCGCGCACCCCTTCTCGACCGGCGCCGACCAGTGCCTGGTGCACAATGGCTCGCTCTCCAACCACAACAATGTGCGGCGCGAGCTGATCCGCGACGGCATGACCTTCGAGACCGAGAACGACACCGAAGTGGCGGCAGCCTATCTCTCCAACCGGATGGCGCATGGCAAGAATCTCGGCGAGGCGCTGGAAGGCACGCTCTCCGACCTCGACGGCTTCTTCACCTTCGTCGTCGGCACCAAGAACGGCTTCGGCGTGGTGCGCGATCCGATCGCCTGCAAGCCGGCCGTGATGGCCGAGACCGACCAGTATGTCGCCTTCGGTTCGGAATATCGCGCGCTGACCAAGCTGCCCGGCATCGATAATGCGCGAGTCTGGGAGCCCGAGCCCGCAACCGTTTATTTCTGGGAGCATTGAGCTAATGCCGGCAACCCCAATGTCGAAGGTCGAGCGCGAGCAAGGCCATGCCCACAGTCAGGCATCACGCGTCTTCGACCTGTCCGAACAGTCGCTGCGCGAATTGAACCAGGCGCTGCACCAGCTCACGCCCGGCTCGAACGAGACCGCCTGGGAGGTGCTCAACCCGAAGGGCAGTCATTCGGTCGCCGTCGGCGTCGACCAGCCGGTCTCGATCAATGTGCGCGGCAGCGTCGGCTATTACTGCGCCGGCATGAATGACGGCGCGACGATCACCGTGCATGGCTCGGCAGGCCCCGGCGTCGGCGAGAACATGATGTCGGGCTCGATTGTCATCAAGGGCGATGCCAGCCAATATGCCGGCGCCACCGGCCGCGGCGGGCTGCTCGTCATCGAAGGCAATGCCTCGTCGCGCTGCGGCATCTCGATGAAGGGCATCGATATCGTCGTGCACGGCAATATCGGCCACATGTCGGCCTTCATGGCGCAGTCCGGGAATCTCGTGGTGCTGGGCGATGCCGGCGACGCGCTGGGCGATTCCATCTACGAGGCGCGGCTCTTCGTGCGCGGCAAGGTCGAGAGCCTCGGCGCCGACTGCATCGCCAAGGAAATGCGGCCCGAGCATATCGAATTGCTGCAGGGCCTGCTCGACAAGGCCGGCGTCACCGGCGTCAAGGCGTCGGAGTTCAAGCGCTACGGTTCGGCCCGCAAACTCTACAATTTCAACATCGACAACGCCGACGCGTATTGAGGACAGAAATGGCCTATCACAATCCTCCCACGACGCCGCGCAAATCCGCGACCTTCGACGACTACACGCTGTCCGAAATCCGCCGCGCGGCGGCGACCGGCATCTATGACATCCGCGGCGCCGGCGCCAAGCGCAAGCTGCCGCATTTTGACGACCTCCTGTTCCTCGGCGCCTCGATCTCGCGCTATCCGCTCGAAGGGTACCGCGAGCGCTGCGACACGAATGTGGTGCTGGGCTCGCGCCACGCCAAAAAGCCGATCGAGCTGAAGATCCCGATCACCATTGCCGGCATGAGCTTCGGCTCGCTCTCCGGCCCGGCCAAGGAGGCGCTCGGACGCGGCGCCACGCTTTCCGGCACCTCGACCACGACCGGCGACGGCGGCATGACCGAAGAAGAGCGCGGCCATTCGAAGACGCTGGTCTATCAGTACCTGCCCTCGCGCTACGGCATGAATCCGCGCGACCTGCGCCGCGCCGACGCGATCGAAGTGGTCGTCGGCCAGGGCGCCAAGCCCGGCGGCGGCGGCATGCTGCTGGGACAGAAGATTTCCGACCGCGTCGCCGAGATGCGCACGCTGCCCAAGGGCATCGACCAGCGCTCGGCCTCTCGCCATCCCGACTGGACCGGGCCGGACGATCTCGAGATCAAGATCCTCGAGCTGCGCGAGATCACTGACTGGGAAAAGCCGATCTACGTCAAGGTCGGCGGTGCTCGGCCCTATTACGACACCGCGCTCGCGGTGAAGGCCGGCGCCGACGTCGTCGTGGTCGACGGCATGCAGGGAGGCACCGCCGCCACCCAGGAAGTGTTCATCGAGAATGTCGGCCAGCCGACGCTTGCCTGCATCAGGCCGGCGGTGCAGGCGCTGCAGGACCTCGGCATGCACCGCAAGGTGCAGTTGATCGTCTCCGGCGGCATCCGCAACGGCGCCGATGTCGCCAAGGCGCTGGCGCTCGGCGTCGACGCGGTGTCGATCGGCACGGCCGCGCTCGTCGCGCTGGGCGACAACGATCCGCGCTGGGAGGCGGAGTATAATGCGCTCGGCACCACGGCCGGCGCCTATGACGATTGGCATGAGGGCCGCGACCCGGCCGGCATCACCACGCAGGACCCCGAGCTGATGAAGCGGGTCGACCCGATCGCGGCCGGACGGCGGCTGGCGAACTACCTTAAGGTGATGACGCTGGAGGCGCAAACGATTGCCCGCGCCTGCGGCAAGAACAGCCTGCACAATCTAGAGCCCGAGGATCTCGTCGCGCTCTCGATCGAAGCCGCCGCGATGGCTGGGGTGCCTTTGGCCGGCACCAACTGGATACCGGGGAAGAACGGCTTCTAAGACAGACTTCCAAGACCACATAAGCGAGGAACTATAATGGGGAACGATCTCGCCGCATTCGCCAAGGAAAACGGCGTCAAATATTTCATGATCTCCTACACCGACCTGTTCAGCGGGCAGCGCGCCAAGCTGGTGCCGGCGCAGGCGATCGCCGACATGCAGAAGGACGGTGCGGGCTTCGCCGGCTTCGCGACCTGGCTCGACCTGACGCCGGCGCATCCGGACATGCTGGCGGTGCCGGATTCGGATTCGGTCATCCAATTGCCCTGGAAGAAGGACGTCGCCTGGGTGGCGGCAACCTGCGTGATGGACGACAAGCTCGTCGACCAGGCGCCACGCAACACGCTCAAGCGGGTGATCGAGGAGGCCGCCCGCGACGGCATGCATGTCAAGACCGGCGTCGAGGCCGAGTTCTTCCTGATCTCGCCCGACGGCAAGGCGATCTCCGACGAATACGACACAGCCTCGAAACCCTGCTACGACCAGCAGGCGGTGATGCGCCGCTACGACGTCATCGCCGAGATCTGCGACCACATGCTGGCGCTGGGCTGGGGGCCCTACCAGAACGACCATGAGGACGCCAACGGCCAGTTCGAGATGAACTGGAACTTCGACCATGCGCTGGCGACCGCCGACAAGCATTCCTTCTTCAAGTTCATGGTCAAGTCGATCGCGGAAAAGCACGGCTTGCGCGCGACGTTCATGCCCAAGCCCTTCCAGGGCCTGACCGGCAATGGCTGCCATGCGCACATCTCGGTGTGGGACGAGACCGGCAAGACCAATGTCTTTGCCGACAATTCGGAAGAGCTCGGCCTATCCGCCAAGGGCAGGAACTTCCTCGGCGGCATCATGAAGCATGCCTCCGCGCTTGCCGCGATCACCAACCCGACGGTGAATTCCTACAAGCGCATCAACGCGCCGCGCACCATTTCGGGCGCGACCTGGGCGCCGAACACGGTGACCTGGACGGGCAACAACCGCACCCACATGGTGCGCGTGCCCGGCCCCGGGCGCTTCGAACTGCGCCTGCCGGATGGCGCCGCCAACCCCTATCTCCTGCAGGCGGTGATCATCGCCGCCGGCCTCGACGGCATCCGCTCGAAGGCCGACCCCGGCAAGCGCTACGACATCGACATGTACCAGTTCGGTCATACGGTGACGGACGCGCCGAAACTGCCGCTCAACCTGCTCGATGCGCTGCGCGAGTTCGACAGCGACAAATCGTTGAAGACGGCGCTGGGTGAGGAATTTTCGTCGGCATATCTAAAGCTGAAGCAGCAGGAATGGAATTCCTATGCTTCGCACTTCACGCAGTGGGAGCGCGACCACACGCTGGATATCTGAAATCCAGCGTTACGGGTGAGCGGCCTCGGAATGACGCAATGAAATATTCGATCTTCTCGCTCGCCCGCGCCGCTCTTTCCGGCCACAAGACCTGGCAGCCGACCTGGCGCGACGCAGCGCCCAAGGACCGTTATGACGTGATCATCATCGGCGGCGGCGGCCACGGGCTCGCCACCGCCTGGTTCCTCGCCAACGAGTTCGGCATCCGCAACGTCGCAGTGCTCGAAAAAGGGTGGATCGGCTCCGGCAATGCCGGCCGCAACACCACCATCATCCGCTCCAATTACGGCCTGCCCGGCAACACCGGCTTCTACGAATTGTCGATGAAGCTGTGGGAGAAGATGGAGCAGGACTTGAACTACAACGCGATGGTCAGCCAGCGCGGCGTGCTCAACCTCTACCATTCCGACGCGCAGCGCGACGCCTTCGCCCGGCGCGGCAACACCATGCGCATCAACGGCATCGACGCAGAGCTGCTCGACCAGGCGGCGCTCAGGAAAATGCTGCCATTCCTGAATTTCGACAATGCTCGCTTTCCCGTGCAAGGCGGCCTGCTGCAGCGGCGCGGCGGCACGGCGCGGCATGACGCCGTGGTCTGGGGCTACGCGCATGCGGCGAGCGAACTCGGCGTCGACATCATCCAGAATTGCGAGGTCACAGGCTTCATGCGCGACGCCAACGGTAAGGTGACCGGCGTCGAGACGTCGCGCGGCAAGATCGGCGCCGGCAAGGTTGGCATGGCGGTGGCGGGTTCCTCGTCACGCGTCGCGGCTATGGCCGGCCTGCGCCTGCCGATCGAAAGCCATGTGCTGCAGGCTTTCGTCTCCGAAGCGATCAAGCCGCTCTTGCCCAATGTCATGACCTTCGGCGCCGGTCATTTCTACGTGAGCCAGTCCGACAAGGGCGGACTGGTCTTCGGCGGCGATATCGACGGCTACAATTCCTACGCCCAGCGCGGCAACCTGCCGGTGGTGGAGGATGTCTGCGAGGGCGGCATGGCGCTGATCCCGATGATCGGCCGCGTGCGGCTCCTGCGCCAGTGGGGCGGCATCATGGACATGTCGATGGACGGTTCGCCGATCATCGACAAGAGTCCCATCGACGGCCTCTACATCAATGCCGGCTGGTGCTATGGCGGCTTCAAGGCGACGCCGGGCTCGGGCTTCGTCTTTGCCCATCTCATCGCCCGCGATCAATCGCACAAGGAAGCCGCGCTCTTCCGCCTCGACCGCTTCCAGCGCGGCGCCATGATCGACGAAAAGGGCCAGGGCGCCCAACCGAACCTCCATTGAAGACCCGACCATGCGCATAGTCTGTCCCTTCTGCGGCGAACGCGAACTCGGCGAGTTCACCTATCTCGGCGACGCCAAGCCGCAACGGCCGGCGGCCGATGCCGGCCAAGACGCGGTCTACGATTACGTCTATCTGCGCGACAATATCGCCGGCGTGATGAGCGAGCACTGGTACCATGGCGGCGGCTGCCGGGCGTGGCTGAAGGTCACCCGCAACACGCTGACGCATGAGATTTCGGCCGTCGAGCCGGCGGCCGGCGCCGGCGCCGGCGCCGCCAAGGTTGGTGCGTGATGCGCGGCAACCAGGCAAACCGGCTGAGCAATGGCGGCCTCATCGACCGGTCGGCCGCGCTCAATTTCCGCTTCGACGGCAAGACGTTCTCGGGCTTCAAGGGCGATACGCTGGCGTCCGCGCTGATCGCCAATGGCGTCAAGCTCGTCGGTCGTTCGTTCAAATATCACCGCCCGCGCGGCATCCTGACCGCCGGCTCGGAAGAGCCCAACGCGCTGGTCGAATTGCGCAGCGGCGCGAGGCGCGAGCCCAACACCAAGGCAACCACGGCCGAACTCTATGAGGGCCTCGAAGCCGCCAGCCAGAACCGCTGGCCATCGCTCAATTTCGACGTCATGTCGGTCAACCAGCTGTTCGCGCCGATCTTCGTCGCCGGCTTCTACTACAAGACCTTCATGTGGCCGGCGAAGTTCTGGGAAGCGATATACGAGCCGGCGATCCGCCGCGCCGCCGGCCTCGGCCGCGCGGCGGGCGTTTCCGACCCGGACCACTATGACAAGGCCTGGGCGCATTGCGACGTGGTGATCGCAGGTTCCGGTCCGGCTGGCCTGGCGGCAGCCCTTGCCGCGGGACGCAGCGGCGCGCGCGTCATCCTGTGCGAGGAGGATTTCGTCCTTGGCGGACGCCTGCTCGCCGATGGCGGAACGATCGACGGTCTGCTGGCATCCGAATGGATCGCGCGCACGGTCGCCGAGCTTTCGGCGATGCCCGATGTGCGCATCATGACGCGCACGACGCTGTTCGGCGTCTATGACGGCGGCACCTATGGCGCGATCGAGCGCGTCAACGACCATCTGCCCGTACCGCCGGAGCATCAGGTGCGCCAGCGGCTGTGGCGCATCGTCGCCAAGCGCTGTGTCGTCGCGGCCGGCGCGATCGAGCGTCCCATCGTCTTTGCCGGCAACGATACGCCGGGCGTGATGATGGCGTCCGCCATGCGCAGCTACATCAACCGCTACGCGGCCACGCCGGCGAGACGCATCGCGCTCTTCACCAACAATGAGGATGGCTGGCGCACGGCCGAAACGGCGATCGCCGCCGGGCTGCAAGTGGCCGCCGTGATCGATGCGCGGCCGGACGTTTCGCAGGCTCATCGCTCGCTGGCCAGCAAGGGCGGCTTCCCTGTGCTGCACGGCTCCGTTGCCGGCGTCGACGGCGGCAAAGGCGGCGTGCGCAAGATTTCCGTCTCGCTGACCGGTGGCGCGCGCGCCGAGGTTGAAGCTGATGGTCTTGCCGTCTCCGGCGGCTGGAATCCAGCGGTCGGCCTCACCTCCTACCATCGCGGCCGGCCGAAATGGCGTGACGACATTGCCGCCTTCGTCCCGGACGGCGCGCCGCCCGGCATGGTGGCGGCGGGCGCTGCCAATGGCGCCTTCGGTCTTGGCGCCTGCTTGCGTGAAGGGTTCGAAGCTGGCGCCGCCGCGGCACGCGACGCCGGCCGCAGCGGCAATGCCGGATCGATGCCGGTTGCCGACGATGCGGCTTTCTCGCTGACGCCGCTCTGGCACGTCGCCGGCAAGGGTAAGGCTTTTGTCGACCAGCAGCATGACGTCACCGCTTCCGATGTCGAGCTGGCGCAGCGCGAAGGTTTCGAATCAGTCGAGCATTTGAAGCGCTACACGACGCTCGGCATGGCGACCGACCAGGGCAAGACCTCGAATGTCGCCGGCCTCGCCATCATGGCGGCGGTCAGCGGCAAGTCTATCCCGGAGACGGGCACGACAATCTACCGGCCGCCTTATGTGCCCGTCGCCATCGGCGCCTTCGCCGGGCATCACCGCGACGAGAATTTCCATGCGACGCGGCTGACGCCGTCGCATCACTGGGCGGCCGAACAGGGCGCCGTCTTCGTCGACACCGGCCTCTGGAAGCGCGCCCAATGGTATCCGCGCGCCGGCGAGAAGGACTGGCTGGAATCGGTCACCCGCGAGGTCAAGGCGGTGCGCTCAGGTGTCGGCTTCTGCGATGTCTCGACGCTCGGCAAGATCGACGTGCACGGGCCTGATGCCGGCGCCTTCCTCGACCGCGTCTACATCAACGCCTTCTCCAGCCTTGCCATCGGCAAGGCGCGCTACGGGCTGATGCTGCGCGAGGACGGCATCGTCTATGACGACGGCACGACCTCGCGTCTGGCCGAGGACCATTATTTCCTCACCACCACGACGGCCAAGGCCGGGCTGGTGATGCAGCATCTCGAATTCTGCCGCCAGGTGCTGTTCCCCGAACTCGACGTGCAGTTGACCTCCGTATCGGACCAGTGGGCGCAGTTCTCGATCGCCGGGCCGAAGACCCGCGACCTCTTGAAAGAGATCGTCGACCCGGCCGAAGACCTGTCGAACGAAGGTTTTCCGTTCATGGGCGCGCGCGAAGTCGGCTTGCGCGGCGGCATCAAGGCAAGGCTGTTCCGCATCTCCTTCTCCGGCGAGATGGCGTTCGAAATTTCGGTGCCGGCGCGCTACGGCGAGGCGATGGCGCGCAACCTGATGATTGCGGGAAAACCGTTCGGCGTGACGCCTTACGGGACGGAAGCGCTTGGTGTGATGCGCATCGAAAAGGGCCATGTCGCCGGGCCGGAGCTCAACGGCACGACGACGGCAGCCGATCTCGGCCTCGGCAAGATGATGTCGACCAAGAAGGATTTCATCGGCCGCGTCATGGCCGGCCGCGAGGCGCTGGCAGCAGTGAACCGGCAGGTGGTCGTCGGCATCAAGCCGACCGACAAGGCGCGGCGCCTGCGCTCCGGCGCGCACATCATTCCCAAGGGCGAGACACCCGGGCCGGACAACGATCAGGGCTATATCACCTCGGTCTGCTTCTCGCCGGTGCTCGACCAGTGGATCGGCCTCGGCCTTGTCGAGCGCGGCCGCGAACGCATCGGCGAGATCGTGCGCGCGCATGATCCGCTGCGCGGCGAGGACTACGATGTCGAGCTCTGCAATTCCGTCTTCTACGATCCGGATGGAGGGCGCCAGCGTGGCTGATTTTTCCTGGAACGTCCGCAGCCCGCTCGACCGCGCGCTGGTCGCCGGCCCTTACGGCGCGCAGGGCGACGCCGGCGTGGCGCTGGCCGAGATCCGCAATTTCGACCTCATCCAGGTGATGGCGCGGCGCGGCAAGGCCGGCGACATGGCCAAGGCCGCGAAGGCGCGTTTCGGTGTCGCCGCGCCGGAAACGCCCAAGGCGGTCGACGCGACCGACGCGATGCTGATCTGGTCGGGACCGGACCAGTTCCTCGTGCTGTCCAAAGGCGGCAAACACACGATGGAGATGCTTGCGCCTGTCTTTGCCGGATCGGCTTCGCTTTCCGATCAATCGCATGCGCGGGCGCTGATCAGCGTCTCCGGCGACAAGGCGCGCGCGACGCTCGCCAAGCTGTCGTCGATTGATTTGCATCCCGATGTGTTTGGCGCGGGCGCGGCGGCCGCGACGTCGGTGGACCACACCAGCATCACGCTCTGGCGCGGCGAAGACCGCAACGGACAGGCTGTATTCAATTTGCTGGTGTTCGCGACTTTTGCGGAAAGCCTGTGGCACACGGTTCTGGACTCGGCCGCAGAGTATGGCGTCACGATCAGCCACTCCGAGGAACTGGCGTAAAGGCGCGCGCCATCTCCTTCTCCCTTTGTCGGAGAAGGTGGATCGGCGCGCAGCGCCGAGACGGTTGAGGGGTGTTCCAGCGGAGTGAGACGCTGGTGGCATCTGGAGCACCCCTCATCCGTCGCCTGCGGCGACACCTTCTCCCACAAGGGAGAAGGGGGAGCTGGTGCTTGCCAAACGCATTCCCCCTGCTATTCTTGCTGCTAAAATAAGTTTACACACAGGCAAACTTGTTTCTCGCTCGGAGGAGGGTTGAGATGAGCCAGTCGCCCTACCCCGCCGTCCTGTCCGGACCGCCCAAGCCCAGCCTGATCCTGAGGCCCGGCGAGATCGCGCTGCCGCCGGGCCTGGAACGCTATACCGTGCAGGGCAATGGCGCGGTGCTGATCGACGTCGAGGCGGGCGACAGCGTCAGCGTGACCAATGTCGAGGGCGGCCAGCCTTGCGAATTGCTGGCCTGGGACACATCCCGGGCGACCGATCCCGGCATTTTCGGCGAGCGCTCGAACAGCAATGCCGCCGGCATCAAGGCGCTGCTCGCCGAAGGCGACGACAGCCTCTCGGCGCTGCGTCTCAGCCTCGAGCGCCGCAAGGTTCAGCTCGACCAGCCGAAGGCCGTGCGCGTGTTCGGCGGCGCCACGCCGGCCGGCACCGAGCAGAGCTTTTCCGTGCAGCGCGACGGCGCGCTGCTGATCGCGGCACTGGGCGGACCGATGCTGGTCGACGGCCATAACACGGCGACGCCGCTGACCGTCCTGGTGCGCCGCGCCACGATCCGGCTGAAGACAAGAGGGCAGCTTCCTGATCCGCTCGCCGATCCGGTGCTCGATCTTCAGGTGAAATCCGCGACCGCTGAATCCTATTTCGTCAAGGCCGGCGACTATCTGCAGATCATCGATGTCGATGGCCGGCAATGCACCGACTTCCAGTGTTTTTCGGCGCGCAAGCTGGACAAGGGGCGTGATCTGCCGCTCGACGTGACGACGACCCGCACGCTGATGGGCTCCGCCTATCCGATGCCAGGCCTGCATTCGAAATATTACGACCAGGACATGGAGCCGCTGGTCGAGGTGGTGCAGGACACGTGCGGCCGGCACGACGCCTTCGCGCTCGCCTGTGCCGCCAAATATTACGACGACATCGGCTATCCCGGCCACACCAACTGCTCGGAGAATTTCAACAAGGCGCTTTCCGACAAGGGCGTAAATCCCCGCGCGGGTTGGATGGCGATCAACTTCTTCTTCAACACGGCGATCGACGCGCATGGCGTGATGGTGTCGGACGAGCCGTGGTCGCGGCCGGGCGACTATGTGCTCTTGCGCGCGCTGACCGACATCGTCTGCGTGTCCTCGGCCTGCCCCGACGACACCACGCCCGCCAATGGCTGGGACCTGACCGACATCCATGTGCGGACCTATTCCGGCCAGCACAAATTCTCGCGAGCGATCGCCAGACGCATGAAGCCCGACTCGGAACCGAAGATGACCCGCGAGACAGCCTTTCATTCAAGCTTTGCCAAGCACACGCGCGACTTCGTCGAATACAGGGGCTATTGGCTGGCCAATTCCTTCGCCAAGGAAGGACCGATCGCCGAATACTGGGCCTGCCGGCAGGACGCCGTGATCATGGACCTGTCGCCGCTGCGCAAGTTCGAGGTCACCGGGCCGGATGCCGAAGCGCTGCTGCAATACACGCTAACCCGCGACGTCAAGAAGCTGGGCGTCGGCCAGGTGGTCTATACCGCGATGTGCTACGAGCATGGCGGCATGATCGACGACGGCACGCTGCTCAGGCTCGGCAAGGACAATTTCCGCTGGGTCGGCGGCGACGATTTTTCCGGAGAATGGCTGCGCGAGACAGCGAAAAAGCTCGGCCTCAACGTGCTGGTCCGCTCCTCTACCGACCAGATGCACAACATCGCCGTGCAAGGACCGAAGAGCCGCGACATCTTGAAGGAAGTGGTCTGGACCTCGCCGGTGCAGCCCTCGATCGGCGAGCTCGAATGGTTCCGCTTCGCGGTCGCGCGCATCGGCGGCGGCAACGGCGTGCCGGTCGTGGTCTCACGCACCGGCTACACCGGCGAGCTCGGCTATGAGATCTGGTGCCATCCGCGCGACGCCGAAAAAGTATTCGACGCCGTCTGGGAAGCCGGCCAACCGCACGGGCTGAAGCCGATGGGCCTGCAGGCGCTCGACATGGTGCGCATCGAGGCGGGACTGATCTTCGCCGGTTACGAATTCTCCGACCAGACCGATCCGTTCGAGGCCGGCATCGGTTTCACCGTGCCGCTGAAAACCAAGGCCGACGACTTCATTGGCCGCGACGCGCTGATCCGGCGCAAGGAACACCCGCAGCACAAGCTCGTCGGGCTCGACATCGAGGCGAACATCCCGGTCGGCCATGGCGACTGCGTCCATCTCGGCCGCGCCCAGATCGGCGTCGTCACCTCCGGCATGCGCTCGCCGGTGCTCGGCAAGACTATCGCGCTGGCAAGGCTCGACGTCACCCATGCCGAGATCGGCACGGAGGTCGAGATCGGCAAGTTGGATGGCCACGCCAAGCGGGTGCCCGCGCGCGTCGTGGCCTTCGCGCATTACGATCCACAGAAGACAAAACCGCGATCCTGAAAACGGCAATCCTTCCCTTCTCCCCTTGTGGGAGAAGGAAAGAGCCATGTTTCGCAAGCGTGATGTGCATGACATTCACAAAACGCTTGACGGGAAAGCGCGCCGGATCAATCTTCACTCTTAAGAAAAAAATACGACTGAGTGGAAACACGACAGTCGGACCATGATGGCCGGGGAGCAAGCTTCGCAAAAGCCGAAGCGTCGCCGGCGGGGAACAGAAAAAAGGGGAAGACACAAGATATGAGCACGATAAGCACTGCCCTGGAGCAGCCTGCCGAAAGCAAGCTGCTCAGGCATATCGACTGGCGCGGCGCCTTCTGGGTGGCAAGCGGCGTTCCGGCACTGGTCCTGTTCTCGATCGGCGGCATTGCCGGCACGACCGGAAAGCTCGCCTTCCTGATCTGGACGGTGTCCATGATCATGGGTTTCCTGCAGTCCTTCACTTATGCGGAGATCGCCGGCCTGTTCCCGAACAAGTCGGGCGGCGCCTCGATCTACGGCGCCACGGCCTGGCTGCGCTATTCGAAATTCATCGCGCCGCTGTCGGTATGGTGCAACTGGTTCGCCTGGACGCCGGTGCTGTCGCTCGGCTGCTCGATCGCGGCCGCCTACATCCTCAACGCGCTGGCGCCGGTGCCGATCTTCACCGAGACCTCGCCGGAAGTGGTCGCCTATATCGGCGCGCATGCCGGGACGGCGCCCGCCGATGCGATCGCCGCGGTGACCGCCGCCGCGACGCCGGCGATCCGCACATGGTCGCTGTGGGGCCACACGCTTGGCCCGGTGTCGTTCACCTTCAACGCCACCTTCTTCATCGGCGCGGTGCTGATGCTGATCATCTTCTCGATCCAGCATCGCGGGATCCTCGGCACGGCCAACGTGCAGAAATATATCGGCCTGCTGGTCATCGTCCCGATGCTGATCGTCGGCGTCGTGCCGATCTTCACCGGCCAGATCGACTGGGCGAATTTCTCGCCGCTGGTGCCGCTGGCCACCGCCTATGCACCCGATCCCGGCTCCTGGAACATTGCCGGCTGGACGCTGGCGCTCGGCGGCATGTTCATCGCAGCATGGTCGACCTACGGCTTCGAGACCGCGGTCTGCTACACGTCGGAATTCAAGAACCCCGGCACCGATACCTTCAAGGCGATCTTCTACTCCGGCTTGCTCTGCATGCTCCTGTTCATCCTGGTGCCCTTCACCTTCCAGGGCGTGCTCGGCTTGAACGGCATGCTGGCGACGCCGATCGTCGACGGCTCGGGCGTCGCCGACGCGCTGGCCGGCATGGTCGGCGGCGGCAAGCTGATCCACAGCCTGCTGGTCATGCTGATGATCCTGGCGCTGGTGCTCTGCATCATGACGGCGATGGCCGGCTCCTCACGCACGCTCTACCAGGGTTCGGTCGACGGCTGGCTGCCGCGTTATCTCAGCCACGTCAACGAGCATGGCGCGCCGACGCGGGCGATGTGGACCGACCTCTGCTTCAACCTGATCGTGCTGGCCATCGCCTCGGCCGACGCGACGAGCTTCTTCTTCATTCTCGCCGTGTCGAACTGCGGCTACATCATCTTCAACTTCCTCAACCTCAATGCCGGCTGGATCCATCGGATCGACAACGGCCACATCAACCGTCCCTGGAAAGCGCCGACCTGGCTGCTCGGCATCGGCGCCATCTTCGCCTATGTCAACGCGATCTTCATGGGCGCCGGCGCCAAGGTGTGGAACCCGATGGCGTTGTGGGCCGGCCTGATCACGGCTGCCTTGATCATCCCGGTGTTCTGCTTCCGACACTACATCCAGGACGGCGGCAAGTTCCCCGAGCACATGCTGGCCGATCTCGGCATGGCCGGAGCCGACCTCTCGGTCAAGAAGGCGGGCATGCTGCCTTACCTGACGCTGATCGCCGGCGTGGTGGTGATGCTGATCGCCAACTGGGTGTTCGTCATCTGACATTGCAACCTGAAAAGAACGGGCGCGCCTCGGCGCGCCCGTTTCCTTTTTGCCGATCGTCTCGATCGCGGCGTCAACCTGCTTTGCGGATAGCCGCTTCTTCGAAGAACCGGTTCGGCGGCCGCTTCAGGCCGAGATTCTCGCGCAGCGTCGATCCTTCATATTCGCGCCGGAAGATCCCGCGCCGCTGCAACTCAGGAACGACCTTTTCATGGAAATCGTCGAGCCCCACCGGCAGATAGGGGAACATCACGTTGAACCCGTCCGAGCCTTCGGTGACGAGCCATTCCTCCATCTCGTCGGCGATGGTCGCGGGCGTGCCGACGAAAGCGAGGCCCGAATAACCGCCGAGCCGCTGGGCAAGCTGGCGGACCGTGAGGTTCTCCTTGCGCGCCAGGTCTATGACGCGCTCGCGGCTGCTTTTGCTGGCATTGGTCTCCGGAATGTCCGGCAACGGACCGTCCGGATCGAAACCCGACGCATCGTGGCCAAGCGCGATCGACAGCGAGGCGATGCCGCTCTCGTAATAGACGAGGCTGTCGAGCTTGGCCCGTTTGGCTCGCGCTTCCTCGACACTGTCGCCGACGATGACGAAAGCGCCGGGCAGAATCTTGATGTCGTCGCGCGAACGACCGAGCTTTTCCGCGCGTCCTTTCACATCGGCAAAGAAGCGCTGGCCGGCCGCGAGATCGGCGTGGGCGGCGAAGATGACCTCGGCAGTCTCGGCCGCCAATTGCCGCCCGGCCTCCGACGCGCCGGCCTGGACGATAACAGGCCAGCCCTGCACCGGCCGGGCGATGTTGAGCGGCCCGCGCACCGACAGATGCTCGCCCTTGTGGTCTAGCACATGCAGCCGCGACGGGTCGAAATAGAGGCCGCTTTCGGCATCGCGGATGAAGGCGTCGTCGGCAAAGCTGTCCCACAGCCCGGTGACGACATCGTAGAACTCGCGCGCCCGTTGATAGCGCTCGTCATGCTCGACATGCTCGTCGAGGCCGAAGTTGAGCGCGGCGTCCGGGTTGGAGGTGGTGACGATGTTCCAGCCGGCGCGGCCGCCGCTGATATGGTCGAGCGACGCGAAGCGCCGGGCGATATGATAGGGCGCGTCGAAGGTCGTGGATGCGGTCGCGACCAGTCCGACGCGATCGGTGACGGCGGCGAGCGCCGACAGCAGCGTGAACGGTTCGAAGGAGGTCACCGTGTGGCTGCGCCGCAGCGCCTCGATCGGCATGTTGAGCACGGCGAGGTGGTCGGCCATGAAGAAGGCGTCGAATTTCGCCGCCTCGAGCGTCTGCGCGAATCGCTTCAGATGCGCGAAGTTGAAGTTGGCGTCCGCGTAGGCGCCCGGGTAGCGCCAGGCGCCGGTGTGAAGACTGACGGGGCGCATGAAGGCGCCGAGCCGTAATTGCCGTTTTTCTGACATGGGGATGATCCAGCGATGACGAGCGTTGCCGCTCCGATATCGATGCAGGATCGGCCTGCGTCGCGTTGCTGAAAAGGAATTCTGTTTTGCGGAAGTCCTGCCCCAGAGCAATTTTCGCCCGGCGGGCCCTTTTTGTGGATCATCCGCCACCGACTTTCGCCGATGGCGGATGATCCAGGGCTTCCACCTTTGTCGCTATTCAGCGGCCAGCGCGAGCTGCGGCCTTTCAATGCCTTCGATCTTCTCCGGCTCGGGCGCCTGCTCGTCGGTCTTGGCCTTCTTGGGCTCGCGGCCGAAGAACAGGGCGTAGCCGGCCGGCAGCACCAGGATAGTGAGCACGGTGGCGACCAGGATGCCGCCCATCATGGCGTAGGCCAGCGGACCCCAGAACACGGCGCGCGAGATCGGGATCAGCGCCAGCACGGCGGTGAGCGCCGTCAGCATGATCGGACGGAAGCGGCGCACGGCAGCACCGACGATCGCCTCCTTTCGCTCCATGCCGGCCGCGATATCCTGGTCTATCTGGTCGACCAGGATGATCGAGTTGCGCATGATGATGCCGAGCAGCGCGATGACGCCGAGGATGGCGACGAAGCCGAAGGGCGCGCCGCTGATCAGCAGCGCCGCGGCGGCGCCGATGATGCCCAGCGGACCGGTGGCCAGCACCAGCATCGACTTGCCGAAATGCTGCAGCTGGACCATCAGCAGCACGACGATGATGGCGAGCATGATCGGCGCCTTGGCGGCGATCGAGGCCTGGCTTTCGGCCGAGTCTTCAGCGCCACCCTGGATCTGGATCTGGTAGCCAGGCGCGAGCCCGGCACGCAGGTCCTTCATGTCGTTGTACATCTTGGTGACGACGTCGTTCGACTGCACGCCGTCGGGCAGCGTGGCGCGCACGCTGATCGTCGGCAGGCGGTCGCGCCGCCATTCGATGCCCTGCTCCATGACGGGCACGACCTTGGCCACCTGCGACAGCGGCACCGAGCCGCCGAAATCGGTCGGGATGTAGACCGAGTCGACCGAGGACAAGAGATGGCGGGTCGCCTCCGGCTCTCGGGCGACGATCGAGACCGTCTCCTCGCCGTCGCGAAAGTCGTCGAGCGGCGCGCCGGACATGGTGGCCTGCAGCATCTGGCGGATGCGCTGCGAGGTGACGCCAAGGGCGCGAGCACGATCCTGGTCGATCACCAGCTTCATCGCCGGCACCGGTTCCAGCCAGTCGTCATGGATGGCGCCGAGCAGCGGATTGGCCTGGAACCTCGCCTTCACTTCGTCGGCGATGCGGCGCACCTCCTGGCGATCCGGGCCCATGACGCGCATCTGCACCGGCCAGCCGGTCGGCGGACCCAGGAAGAGGCGGTCGACCTTGCCGCGGATCGACGGGAAATCCTGCGCCAGGATCTTGCGCATCTTGACGATCAGCCGCTCGCGCGCCGGCTCGTCCTTGGCCATCACCAGGAGCTGGGCGAAGTTCGGATTGCGGAGCTGCTGGTCGAGCGGCAGGAAGAAGCGCGGCGCGCCTTCGCCGATATAGGTGGCGATGAAGCGCTTGTCGGGATCGTCCGCCATCCTGCCTTCGAACGCCTTCGCCTGCTTCTCGACCTCCTTGATCGAGGTGCCTTCCGGCAGCCAGAGATCGACCAGGATTTCCGGACGCGAGGATTGCGGGAAGAAGTTCTGCGGGATGAACTGGAAGGCCCACAGGCTTGTGGCAAAGGTGATGAGCGTCATCACCAGAACGATGATGCGGTGGCGCACGGCCCAGGTGACCGTCGCGCGGAGCCGCCGGTAGAAGGCGGTGTCGAAGACATCATGGTGGGTGCCGGCATGCTTGCGCTGCTTGAGGATCATGTAGCCCAGCCACGGCGTGAAATAGACCGCCACGAACCAGGACACGACGAGCGCGATGCCGACGACATAGAACAGCGTGCGCACATATTCGCCGGCGGTGGAGGCCGCGAAGCCGACGGGGATGAAGCCCGCCGTGGTGATCAGCGTGCCGGTCAGCATCGGGAAGGCGGTCGAGGTGTAGGCGAAGCTCGCCGCCTCGATCTTGACCAGCCCCTCCTCCAGCTTTCGCTCCATCATCTCGACGACGATCATGGCATCGTCCACCAACAGGCCGAGCGCAATGATCAAGGCGCCGAGCGAGATGCGCTGCAGATCGATGCCGATCTCGTACATGATGGCGAAGGTGGCGGCCAACACCAGCGGGATGGCGATGGCGATCACCAGGCCAGAGCGCCAGCCGATCGACAGGAAGGAGACGACGAGCACGATGAGCAGCGCTTCGCCGAGCGCCTCCATGAACTCGTTGACGGCATCCTTGACGACCTGGGGCTGGTCGGAGATCTGGTCGACCGAAACACCGTAGGGCAGCCCCGCCTCGAAGCGCTGGTAGGTCGCCTCGACATCCTTGCCGACATCCCTGACGTTGAAGCCCTTGGCCATGACGACGCCGAGCTGGACGCTCTCATGGCCGTTGAAGAGGTATTTGTTGTCATAAGGGTCCCGGAGACCGGAGGTGACGGTGGCTATGTCGCCGAGGCGCGTCACCTGGTTGCCGGAGCGAAGCCTCAGCTCGCGGATGTCGGCGGCCCTGGTGACGTCGCCCTCGACCGAGATGCGCACCGAGCGCAGGCCGGTGTCAACGGAGCCTGCCGGATCGACGGCGTTCTGCCCTTTCACGGCGTTCTGCAGGTCGAGAATGGTCAGGCCACGCTCGGCCAACGCCTTGGACGAGACGTCGATATAGATCTTCTCCGGCTGGTCGCCGATGATGACGGCCTTCTCGACGCCCGGCGTCGTCAACAGCATGTCGCGCGCCTGGATGGCGAATTTCTTCAGCTCCGGATAGGTGAAGCCGTCGCCGCTGATCGAATGCAGCGTGATGAAAGTGTCGCCGAACTCGTCGTTGAAATAGGGACCGAGCAGGCCTTGCGGCAATTCATTGGAAATGTCGCCGACCTTCTTGCGCACCTGGTAGAAGGCGTCCTTCACCTCCTCGGCATTGGTGTCGCCCTTGACCTGAAGCGTGATGATGGCGCTGCCGGCGCGGGTGTAGGAGCGCACGAAATCGAGATGCGGCGTTTCCTGCAGCTTGCGCTCGATCTTGTTGACGACCTGGTCTTCCATGTCCTGGATCGAGGCGCCGGGCCAGATCGCCTGCACCACCATGACGCGGAAGGTGAAGTCGGGATCTTCCTTCTGGCCCATGCGCATCAGGCCGAGCGCGCCGGCCAGGATGATCAGCCCGAACAGGAAGCGCGCTATGCTCGGATGTCCGATCGCCCAGCGCGAGAGGTTGAAGGGACGCTTTTCAGTGCTGCTGTCGGTCGTGGTCATGGCACAAGTCCAGTCCAATTGGCCGGCAATGCACGCCTGGCATTGCCCGTGAATTCTCGGTCGGGTTTCCGGGCGGCGAGACCCTCAAGCGGAGAGAGACTCGCAAATCGCGCTGGACGCGGCACTGCTGCGGGGGAAGCCAACATGCCGGCATCTCACGATCGGGCGTCCGCCGCCCGGAACCCATGCCTCCCCCGGCTCGCGGCTCGACGCAGCGAGAGCGGGAAAGGCGTTCTTCCGCCTGACTTCAGGTCTTAGTTCGATGCATGTCGTTATCCCAAAACCGCTTCGCACTTTTGGGCGACAAGCATCAGTGCAGGCTACTCGTCGTCGCGACGTCACCCTCCGCCGAGGCGGATTGCTGGGCGTCGCTGGAAAGCTTGACCTTCAGGTTCTCGGTCATGAACTGGGTGCCGGCCGCGACCACGACATCGCCCTGCTTCAGGCCGTCAGCCACGGCAACGCCGTCGGCGGTGAAGTTGGCGACCTTGATCGGGCGCGGGTGCACCGTGTCGGAGGCGCGATCGACCGTCCAGACGATCTGCTTGCCATCCTTCTCGGTCATAGCCGTCAGCGGGATCGACACAAGTTGCGTCTTGCTGCCGACAGTCGCCTGGACGTTGGCGGTCATGCCGAGCAGCACGCGCGGATCGTTGGGCAGCGAGACGCGGACAGCGAAGGTGCGGGACTGTGGATCGGCGCTGCCGGCGACCTCGCGGACCTTGCCGTCAAGGGTAAGCCCGTCGTCCGACCAGAAGCTCGCCTTGACCTCCTTGCCGGGCTTGAAGCCGGCAATGTCCATCTCCGGCACGGCGATCGAGACTTCCTTCTCGCCGTCGACGGCGACAGTCAAGACCGGCGTGCCGGCGGCGA
Source organism: Mesorhizobium vachelliae (assembly GCF_033977325.1). Lineage (NCBI taxonomy): Bacteria > Pseudomonadati > Pseudomonadota > Alphaproteobacteria > Hyphomicrobiales > Phyllobacteriaceae > Mesorhizobium > Mesorhizobium vachelliae. Next base: position 593,666 of record NZ_JAVIIR010000002.1, read on the forward strand.
CCACCTGGCCAACATCGGCGGAGATCGCGGTGACGATGCCGTTCTTGCTGGCTTTCAGATCGGCGTATTGGACCTGGTTCTGCGCCTGTGCCAGCGTCGAGCGCGCGGCATCGCGGGTCGCCACCGCCTGGTCATAGGTCAGGCGCGCCTGGTCGAGCTGCGACTTCGGCGCGAAATTCTTGGCGTAGAGCTGCTCGGCGCGCTTCCTGGCGAGGTCGACGGTCTCGACCTGGCGCTCGGCGGCGTCGAGGCTGGCCGCGGCGCTCTTCACCGACAATTCGTAGTCGGCAGGATCGATACGGGCGAGCACGTCGCCCTCATTCACATGCTGGCCGATATCGACCAGGCGCTCGGTGACCTTGCCGGCGATGCGGAAGCCGAGATTCATCTCGGTGCGGGCGCGCACCGAACCGGAATAGTCGAGCTGGCGGGTGGTCTGCGCCTCGCCGATCTCGACCACCTTCACCGGCCGGACGATCTCCTGGACGACCTCGGCCTTCTGCTGGCTGCAGCCGGCAAGGCCGAGCACTGCTGCGACGACGGCGACGGTTGGGAGGCCGGCTGCCGGCAGCCTGCGGAGGATGGAACTGGACAAAGACACCTTAGCACTCCCGAACTGGAGATGATCTGTCGAACCGCGCCCGGCGGGCAACGGCTATTTCAAGGCTCTGATGGCGTAGTCGATAAGTTCGTCGGGCATCGCCCGGTTGGTCTTGGCAAGGCACTGCGCCACCATCTGCGGGTGGCAGAGAATGACGGTCGCGGCGCCGAAGCAGCGCGAGGCGATTTCGGGATCCTGCTTCCTGAACTCGCCGGCCTCGATGCCCTCGCGGATCACCTCGGCATACAGGTCGTGGATTCTGTTCACATGCGCATCGATGACGCCCCAGTCGCGCTCCAGCGCGACGATGACCATCTCATGCACCTTCTCCTGGTCGAGCATGACCTCCAGCGTCATCTTGTACTGGGCATGGATGTAGCGGCGCAGCCGCTCCTCGGCGCTGACCGGCAGATGCATGATCTCGTAGGCCATCTTGTAGCTGGCGCCGAGCATGCGGCCGCAGACGGCCTGGTGGATTTCCACCTTGGAGGCAAAGAAACGGTAGATGTTGGCCGGCGACATGCCGAGCTCGCGGGCGATGTCGGCGACATTGGTCTTGCCGTAGCCGTAGTGGCGGAACAGGCGCTCGGCGCAGTCGAGAATGCGGGTCACATTCTCCTGTCTGGCTGGGTCTGCCACGATGTTGGCGGCTTCGGACATGGCGCTTTCGTTTGATGAGTGACGAATTTCAATTTTCGTCAGTCGTAAAACGAAAGGCGCAAGGAGTCAACGCGAAATCGACGTACGCGTATAATTTGGTGACAGATGGTGACAGTTGGGAGGGTCGGCGATCGCGACGAGATGCTAGTTTCTGGCGTAGCGATCCTTCGCGCCCCCCTCTGTCCTGCCGGACATCTCCCCCCAAGTGGGGGAGATTAGCGGCTTCGGCGCCGCCGCCGTTTCCTGCAACGTTGGAGGTTGGCGAAAGCCGGTGTGACGTCTGATCTCCCCCCTTGTGGGGGAGATGTCCGGCAGGACAGAGGGGGGCGCTGTCCCGCCGACCTCGAGTTTTTCACCTCGCCGACCTACGCCCCCTTCGCCATTTCCCTCAACCTGAACTTCTGGATCTTCCCCGTCGACGTCTTCGGGATTTCCGCGAACACCACCGCCTTCGGCACCTTGAAGCGTGCCAGCAGGCCTCGGCAATGTTCGATGATCTCGGCCTCAGTCGCGGTCTTGCCGGGCTTCAGCTCGACATAGGCGACCGGCACCTCGCCCCATTTGTCGTCGGCGCGAGCGACCACACCGCAAGAGGCAACCGAGGGATGCTTGTAGAGCGCGTCCTCGACCTCGATGGAGGAGATGTTCTCGCCGCCCGAGATGATGATGTCCTTGGAGCGGTCCTTGAGCTGGATGTAGCCGTCCGGGTGCATGACGCCGAGATCGCCGGAGTGGAACCAGCCGCTGGCGAAGGCCTCGTCGGTCGCCTTTCTGTTCTTCAGATAGCCCTTCATGACGATGTTGCCGCGGAACATGACCTCGCCGATGGTCTCGCCGTCGGCCGGCGTCTCGACCATCGTCTCCGGGTTCATCACCGTCAGCCCCTCGAGCGCGGCATAGCGCACGCCCTGGCGCGCTTTCTTCGCCGTCCTCGGTCCCTTTTCCAGTCCATCCCATTCATTGTGCCATTCGTTGACGACGGCCGGGCCGTAGGTCTCGGTCAGGCCGTAGAGATGGGTGACGGCGAAACCGGCGTCGGCCATGCCGGAAAGCACGGCCTCCGGCGGAGGTGCCGCGGCGGTGTTGAAGGTGACGGTCTGCGGGAACTGGCGCTTGTCCTCATCCTTCGCGTTGATCAGCACCGACATGACGATCGGCGCGCCGCAAAGATGGGTGACGCCATGGTCGGCGATCGCGTCATACATGGGCTTTGCCCGTACCCAGCGAAGGCAGACATGGGTGCCGGCCTGCACGGCGAGGGTCCAGGGAAAGCACCAGCCGTTGCAATGGAACATCGGCAGCGTCCACAGATAGACCGCATGCTTGGCCATACCGGCATGGATGGTGTTGGTGTAGGCCATAAGTGCCGCGCCGCGATGATGGTAGACGACGCCCTTCGGATTGCCCGTCGTGCCGGAAGTATAGTTGAGCGAGATAGCGTCCCACTCGTCGTCGGGCATAGACCAGGCAAAAGCCTCGTCGCCGCCGGCGACGAACTCTTCATAGTCGGCCGAGCCGATGCGCTCCCCCTTTGGATAGGGCGCGTCGGCGGCATAGTCCGGATCGTCATAGTCGATGACCAACGGCCTGGCCTTGGCCAGTGCCAGGGCCTCCCTGACGACGCCCGAGAATTCGCGGTCGACGATCAGCACCTTTGTGTCGGCATGGTCGAGCTGGAAGGCGATGACGGGGGCGTCGAGGCGGGTGTTCAGCGAATGCAGCACCGCCTTGGTCATCGGCACGCCGAAATGGGCTTCCAACATCGGCGGCGTGTTGGACAGCATCACCGTCACCGTGTCGCCCTTGCCGATGCCGCGCTTCGCCAGCGCCGAGCCAAGCTTCAGCGAGCGGCGCCAGAAGTCGCGGTAGGTAATGCGCTGGCTGCCATGGATGATGGCGACATGGTCGGGATAGGTCTTGGCCGCGCGCTCGAGATAGGTTAGCGGCGTCAGCGGCTGGTGGTTGGCGGCGTTCCTGTCGAGATCCTGTTCGTAGGGATTGGCCATCCCGTTCTCCCCAAAGTTCTTTTCGAACCTTCTAACCTTAGGCCAGCCCTCATGCTATCCCCCTTGCATGGCTGAAAATGCTATGCAGCGCCGGCCTGGTAGAATGGCGATCCGGATTGAGCCGCGCCACGAGCCGATCTCGGCTCTCGCATGCAAATTTGACTTTTGTCGAGAGCCGTGACTAATGTCAGCCGAGGAGGCGGCATGGCGATCAGACCGGCAGAACAGCTCATCCACAAGGCCGCCTGGCTTTACTATGCGCACGGCCTTCGCCAGGACGAAGTGGCGAGCCAGCTCAACATTTCACGCGCCTCGGTCGCCATGTATCTGCGCAAGGCGCGCGAGACCGGCATCGTCAACATCTCGACCTCTACGCAGCTCTTCACCGACGACATCATGGCGCGCCGGCTGGAAGACGCCTTCGGCCTGGACGCCGTCTGGATCGCCCCGGAGAATGCCTATCTCGCCGACCCCTCGACCGACATAGCGGTGCTGGCGGCAAGCGTCTTTCTCGAGCTGGTGAGGAAGGGCGATCGCATCGGCGTCGCCTGGGGCCGCACCGTCTACACCATCGCCGATATCATGTCCTTTGCCGACCTTCAGGACGTCACCGTGGTGCAGCTCTGCGGCAATCTCGGCGCGCCCTATTCCTATCGGCCCGACCAATGCACGATGGAGATCGCGCGGCGGCTCAACGCCAAGGGCCTGAACTTCTACGCGCCGCTGGTGCTGTCGACCGAAGAGCTGGCGAAAAACCTGCGCGCCGAGCCGGTGATCCGCGACCAGCTGGCCGGCATCGCCGATTGCGACCTCGCGCTCTATTCCGTCGGCGCGGTCGACGCCGACAGCCATCTGGTGAAATGCGGCGCGCTGTCGCCGGCCGAGATGGAAGCGCTGCGCGGCCAAGGCGCGGCCGGTGTCATCGCCGGGCAGATCATCGACGCCAGGGGCGAGGTGCTCGACTGCAGCTACAACCGGCGCGTCATCTCCGCCGAGCTCGCGTCGCTGCGCGCCATCGAGAAGCGGCTCATGGTGGTGCAGGAAGACACCAAGTTCGAGCCGCTGCTTTCGGCCATCGCCGGCGGGCTCTGCACGCATCTGGTGATCGGCGCGCATATGGCCGAACGCCTGCTCCAGCATGCCGGCACGGCAAGCAAAAAGGCTTCTTAGACCCCCTCGCCGCTTCTGTCATACAGGCGTCGCGGCTTTCTGTTCATGAGCAAAAAGACGAGTATCGGACGGATCGACATGAAGAACCTTTGGAATGACGCCGACGCGGAAAAAATGGTTGCCGACTATGCCAGGAAGGGCGTCGGCCGCGACCTTGCGCTGCGCGTCTACACGACCCGCCTGCTCGGCGGCGAGCCGCGCCTGGTGCTACATGGCGGCGGCAACACCTCCTGCAAGACCAAGGCCACCGATCTGGTCGGCGACGAATGGGACGTGCTCTGCGTCAAGGGCAGCGGCTGGGACATGGCCGTCATCGAGCCGCAAGGCCTGCCGGCGGTGAAGATGGGCGCGCTGCTCAAGGCGCGCGAACTAGACAAGCTTTCGGACGAGGACATGGTGGCGCTGCAGCGCTCCAACCTGATCGATCCCGCCTCCCCCAATCCATCGGTCGAGACGCTGCTGCATGCCTTCCTGCCGCACCGTTTCGTCGACCACACGCATTCGACGGCGATCCTCGCCATCGTCGACCAGGAGGACAGCAAGACACTGATCAAGACCGTGTTCGGCGACAGACTAGGTTACGTGCCCTACATCAAGCCGGGCTTCGATCTGGCCAAGGTCGCGGCGGATGTCTTCGACGCCGACCGAAAAGTCGAGGGCCTCATCCTCGACAAGCACGGTATCTTCACCTTCGGCGACGATGCCAAGCAAGCCTATGACCGCATGATCCACTACGTGACCGTGGCCGAGGATTATGTCGCCAGGCACGGCAAGCCGCAGGCGGCCAAGGCTGCGCTGCCGGCAAAGCTCGCCAAGCCGAACGACATCGCGCCGACGCTGCGCGGCGCTGTTGCCGTGGCGCGCGGCGAAGGCCGCTTCGACCGAATGATCAGCGACTTCCGCACCTCGGACGCGATCGTCGATTTCATCAATTCCGCGAAGATCGCCGACTATGCCGGCCGGGGCGTGTCGACGCCCGATCTGTCGATCCGCATCAAGACCGGACCGATGGCCATGCCGGCGCCCGATGCCGACAAGCTCGGCGACTACAAGGGCGTCGTGCGCAGCCATGTCGAGGCCTTCGCCAAGGACTACACCGCCTATTTCGAGACCAATGACGCGCTGGACGACGTCAAGCGCACCATGCTCGACCCGATGCCGCGCCTGACGCTGGTGCCGGGGCTCGGCATGTTCGGCCATGGCCGCACGCTGAAGGACGCCAAGATCGCCTCCGATGTCGGCGAGATGTGGATCGAGGCGGTGCGCGGCGCGGAAGCCGTCGGCAATTTCCATCCGCTCTCCAAGGCCGACCTCTTCCCGCTGGAATACTGGTCGCTGGAGCAGGCGAAGCTCGCCTCGAACAAGCCGAAGCCGCTGACCGGCCAGGTCGTGCTGATCACCGGCGGCGCCGGCGCGATCGGCGCCGCGACGGCAAAACTGTTCGCCGCCAACGGCGCGCATGCCGTCATTGTCGATCTCGACCCCGCCAAGGCAGCGGAAGCGGCGAAGGCCGCGGGCAACAACTCGATCGGCGTCGGCGCCGACATCACCAGCCCCGCGGAAATGCGTGCCGCCTTCGACAGGGCGGTCGCCGTCTATGGCGGCGTCGACATCCTGGTCTCGAATGCCGGTGCCGCCTGGGAAGGCCGCATCGGCGAGTTGGACGACGCCACTTTGCGCAAGAGTTTTGAGCTCAATTTCTTCGCCCACCAGTCGGCAGCGCAGAATGCGGTGCGCATCATGCTGGAACAGGGCACCGGCGGCGTGCTGCTCTTCAACACCTCGAAGCAGGCGATCAATCCGGGCCCGAAATTCGGCGCCTACGGCATTCCGAAAGCGGCGACGCTGTTCCTGTCGCGGCAATATGCGCTGGACTATGGCGCCTACGGCATCCGCTCCAACGCAGTGAACGCCGATCGCATCCGCTCGGGCCTGCTGACCGACGCCATGATCGCCAGCCGCTCGGGCGCGCGCGGCGTGTCGGAGAAGGAATACATGTCCGGCAATCTGCTCGGGCAGGAAGTGACGGCCGACGACGTCGCGCAAGCCTTCCTGCACCAGGCGCTCGCCGAACGCACCACGGCGGACGTGACGACGGTGGACGGCGGCAACATCGCGGCGGCGCTGCGCTGACGAACAGAGCCAGACCTTGGAGCGGTTCATCGTTCACTGAAACGACGAACCGCTCCATTTCATTATTCAGACGCGATTCCGGACGGAAATATCGTTTCGGACCTTGCCCTGAAAAACTGCTCCAACGGGTCAAAATCCCGCTTCATTCCCTCGCATATTGTCCTCGCAATCTAAGGGGGGTGCCTTGAGTCTAAAGCGCGTCGCGATCTTTCAGATTCGCTCCATGCGCTTTAGGTTTTTGATTTTACGCATGTCTTCATCCCGAAACCGGTTCCCACTTTCGGGAGACATGCTTTAAGTGCGAGGCGCAAGGCTGGAGCCGGCATGCAGTCCAAGGAGGTGCCCTATTTCAGCCAATGGGAATCCCCCGGCATGACTTTGCCGCTTATGGCAGAGGGGCCGTCGGCACTCTATCGTGATCCACTGTGGCGCAACTCCGGTGCCGAGACGGTCGAGGACTATGCGCGCTGGGCCGTCAATGTCTGCGGCATGGCGTGCCTGAAGATGATCCTTGCCGTGCGCGGCGAGATTCATCCGACGCTCGATCTTGCCCGCGCCTGCACGGCCTATGGCGGTTATGTCGTCAATGAGGCGGACGGCTCGATCAAAGGGCTCATCTACGAGCCCTTCGTCAAGTTTGTCCGCGAACGTTTCAGCCTGTCCGCCGAAACGATGACGAATATCGATGTGGGCAACCTGCCTGATCTTCTGTCGCGCCGGCGCTACTTCATCGCGTCGGTGCATCCCGGAATCCGCCGGCCCGACGAGGAACCGCCATCCAAGGGTGGGCATCTGGTGCTGGTGACGGCGGCCTCGCCAAGCGAGATCCGCTTCCACAACCCGTCTGGCCATGACCGGCAGAGTCGGGCGAACGTCACGCTGCCGCTCGCCAGTTTCGACCGCTTCTTCGCTCGGCGCGGCATAGCCGTCGATTTCCAGTACTGACCATTTTGGAGATGTCCATGGCCGCGACAAGGCTGCGTATCGGTGTGCTGTTTGGCGGCCGCTCGGCCGAGCACGAGGTGTCGTTGCTTTCGGCGACCAATGTCATGCGCGCGCTGGATCCGGCGAAATACGATGCCGTTCCAATCTTCGTCACGCGTGAAGGGCAATGGCTGCAGAGCCGCTTCGAGGACGGCACGCTGGCGACGCCTTCAGGCGGCACGGAGATCTGCCTTTTGCCGGGCGGGCATGGACGGATGCTAGCCGTGCCGGCCGACAGGCCGCCGCGTGAGCTCCCGGCCCTCGATATCCTGTTTCCAGTGCTGCACGGCCTTCATGGCGAGGACGGCGCGGTGCAGGGCCTGGCCGAGGTGGCGCGCGTGCCGCTTGCCGGCTGCGGCATACTGGGCTCCGCAACGGCTCTCGACAAGGACATCGCCAAGCGGCTGCTGAAAGCGGCGGGCGTGCCCGTCGCGCGCTCGGTGACGATCGATGAGGCTGCGCCGCCGTCGCTTGCCGACCTCGAAGACCGGCTCGGCCTGCCGCTGTTCATCAAGCCGGCTCGCCAAGGCTCGTCGGTCGGCGTGGCAAAGGTCAATGGCAGCCAGGAATTCGATCGCGCGCTGTCGGAAGCGTTCCAGCACGACAGCAAGCTGCTGGCGGAGGAATTCGTTCGCGGCCGCGAGATCGAATACAGCGTGCTGGAGAGCCCCGAAGGCGAACTCTTCGTCTCGCGTCCAGGCGAGATCGTGCCCGCGGAAAGCCACGGTTTCTACAACTACAACGCCAAATATATCGACGAGAACGGCGCGGCCCTGATCGTGCCGGCCGACCTGCCGCGCGAAGTCGAGGATGCCATGCGCGAGGTGGCCGCAAAGGCGTTCCGGGCGCTCGGTTGCGACGGCATGGCCCGCGTAGACTTCTTCCTGATGCCGGACATGACATTCCTGATCAACGAGCTCAACACCATTCCCGGCTTCACCAACATCAGCATGTACGCCAAGGCCATGGCGGCCAGCGGCGTCAGCTATCCGGAAGTCATCGATCGTCTGGTGTCGCACGGGCTGGCGCGCGCCGGCCGGTGAAAAGATCTGAGGATTGAAACCTCATAGCGACCAGATGGCCGCGTCGCGCCATTACTCTGGAAGGCCTGCCTTCCTGAACCCGTCAACGAAATGCTCAAGCATCGCGTCGTCACGGAACGGCTCCGTCTCGACCCAGCGCTGCGTGGAGAAATGCGGATTGCCGACGAGGAACAGCGCGACCTCGGTGCGCGCCTCGCCGAGGCGGCCGAGCTGAGCAAGGGCTGCCGCCAGGAAGCGGCGTGAGCTGGTGCGATAGGTCTCGTCGCGGCGCAGCGTCTCGACCGCCGCCTCGTAATCGCGGGCCGCATACTGCGCCTGGCCGAGCGTGAGATAGTACCAGCTCGGCGGAAACGGATTGAGCCGGAACGCCTTGCGGATGTGCTCCAGACCCTCGTCTATCCGCCCACCCAGCACGTCGATATCGGACAAGGTCGCCCAGATATCGGCCTCGTTCGGGTCGAGCTCGATCGCCTTGGCGAATTCCGTCTCGGACCGCTCGAAATCGCGCTCATAGGCAAGAAGGTTCGCCAGAACCCAGCGGCAACCGGCGTCATTGGGATCGATCGCCACGGCCTTGCGCGCCAGCTCCAGGGCCGTGCTCCGGGCAGGCTCGAAGGCCTCGCCCCAATGCACCCAGCTCATCCAGTGGTTCATCGCAAGCCAGCGATAGGCCTCGGCGTAATCCGGATCGAGCGAGATCGCGCGCGTCAGCATCAGATGCGCTTCGCGCGCCATCTGCGGCGACTCATCGAACATCTTTCTCGCCCGCACGACGAGATCATAGGCTTCGAGGTTCTTCGGCCGGTTGCGCTCCGGCAGCGCGCGCAGCCGCCCGAGCAGCGCTTCGACGATCTTGGCCGTCGCCTCGTCCTGAACGGCGAAAATATCCTCCAAGCTCCGATCGAAACGCTCCGCCCAGAGATGCTCGCCGCTCAGCGCATCGATCAGCTGCGCGTTGATGCGCACGCGCCCGGCAGCGCGCCTAGCGCTGCCCTCCAGCAGATAGCGCACGCCGAGTTCGCCAGCGATGGCGCGCACGTCCATCGCCTTGCCCTTATAGGCAAACACCGAGTTGCGCGCGATGACGAACAGGCCGGGGATCCGGGAGAGATCGGTGATCAGGTCTTCGGTCAGGCCGTCGGCGAAGGAGTCCTGCTCGGGATCGTTGCTCAGATTGACGAAGGGCAGAACGGCGATCGACGGCTTGTCGGGCAGCGGCAGGGGTTTCAGCCTGGTGTCGGGCTGTTCGACGGTACCGGTGAAGCGATAGCCGACGCGAGGCACCGTGGCTATCCACTCGCCACCGCCGGTCGCCGGGCCAAGCAGCTTCCTGAGCTGCGCGATCTGCACGGTGAGGTTGCCTTCCTCGACGGCCGTGCCCGGCCAAGCCGCGTCCATCAGCTCGGCCTTGCCGAGGATTTCGCCGGGACGCGCGACGAGGGCTTCCAGCAGCTTCAGCCCGCGATGACCGGCGGCAACGGGAACATCGCCCCGAAGCAGCGTTCCCGCGCCAGGATCAAGCACGAACGGTCCAAAGGCAAAGCGCGATCCCTGCATCGGCGATCTATAGAGCAATTCCAGGAAAAGTGTGAGCGGTTTTCCGTCTGGAATTGCGTAAAAACAAAGGGATAGAGCGGTTTGCCGTTTCCGTGAAACGGTGAAACGCTCTAACCGATTTGGAAGTTTTGAGAACTATTTGGGAGGGCTTAATTACGCCGCTCGCCGGCTGTGGCACAGTGCAACCTCAATCAGACCACGGGGTTTTCAAACCCTCCACTGTATGGAGGTTGCCATGAACGATATCCTTGCGCCTTGCGCAGCTTTGGCGACGTGCCCAGCCGAGGTCAAGGGCCGCCGGCGCTACAGCCTCTCAGCTTTTCGCAGCCTCATCGCCGAGCGCCGCAAGCAGGCCTATTTCCGCTTCGAGCTCAAGCGCATGGCGACGGACAATCCGCACCTGATCGACGACATCGGTCTGACAATGAAAGAGGTCGAGGCGGAAATCGCCAAACTGCCCTTCTGGCAGCGATGAGGCCGCGACGGTCCCTGGAAAAGACAAAGAGCGGCCCATTGGACCGCTCTCTTCATTTGTGATGAGCCTGACCCTTACTTGGCGTTCGGGTTCGGCATCCAGGCCGGCATCGCGACATCGGCATGGGCGAACTGCGGCAGCTTGGCCGACAGGTCTTCCATGTTCTTGATGTCCTTGTCGATCAGCTCCTTCTGGGTGATCAGCGTCGGCGGCACGATGACGTTGTGGCCGGGATCCTCGCCCGCGAGGAGTTGCGCCAGCGCGCGCACCGAGACCTGGCCGACGACGGCCGGGTTGGTGGCGGCGGTCGCCGCCCAGGCGCTGTCGGGCTCGCGCATGGCGGCGATATCCGAGGTCGAGATGTCGGCCGAATAGATCTTGATGCCCTTGTTCAGGCCGGCCTCGTCGACGGCGATCTTCACGCCCTTGGCGAACTCGTCATAGGGCGCAAACATCACCTTGATGTCGGGATGCGCCTGCAGCACGGAACGCGCCTGGTTGGCGACCGAGTTGGCGATCGGGTTGTCGAGCGTGCCGAATTGCGCGACCTCGCTGATGCCCGAATATTTCTTCTTCACGTCAACCCAGGTTTCGTTGCGGCGATCGAGCGGAGCAATGCCGGCGACATAGACATAGCCGGCCTTCCAGCTCTCGCCATTGTCCTTCACCGCCTGCTCGAGCGCCAGCTTGGCGAGGTCCTTGTCGGACTGCTCGATCTGCGGGATCTTCGGGTTCTCGACATTGACGTCGAAGGCCACGACCTTGATGCCTGCGTCGACCGCGCGCTGGGCGGCGTCCTTCATCGATTCCGTCAGGCCGTGCTGGATGATGATGCCCTGCACGCCGAGCGCGATCGCCTGGTCGACCATGTCGGCCTGGAGGGCTGCATCCTGGCGGCTGTCCAGCACGCGCAGGTCGACGCCGAGCGCCTTGGCCTGCGCCTCGACGCCGGAGAGATAGGCCTGGAAGAAGTCACCGGTCGAGAGATAACGGACCAGCGCGATCTTGACGCCCGGCTTGTCGAACGGCGCCGGCCTATCCGCCGCCAATGCGGTCCCCTGCATCAGCAGCGCCGCGCCGGCGAGGCCGAGCGCCGCCTTCCCCAAAAGTCTTCTCGTGATGCTCACTTCGTTTTCCTCCGTTTTGTCTCAATGCCCCGGTCGAAACTATCTCTTGCCCCTGCCGGAAAGGGCGAAGGTGAAGACAAGGGCGACGACGAGCACCGCACCCTTGACGAAATCCTGCGTGTAGTAGGGAGCGTTCATCATCGTCAGGCCTTGCAGCAGGACGCCGACGAACACCGCGCCGACGGCGGTGCCGAAGGCGTTGGGCTTGGCGGCGCCGAGCACCGCGTAGCCGATGAGCGCCGCGGCAACAGCGTCGAGCAACAGATTATTACCCGAGGCGATATCGCCGCGTCCAAGCCGGGCGGCGAGCAAAATCCCGCCGATCGAGGCAAAAACTCCCGAAATCACATAGGCCCAGATTTTGTATGCCTTGACAGGCGCGCCGGCGAGCTCGGCTGCCCTCTCGTTGCTGCCCACGGCGTACATCATGCGGCCGAAGCGGGTGTATTCGAGGAAGAACCAGATCAGCACCGCGAGCACGACCAGCACCACCACCGAGACCGGGATCAGGTTCGGGATGAAGAAGTCGATGCGGTGGCGGCCGAGCGCCAGGAAGGCTTCCGAGAACTTGCCGTTGGCGACCGAGCCGTCGGGCATTGTCATGCCGGTGGCGATCGAGCGCCCTTCCGTCGGGATGCGCTGCAGGCCGAGCAGCAGGAACATCATGCCGAGCGTGGCAAGCAGGTCAGGCACGCGCATATAGACGATCAGCCAGCCATTGATCAGGCCGACGATGACGCCGATGACCAGGCAGGCGATGACGGCGACGATCGCATTCTGCTCCAGCACCACCATGGCGTAGGATGCCGCCATCATGGCGCTGGTCGCGACCGAGCCGATCGAGAGGTCGAAGCCGCCGACGACCAGCGTGGCGGTGACGCCGAGCGCGAGCACGCCGGTGATGGCCACCGACTGGAAGATGAAGACAGCGCTCTGCGGCGAGGCAAAACCATCGGCAGCGATCGCGAAATAGGCGATCAGCCCGACCAGCAGGAGGATGAAGCCGTAGCGGATGGCGTAGTCGCGCAATGTCATCGAACCCTTCCGCGCCGTTGCCCTCTCCGCCAAACTGGAACTCATGCCTGCACTCCAAATCTCGTCATCCGGTGATCTCATGCCGCGCTGTGAAACGGTCCGCCGGCCACTTCCGCCAGCAGCCGTTCGAGGTCGATGTCGACGTTGCGATGCTCGCCGACGATCGTGTGCTCCGACATCACCAGGATACGGTCGGCGGTTTCCAATGCCTCGTCGATCTCGGTGACGAAGATGAGCGTCGCGCGGCCGTCGGCGCTGGCCCGCAGCTTGGCGGCGATGTCGCGCCGCGCCGAAATGTCGACGCCCTGGAACGGCTCGTCGAGGATGAAGAGCCGCGAGGACTGCGACATCCAGCGCGCCACCATGACCTTCTGCTGGTTGCCGCCGGAGAGCGCCGACAGCTCGTCCTTCTCGGAGCGGCAGACGATGCCGAGCTCGTCGATCTGGCGGCGGGCGGCGACGCGCTCGGCGCGCTTCTTCATGACGCCGAGACCCGACATGCGCCTGAGGAACGGCAGGCTGATGTTGCGCTCGATGTTGAAGCCGCCGACGATACCGCTCGCGGCGCGGTCCTTGGCGACCAGGAAGACGCCGGCGGCGATCGCCTCGCGCGCCGAGCCCGGCGCATAGGACTTACCGTCCATATGCATGCTGCCGGCGAGCGGCCGGCGCACGCCGAACAGCGTCTCCGCCAAGGCCGTCTTGCCGACGCCGACAAGGCCGGTGATCGCCACCACCTCGCCGGCGCCGAGCGTCATCGAGATCGGCCTCGACCCTTGCGCCAGTTGCAGCCCTTCAGCCGTGAAGACCGCGCGGGCGGAGCTTCTCGCCACCACCCGGTCGAGATGGATCTTGCGGCCGAGCATGGCGTTGACAGCGCCCTCATAGTCGAGCGGCTTCTTGTCGAAGACGCCGGAGACGATGCCGTCACGCATCGAGACAATACGATCGGCGAGCCGCCTTATGTCGGACATGCGATGCGAGATATAGAGGATGGCGACGCCTTGCCCGCGCAGCCGGTCGATCAGCGAAAACAGCCGGTCGGCTTCGGCGCTGGACAGCGAAGACGTCGGCTCGTCGAGGATCAGCACCTTCGGCTGATGCGCCATGGCCCGCGCAATGGCCACCATCTGCCGATCCGCCAACGACAAGTCGCTGACACGCGCCTTCAGATCGATGGTGAGCCCCATGCGGTCGGCGACGGCTCTCGCCTCGGCCCGGACATCGGCAGGCTTGAAAAGCAACGACGCGCCTTTGCCGCTCAGCCGGTCGAGCGTCAGATTGGTGGCGACATCGAGGTCGGCGACCACGCCGTCATTGATGTTCTGATGAACGGTGACTACGCCGGCGCGAATGGCTTCGGCGGGGGTCTGCGGGTCGAAGGCCTTGCCGGCGAGCCGCATCGTGCCAGCACCGCGTTCGTAGACGCCGCTGACGATCTTGACCAGGGTGGATTTGCCGGCGCCGTTGGCGCCCATCAGCACGGTGACCTCGCCCGCAAAGAGGTCAAGCGAGATGCCGCCAAGCACCTCGTTCTGGCCGAAGGATTTCCTCAGGCCCTCCACATGGAACACGGCATCTGCGCCCATCCGTTCCTCCCGGATCGTGACGCTATGGGCTCATTCGGCAATTGTCAACACGATTGACATTTGCCAGACCGCTTCCTAGCTTGGCCTCGCCGCCGTGGCTCCGCTATCGTCGGAAACCACGCGCAGGAGGGGAGAGCATGACCGGGAAGTTCGAAGCATTGTCGGTGGAAACGCTGCCGAAGCGCCTTGGCGAGACTACGGCGCTGACCGAGCGCATCGGCAAGGACGCCAGCCGCTGGAAGGTGCGCGAAGTCGGCGACGGCAATCTCAACCTCGTTTTCATCGTCGAGGGCGACCAGGGTGCCGCGGTGGTCAAGCAGGCGCTGCCCTATGTGCGGCTGGTCGGCGACAGCTGGCCGCTGCCGCTGAAGCGCTCCTTCTTCGAATATCATGCGCTGACAAGGCAGGAAGCGCGTGCTCCGGGCTCGGTGCCGGCGATCTACCATTTCGACGAGACGCAGGCGCTGATCGTCATGGAATATCTGGCGCCGCCGCACATCATTCTCAGGCGCGCGCTGATCGACGGCCGCGAATTGCCGAACATCGCGCGCGACATCGGCCTGTTCATGGCCCGCACGCTGTTCCGCGGCTCGGATCTGTCGATGGTGGCGAAAGAGCGCAAGTCCGATCTGACGCTGTTCGCCGACAATGTCGAGCTATGCGACATCACCGAGAACCTGGTGTTTTCCGATCCCTATTTCGACGCCAAGATGAACCGGCATACCTCGCCGCAGCTCGACGGCCTGGTGGCCGAGCTGCGCGCCGACCGCGACCTCAAGGTCGAAGCGCAGCGCCTGAAGCATCTCTTCGCCGCCAATGCCGAGACGCTGCTGCATGGCGACCTGCATTCGGGCTCGATCATGGTGACCGACAGCGAAACGCGGATGATCGATCCGGAGTTCGCCTTCTACGGTCCGATCGCCTTCGACGTCGGCATGCTGCTCGCCAACTTCTGGATGGCCTTCTTCTCGCAGCGCGGCCATGAGGAGAAAGGCAGCCGCGCACCGATGCGCGCCTATCTGCTTGGTGTCACTGCCGAGACCTGGGCAGTGTTCCGCGCTGAATTCTCGCATCTGTGGCGCACCGAACGTACCGGCATACTCTACCAGAAGAGCCTGTTCGAAGATCAGGGCGACCTGCTCGGCTCCGAGCAGGCGCTCGACCACATGCTGCATTCCATCTGGACCGACCTGCTCGGCTTTGCCGGCATCGAGGTGCACCGGCGCATCCTGGGCCTCGCCCACAATGCCGATTTCGAGACCATTGCCGATCAAGACCTGCGCGCCACATGTGAGGCCAAGGCTTTGCGCTTCGGCCGCCACATCGCCGTCAACCGGCGCCAGATCCACAGCATCGACGAGGTCAACAATCTGGCCGCGCTGATCGAACAGGAGAAGAGCCTTTGAACGTCGGCGAACGCCATTACCGCACCATCTGGCTCAGCGACGACGAGCATTCGGTCGAGATCATCGACCAGCGCTGGCTGCCGCATGCGTTCCGCATCGAAAAGATCGGAACCGTCGCCGGCATCGCCACCGCCATCCGCGACATGTGGGTGCGCGGCGCGCCGCTGATCGGCGTCACCGCCGCATACGGCGTCGCCATCCAGATGCAGGACGATCCGTCGGACGAAGCGCTCGACACGGTCTGGGAGACGTTGCACAAGACGCGACCGACGGCGATCAACCTGCGCTGGGCGCTGGACGAGATGCGGCGATTTCTCAAGCCGCTCGCGCCTGCAGAGCGTGCCGAAGCGGCCTACAGACGGGCCGCCGAGATCGCCGACGAGGATGTCGGGCTGAACCGCGCCATCGGCGAGAACGGGCTTGCGATCATCAAGAAAATCGCGGCGAAGAAGAAGCCCGGCGAGACCGTCAACATCCTCACCCATTGCAATGCCGGCTGGCTGGCGACGGTCGACTACGGCACCGCCACCGCGCCGATCTATCTGGCGACCGAGGCCGGCATTCCGGTGCATGTCTATGTCGACGAAACGAGACCGCGCAACCAGGGCGCCCAGCTGACCGCCTGGGAGATGGCCGGGCACGGCGTGCCGCACACGCTGATCGTCGACAATGCCGGCGGCCATCTGATGCAGCATGGCGACATCGACATGGTGATCGTCGGCACCGACCGCACCACCGCCAACGGCGACGTCTGCAACAAGATCGGCACCTATCTGAAGGCGCTGGCCGCCGCCGACAACGACGTGCCCTTCTATGTCGCGCTCCCCTCGCCCACCATCGACTGGACGGTTGCCGACGGACTGAAGGAAATCCCGATCGAAGAGCGCTCGGGCGACGAGGTTTCGCTGGTGTGGGGCAAGACGTCGGACGGCAAGGTCGCGCAGGTGCGCGTCTCGCCGGATGCCACGCCGGCGGCCAACCCGGCCTTCGACGTGACGCCGGCGCGGCTGGTGACGGGCCTGATCACCGAGCGCGGCGTGGCGAAGGCCTCGCGCGAAGGGCTGAAGGCGATGTTCCCGGAGCGTGGGTGACTGGCTGATCTCCCCCCCTTCTGGGTCCCTTGAGGGGGAGATCGGCTGATCGCCAATTGACAGCGCCACGCTGCTCTCCCATAAAACCCCCGTTAATGTTCTCAGGGCGGGGTGAAAGTCCCCACCGGCGGTAAGGGTTTCGGCCCAAGCCCGCGAGCGCCTCCCGGCAACGGGAGGGTCAGCAGATCCGGTGCGATTCCGGGGCCGACGGTTACAGTCCGGATGGAAGAGAACGTACGCAGAAGACGGTCCGCTCGCGCGGGCCACGTTTTTGCGTCGTGCGTCCTGATTCTGGTTCGAAACGGAAGGAAGGACCCATGAATCAGCATTTCCCCAAAGACCATACTGTCCGTCGTGTCGCCGTCATCCGGGCCCGTTGGCACGCCGATATCGTCGATCAATGCGTGACGTCGTTCGAGGCGGAGCTTGCCGCGCTCGGCGGCTTTGCAGTCGATATCTTCGACGTGCCGGGAGCCTATGAGATCCCATTGCACGCCAAGACGCTCGCCGAGAGCGGCCGTTACGCGGCGATCCTCGGCACCGCCTTCGTCGTCAATGGCGGCATCTATCGCCACGACTTCGTGGCGAGCGCGGTCATCGACGGCATGATGAATGTGCAGCTCGTGACTGGCGTGCCGGTACTGTCGGCGGTGCTGACGCCGCACAACTACCATGAGAGCGCCGAGCACCACCGCTTCTTCCACGAGCATTTCACCGTGAAGGGCAAGGAAGCGGCGCGAGCCTGCGTCGAGATCCTCGCTGCGCGCGCAAAGATCGCGGCTTAAACCCGACAAGGCCTGATTTCAGCCCTGCAACAAGAATTGCGGCCGAAAAGGCTTCAAAAGGTTGCGGCAGGGTCGGATTCCGGCCAGAAGCAACGGGGCCGCCCGACGCCGGGCGGCCTTCAATCACGGGCTCGAAACCAGATACGGGAGACTATTCGTTGGCTCGCATCACACTGAGACAATTGCTCGACCATGCCGCAGAACACGGCTATGGCGTGCCTGCCTTCAACATGAACAATATGGAACAGGGGCTCGCCATCATGGAGGCGGCCGAGGAGACCAAGTCGCCGGTCATCCTGCAGGCCAGCCGCGGCGCCCGCGCCTATGCCAATGACGTGGTGCTGGCCAAGCTGATCGACGCGCTGGTCGAGATCCATCCCGACATCCCGGTCTGCATGCATCTCGACCACGGCAACAACGAAGCGACCTGCGTCACGGCGATCCAGTACGGCTTCACCTCCGTGATGATGGACGGCTCGCTGAAGGAAGACGGCAAGTCGCCGGCCGATTATGCCTATAACTCGGGCATCACGCGGCGCGTCGTCGACATGGCGCATTGGGGCGGCGTGTCGGTGGAAGGCGAGATCGGCGTGCTGGGCTCGCTGGAGAGCGGCGGCGGTGAGCAGGAGGACGGCCACGGCGTCGAGGGCGCGATCAGCCACGACCAGCTGCTGACCGATCCTGTACAGGCCGAGCAGTTCGTGCGCGACACCCATGTCGATGCACTGGCTGTCGCCATGGGCACCAGCCACGGCGCCTATAAGTTCTCGCGCAAGCCGGACGGCGCGGTGCTGGCGATGAATGTGATCGAGGAGATCCACCGCCGCCTGCCGAACATGCATCTGGTCATGCATGGCTCGTCCTCGGTGCCGGAAGAGCTGCAGGAGATCATCAACAAATATGGCGGCCAGATGAAGCCGACCTGGGGCGTGCCGGTGGAAGAGATCCAGCGCGGCATCAAGCATGGCGTGCGCAAGATCAACATCGACACCGACAACCGCATGGCGCTGACCGGCGCGATCCGCAAGGTGCTGACTGAGAACCCCTCGGAATTCGATCCGCGCAAATATCTGACGCCGGCCATGGCGGCGATGAAGAAGCTCTGCAAGGAGCGCTTCGAGCAGTTCGGCACCGCCGGCAACGCGCCGAAGATCAAGCCGATCCCGCTGGCCGACATGGCCAAGCGCTACAAGTCCGGCAGCCTCGATCCGAAATTCGGCTGATCCGATTCGTTCCCCGCGACCGGTTCGATCCCGGTCGCGGGCCTTCGCCCGCCGAAATGAGGCGGAACTTCAAGCCGACAAATCGGTTCCTGCTCAGAGCTTCCCGAGCCCACCCAAAGGGAAGGAGCAGGTCATGAGCAAGGATCGCGACGACGAAGGGCCGGTCTTCTCCGGCCAGAACGCACGGCAGGGCGAAATCATCCTGCGCACGCGCGCGCAGCGCATCATCTTCATCGCAGGGTTGGTCGGCATCGTGGTGCTGGCGCTGGTGGTGAGCATCGCCGCCCATTGAAGGTTATCGACTGCGGGAAACCCGGCTATCGGCCCAGGAACCATCACTGGCTCTGCCAGTTGAATGTCGCAGACGAAATTGAGGCGCGGCGACCTTTCAGCGCCCTGTCGAGACCATGTTCGAAACGCTTTGCTGCGACATGCAACTTCATCCGACCTGGCCGGACCTTGTCGGGCGGCTGCTGCTCACGCTGCTGGCAGGCTTTCTCATCGGCCTGAATCGCGAGGCGCGCGGCCATTCCGCCGGACTGCGGACAACCATACTGGTCGGCTTGGCGGCCTGTGTCGCCATGGTCCAGGCCAACATGCTGCTCGATGTTTCCGGCAAAGCGCCAGATTCCTTCGTTCGCATGGACGTCATGCGCTTCGCGCTGGGCGTGCTCACCGGTGTCGGCTTCATTGGCGGCGGCGCCATCCTGCGGCGCGGCGATCTGGTCACCGGAGTCACCACCGCGGCCACGATGTGGATCATGACCATGATCGGGCTGGCCTTCGGCGGCGGCCAGTACGGCCTCGGCATGATTGCGACGGTACTGACGATGGTGACGCTGCAGGCGTTGAAATGGGTCGACCTCAAGATCCCACGCGACCACACGGCGATCCTGTCGGTCACAGGTCCGAAAGCTTCGCCGCCCGATCTCCAGGACATGGTGCGCCCGCTCGGCTACATCGCGCGCTTCGTCGGCATGGAACACGACGCCGACCGCAACTGCTTCGTGTTCTCCTTCATGGTTCAATGGAAGCAGCCGGACGCGAACGCGCCCTCAACCGACGTGCTGGCGCTGGTCGGCGAGCATTGCGACGTCGAGCGATTCGAGGTGATCGGCGAAAAACCCACCTGAGGGTGTTCGCGGTTTCCGCCAGCGACGAAGGACGCTCGCCGGAGGCAAGGGACAGACGGCAGGATGCGCCCAAGCGGTTGCCCTTGAGCGCCGGAGGACAAGTCCGCGCCCTTCCATACCTGCCTCTTCGCTTTATCGAGCACGCCCCGCGTACCGTGAACGTCGTTCATTTTTTTCTTGAACGGCGTTCATGATGTGTTATAGTGCGCCTATGAACGACGTTCAAGAGATGTATCCGACCTGAAACAAGGCCGCGCCGGGCCACACTCTCTCTGAAACGAAAGGATCATATCGATGCTTGCCGATAGCCAAGCCCGCAAACATTCAGGTGCCTGGAAAGCCTGGAGGCCGATCATGGACGACAGATTCCAGGCGCCAAGAACAAGAAACAAATGGATTGGATTGAACCGCAGTAACGAAGCTTAACCGCTTCCCGATAAACAAGGCTCAAACCGTGCAAGTGTCCGCTCAGTTCAATCGGACTACCAGACGACCTTGCCCAATGGAAATTGCCATGAACACCCATCTGATGATGTCGCGGCGCTTCGCGCCTCTCTTCTGGACGCAATTCCTCTCGGCCTTCAACGACAATTTCCTGAAGAACACGCTGGTGTTCCTCATTCTCTTCACGCTGGCCAAGGACCAGGCCGCGTCGCTGGTGACGCTGGCTGGCGCTATTTTCATGGCGCCCTTCCTGCTGCTTTCAGCGCTTGGCGGCGAGATCGCCGACCGCTTCGACAAGGCGCTGATCGCGCGCCGGCTGAAATTCACCGAGATCGCCGCGGCCGGCGTCTCCGTCGTCGGCATCGCGCTGTCCTCGATCCCGGTGCTGATGGCGGCACTCCTGATGTTCGGCATCATCTCGGCGCTGTTCGGGCCGATCAAATACGGCATCCTGCCCGATCACCTCGAGCGCAAGGAACTGCCCAAGGCCAATGCCTGGATCGAATCGGCCACCTTCGCCGCGATCCTCGGCGGCACCATTGCCGGCGGCGTCGTCTCCGCCGACGGCATCGGCGTCGCGGTGTTCGGGCCGATCATGATGGCCTTGGCCGTCGGCTGCTGGGTCGCCAGCCGCTACATCCCCGCCACCGGTTCGGCGGCGCCCAACCTTGCCATCGACAAGAACGTCTTCCGCTCAACCTGGCGGCAGGTCGCCGAATTGCGCACCGACACGCGCATCTGGCGCGCCGGCCTGATGACCTCGTGGTTCTGGCTGGTCGGCGCGATCGTGCTTTCGATCCTGCCGGCGATGATCAAGGATTCGCTCGGCGGCAACGAGATCGCCGTCACCGCCTATCTCGCCGTGTTCGCCGTCTCGATCGCCATCGGCTCGGCCATCGCCGCCTGGATGTCGCAAGGCCGCATGGTGCTCCTGCCCGCACCGGTCGGCACCGCGCTGATGGCGCTATTCGGTCTGCTTCTGGCGTGGACCATCTGGAGCATGCAGCCGTCGCCCCGGGCCGACACGCTCACCGCCTTCTTCGCCGGCCCGAACACCATCCGCGTCGCCATCGACCTCGCCGGCATGGCGATTGCCGCCGCCTTCCTGGTGGTGCCGACCTTCGCCGCCGCGCAGGCCTGGTCGCCGGAAGCGCGCCGCGCCCGCGTCGTTGCCGCGGTCAGCATCGTCAATGCCGGCTTCATGACGGTCGGCGGCATCCTCGTCGCCGCGATCCAGGCCGCCGGCGTCTCCATCGCCGGCATCCTGCTCGGCCTCGTCGTCGCCAACGCGATCGCCGCCTGGCTGATGCTGAAATTCCTGCCGACCAATCCGTTCCGCGATTTCGTCTCGATCCTGTTCCGCGCCTTCCTGCGGCTGGAGGTCGAGGGCATCGAGAACCTCAAGGCGGCCGGCAAGGCGCCGATCCTGGCGCTCAACCATGTCAGCTTCCTCGATGGCCCGCTGGCGCTGACGCTGACCGACGAGGAACCGGTCTTCGCCATCGACTACACGATCGCCCAGGCCTGGTGGATGAAGCCGTTCATGAAGCTTGCCCGCGCTTTGCCGCTCAATCCGGCGAAACCGATGTCGACCCGCACGCTGATCAAGATCGTGCAGGGCGGCGATCCGCTGGTCATCTTCCCGGAAGGACGCATCACCGTCACCGGCGGGCTGATGAAGGTCTATGACGGCGCCGCCATGGTTGCCGACAAGACCGGCTCGATGGTGGTGCCGGTGCGCATCGAGGGGCTGGAGAAGAGCTATTTCTCGCGGCTGACCTCACAGCATGTGCGCCGCCGCCTGTTCCCAAAGGTCAAGGTGACCATCCTGGAACCGGTGAGGCTCGAAGTCGCGCAGGAATTGAAGGGCCGCCAGCGGCGCGCCGCGGCGGGTTCCGCGCTCTATCAGGTGATGTCGGACCTCGTCTTCCGCACCCAGGACATCGACAAGACGGTGCTTGAGAAGATCATCGAGACGGCCAACGAGCGCGGCATGAAGGAACTCGCCGTGCAGGACCCGGTCACCGGCTCGCTGAGCTACGGCAAGCTGCTGACCGCCGCCGCCGTGCTCGGCGAGAAGTTCGAGCACCTCTATGCCGGCCAGCAGGCGCTCGGCATCATGCTGCCCAACGCCAACGGCTCCTGCGCGACGCTGCTCGGCGTCATGTCGGCCGGCAAGGTGCCGGCGATGATCAACTTCACCGCGGGCGCTGCCAACATCCTGTCGGCCTGCAAGGCGGCGGGGGTGCGCACCGTGCTCACCTCCCGCGCCTTCGTCGAGCAGGCGAAGCTCGGGCCGGTGGTGGAGGAGATCGGCCGCTCGGTCGACATCGTCTGGCTCGACGATCTGCGCGCCACGATCGGCCTCAAGGACAAGTTGCTCGGCCTGTTGCGCAAGACGACGCCGCGGGTGGCGCGCAAGGCGGACGATCCGGCGGCGATCCTGTTCACCTCCGGCTCGGAAGGCACGCCCAAGGGCGTAGTGCTCACCCACCGCAACATCCTGGCCAATGCCGCCCAGGCCGCCTCGCGCATCGACTTCCATTCGGGCGACAAGGTGTTCAACGTGCTGCCGATCTTCCACTCCTTCGGCATGACGGCAGGCACGGTGCTGCCGCTGATCTCCGGCGTGCCGGTCTACTTCTACCCCTCGCCGCTGCACTACCGCATCGTGCCGGAACTGATCTACGGGTCGAACGCGACGATCATCTTCGGCACAGACACGTTCCTCGCAGGCTATGCCCGCACGGCGCACCCATACGACTTCCGCTCGGTGCGCTACTGCTTCGCCGGCGCCGAGCCGGTCAAGGCCGCCACGCGCCAGACCTATATGGAGAAGTTCGGCCTGCGCATCCTGGAAGGCTATGGCGTGACCGAGACCGCGCCGGTGATCGCCATCAACACGCCGATGTACAACAAGTCGGGCAGCGTCGGCAAAATCATGCCCGGCATGGAATACCGCCTCGAGCCGGTGCCCGGCGTCGAGGAAGGCGGCAGGCTCTTCGTGCGCGGGCCGAACGTCATGGCCGGCTACCTGCGCGCCGAGAACCCTGGTGTGATCGAACCGCTGGCCGACGGCTGGCACGACACCGGCGACGTCGTCACCGTCGACGATGCGGGCTTCATCTCGATCCGCGGCCGAGCCAAGCGCTTCGCCAAGATCGGCGGCGAGATGGTCTCGCTGGCAGCCGTCGAGGCGCTGGCGGGCGAACTCTGGAAGGGCTCGCTGTCAGCCGTCGCCACGGTGGCGGACGCACGCAAGGGTGAGAAGCTGATCCTCATCACCGAAGCCTCCGGCGCTACCCGCGCCGACTTCCTGGCCTTTGCCAAGGCCAACGGCGCCATGGACCTGATGGTGCCGGCCGAGGTGCGCGTCGTGCCGAAAGTGCCGGTGCTCGGCTCCGGCAAGCTCGACTTCGCCGGCGTCACCAGGATGGTGCGCGGCGAGGACGAGCTGAAGGTCAAGGCCGCCTAAAGCGGATGTAAGAACAGGCCGGCGGAGACACCGGCCTGTTCATTGCTCAGGGAACTGCGGGAGCGCGTGCGCACGGTGGTGCACTGACGCTCCGGATCTGCTCAGGCCGCGTATCGTGCCATTGCGGGCTGCCTCGACCATTGCGCGTACCAGGTGTCGAACAGCTTGAGCTGCTGCTCGGCGTAGCCGCGCTGGCTGTCGCTCAGCGCGTCCGTCTCGTTGAAGTGCAGCCTGTATTCGGGATTACCCTTCAGCACCATCATGTGCTTGAAATAGAGCACGAGGTCCGGTCCTTCGTCGAAGGAAGACAGTACCGCCAGCGCCGCGTCCAGCTCCTGCGCCAGCCGGCGCGCTTCGGCATCGCCTTTCGCCGCCGCCTGGCTGAGGCCCACGAGATGGAGCACTTCCTTCGGCAGCACGTTGCCGATGCCGGTGATGGCGCCGGAGGCGCCGCAATTGACGAAGCCGTGGAAGACCGCGGTGTCGACTCCGATCATCAGCGCAACGTCGTCGTCGCGGCTGGTGATGTTTTCCGCCGCGTAGCGCAGATCCGCCGGGCCGCCGAACTCCTTGAAGCCGACCAGGTTCGGGTGTTCGGCGCGCAGCGCGAAGAAGAGATCGGCGCGCGTAGCGAAGCCGTAATAGGGGCTGTTGTAGATGACCGCCGGCAGGTCGGGCGCGGCGGTCAGAATCGCCTTGAAGTGGTGACGCTGCGCCGTCACCGACGGCCCGCGCGACAGAACGCGCGGGATCACCATCAGGCCGCGCGCGCCGACCTTTTGCGCGTGGGCGGCGTGCGCCACGGCGCTGGCCGTGTTGACGGCGCCGGTGCCGACGATCACCGGAACGCCCGCCTTCACCAGGCGCTCGACGCCTTCCATGCGCTGCGCGTCGCTGAGCAGAGGCCAATCGCCCATGGAACCGCAATAGACGACGGCCGACATGCCGGCGGCGATCAGCTCGCGCCCCTTGCGCACCAGCGGGTCGAAGTCGGGCAGGCACTCATCGGTGCAAGGCGTCATCAGCGCCGGCATGCAGCCGGAAAAAACGTTGGCGGTCATTCGAGGTCTCCTTGAGCAGGCATGCAGATTGACCAGTTTGGCCCGACGCAGCACCGCTTGCCAAGCGGATAGTCGAGGTCGATCGCATCCGCAGGCCGACAAACGCCCCGATCATTGCGGCTTCGCCGCATAAGGAGGTTCTGGCATGAAAGAAAAAGGCCGGGCGCGAAAGCGGCCCGGCCAAGAATGAAGGTCATAACCTTCAGAGGGGAACATCGCCCGGCGCAATGGGAGGAAAACACCGAGCGATGCCCCTTATTTGGGGCCTGAGCAGTGTATTTTCCACGAACGGAATTCCAAAAAAGATCGAAATCGCGAAAAAATCTCGCTCAATCACAGGGAATCGTCAGCTGGCGGCCGATGCTTTTTCCAGAAGGTCGGCATAATGACGCCGCGCCACGTCGGGATGCGACCGCAGCCGGCCTTTCAGCACATTGGTCCCGACATTGCGGAAGAGCGGATTGTCGGGGTCGCTGGCCGGGCCGCGCGCCTGGGTCGCCAGTTCCTCGGGCAGGTCGAGCAGCGGGATGGTGGCGTCGAGCCGGGCGCTGAAGAAGAACGGCACCGAAATCCGTTCGACGCCGGGCGGCGGCGTGACGACGCGATGCACGGTAGCCCTGAGATAGCCGTTCGAGGCGAGCTCGAGCAATTCGCCGATGTTGACGACGAGCGTTTGCGGGATCGGGTCGACATCGACCCAGCTGCCGTCATACTCGACCTGCAGGCCCTTGTTCTCGTCCTGCAGCAGAAGCGTGAGGAAGCCGCCATCCTTATGCGCACCGACGCCCTGGTCGTCGCCGGTGGCATTGCGGCCGGGATAGCACACGATCTTCATGCGATGGTTCGGTTCGCCGCGATAGATCGGATCGAAGGCATCCTCCGGCTGGTCGAGCGACAGCGCGAAGGCCTTGAGCAGCCGGATCGCCACGTCGGTCGCCTTGGCCTGCCAGGCAAGCAGCGCGGGCTTGAGATCGGGGAGCGCCGCGGGCCACTGGTTCGGGCCCTGCAGCCGCGTCCAGGCCGGCACGCCCGGCCCTTGCGCAATGGCCGCGCGTTCGACGCCGATGTCGAGCTGCTCGCGCCAGTCGGCCTTGCCCCTGGTCAGCTCGCCGCCGGCGCGCGTATAACCACGAAACTGCGGCGACTTCACCATTTCGATGCCGAGCTTGTCGGCCTCCGGCAAAGCAAAGAAGCCTCGCGCGGCGCCCAGCACCGCATCGATCTCCGGCTGGGTGATGCCGTGGCCGCAGAGATAGAAGAAACCGACATCGCGGGCGGCGGTACGCAGATCGAACAAGAATGTCCGCAGTTCCGATGCGCCCTGCTCCAGGCGATCGAGATCGAGAACGGGAATTATTCTGGGCATTGACAGGTTCCTCTTGGCGAGACTCGCGACCCCATGTCACGATGACATGGGCGTCATTGCGGGTGAAGAAACGTACCAACCAATCTCATTGCAAACGGAGGAAGCTCGCGCTCAATTCCCGGCCGTCGCGGCAAATTGCGTTCGTCCCTTGCGCCCCAGCCTCATCCGCGGTGATCCAGCCGCGCGACCAGCCTGTCGCCGATCCACTGGATGCCGCAGACGAGCACAATGAGCACGACGACCACCGCGACCATCACACTGGTTTCGAAGCGCTGATAGCCGTAGCGTATGGCAAGGTCGCCGAGACCGCCGGCGCCAATGGCACCGGCCATGGCCGAAGCGCCGACCAGCGTCACCAGCGTCACCGTGAAACCGGCGACGATGCCCGGCAGCGCTTCCGGCACCAGCACCTCGCGGATGATCGTCCAGCGGTTGCCGCCCATGGCGCGCGCCGCCTCGATCAGCCCGTGATCGACCTCGCGCAGCGACACTTCGGCGATGCGGGCGTAGTAGGGCGTGGCGGCGATCGACAGCGGCACGATCGCCGCCCAGGTGCCGATCGAGGTGCCGACGATCAGCCGCGTCACCGGGATCAGCGCCACCAGCAAAATGATGAAAGGAACCGAGCGGAAGCCGTTGATGATGGCGCCGAGAATGCGGTTGACCCAAAGGCTCTCGGCGATGCCGCCGCGATCGGTGGCGACCAGGGCAAGGCCGAGCGGCAGGCCGAAGACCAGCGAGATCAGACCGGACGCCCCGGTCATCAGCACCGTTTCCCAGATCGAGCGGATGAGGAGTTCAAACAGGACCGGCGACATGGCCAAGCACCTCCACCCGCGCGCCGCGGTCTTTCAGGAATGTCGTCACCCGCGCAAGATGCGCGGCCTCAGCGCCGGCAACGGCCAGGAACAGCGTGCCGACGGGTTGGCCTTGGACATGATCGACGCCGCCCTGCACCAGGCGGAATTGGCCTGGCACCGCCGCGGCAAGATCGGAAAGCAAAGCACCGCGCGCGGCCTCGCCGGCGACATCGATCCTAAGGATCGTTTCCGCGCCTTCGCCCGGAACCAGCCGGCTGGCGATCTCGGGCGGCAATTGCGGCCGGATGCCGCCGAGCAGGCTGCGGGTGATCTCCGATTTCGGGTTGGCGAAGACCTGCCAGACGGCGCCCTCCTCCACGATCCGGCCGGCATCGATCACCGCGACGCGGTCGGCGATCGAACGGATCACCTCCATCTCATGCGTGATGAGCAGGATGGTGAGACCGAGCTTGGAATTGATATCTTTCAGCAGCGCCAGGATCGAACGCGTCGTCTCCGGATCGAGCGCCGAGGTGGCCTCGTCCGACAAGAGCAACGCCGGTCGGGCAGCAAGCGCCCTGGCGATGCCGACGCGCTGCTTCTGCCCGCCCGACAGCGAGGCCGGATAGGCCTTGGCCTTCTCCGACAGGCCGACGAGCTGCAGCAATTCCGCCGCGCGCGCCAGACGCTCGGCGCGCGGTCGGCCTTCGATCTTCAGCGGCAGCGCGACGTTCTCCTCGACTGTCTTCGCCGACAGAAGGTTGAAGTGCTGGAACACCATGCCGATGCGCCGGCGCAACGGCTGCAATTCGCGCTCGCCGAGGCGGCTGATCTCGCGGCCCT
Source organism: Mesorhizobium vachelliae (assembly GCF_033977325.1). Lineage (NCBI taxonomy): Bacteria > Pseudomonadati > Pseudomonadota > Alphaproteobacteria > Hyphomicrobiales > Phyllobacteriaceae > Mesorhizobium > Mesorhizobium vachelliae. The sequence goes on from NZ_JAVIIR010000002.1 coordinate 621,673, forward strand.
CGATGAAGACCTCGCCGGAATCGGGCCGCTCCAGCCCGTTCAGGCAGCGGATCAGCGTCGACTTGCCAGCGCCGCTGCGGCCGATGATGCCGAGGATCTCGCCCTTCTTCACCGTGAGCGAGACGCCGTCGAGCGCCGCCGTCGCGCCGAACCGGCGCTTCAGATCGACGAGGCGGACAACATCTTCCCGCCCGATCGGCTGGATGTGGACCGGACCGTCGCGTTCGGCCGTGACATGCTGGTTCATCTCTATGTCCGTTTCAGTGTCGCACAAACGCGACGGCGGCCCGCTCAGCAGCGGGCCGCCTATGTCTGCCAGCCAGGTCCCGATCAATAGGCGCTGATCCCCGTGCCCTTGTAGACCTTGTCAAACTCGGCCTTGACCGCCTCGTTCTGGTAGGAAGCGACCAGCGTCTTGACCCAGGGTTCGTTCTCGCTGCCGGCCTTGACCGCGATGAAGTTGCGGTAGGGATTGTCGGCCACCGGTTCCTGCGCGATGCGGTTTTCGGGGCCGAGCCCGCTCTTCAGCGCCCAGTCGGTGTTGACCACGGCGGCGTCGAGATCGTCCACCGAGCGGCCGACGATGCCGGCGTCGAGTTCCTTGATCTCGAGCTGCTTCGGGTTGTCAGCAATGTCGGCGGTCGTCGCCAGGATACCGGTGCCGTCCTTGAGCTTGATCAGGCCTTCATGTTCCAGCACATGCAGCGCCCGGCCTTCATTGGAGGGGTCGTTCGGCACACCGATGACGGCGCCTTCCGGCAATTCGGCGACCTTGGCGTGCTTCTTCGAATAGAGGCCGATCGGCCAGACGGCCGTGTAGCCGACCGGCACGATGTGGTAGCCTTGCGTCTTGATCTGGTTGTCGAGATAGGGCTTGTGCTGGAAAGCGTTGGCGTCGATCTCGCCGCGCTCCAGCGCCTCGTTGGGCTGGGTGTAGTCGTTGAAGACCACAGCCTCGATGGTCAGCCCTTTCTTGGCCGCCTCGGCCGTGACGACGCGCCAGACATCCTCATCCTCGCCGCTGATGATGCCGACCTTGATCGACTTCTTGTCCTCGGCGAAGGACTGCGACGTCGCTCCGAGGCCGATGATGGCCAATGTCGTGGCGAGAAACACGCCAAATCCGGCGCGCCTGGTGATTGACGTAACGAGAGATTTTGAAGCGTTGCCGCGTTCGGACATGATGCGTTCCTTGCGATCCTGAAATCATTTTGGCCTGGCGGGATGCGAAGCCTCGATATCAGCATCACCAATGCTGCCCGGCTGGGCAAAGAAGCGCTTTTCCTCTCAAGCAGGACGCGGAAAATATTCTCTCAAAGATTTTATGACCTGGAGAACGCCGGCTGCTCGCAAGCCGGCTTTGATCTGGTGGAGGCCGAAGCGGTAAAGCTTACGAGGCTCGCTGCGCAACGCGCCAGCTCGATCGGCCATTCCCGCGCAAGCGGGGCACCGTCGGCAGGCCCCGGGCTTCCTGCACGCCGAAGCCCAATCGTCTCAGGCTGGCTCGCGCCAGGGCCGCATTGCTGTCGATGACGATCAATCCGTTCGTATCGCCGAGGCTGGCCGCCACCACAGACAATTCGGTGCAGCCAAGAAGCGCCGCATCGGCGCCGGCCAGCTGCGCGAGATGAAGCGCGCGCTCGGTCTCGGCCGCGGCTTCCGCGATCGACCCAGCCTTGACGAGCATGATCGCGCTGTCGACGCGCTCCTGAAACTCGGCATCCTGCGGAAGGCATAGGTCGAACCCCGCCGCCGATATCCTGTGCTGGTAGAAGCCGGAAACCAGCGTGCCCCGGGTTGCGAGGTTCGCAACCCGGCCCCGGTCCAGGCTGCGGCGGATTTCCGCCACCACCGCGTCGCCGATGTGGATGATCTCTGCCCGCGAGTTCGCCGCCAGCTTGTCGTACCAATGATGGGCGGTGTTGCAGGGCATGGCGATATAGTCAACGTCGAGCGCGTTGAGCGCCGAGACCGCGGCCGTCAGCGGCGCCAGCGGCCCGTCATGACCGGCCAGGATCGCTTCGGTCCTGTCGGGAAGTTGCGGCACGCTGAGGATGACGCAGGGCAAATGCTCGTTGTCGCGCAGCGCTTCTGTCATCCGGGTCAGCTTGAAGTAGAAGTCGGCCGACGCCAGCGGCCCGAGACCGCCGATGATGCCGAGCTGTGGACGGATGCTGTCGTCGATCATCGCGCGGGCTCGGCTTCGAGCTCTTGCGCGACGGGTTCATCGGACTGCGCCGTCTCCCTGTGGCTGGGCGCGATCAAGGCCGTGCTCGCCGCCACGGTGCAGACGCTGGCCAGCGTCATGAACGTATCGAGGGCCGCATCGACCGCGACGAACAAGGCAAAGGCCGCCTCGAAGGGAAGCTTCAGATAGCCGCACACGATGGACATCTGCGACAGGATGAGCAGGCCGGTCATCCCGCTGGTGGTGAGCGCGAGAAGCGCGGAGACGACGCCGACGAGCAGGAGGTCCGGGATTGCGAGCGGATGGCCGTAGAGCTGGGCGATAAACAGGGAGCCCGAGGTGTAGAACAGCGCCGGGCCTGTTCGCAGCAGTGCCGCCTGCAGCGGCACGAGCAGTTCGACCACCACCAGGTTGAAGCGCAGCCGCTCGCTCAGCAGATTGATGATCCAGGGCAGCGAGGCGACCGTGGAGCGCGTCGTGATGGCCACCATGAGCAGAGGCTGCAGGGTCTTGATCGTGGCCCAGTAGCTCCGCCGCGAGCGTATGGCGATGACGGCAAATGCGCCGGCGAGGAATGTCAGGCAGCAAAGGCCCATCACCAGCAGATAGCCGCCCATCAGCATCAGAGGCTTGGTACCGGTCGAGGCGGTCTGGTCCGCGATCAGGACGAAGGTTGCAAAGGGCAATCCCCAGACGAACCAGTTGGTCAGCACCGTGCAGGCCCTGTACACGGCGTTGAGCGCCTGCGACAGGCTGATGGACGAGGGCTGAGGGATTTTCCCCATCGCCAGCCCGAAGAGCAGGCAGAACAACAGGACCTGGATGGTCTGGCCGGAGGCCAGCGCGTTGAAGACGTTGTTCGGCACCAGATCCAGGAAGATCGAATGTCCGGCGTCCGGGTCACCGGTGGACGGGGGCGGCTGGAACGGGAATGCGAGATCGGTGGAGACGCTGCCCTGGGAATTGATGAACTCGCCGAGCTCGATGCGCGATTGCGGGTTCTCGATCTGGCCGGGCTTGAGAATCAGCGAATATGTGCCGCTGACCAGCACGGCGAGGAACGACACGACCAGTACCGCTATCCCGACCTTGCCGAGATAGCGGACCGATTTCGGATCCTGGACCATGGCTGTGATCGAGAAGATCACGGACGAGACCAGATAGGGCAGGACGACCATCTTGAGGAAATTCAGGTAGACCTGCGCCACGGGGCTGATCGCATGGGCGAGGGCCGGATAATAGAGTCCGCACAGGATCCCGGCCAGGATCATGATGATCGTCATCGCCGGCGAGCGCAGGATGCGCTTTGCCGCAAGGCGCCAATCGAAAGGCATGGGTGCGGCTACATCCGAGACGGCCATTGTCAGGCTTTGCTCCCCTGGCGATAGCGCGCGATGATCTCGTCGGTGTTGAGGACCTGCTGGCCGCGCGCCAGATCGAGATAGAGATCGACAAAGGCCGCCAGATGCGGATTGTCCGGCCGCACGCCGACCGCGATCGTGTCGACCTTGTCCGTCAGCGTGATCGAGCGCGCGACCACAGTCATCGATGGATCGTCGACCATCAGCTTCTTGATCTCGAAATCGTCGCGATAGGCGAGGTCGATCGTGCCGTTGCGGATCGCATCGATGACCGTGTTCCAGCCCGCGAAGCGCTGGATCGTGGCGTGTGGGAAGGTCGTGGCCGCATAGGCGGCGAAGGACGAGCCTTCGATCACGCCGATCTCGCCGGAGAAATCGCGGATGATCTGTTCAGGCGGCTTGCCTTGCGCGATGCGCGCCAGGTTCAGGCGGTTGGCGAGCAGCCCTTGGTGCAGCATCGCGTAGGGCCGCGAATAGAGGATCGAGCGACCGCGCTGAAGGGTGCGGCTGAGCTTGCCGATCGCCAGGTCCGCCTCATCCGAGACCAGCTTTTGCACCATGGCGTCGAAGGTCACGGCGGACCGGTCGAACACCGGTTCGACGCCAAGCTCCGCGGCTATGCCGCGCGCAAGGTCCATATCGATGCCGCTGTTTCCAGAGCCGTCGGCTGGAAAGAACGGATCCGAGGCGAAGGCCGGCATGGCAATGCGCAGCTTGTTGTCGCCGACGATGGGTTTTGGGACGTCTTGCGCCTGGGCCGGCGTGGCCACGGCTTGCGCCTGCGCGATCAGCAGCCCTCCGCCTCCGGCTGCAAACAGCGTGCGACGTGTAAGCGGCATGCCCATTCTCAATTCGTGCAGGAGAGCCGGACAACTGATCTGACTAATCCGCAGTATGCACGCCGAAGTTAAGTAAAGGTATCTTTTATTTTGCGCTTTTTTACATTGCAGATCGCTAAAATGACACCAGGATATATGCAGACTTGCTAAAATAACAAGTCCGCGGCAGGGCGCGTTGTTGCACGGTTCGTGCGATGGGTCGTCAGAACGTCTCGACCCAGGGCCTCAACTCGACCTCGAAGCTCCAGGCGCTGCGATGCTGGCGATGGACGGCGAGATAGGTCTCGGCGATCGCGTCGGGCGACAGGCGGCGATCCGGCCGGTCCGCTTCGGCGGCCTGCCCTGCCGGCTCGATCTGGCCGTCGATGATGAAATGCGCGACGTGGATGTTCTTCGGGGAAAGCTCGCGCGCCATCGATTGCGCCAACCCGCGCAGGCCGAATTTCGGCATGGCGAAACCGGCCGAGCCGGAGAAGCCTTTGAGGCTTGCCGTGGCGCCGGTGAACAGGATCGAGCCGGAGCCGCGCGCGAGAAGCCGTCGCGCCGCCTGCTGGCCGACCAGGAAGCCGCCATAGGCGCCGACAAGCAGGGCTTGCTTGACCGCCTCCGGATCGAGCTCGGCGATCGGCCCGCGCGTGCGGCCGCTGGCGTTGAAGACGGCGATTTCGAGCGGCCCTGCCTTGTCGGCCGCCTCGAACAGCCGCTCGACGGAGGCCGCGTCCGACACGTCGGTCTCCACCGTCAGCGCGCCTGTTTCCTTGGCCAGCGCGGCCAGCTTGTCGACATTGCGGGCGGCAAGGACGATGCGGAAACCCTCCTTGCCGAGAAGCCGCGCCAGCGATGCGCTCAGTCCGGAGCCGGCGCCCGCGATCACTGCGACATTGGCTGCCATGCGTTTCCTCCTTGAGGTATCTCGATGTCGAAGCCACAGGCTCGCGCCTTCGGCGACAAGAGGCAAGAACGTGGTTGCTCGATTTTCGCCATTTGGCGCAAAAGGCGGCCTGGATGGCCCCGGCGAAAGACTTGCCTGCCGGGCCGATCCGTCCGACACGTGGATGAAGGGCGATTCGAGGAACGACCATGGAACCAATCTGGGCCGTCGGCCTGATGACCGGCACGGTGCTGGACGGCAACATCGACGTGGCGCTGATCAAGACGGACGGCGAGCGCATCGCTGACACCGGCACCTATGCTCTGGCCCCCTACCCGCAATCGATCCGCGCCCTGCTCGAACAGACGCTGCGCCAGGCGCGCGCCTGGAATTTTGAGGGGCCGGAACCGGCGATCTTCCGCGAGGCCGAGGAGGCGCTGACACGCGCGCAATCGGCGGCGGTCAGGGACCTGGTCGAAAGCCAGGGGATGAGCATGGCCGATATCGGCATCGTCGGCTTCCACGGCCAGACCGTGCTGCACCGCGCGCCGCAGCCAGGCAGGATCGGCAGGACTCGCCAGCTCGGCGATGGCGAGCTGATGGCCTCGCTGCTCGGCACTAAGGTCGCCTATGATTTCCGCTCTGCCGATGTCGCGGCCGGCGGGCAAGGCGCGCCCCTGGCCGCCGCCTATCATGCGGCGCTGCTCAAGCAGGCGGACGTCAGCGGCGATACCGCCGTGCTCAACCTCGGCGGCGTCGGCAACATCACCTGGTGGGACGGCAAGGGCGATATCGTCGCCTTCGACACTGGGCCCGCCAACGCGCCGGTCAACGATTTCATCAAGGCGAAGGGCCTTGGCGAGATGGACCGCGACGGCAAGCTGGCCGCCGCCGGCAAGGTCGACGAGGAACGGCTCGCCAGGCTCCTGCAGCATCCGTACCTGACGAAGCCCTACCCGAAATCGCTCGACCGCTTCGACTTCACCGCGGCGATGGCCGACGGGCTCGGCGCCGAAGATGGCGCGGCGACGCTCACGGCCTTCACCGTGTCGGCTGTCGGCAAGGCGCTCGACCTGTTGCCGCGCCGGCCGAAGCGGCTGGCGGTGAGCGGCGGCGGGCGCCACAATCCGACGATGATGGCGATGCTCGAAAGCCGCGCCGGTGTCGAAGTCGTGCAGGCCGAGACGCTTGGATGGAAGGGCGACGCGGTGGAAGCGGAGTGCTTTGCTTTCCTCGCCGTGCGCGTGCTGCGCGGCCTGCCGATCAGCTTTCCGAGCACCACCGGCGCGCCCGAGCCGATGCGCGGCGGAAAGCTGGCTGGCTGATCAGGGCTGCAATTTCTTCTGCAGGAAGATGCGGCTGCGGCCGACCGGAAAATCCGGCAACTCGCCGAACGACTTGTAGCCCTGGCGCCGGTAGACCTTCTCGGCGGTCGGGTTGAAGGTGTCGATCCAGGCGCCGTGGCAACCGCGCGCGATGGCTTCCTGTTCGGCGGCGTCGAGCATGTTCGCGGCGCTACGCCGGCCGCGCAGCTTTTCGTCGACCCACAGCCACTGCACATAAAGCCAGCCCCAAGCGGTATAGCCGGAAATGCCGGCAACGATGGCGCCGGTTTCGTCACGCACGAAAACCGCGAGCGACTTTCGGCCCGACGCGCCGACATCGGCATCGTTGAAGGCGGTGAGGTTCCCGCTCAGGCAAGCGAGGTCCTGCGGCAAGGGCTCGGCCGTGACTTCCAGGGTCGTCTTCATCGCACTTTTTGCTCCGGCCGATACTGCGCCAAGGCATATCGAAGGACCCAAGGTGTCTGCAAGCCAGCCACGGTCCGCAAATAATTTCCCCGGCACGTATCCCGGAGCGCATCTCGTACGTCCTAGGAGCGTCGTCCACGCAAGCAGGAGAAACTTTGATGAGGAAATTGATCGTCGGCAGCTTCGTTTCGCTCGACGGCGTTATCGAGGCGCCCATGAACTGGGCATCGCCCTTCTTTGTCGGAGACGCGCTGGACCATTCCTATGAGAAGGCCGGCGAAGCGGAATACTTCCTGCTCGGCCGCGTGACCTACGAGCTGTTTTCCAGCCGGTGGCCGCAGATCCAGGGCAAGTATATGGACCGCATGAACGGGCTGAAGAAGCTGGTCGCATCGCGGACCCTGACGGAGGTCGGCTGGAACGCTTCCCTGATCGAAGGCGACGTCGCGACGGGTCTCGCCGCGATCAAGGCGCAGGACGGCGGCGATATACTGAAATACGGCGTCAGCCAGCTCGACCAGACCCTGCTCGCCAACAAGCTCGTCGACGAATATCAGTTGTCGATCGTGCCGATACGGGTCGGTCAAGGAAAGCGCGCCTTCCAGGATGTCGATCCATCCCTGCTCAGATTGGAGCTCACGGACACGCGCCGGTTCGAGAGCGGTGTCGTGACGCTGACCTATCGCGTGCTGAAATGATCTTGGCGCCCACGTATCCTTTTCCAGCGGCCATCCGTCTTGGAGTCGGCTGGCGATCATGCCGGCCGCCAAACACCGAGACCGTCGGGCCATGTTGAAGACCTACGCAGGAAGCTGCCATTGCGGCAAGGTGCGGTTCGAGGCGGATATCGACCTCAGCCGGGGGACCGTCAAATGCAATTGCTCGACATGCACCAAGACGCGCTCCTGGGTGGGGTTCGTCGGTCCTCAGCATTATCGGCTGATATCCGGGGCCGAAGCGCAGACCGAATATCAATGGATCCCGCCGGGCCGGGAGGCGCCCAGCATCCAGTATCACTTCTGCGCGACCTGCGGCGTGCGCATGCCGGCGCGCGGTGACGTTCCGGCGCTCGGCGGTATCGTCTACGCCATTCCGATGGCGGCTCTCGACCGGATCGACCCGGAGGAACTGGCGGCGGCGCCGGTGATGCATGTCGACGGCAGGCACGATCGCTTCGACCGAACTTCCGACGACATCAGGACGATGTAACATGGCTGACCTTGCCTCGCGGAAAGCGCATAACGGTGTTCGTCTCGCCATGACGATGCAGCCAAGACCTGAGCCCAGCGGGCTCTTCGACATTCGCTATGCCGCGTTCCTGGAGACGGTTGCGCATCTGCGGGAGCGGCTGCACCGCTATTGCACGCGCATGACGGGCTCGGCGCTCGATGGCGAGGACGTCATGCAGGAAACGCTGTTCGAGATTTATCGCAAGATCGAGACGATCGACGATCCAGGCGCGCTTCGTTCCTGGATGTTTCGAACCGCGCATAACCGCTGCATCGACTTCCTCCGGAACCGGCAAACGCGCCAGCGCGCCGAGGCCAATTTCGCGGTCGATGAGATCGTTCTGCCGGGCGAACCCGCGGGCCAGGGCGCCGATCGCGCCATCGAGCGGCTGGTGATCCACCTGCCGCCGAAGGAACGTGCCTGCATTTTGCTGAAGGACGTCTTCGACCATTCGCTGGGAGAGACAGCCGATCTCGTCGGGTCGACGGTCGGCGGCGTCAAAGCCGCGTTGAGCCGTGGCCGCGCCAAGCTGGCCGCGCTGCCGAGCCAGCCTGTCATCCGTTCCGAGCCTTCGCCGGATCCGCAGCTTTCACGACTGCTGACGCGCTATGTCGAACTCTTCAACCGCCGCGACTGGGACGGCGTGCGGGCATTGACCAGCGCCGACGCGCAATTGCGGGTGTCGGACTGCTTCAGGGGATCCTTGTCGGAGTCGATCTATTTCGTCGAATACGAAAAGGGTAAAGCGAATTGGCGGGTGGCGATCGGCGCGGTCGATGACGAGATCGTGCTGCTCGTGCTCCACCGCGGCGACGCGGGCTGGGAACCGGCCTATCCGGTCCGGATCGAAGCCGCCGACGAGACCGTCATTCGGATTAGCGACTATTACGCATGCCCGTGGCTGTTGAGAGCGGCGCGCATGGTTGCCATCGCGAACCCGAACTGACTGGTCAGCCGGCTGAGCGCCACGCCGCGGCGCCGGCCGCCACCAGCATCAGTCCGGCGGCGATCAGGGCGCAATTGGCGAAGCCGAGGCTCGTGTAGAGCGGGCCGAAGCCTGCCGTGCCGACGGTGACCGCGAGATAGGTTACCGCGCTGTTCAGGCCCATGATGGTGCCGCGCCGCGAGGGATCGAGCGCGGTGAGCCGCATGACCAGCACGTTCAGTCCGAAATGGTTGGCAAGGCCCCAGACGGCGATCGTCGCGATCAGCAGGCCGAAGCCGGTGCTGGCCAGGGCAATCGCGACATAGACAGCGGCGACCAGCAGATAGGCGAAGGGCATGACGCGGCGGGCGCCGAGCCGGTCTATGACGCCGTCGAGCAGAGCTGCCGCGCCGAAGCCGAGGCCATAGGCGATGGCCGCCAGGCCGTTGGCGCTGACCGGCTCGCCGAGGGCTTCATGTAGATGATCGCCGAGATAGCCGTAGACGCCGTAAAACGCGGTCATGAAGGCGCCGCAGGCGATGAGCAGCGGCAGGATGCCGGGAACGGCGAGCGCGCCGAGCGGCGACGGCGCGGGGCCGCTTTTCCTGGTGTCGTGCAACGAACTCATCGCCAGGCCGGCAACGGCGGTTCCCGCCAGCAACGCCACGGCGGCGAAGACGGCGCGCCAGTGGATAAGATCGGCGATAACGGCCGACAGCGAGACGCCAGCGACCATCGAAAGCGTCCAGCCGGTCAGCACCACCCCAATGGTGCCGCTCTCGCGGCCAGGCGGCGCGATCGCGGCCGAGCTGGCATAGATCGCCGGCATGGCAATGCCTGCGGCAATGCCGGCGACGAGCTGGGCCGCAACCAGCAACGCAACCGTCAGCGCCAAAGCACTGGCGACCAGCGCCAAAGCCAGCAACAGTAATGCGCCCTGCAGCATGCGGCGCGCGCCGATCCGGTCGATGTAGCGGGCAAGGAAGAGCGCGCTGGCCGACGTGCCGAGGCCGAAGGCGGCGGCAGCCGTCATCACCGCCGGCACGCTGGCGCCGAACGACGCCGCCACGGCGGGCGCGATGGGTCCCAGAACCAGCGAATTGGAACCGATGACGGCGATGCAGCCGGTCAGCAGATAGGCGGCGGCCGGGATCGACGCACGGGGCGCCTCGGTTATAATTGCTGATTGATTGGTGTTCGACATATCATCATAATGGCCGAATTAAATTCCGTATCAATGGAGAATTTCCATATGGACGCAGAAACAGATGACATTCAGCGGAACAAGCATCCAGCCCGCGAGGCCGACCCGATCGACCGAAAGATATTAGGCGTTCTGGTCGAGGACGCGACCATCAGCTACGCCGAGCTCGGCGAGCGCGTCGGCCTGTCGCCGCCGGCGGCGCATGAGCGGGTCAAGCGGCTGAAGCGAAGCGGCGCCATCCGCGCCACATCGGCGATCATCGATCCCAGGGCCGTGAAGAAGCCGCTGCTTGCCTTCGTGCATATCGACACCAGGGGCTGGGGCAAGACACCGGAACTGATGGCGGTCTCCAAATATCCGGAAGTCGAGGAGATGCACACGGTCGCCGGCGACACCTGCATGCTGCTCAAGGTGCGCACCGAGGACACGCGCGCGCTGGAGGGCCTGCTCGCCCGCCTCTACGACACGCCCGGCGTCACCTCGACGCGCAGCTATGTGGTGCTGTCGACCTATCTCGAGCGGCCGGTGCAGCCGGAGATCACGAGCGAATGGCCGGCGCCGAAGCATATGGCGACGCCCATGTATTAGGTCGCCGCCAGCTGATGGCGCCTGGAACGCGCCAGCAGATAAAACGCCGCGACATGCGTGATCATCAAAAGCGGCACGTAAAGGATCGGGATCGCATAGGTCGCGCCCAACTGGCCGGCGTGGCCGGGAAGGTCGAGCATGACGCCGTGGTAGTAGTCGCCGACAAGGTCGACCACGCCGACGACATTGAAGGCGACGACCAACGGCCAGAAGATCGAAGGCCTCGCCACCGCGAATAGCGCCAGCATGGCGAGCAGGCCGGTGGCGAAGTCGCCATAAGCGGCGAAGCTTGCGAAGCCAGGAGCAAGGTCGGGGGCGACCACGCCCGGAATGAGGAAGACGAGCCCGAAGAAGCGGAAGCTGTGCAGCGTGGCGATGGCGCGCTGCGCCTCGATCGGCTCCATCGACTTGAGCTTTGGCCAGATATAGGCGCCGAAGCAAAGCAGCCACGGCACATAGCCGAGCGCGAGATGGATGTTGAAGATTACGGCTGGTGTCATCTTCGCCTCCTCTCAAACCTTAACCGGAATGGCTTCGAACACCGCCGTCAGGATGCCCAGCCGTCCCTCCATGAGGTTGCGCCCGAGATTGGTGGCGAGTTCGGCAAACCCCTGCCCCATGACGACGCCGAGATTGAGCGAAGGCGGCGGGCCGGAGGCGCGGAGCTCGGCGAACCAGGCCTTGGCGACGGCCGTGTCGTCGCGGCGAACGAGCGTGCCGAAGCCGGCGGCCTCGATCGCATCGCAGGTGGCTTCGGCCGGCAGCAAAAAACTTTCGCCGGGCGTCTTCGCCCACGGAACCGGATAGTGCGGATCGCCGCCGTTGAGCACGACATCGAAGGTCGCGAATTTTCCGCCCGGCTTCAGCACGCGCCTGATCTCGCGATAGAGCAGCGGCCGGTCGGTGATGTTCATCGCCACATGCTGCAAAAGCGCGGCGTCGAAGCGACCATCTTCGAAAGGTAGTGCCAGCGCGCTGCCGGTTTCAAACGACACTTTGTCGTCCTGGCCGGTTCGCGCCGTCAGGTAACGCGCGGCCTCGACAAAGGGTTCGCTGAGGTCGACGCCTGTCACCTCGCAGCCATAGGTCGCTTCCAGGAAGCGAGCCGGCCCGCCGACGCCCGACCCGACGTCGAGCACCGACATGTCGGCGGTGATGACGGCAAGATTGGCGAGTTCCGCCGTCGCGGCCAGCCCGCGGGTGTGGAACTGGTCGAGGGTCGCCAGTTGCTCCGGCTTCAGCCTCTGTTGCTCAGGCCCAAACACCGCCAGTGTGGTCTTCAATCGATCGGTCAGGCCCGTCGCGCGGTAGTGATCGCGCACGCGGTCGAGTTCATCGGTCATTGCCATTTCCCTTCGGGTTTCCAAAGTCACGGAAGAAATACGACCGCTTTCTGCGAACCACTATCCGCGATAATGTCGATGGGTCATGAAGCAGAACTTCACAGTCAGGCACGGCGCGCTCGATGGCGTCGAAGCGTTCTTGAGTGTCGCCAGGCACCGCAATTTCCGCAAGGCGGCGGCCGAGCTTGCCGTCACGCCGTCAGCGATCAGCCAGGCGATACGAACGCTCGAGGCGCGCATAGGCGCGGCGCTCTTCATCCGCACCACGCGCAGCGTCGGACTGACCGAAGCCGGCGAGCGCTTCTTTGCCCGTGCCCGGCCGGCCTTCGAGGAACTGATCGCCGCGAGCGAGATCGCGCGCGGGATGGGCCAGCGACCGGCCGGGCTGTTGCGCCTTTCGGTGCCGCCGGCCGTGGTGCCGATGCTGCTGGAGCCGATGATCGCCTCCTTCTGCCAGGCCTATCCGGAGATCGAGCTGGAGATCGTCGCCAGCGGCGAGCTGGCCGATCTCGCCTCCGAAGGATTCGACGCCGGCATCCGGATGGGCGACCTGATCGCGCCCGACATGGTCGCGGTCCGGCTGACGCCGTCCTTCCCGATGGTGGTCGTCGGCAGTCCGCATTATCTGCGCCGGCGCGCGGCGCCCGAGCGCATCGAGGACCTGCGCGACCATGCCTGCCTGCGCCTGCGCCGCTCGAACGGCTCGGTCGCGCCCTGGTCCTTTGTCGACGGCAACAAGATCGTCGAGGCAATCGTGTCGGGACCGCTCATCGCGCATGATTACCCGTCGCTGCTCGGCGCGGCGATCCAGGGAGTCGGGCTGGCGCAAGTGCCAGGCCCGACCGCCGAAGCGCCGATCGCCGACGGGCGCCTGCAGGTATTACTCGGCCATTTCGCGGTGACCACGCCGGGCGTTTTCCTCTATTACCCGGAACGGCATCAGGTTCTGCCCAAGCTGCGCGCCTTCATCGATCACATCAGGCAGCCGGGTGGCCCTGCTCCTTCCCCGAAGCGACCGGGCAGACGACGGCAGAGCTGACGCTTCAAATCCGACGATTCACTGGGTCGCCTGTTACTGGGCCGCCTGCGTCCGCGGATATTCGAGCTGCATGGCGACGAAATCCGTGGTGCGCGGGCCATAGCGCGCCGCGATGTCCCTGAGTGTTCGGTCCAAAGCCTTTGCCGGCGGCATGTCCACCATGGTCTGAACCTTCCGGTCCGCCGGCCAGTCGGCGGCGACCCGATCCGGCAAGATGCGGATGCCGTCGCGGCTGACGGCGGCGCCGTCCTTGGCGGCAAAGGTGACCGCGCGGGAGCGAAAGGTCCGCGACCAGGCATCGGCCGCCAACGCCAGCGACACCTCGTCCATGCCTGGCGTCAGCTGAATGCCGAGCTGCTCATGATTGAAGAAAGCGAGCGTGTTGCCGATCGCCGTCAGCGCGAAAGGCCGCGTGAACTTGAAGGCGCCGCTGTCGTGGCGCGCATCCCAATGGTCGAGGCCGAGATCGTTGGCGACGGCCTCAGCCCTCTCGCGGCCGGCTATCGCCTCGATCAGGGTCAGCATCATCGGCATCGACGCGGTGATGCCGGTGGTGGTCGCGACATTCTGGTCGACGACATAGCGGCGGTCGGCGACATAGCGGATCGTCGGATGTTTCTGGCGCAATTCCTTCAGCGAATACCAATGCGTCGTCGCGTGCTTGCCGTCGAGCAAGCCGCTGGCGCCGACCACCGTGGCGCCGACGCAGACGCCGATCACCATGGCGCCCTTGGCCGACTGGTCCCTGATCCATTTCAACACGTCCGGATCGTCGTCGCGCATCATGGCGGGAACGATGACATAGTCTGCGCCTTGCGGATGCTGGGCATCGAACGCCGCCGTCGTCGCATCGGGCTCGACGCGCAAGGCCGGGTGCAGCTGCACAGGTCCCGGCCGGGTCGCCAGCGCCACGACATCGGCGACGTCGGCGCGGCGCAGGATGCCGTAGGGCATCAGATAGTCGGTGGTCTCGGTGCCTTCATTGACGCCGATGATCGCGATCAGCGGGCGCGGCCGTTTTGGCTTCAGCGCCGCGAGCGTGGCTTCGGCCTCCCTGGCGTCGATCGGCGGCTGCACCGCGGCCAGCGATGCCGAGGGCAGCGACAGCAACCAGACAGCGCCGGCCGCGGCTAAAATCAGGAGGATGCCCACGGCGCTCCACAACACGATACGCAGGCTCATGGCTCAATCCTCCCGATCTTAGACGCTTGAACGGAAGCCTAGCTCCGTTAAGTTTTGTCCGAAATGACATATATCGGGCAAAAACTGCCATGCAGCGGACAATAGGTATTGTCATCCATCCCGGCTTCCAGCTGTTGGATACCGCAGGGCCGGCGGCGGCCTTCGAGCTGGCTGAGCATTACTGTCCTGGGAGCTACCGGCTGGCTATGCTGGCGCCGGGCGGCGGCGAGGTCGAGAGCTCATCGGGCATGCGGCTTTCGGCACGGCCTCTGTCCGATGCGGGGCCGCTCGACACGGCCGTCATCTCCGGCGGCGAGATCATCCGTTCGATGGCGGCGGCCCAGGAAATCGTGGCCTGGCTGCGGCAGGCAAAGCTGCGCCGGACGGCCAGCGTATGCACCGGCGCCTATCTGCTGGCGGAGGCAGGGCTGCTCGACGGCCGCAGCGCCACCACGCATTGGTGGAGCACAGACGATTTCGCCCGCCGCTATCCGAAGGTGAAGCTCGATGCCGATCGCATCTTCATCCAGGACGGCGGCGTGTGGACCTCGGCCGGCATCTCAGCCGGCATCGATCTGGCGCTGGCCTTGATCGAGGACGATCTCGGCCCGGCGATCGCGCGCCGCACCGCGCAGCAGCTCGTGGTCCACCAGCGCCGGCCTGGCGGGCAGTCGCAATTTTCCGGCCTTGTGGAATTCGGCGGGCGGTCGGGCCGCTTCGTCGAGCTGATCGAATGGATGCGCGGCAAGCTCGCCGAGACGCTGACCGTCGAACGGCTCGCCGAACGCGCCGCGATGAGTCCCAGGCATTTCGCCCGCGCCTTCACTGCGGAGACCGGCACCACACCCGCCAAGGCGGTCGAGCGGCTGCGGCTCGAGGCGGCGCGCATGGCAGTGGAGACCAGCAACGCGCCGCTGGACCACATCGCCGAGGACAGCGGATTCGGCGATGCCGGGCGCATGCGCCGCGCTTTCATGAGGAGCTTCGGCCAACCGCCACAGGCGCTGAGGCGCGCGGCGACACGAAGGTAGCCCTGGCGTGCGCTATTTTCTCCCA
This sequence comes from Mesorhizobium vachelliae, assembly GCF_033977325.1. NCBI lineage: Bacteria > Pseudomonadati > Pseudomonadota > Alphaproteobacteria > Hyphomicrobiales > Phyllobacteriaceae > Mesorhizobium > Mesorhizobium vachelliae. The sequence goes on from NZ_JAVIIR010000002.1 coordinate 637,250, forward strand.
TGCCAGGAAAGGAACCTGTCTATCTCTTCCCGTTTGTCTTGCGACAAACCGGCAAGGAGCTTCTCGTCGAGATACCCTTTCCGGATCAGACTGGCAAAGACAACTATTAGCTGCGAGTAGCGATAATCGAACATCTGTTCAAGGCTTCGCTGTTGCTGCCGCAGGTAGTCTTCGATCTCCCACATGTCGGAAAACGTCGCCGCATCGCTGGCCTTCTTTTTGAATTCGGCCAGTGTCTTGCCGAGCGCCACCTCCAGCGCCTTATCGAAGGCGCTACGGGCGACCTTCTTCTCGGACGAAGACCATTCCAAGCTCATGCAATACCTCCCTGATCCTGCGGCCCAACCTCAGGCGCACCGCGAAGCCAAGACAACGGACACGGCATCACCCGGAGCGGGATGCGATCAGCGATTGAATCCGCTCGGCGTCGGCGGGTGTCGCGGGGTTGTAGACGATCATGCCGAGCTCGGGCCGCCCGTCAACGGCAAAGACCGAGAACTCCAGCTCGATCAGTCCGATCTCGGGATGCCGGAGGCGCTTCACGCCCTCGCCGTGGGCCGGAACGATGTCACTGTCGCGCCAGAGCGCCTCGAATTCCGGACTGATCCGGCAAAGCTCTTCGACGAGCTGGGTGATTTCCGCGCCTGCGCCAGCCCTCGTGGCATCCGCCCTGAAGGATCCGACCACGAAACGAGCGACACTTTGCCAGTCGTCCTGCGCATCGCGCACGCGAGGATTGCCGAACATCAGGCGCAGGATGTTGCGCTGCTCGCGCGGCAATTTGGAATAATCGGTCAGCATTGCCGCGGCTGCACGGTTCCAGGCCACCACATCCCAGGTCGCGGTCTTGATGATCGCCGGGCTGGGGTCCAAGGCGTCAAGGACGCGCTGCAGGCGCGGCGTCACGCTGTCGACGTTTCTGTAGCGGACTTCCGGCGGCCGACCGAGACCCAGCATGAACAGATGCTCGCGTTCGGGTTCGGTCAGCATCAGGCCCGCCGCGATGCGGTTCAGCACATCGGCGGACGGGGCGCCGCCCCGCCCCTGCTCCAGCCAGGTGTACCAGGTCGGGCTAATGTTGGCGCGCTGTGCCACTTCTTCGCGGCGCAGCCCTCGGGTGCGCCGGCGACCCGTGGCAAAGCCGAACGCCACGGGGTCGAGACGCATGCGGCGGTCGCGCAGAAAGGTGCCGAGCTTGTTTGCGGCCTGCTTGCTGACGGTCTCCTGGGGCATGGCGATCCTGTTGACTATTATACCATGATAAAGTCACTACTTTAACAGGATGAGTTATAGCGCAAATAAGGCCTCCGAACAACCACAGGAGACCCTCCCATGCGTGTATTCCTTACCGGCGCGACCGGCTTCATCGGTTCCAGGATCGTGCCCGAACTTCTTGCCGCGGGCCATCAGGTGCTCGGCCTGACCCGCTCCGACGCCGGTGCGCGGTCGCTCGTCACCGCAGGCGCCGAGCCGCATCGCGGCGACCTCGAAGACCTCGACAGCCTGCGCGACGGCGCGGCGAAATCGGATGCGGTGATCCACACCGCCTTCGACCACGATTTCTCGAACTTCGTGGCGAATTGCGAGAAGGACAAGCGCGTCATCGAAGCGCTGGGCGGGGCGCTCGCCGGCTCGGACCGGCTGCTCATCATCACGTCGGGCGTCGGCATGGGCTCCGGCGAGCACGGAGAACCGGCGAAGGAAGACGTGTTCAACACCGAACATCGGAACCCGCGCATCCTGTCCGAGCTCACCGGCCTGGCGATGGCCGAGAAAGGCGTCAAAGTGTCGGTGGTGCGGCTGCCCCAGGTGCATGACGTGGTGAAGCAGGGCCTGATCACACCGCTGGTCGCGCAGACGCGTGCCAAGGGCGTGTCGGCCTATCTTGGCGAGGGCCGCAACCGCTGGTCGGCGGCGCATGTGCTGGATGTCGCGAAGCTCTACCGCCTGGCGCTCGACAAGCAGGAAGCCGGCGTGCGGTACAACGCCGTCGCCGAGGAAGGGATTGCTATGCGCGAGATCGCGGAAGTGATCGGCGCGGGCCTCAACGTGCCGGTGGTCTCGCTGTCGCAGGAGGAAGCGGCCGACCATTTCGGATGGCTTTCCATGTTCGCCGGCCTCGACATGCCGGCATCGAGCGAATGGACGCGTGCGCATCTCGGCTGGCAGCCGACGGGACCTGGCCTCATCGCCGATCTGGAGCGGATGGATTATTCGCAAGCCGCCGCGGCTTAGGCGGGTTCCGGGGTGGTTCGACAATCCTGTCGAGCCGCCTCGACGTTGCAAGTTGGTTTAGGCGCGAAGCAAATCCGCCAGGCTGTCGGACTTCTCAACCTTGTCGGTGAGATCCAGTCCCGACAGCAGGTCGACCAGATGGCTGTTCATCAGCGCGGCCGCGTCGGCGCTGTTGCCGGCCTCGATCGCATCGACAAGCGCGTGGTGCGCATGCTTTTCGCAGGTGGCGTCGCGGCGCTTCCAGTAAAGCGCGATGATCAGCGAGGAATGCGAGACGAGGTCGCGGACGAAGTTGGTGAACACCGAATGCGCGGCGATCTCGGCAATGCCGACATGGAAGCGTGCCGACAGCATGATGGCGTCGCTGTCGCGGCCGTCATGCAGCGCCTCGTGCTCCTTCTCCAGATGCGCCCGCAATTGCGCGATGTCGGATGGCACCGCGGCCCTGGCGGCAAGGGCTGCCACCTTGGGCTCGATCAGCGCCCTTGCCTCGAACACTTCCCGCGCCTCGATCTTCGAGGGCTGGGCGACGAAGGCGCCTCGATTTGGCTCCAGTCGTGCCAGCCGGTCATGCGCGAGCGCTTGTAAGGCGGCGCGAACGACGGTGCGGCTCACCGAATAGATCGATGCCAGTTCGTCCTCCGGCAGCTTGGTGCCGGGAGCGAGACGATGGCTGACGATGGCGTCCCTCAATCCATAGTAGATCGGCGACCAGCGTGCCGCCGGCTTGTCGTCTCGATCTTCTTCCCTGAGTACCGTCAACATACTTTCAATGCGCGGGCCCGAAATGGCCCGATCTGCCCCCAAATCGCCAGCAGCCCGTCCAATCTAGTATCGCTCGCGCGGCGGTCAATCCCACCTGTCCGGGCGCCGGCCAGTCGCCCCGCAGCCTGAAGCCGCCTAGACGATCTCAGCTTCCGCGGGCGACAGCGGTGCGAACATGCCGGCAAACCGCTTGCCGCGCGGAGCCGCATAACCGCCAATCTTCGATGTCTTCAAGCCGACCTTGAACAGGCTCTCGGCCAGCGTGACGGCGCAGACGACCCCGTCCAGCACCGGAACGCCGTGCTCTTCGGACAGGCTGTGCGCAAGGTCGGCCATGCCGGCGCAGCCGAGCACGATCGCCTCGGCATGGTCCTCGCGGATGGCGCGCGCGATCTCCTGCGAGATCCTGTGTCTTGCATTCGAGCCTGGACGTTCGAGCTCAAGCACGGCAACTTCCGACGAGCGCACTTTGGCGCAGCGCGAGGCGAGGCCGTATTTCGCCAGATTGTGCTCGATCGCCGGCACCGAGCGGGCAAGCGTGGTGACGACGCTGAATTTGCCGGCGACGAGGCTCGCCATATGGAACGCCGCCTCGCCGATGCCGATGACGGGAGCCTCGGTGGCGCAGCGCGCCGCGTCCAGCCCGGTGTCGTCGAAGCAGGCGATGACGTAAGCATCCGCGGCTGGCGCCTTGCCCATCTCGGCGATGATGCCCGGAATGGCGAAGACCTCGTCGAAATAACCCTCGATGCTCGGCGGGCCGTCAGCCGGATTGACGGCGACGATCTCTGTCGCGCCTGAGGCGACGCTTGCCGCCGCCTCGCCGATCTTGGCGGTCATCGATTGGGTGGTGTTGGGATTGATGACGAGAATGCGCATTCCGATAAGCCTCAGATCTCGCCGCCGAGATAAAGACGCTTGACCCGGTCGTCGGTCAGCAATTCGGCGGAGTTGCCGCTCAGCGCGACACTGCCGGTGGTCAGCGCATAGGCGCGCTGCGAGATGCGCAGCGCCATGCGCGAATTCTGCTCGACCAGCAGCACGCTGACCTTCTCGTCGCGGTTGATGGCGACGATCGAGCGGGCGATGTCCTGGACGAGCTTGGGCGCGACGCCGAGCGACGGCTCGTCGAGCAGCAGGAGCTTCGGCTTCGCCATCAGCGCGCGGCCTATGACCAGCATCTGCTGCTCGCCGCCGCTCATCGTGCCGGCGGCCTGCGAGAAGCGCTCCTTCAACCGGGGAAACCGTTCCAGCACCATCTCCATCGACGCGGCGATCTCGGCCTTGCTGGTGCGCGTGAAGGCGCCCATCAGCAGGTTGTCCCTGACCGACATGTAAGGAAAGACGCGGCGCCCTTCCGGCACCATGGCGATGCCCATCTTGACGATCTCGTCGGGGGCGGCACCATCGATGCGCTTGCCGCCATAGTGGATCTCGCCGGACCTGATCTTGCGCAGGCCGGTGATGGCGCGGAGGATCGACGACTTGCCGGCGCCGTTGGCGCCGATCAGCGCGACGGTCTCGCCCTCATTGACCTCGAGCGAGACGCCCTTCAGCGCGTAGACGTGGTCATAGTAGAGCTCGACATTGGCGAAGTTCAGGATCTGGTTCATAGGCCGATCGCCTCGTCTTCGCTGCCGAGATAGGCTTCGATCACCTTCTCATCGGCCTGGATTTCCGACGGCGTTCCCTCGGCGATCTTCTGCCCGAAATTGAGCACGACGAGCCGGTCCGAAATCTTCATCACGGCCGGCATGTCGTGCTCGACCAGAAGGATGGTCAGGCCGCGCTCCCGCAGGCGCCGCACCATTTCCACCATGCGCATGGTCTCGTCGTGATTCATGCCGGCGAAGGGCTCGTCGAGCAGCAGGATCGAAGGGTTGGTGGCAAGGCCGATGGCGATGCCCAGCGCCCGCAAATGGCCGTGCGGAAGGTTGCGTGCGGTCTCATTGGCGAGCGAGGAGAGGCCGAGCAGCGCCAGGATCTCGTCGGCCGATTGGCCGAAGGCCGCTTCGTCCGCCTTCGCCGTGCCGGTGCCGAGGAAGAAGCCGAAAAGGCTCGCCTTCGAGCGCAGATGGTGCGCGATGATGACGTTGTCGCGCACGCTCATGTTCTTGAAGATCGTCGTCTCCTGGAAAGTGCGCACCACGCCCCTGCGGGCGGCGATATACGGGGCGAGACCGGAGATGCGTTCGCCCTTCAGGCGCACCTCGCCCGTGGTCGGCCGCAGAAACGACGAGATCAGCTTGAACAGCGTCGACTTGCCGGCGCCGTTCGGCCCGATCACCGACAGGATTTCCTTCTCGCGCACCGAAAAGGAGACATTGTTGACCGCAACCAGACCGCCGAAGCGCTTGGTGATACCGGAGACTTCGAGCATTTCGGCCATGGCTCAACCCTTTTTCCGGGCCGTTTCGGCAAGGCTGAGCAGGCCGTTGGGCAGCACCAGCATCAGGACGATCATCAGGCCGGAATAGATGAGCAACTGGAACTGGCCGGTCTGGAACAAAAGGTCCCAGCCGAAATAGAGCACCAGCGTGCCGAGCATCGGACCGAACACATAGCCGAGGCCGCCGAGGAAGCAGTTCAGCATGAAGTTGACGGAATCGGTGACGGTGAAGCTCGACGGGTAGATCGACTGCGAGATGGCGGCAAAGATGGCGCCGGAAAGGCCGCCGAAGAAGGACGAGACGGCATAGGCGATGACGCGCAGATAAGCGATGTTGACGCCGATCGAGGACGCAAGCTCCTCATTCTGCTGCAGCGACTGGCAAAGCTTGCCGATGCGCGAATTGACGAGCCGGTACATGACCGCGAAGCAGACCACCATCAGCGTGACCGCCAGCAGATAGAAGGCGAGCCGCGAATTCTGCAGCGTGGCGAAATCGGGGATCAGCGTGATGCCGAACACCGAAAGCGCGCCGGGCAGCGGGATGCTGACGATGCCCTTGGCGCCGTTGGTGATCGGCAGCGCCAGCGCGAGCAGGCGCGCCACCTCGGTCAGCACCAGCGTGACCATGGCGAAATAGACGCCGCGCAGGCGCAGGATCGGCAGGCCGATCAGCACGCTTGCGGCGGCGCAGAACAGACCCGCGACTGGCAGCGTCAGCCAAAACGACCAGCCATGGTTCATCACCAGTATGGCCGAGACATAGCCGCCCATCAGCGCATAGGCGCCTTGGCCGATGTTGATGCGGCCGATATAGAAGGTGAGCCAGACACCGGCGCTGGCGATGCTGAGCAACGCCACCGAGGTCAGCGTGTAATAGAGGTCGAAGCGGCCGCTCGACGAGATCGCGGCCGGCACCACGACAAAGACGATCGTGAGAAAGGCGACGACCGCGGCGATCCTGGTGTTGCGATTGCGGGTCATGGCGCGATCAACCCCACGGCTTGCCCATCAGCCCGTTCGGACGGACCGACAGGAACACCATCAGGGCGGCGAAGATGACGAGGTAGGTGACGTCGCCATATTCGCGCAGCACGGTGAGGCCGACCGACTCCATCATGCCGAGGATGAAGCCGCCGGCGATCGCGCCGCCGACGACGCCGGCGCCGCCGATCATCACCATCAGGAAAGCCTTGATCGAGATCGGCCCGCCAATGCCGGAATTGACGCCGGTGATGGTGACCAAAAGCCCGCCGACGACGCCGGCGAGCATCGCGCCCATCGCAAAGCCGATCATCGAATAGCGGTCGACACGGACGCCCATAAGCTGGGCGGCGACGCGATCCTGGGCGAGCGCGCGCATCGCCCGCCCGACCCGGCTGTACTGCATGTAGAGCACGAAGGCGGCGATGAAGACGATGGCCAGCGCGCCGACGACCATACGATCGTAGGGCATGATGATGCTGGCGTCGTTGAAGACCCCCTTGACGATCTTGGGAACGCCGCGCTGCTTTTCGCCGAACAGAAGCAGGATGACGGCGTCGAAGAAGAAGGCCGTCGCGGCGGCGAGCAGCATCGTGCTCTCCTCGCGGTGGCTGCGCCTGATGACGGTGCGGAAGAGGAATTTCTCCATCAGCGCGCCGATGACGGCGAGCGTGACGCCGGAGGCGAGCAGCGCCACCACGAAAGGCAGGCCGAGCTGGCCGTAGACGGTATAGGTGATGAACCCGCCCAGCACATACATCTGGCCGTGGGCGAAATTGAGCACGTTCATCAGGGCGAAGATGAGGGTCAGGCCCAGCGCGATCAGCGCGTATTGGGCACCGAGATACAATCCGTTGGCGATGACCTGTTCCATGGATACCTTCGATCTCCCGCGGGGTCCGGCCTATCGCCCGGCCCCGCGGCAAGCCTGAGGAAATGACGCTCAAAGGTAACGCTAGTCGACGGATCCGACGAACAGGGTCTGGAAAGCGCCGTCCTTGTATTCGTTGACCACCATCGGCACCGACAGCTGGCGCTTCTGGCCGAAGGACGTCGTGCCGACATAGCTCAACTTCGCGTCACCCTTCAGGAACGGATTGGGGGCCGAGAAGCTGTCCATGGTCTTCTTGAATTCGGCGACGTCGTTGATGGCCGCCGGGTTGGCCTTCAGCGTGTCGATGATGTATTCGAGCGCATAGACCTTGGTGTTGGACTCGTCGTTGTATTCGCCGAACATCTTGGTGTAGCGGGTGACGAATTCCTTCATCTCATCCGAAGCGATCTCCGGCGTCGAGGCGCCGCCGACGGAGATGAAGCCATTGGCATATTCGCCAGCGCCCTCTTCCAGGACCTTGGCGTCCTGCGCGGTTTCGGTCGAGATCAGGCCTTCATAGCCGAGCTCACGGGCGGCGCGGATGAGCAGCGGCGCGTTGGCCGGCGCTACGCCGGACAAGACGAGAAGGTCCGGCTTCAGCGCGACGATCGGCGTCAGCACCGGCGTGAAGTCGCGCGTGTCGTTCTGGTAGGTGTCGTTCTGGGCGACGATCTCCAGACCGAGCGCCTTCGCCGCCTCGACGCCGCTGTCGCGCTGGCTGAGCGGATCGGACTCATTCGCCGCGACAAAGGCGATCTTCTTCACACCCTTGTTTTCCTTGAGATATTTGTAGATTGCCGGACCCGATTGGTAGTTGGCGATCATGCCTAGCACGGCGTTCGAAGCCGGCTTCTGATAGAGCGCTTTGGGGAAAGCGTAGGGGAAATAGATGATGCCGTTGGCCTCGGCGACGGGGCGGACTGCGGCGGCGCCGTCATCGACATTCGGGCCGACGACATAGTGGACGCCTTCCTGCGCCATCTTTTCCATGCCGGCGATGGCGCGCTTGGGATCCTTCTGGTCGTCGAAGGTGACGATGTTGATGTTGTAGGTGTCGTTGCCGATCTTGACGCCGCCGGTCTCGTTGAGCCAGGCGGCGCGCGTCTGCATCGAGCGCACGTTCGAGGTGCCCCAAGCGGCGGCCGGGCCGCTGGTGACGCCGACAAAGCCGATCTTCAGTTCCTTGTTTTCAGCCTGCGCGGACGAAATGCCGAGAGCGGCAAGCGCCAGGGTCGAGACGGCGCCGAGCACCATTGATTTCAGAGTCGAGCGACGGTTGATCATAGCTACAGTTCCCCTTGGTTATCGCGCTTTGTGTTTTGCTCGTAGGCTGCGCGTATAGCGTAAGGGAAACCGACCGAGATCGATTGTCAACATCTTTCTTAATTATTGTATACAATATTTGGATCGAATGTGTGCGATGACCCGTAACAGGATCGGTGTTCCAAGGAGGCTAGGCCCGGCCAACGACAGTCACCCCAGCGACTCCGACAATTTCGCAGGGACCATAAACGCTAAGCAAGGTCGCAGCTTACCGACGGCGGGCCAGGGTGAACGCCGTCGCTGGGGATCCTACTTCCCGCAATAGTGGTCGTTGATGTCGTTCACCGCATTCGCGTCCGGTCCGACGCGGTGATACGCGCAGGCGCCCGCCGCCGTGGTCGACATCTGCTGGTCGTAGTAGCGCGGACCGCCGAACAGTGTGTCGATGATGTCGTCGCTGGCCGGAACATAACGCTCATGCTCGACGACGCGGTAGCGATGTTCGCCGGCAACAGCAGGGCCCGCCATCGCGACTGCCGCGGCAAGTATGAGCGCGGCGATTGCAAAATGCTTCGTCATAGCAGCGACCTTCTGGCAATTTGGATCTGCAGCATATCCAAAATCGCCAACGGCGCAAAAGTTCCCATAGCTGCTTTCGGCCCAGCTAATGCAGATGCCGCAGCTTGTCGGGATTGCGCATGACATAGATCGCCGCGATCCTGCCGTCCTCGATGTCGAGGGCCGTGGTCTGGAGTTCGCCGTCGGCTTCCAGCGTGACGAAGCCGGGCAGGCCGTTGATGAAGCCGTAGCGCACCAGCTCCGAGGGGTTGTCCTTGAGCCACGCCACCACGGCCGCGTATTGCGTCATGACCGCTTCGAACCCAAGGGCCGGCTGGGTCGCCGCCGGGCGCTTGCCGCCGCCGTCGGCGTGGGCGGTGACATCGGCGCTCAGCATCGCGCCGAGCGCTTTCATGTCGCCGCTGCGCGAGGCGTTGAAGAATGCCTCGGCGATCTCCAATCCACGCTGTTTCTCGACCTTGAAGCGCGGCCGCGCCTCGCGGACATGCTCACGCGCCCGCGCAGCAAGCTGGCGGCAGGCGGCGGGGTCGCGCTCGATCTCGGCCGCGACCTCCTCGAACTGCAGGCCGAACACGTCATGCAGCAGGAAGGCGGCGCGCTCGAGCGGCGACAGGCGCTCCAGCGCCAGCATCAGCGGCAAGGTGACGTCGTCGGCCTCGTCTGCCTCGACGAGCGGCTCCGGCAACCAGGGGCCGACATAGGTCTCGCGCTGGCGGCGCGCGGATTTGAGCTGGTCGAGGCAAAGCCGCGTGACCGTGCGGCGCAGGAACGCCTCTGGCTGGCGCACCTCGGCGCGCTCGGTTCGCATCCAGCGGATGAAGGCCTCCTGCACCACATCCTCGGCATCGGCGACCGAGCCCAGCATGCGATAGGCTACCCGCATCAGCTTCGGGCGCAGCGGTTCGAATTCCGCCGCCGCGCCCGTGAATGTCGGCTCCGTCGTCAAGCCGCCGCCGCCTTGTTGGCAGCCTGGGCTACAGCCGCTTTGTTGGCAGCCTTGACGAGCGCCGGATCGACAAAGCCGCCAAAGCCGACGGCGATGCGGTTCCAGCCATTGATTATGTTGATCATCAATGTGAGCTTCACGCGCTCCTCCTCGGAGAAATGCGGCTTCAGCGCCTCGTAGGCCGCTTCATGCGTATGGCCTTCGCAGATCCTGGTCAGCGCCTCGGTCCAGCCGAGCGCGGCGCGCTCGCGATCGGTATAGCATGGCGCCTCGCGCCAGGCCGACAAGAGGTAGATGCGCTGCTCGGTCTCGCCGCGCTCGCGGGCATAGGTCGAATGCATGTTGATGCAATTGGCGCAGCCATTGATCTGGGACGAACGGATCTCGATGAGCTCGGCCAGCGCCGGATCGAGGCTGCCGGCGATGGCCAAAGAGGCACGGTGCCACTCTTTCATCAGCGAAGGGGCGGCGGCAAGGGGGTCAAGTCTGACAGTCATGGTCGGTTCCTTTCGTTGCTTCCGACCTCAAGACGAGCGAGGCTTGGGCTGGTGTGACATCGGCGCGGAATTTTTTCAGCGGCATACCGCCAATTGTCGAAAAATAACGGCAATCGCGACGGCGGATTTTCGACAATCGCAGAGCCCGATGCCGGATATCCTGCATTCGTTCGGCCACCAGCCCGGTGGCCTGAGGAATAGCCCGATGACAGCCAGAGTGATCGTCCTCGACGCCAAGCCGCTCAGCACCGGCGATGTCGCCGAGATCGCGCGACGCGGCGCCCGGCTCGTGCTCGGCGAGGAAGCCATGCGCCGCATCCGCGCAAGCCGGGCCCTCATCGAGCATCTGACCCAGCTCGGCAAGCCGCTCTATGGCGTCACCACCGGGCTCGGCGCCTGTGTCGACACGCCGCTGGCGCAGGCCGACCTGATCGCCTTCCAGCACAGCGTGCCGCTCAGCCACTCGATGGGCGCCGGGCCGTCGCTGCCCACCGAAGCGGTGCGAGCGCTGATGGTCGCGCGCATCTGCGGCATGGCCGCGGGCGGCACCGGCGCCTCCGAGGGCGTCGTGACCGGCCTGCTCGCCGCGCTCAATGCCGGCGTCCATCCGGTCATTCCGAGCTGGGGATCGGTCGGCGCCGCTGATCTCGCGCCGCTCGGCCATCTGGCGCGGGCGCTGCGCGGCGACGGCGAGACGGAGTATCAGGGCCGGATCATGCCGTCGGCCGAGGCGCTCAAGCTTGCCGGGCTGGAACCGCTCGACCTGCGCGAGAAGGATGGCCACGCCATCATCGTCGCCAACAGCCTTTCGACCGGAACGGCGTGCCTCGCCCTCGAGGAGGTCGCGTGCCTGATCGACTGGTCGCTGGCGGCGGTGGCACTGAACTACGAAGCCTTCCGTGCGTCGCTCAAGGCCATCGACGAGGATGCGCTTGCGGCGCGGCCGGCTTTCGGCCAGCAAGAGATCGGCGCGCGGCTGCGGACGGAGCTTTCGGGAAGCGGGCTGTGGCAGGACAACGCCGCGCGGCGGCTCCAGGATCCGCTCAGCTTCCGCTGCGTGCCGCAGGTTTGGGGCGGCCTGCTGCATGCCTATGGGCAGGCGAAGCTCGCGACTGAGATCGAGCTTGGCCATTCCGGCGACAATCCGGTCATCCTGCCCGAGGCCGAGCGCGTCGTCTCCAACGGCAATTTCGACCTGACCGCCTTCACGCTGGCCTGGGAGAACCTTGGCCAGGCGCTGGCGCATTGCGCGGTCGGCACCGCCAACCGCTCGATGAAGCTGATGTCGCCGACGGTGGCAGAGCTGCCGCGCTTCCTGTCGGCCAGAGGCGGCAGCCGGCAGGGATATGCGGAACTGCAGAAGCCGGTCGCCGCGCTCGAAGCGGAGATCCGCCACCTCGCCAACCCGATGTCGCTCAGCCCCTTGGCCATCTCGGATGGCGTCGAGGACCAGTCGTCGATGGCGCCTCGCGTCGTGGCCAAGACTGCGGGAATCATCGAGCGACTGCGCTATCTTGTGGCCATGGAGCTGATCTTCGCCGCCACTGGCGTCGAGCTGCGCGGCGTGCTGGACAGCATGGGCGAAGGCCCGCGGCGCAGCTATGAAGCCGTGCGCGCGCTGGTCGCCCCGCTCGACGACGACCGCGAGATGAGCGCCGACATGGCGCGCATCGCCAGGATGGTGGCGGGGCCAAGGTTCTAGGGCGGGCCACTAGTGCCGGATGAGGTCTGTTGGACCTGAAATCATCCGGCTCTAAATCAAAGAGATAGAGCATGATGTCGTCCGAAAACCGCTTCGCACTTTTCGGCATCATGCTCTAAGACGTCGCGATCTTTCAGATTCGCTCCATGCGCTCCAGGTTTTTGATTTTACGCATGTCTTTATCCCGAAACCGGTTCCCACTTTCGGGAGACATGCTTTAGAATTTATAGTTCACCCCGATATTGCCGCCCCAATTGCGATCGACATCCTTGCCGCCGGAATAGTCCATATCGGCATGGATCTGCAAGGCATCGTTGAGCTGATAGGCAAAGCCTGCACCCACTTCACCGCGCGTGCCGTTGAAGGCATTGTTGAAGGCGATGTCGTTGATCTTCAGCTTGTTGCTGTCTATGAACTCTTGCGCTACCGCAAGACGAACATAGGGTTGGAACACGGAACCGTTTTCAAGCTTGTGGTTATAGCCGAGGGTGGCGCCGAGACGACCCTGCACAGAACCATAGCTGTCGGCATCTGTCCGCATCCCGTTGTTCAGACCGTAGTCGAACGAAGATACGCGAAGCGCTGCAAGCTGAACGAAGGGTTCGGCATACCAGCCGTCGCCAAGCTGAAAAGTCTTGCCAATCTCGATCTGACCGCCAACGCCGGTGGCGCCGTAATCGCCTGACGCTCCGGTTCCGTCGCTCATGATGACACGGGCATCATTGGAGAAACGGTTAATCTTGAACAGGCCATCGACATAGAGCCCGTCATTGCCAAGCCAGGTGGCGTAGAGACCGCCATAACCGGAATCGACCTCGCCTTCTGAACCGCCGTCAAGCTTGACTTTGGAGCTCGAATAGCCGCCGAAGATACCGACGATGATCGGCAGACCACCAAGGTTCACTTCGCGCTCGGCACCTGCCTGCAGGCCCCAGATGTCCTGATCGAAATCGACGCCAGCCGCGGCATTGCCGCGGAAACCACGACCGTAGATACGTCCCCACAGACCGTTCTCACCCTTGCCCATGCGGACATCCCCCATGCGCTGGCGCAACGAACCAGTTTCCGCATACCAGATATTGGAAGCTGCGGCGTGAAGACCAATCACGGTTTCGGCGCTGTGCGACAGGTTTGGTGTCTCTCCGCCGCCTTCGCCCGGATCAGTTGGATCGGTCGGATCGGTCGGATCAGTCGGATCGGTTGGATCGGTCGGGTCGGTCGGGTCGACTGGCTTCGTGTTCTGACCGGCCAGAACCCAGTCGTCACCGATCTTGGCAAGCTCATATTCGTAAACGCCAAGATCGACGGCGCCGCCGACAACGTTGAAGGTTGCGTCGCCGCCATTGGTATCGACCACCGTCAACGCATTCTCAGCCGTCGGTTCGACACCGGAATTCTTCACATGCAGCATGTGGTCGCCACTGGCCCCGCCCGCTTCGGTCACAACCAGCTTGTCACCTTCCGGCAGACCAAGATTGGTGCCCATGACAAAGGTGCCGTTACCCGAAAGCGTGCCGACCGTCAGCGTGTGGAACGAATTGCCCGAGCCGTCAGAAATCTCCGCCGTGCCGCCGTCCATAACGAGGTTGGTCACTTCGCCATCGGCCACCATGTTCCAAGTGCCGCCAGAATTGAGCGCGAGGTTCTCCACGTTCACCAGATTGCCGGTCAGGCTGGCATTGTTGCGAAGCGTCACGTCGGCGCTGGAGCCGTCTTCCACCACCACATCGCCCGCCAGGGCCGAATCGTCGACCTTGAAATCGGCGTGATTGCCGAGATTGACCTCCAGAAGCCGGCCATTGCCGCCGGTCAGCGTCGAACCGTTCTGGATCGTGATATCAGCGTTGGCCAGTTCCAATCCTTTGCGGCCACCGACCAGAATGGCGGCGCCGTCGGTGCCCTCGATCGTGGACCCGTCGACGACCAGGCTGCCCTGATATCCGGGAACCTGGCCGCCGCGCGGGTCAGCCAGGAACAGCACGCCATGTCCGCCGCCGGTGATCGTGCTGCCGTCGGTGACGGTCGCGGAGCCATCGCCGATCCCCAGCCCGATACTGCCGCCTGGAATACCTGCAACATTGCCCGTTCCGGCAACCTGCGTTCCCGACAGGGACAGCACGCCATCGCCAAGAACCACAACCCCTCGGCCAATTGCGGAAATGTCGCTGTCCGTCACCGTTGCCGTTGGCGCTATACTGCCCCCAATCAACCCGGTAAGGCTGAACCCAGTCCCCTGAGTGTTCGTGATGGACGCGTAAGCGATGGTCGCGGTGCTGTTGCTAATCGTCACCCCCCCGCCGGTCGCCGCGTTGACCGTGCCGCCGTTGATAATCACGGTTGAACCGCTCTGCGCACTGATATCGTTCGTCTGGCCGCCGGTCTCCACCGTCAACCGCGAGCCGTTTCTGACGGTCCAGGATTCTACCGGCGAGCCCAACAAGACAACGCCTTGCTGACCGTTGTTGAGATCCCCGGCGTACGCCGCACCTCCGGTCGAAGCGAGCGCCAATGCAATGGCTGTTGAACGAAGCGCCGCATTCCTTGCGACCGCAAAGAAATTCATGGGCATATTCTCACCTCAGCAGAATTCGTATGAACGAAATGCATCACCGCCGGGCTCGGCGGCGTCCGATCCATCCAAACCGATGCACCAAAACTTATATTGAACTACAGGAAGTAGCCTAGCGTCGCATTGTTCATAACGCGGATTCCACAAAATATAAATTTATGTCTACAAACAACGATAATCATGTCTATCCGATATCCGCATGGAATTTACATAATTTACAGGTGATTTCAGTTAGATAGTTTAAATCCGCTTATAAATTAGTAATTTACTTTATCTTCTAGCATACCGATCGAGACTAATCTAGCGAAAGCCTGCATCGGCACGGATATGCGACCTAAAGCACGTTGCGATCCTTCAGATTCGCTCCATGCGCTTTAGGTTTTTGATTTTGCGCATGCCGTATCCCGAAACCGGTTCCCACTTTCGGGAGACATGCTTTAGTGGTTGCTTGATCGAAAAGAGAGAGCGGAGCCACCCATCCGTGGGCAGGCGCGTGCGAAAGGCCATGGTCGCACCGATCGCCTTGTCATCGACTTGGGCCTTGATGCCTGAAGCCAGCAGCAGGCCGAAAGGAAGGACCGGCTACGGCGTATGACAGCGGTGGGAGGAGATCACATCCGCCTCAGTACTATTAGCGGCTTTCCCGCAGGATCGAGCAATGCGAGCTTTTGCCGGATCGGATCGATCCGCCATTTCCTGATGTCCCGCAGTGCGGCAAAGAATTTGCCCTCCTGATCCATCGCGGCCGGGGTGCAGGCCATGTTGGTCGACGCGATCGGCCCGAACGTGATCTTGTCGCCGGTTATGGTCGCCTTGCCCCTCATATGGTTGCACCCTCCCGTGCCGGAAATCCCGCCGTCATCGGCGATCTCCAAAACGGTCTCGAGCCGGTCGATGACGCCGCCGCCACCGATGTCTTCGGCAAGCCAACGGCCGGCAGGGTTTTTCGCAGCCAGAGCGTGGGGCAGGCTTTTCCGGACTTGCTGAACAACAATATTCGTCTCGTCCTCGCCCTCGGTGAATACGGGGTAAGCTTCGGTAGACATGAACCAGAGCTCATCACCGATGAGGATACGCGCCCGTACCACATATCGGTGTCGGCGCTGGATCTTCGCGCTGTCGTAACGAAGCTTGTAGTGGACCGGCACTCCACCTTTCGGCCGGATTGTTGTTTTCGAAATGGTCGTCGCCGGCGCATCGGCACGTGACACCTCCAGCAACCTCACCTCGATCACGGCCGATGGCGGCAAGGCAATGCGCTCGCGGTACGTTACCGTGCCACTCAACGTTTTGGATTGCGCCAAAGCTGCCTCCGTGGGAGTGGCCAGGGCAAATGCGAGAGCGGCAATAAAGAAACGGCGGCTTCTTATCATCATGCAGATCGCCCTTCCGTGGGTTCAAAGCTAAAGCGTGTCGCGATCTTTCAGATTCGCTCCACGCGCTTTAGGTTTTTGATTTTACGCATGTCTTTATCCCGAAACCGGTTCCCACTTTCGGGAGACATGCTTTAGCTTCGACCAGCGCCGTACGCATGGGACGACCGTATCCTGGTGGTGACAGGTTGGTCGACGTCATTCGCGGGCCGCCCGCCGTTCAAAATCTTGTCGGCATCGACATGGGTGATCAGGGCGGCGAGCGCCAATTGCAGGTAGCGTGGGCACCTCTCGCGACTAAGCGATCGCAGTGCTCCGATCGAAAGGTCCAGTTCCCTCGCAATTTCCCTGTCCGACATGGAGAGGCTTTTGCATGCGTGGCTTATCACACCGTTGGTTGTCATCTTCTGCTCCTGTTCCAGCGGGGTTGCGAGCGCGATCGATAGCCGCCATGCGAGGGACGACGGCGACCGTGGACGCAAATGCGGCCGGACGCGGCCGATGGCTGCTTGAGGGCCAACCGCGCCCCGCGCCGCACCTTCTGTCCAACCAGAAGCCATCCAAACCAAGCTGATTTTGAGTTGGATGGGGTTGCTCAGAACCGCGTCGTGATGGCGGCGGTTGTTATTTGCCCATCGAAGCGGTTCTCGACGTCGAATTCCCAATAGTGCCGTATCGCGAAACTGAACGGACGCCCTCCGATCAAAGTGCTGTAGGAGAGAGCGGGACCGGCACCAAAATCCTGGCCGCGGAACGCACCGAGTGTCGCGCCACTGCCTTTGTCATCGGTGATCTGCTTGAAGATGAAGCCGGCCGCACCGAGGGTGAGACCATTGTCAAAGACCTTGCCGACAGCCGCCTCGGCGTTCAAGCCAAGTCCGTTGCGGTAGTCCGTCGCCGTGTTTTCGAATTCGCCCGTCAACCCGAAGCTAGCCGAAAGCTCGATGCCAGGATCCTTCCAAATCTTGGTGAAACCCCAGGAGACGTTCACACCATAGTGGTTCTTGCCCGCGTTCGGCGCGAAACCCGAGTCGTAGCGGCCCGTCGGCAGCCAGACCGTGGCGGAGACGGTGTTTGAAAAGTTATTCTCGTTGCTCCAGCCAAGCTGGGCCTTGAGGCTGATGTCACCCAAGCCCCACCCGCTTGTCTCGACATTCTGTCCAAGCGCATTGGAACCAGCCCTCAATCGAGTATAGCTGGCATAGGGCAACGAAACCGAAAGCCCGAGCCGGCCATCGAGAACCTCGCGGTCTGGAACCCACAAGAGATTGGCGATGAACGGCGCTGCGGTCTTTTGAGCATTCAGATCAAGCGTTCCGCCTTCAAGCGAAGCCGCCGCGTGGCCGTCATAATACAAGAACCCCTGAGTGAAATAGAGGCCATGAGGTGGCGTCACGCCCGCACCGAAAGCAGTTGAGCCAGGGACGTATAAGCCTGCGCCACTCTCACCCGCCAGAGCCGGTTCATTTGCTGCTAGCAACAACGCCGCCGTCCCCAGCAGCATAACCTTAGACATGGTCAAATCGGTGCCCTCGTCACAACCAAATTGAAGCGCGATCTGCGCGCCTTACAGGAAATCCCCGTCACGGAAATTGAGCGCTTGATAAA
This sequence comes from Mesorhizobium vachelliae, assembly GCF_033977325.1. Taxonomy (NCBI): domain Bacteria; kingdom Pseudomonadati; phylum Pseudomonadota; class Alphaproteobacteria; order Hyphomicrobiales; family Phyllobacteriaceae; genus Mesorhizobium; species Mesorhizobium vachelliae. The sequence goes on from NZ_JAVIIR010000002.1 coordinate 655,034, forward strand.
TCTCGGTGCAAGAAATCGGATCGGCGATGCCAACCGCCATTACGAAGCCCAGTTCGGGATTCTGGTGGATATTTTGTAGAGAGCGACAAGCGGCCACTGCCGCTGTTGATGGCCGTGTTGATCCATCCAGCGAGACCGCTCGGGAGGGAAGAAGCTGGGAATTCCGCGCTGGAGGTAAGGACGTGCCTGCCACCAGATTGACTGGCGCAGCGGTAACAGCCACACCGCTTCTCATCAGAAAATCGCGCTACAGGAGGAAACTGGACCATCGGTCCGCACGGCCGCACACACAACCGGTGGAACAGACGCAACTCTGGTACGTCTTGCCAAGCGGATGACCACCTCCACCTCCAATAGCCAGCGGGTCCATCTCTCGGGAGCTGAATCTCACGTCGGTGGAGATAGCGCTATCCAGATCGCGCACGTTTCCTGAATTTGTCGGCCGATCAATTTGCCGGTCCCCACTTTTCGAGATCCTGCCCTAGGGGCGTCCGACCAGCGGCTAATGCGCGGACCGGCCGGCCGCGCCCGCCGGACCGAACAGCTGCACAATGATCGAAAACAACACCAAGGTTCCCGTTACCACCGCAAACATCGGAACTGGCCCGACGGATTGCAGCAACGGCAGCAAGGTCAACGGAACCAAAGTTGCGCCGATGCCTCTCGAAGCCCAGGACCACGACGTTGCCCGTCCACGCCGGGCGGTTGGAAAGAGTTCGGCCGCGTAGATGACGACGACGGGCAGGAAGATTGCAATGACCATGTTGAATGCCAATCCCAGCCCCATAAGCCAGACCGGCTGGAGAGCGAAACCGTAGCCCATGCCCAGTATAGCCATGGCTACCGCGCAGGCGACCAGCGTCGTTTTTCGTTCCAGCACGTCGATAACGAAGCCACATAGGATCGCGCCGACGATCGGCCCAAAGTTCGCAACTCCGACATAGAGGAGTGAATCCTCGATCGTCACGCCCTTCTGGACCAGCACGGCTCCCGACAGGAGGGGGAAACCCGACGTTGACCAGGGCACAAGAAAGTAGACGAGGATCAGAAATCCCATGCGGCGCATGAATTGCTGCATGTCGGATGGACCCGCTGCATCGATCGGCATCGTGAGGCCCCTCACCGCGCGTCCATCCTGTCTGCCACCCAACCGCGCCAGGACTGCGCCGGCCTCGGCAGTTCTTCCTTTGGCAGCAAGCCACCGCGGTGTTTCGGGAATGCGCCACGTCATGAGCAGGTTGATGAACGCAATCAACGCGCAGCTGATGAACGCCCAGCGCCATGCTTCGATTCCCAACGGCTGCAGCGGCGTCAGAAAGCGCACGAGGAAGATCAGCACCACCGGTCCGACATAACCCAAGGCTACTGTCAGCATGATCAGCGGACCTCGACGCCTGGCGGGCAAAATGTCTGTCAGATAGGCCGCGGCGAGTGGCGGATATGCCCCGAGCGCGAGACCGGAGAGCGCACGCATGATGATCAAGAACATCAGGTTCGGACTGGCCGCGGCAGCAATGGACGTCACAACGACGATCGCCGCGGCGAGAAGCAACATCGGGCGACGGCCATAACGGTCAGCCAGCCACCCGGCAGCCGGGGCGCCTACAATTGCCCCGAGGGAGGCAGCGGCAAGGAGCAAGGAAAGCCTTGCCGGCTCGATGGAATAGGGCGGAGCCGAAAAAAGAGTGGAGAACACCGCGCCAATGGCAAGCTCCGCGGTGTCGAAAAAGAGCCCTAGCGCGCAGGTTGCCAGAATGAACAGATGCAGGGGCCCGATTTGCGGTCCGTCGACGATTGTTGAAAGCGGCTCGGTTTCGAGAACTGCCTGCTCGGTCAAAGGTTTCCTCCAATCCACCTGCCAAGGAGGCAGTCCAACTGCATCTGGGAACGTCACCCGCCCAAGCTTAAGGGCCGGTCTTCCCGGCCGGAGTGAAACCCTCCGACAGGACCACGCGGGCTCGTCGGTCACGCGCCACGGCGACAACGGCCGCGGCCATCACGATCGCTTGAAAAAGCAGGCTCCAGATATTGGTGCCTGCATCGAGCAGCGATCGTCGAAGAGCGTCCCAGTCGCCCGGAACGTTCCCCCACCGCACCAGCCGCTCGATCGCACTATGCTGGATTTGCCCGCCGAAGGTCTGGAAGGCCTCAACGCCTATCTCGTTTTGTGCCAAGTCCGTTCCTGCCTGTGTCGACGGAACACAATTTATCTTCTTGTTTACTTATATGCCGCCCAACTTATATAGCTATGACTGCAGGAAGAATCGGGCCATCGATACACAATCAATCGGCAACGTGACTTTTAGTCAACCACCTCACTGACCTTTATTGACCTTTGTGGCCTCATTTCTGACGGCCATCTGATCCACGTACATCGAATAGGCGATGTAGTATTTGTAGATGTTGGAAACGTACTGGACCGTCTCCCGCCCGACAATCTTTGCGGCACCGTTCTCGACATTGCCGAACCAGACATTCGGGTCGAGCCCCATTTGGATCGCGGCGTTGCGGAATTTCTTGAGGTTGTTCGGTCCGGCGTTATAGGCCGCCAGCGTCATCAGCATGCGGTCGAGCGGCTTGGGTCCGTCATCGGTGATATAGACTTCCGACAGATGCCGCAGGTATTTCGCGCCGGCCTCGACATTGCGGTCCTCGTTGTCGGCGATGCCCTTGATGCCGACCGCCTTGTCGGCCGCCGTCGACGGCAGGAGTTGCATGATGCCCACGGCGCCGCGCGGAGAACGCTTGGTCTGGTTGAGCTGCGATTCCTGGAAGCCTTGCGCGACAAGCAGCAGCGGATCGAAGTCGTATTCCTTGGCATAGGTCTGGAACAGCAGCCATAGCGCCTTGAACTTGGCGATCTCGGCCGGTGCATAGGCGGTGCGCACCATCTTGTCGCTCTGATAGTAGCGTTTCTTCAGGATGTTGCCGAAGGTGGTGCCGACCTTGTGCTCCTTGACGAACGCATCGAGCACTTCTTTCAGCTTCGGGCTGTCCTTGCGCATACCGAAAGCGATGTCACCGCCGGTGGAGATGGCGATGTCGTCGTGCACGGTCAGCTTGTCGAAAACCTGCGCCCAGATACGGGCGTTGAAGCGGTCGACCACGCACCAGGGCAGCAACCCGGCATTGACCATTTCCAGTATATCCTCGTCCTCGAGGTTTTCATCGATCTCCTTGACGGCGATCTCCGGCTTGCCCTCTGCCTTGCGCTGCTGGTTCAAGGCGATCAGGTGCTCGTAGTAGCTGCTGGTCTTGCGGACATAGACCTCCTTGCCGCCAAGATCGTCCAGGGAGGCGACCGGAGAAGCGGCGGGGCCGGTGACCAGAGCCTCCGTGACACCGCCGGCGACCGCATCGCTGAAGTCGATCGTCAACTGCCGGGCCGGCGTGACGGTCAAGTCGGCGGAAACGATGTCGCCGAGCCCCGCTACCAGATCGGGGAGCAGGTCCTTGCGGGCAACCGGCACATAGGCGACCCGGATTCTCTCGACCTCTTTCGTCTTCTTCAGCCGCTTGTTGAGCCAGCTCTCGAGCGCCTGCCCCAATTCGACCGCCGTTCCAAGCTCCCTGCCCTTGTCGATGAAATAGATCGTCTTCGAATAAGGGACGAGGATGCGGATGACACGCCGCTTCTCCATGCCGTCGAAGTCGCCCGTCCAGGTCTTGATTGAAGCCGCTTTCGGCAGATCCTCGGCCGAAGCTGCCAAGCCTAAGAACGATACCGGAAGCGCGACCGAAAGAAGCGCTATCCAAACCCAGCGAAGAGCAAGCCGGATCTTCATTATCAAGTCCCCCCTTGCAACGGCAGTTGCATCACAGATGAAACGAAGAACGACAGTGTGCCATGAATCCAGCAAAGGGAATCCCTGCCGTTAGCATTAAGATTAGCGCCCGCAGGGCGCAAATCTTGTCAGCCCAATGTATTCTTATAAATTCGGCCGTCCTTCATGATAACCTTCAGGTTTTTGTCTGGATCAGCGATTAGTTTGATGTCGGCGATCGGATCGCCATCGATCAGCAGAATATCGGCATAGGCACCCGTTTCGATCACGCCGAGCTTTCCCGGGTAGGGATTACGCGGACCAGACATGGCCAGGAGCTCGGCATTGGTGCTGGTCGCGGTTTTCAGCACCTCGTCGGGGCTGTACCAGCGCACCATCTTGGAAAGCTGCTTACCATGCTTCTTCGTCGAAGCCGGATCGAACAGAATGTCCGTGCCCCAGGCAGTCTTGAGCTTGTATTGCTTGGCAAATCCGTAGGCCGTATCCGTCCCGTTCGAAACCTCGATCTGCTTGGCGCGATTTATCGAGCCCTCCGGTTGCGGGTTGGCGTCTTCATCGTCCAGGAAGGGTTGCGAGGAAAGCCAGATATCCTTGTCGGCCATGATCTTGGCGGTCTGCTCATTCATCAACTGGCCGTGGTCGATACAGCGCACACCACCACGGATCGCCGTCTGGATGGCACGAGACGTGTAGGCGTGAACCGTGACGTAGGTGCCCCAGTTCTCAGCGCAATCGACGGCGGCGCGGAACTCGGCTTCCGTGTACTGGGTGACGTCGATAGGGTCATAGTTCGAAGCCACACCGCCGCCAGCGGCCAGCTTGATCTGGCTGGCACCGAGCATGAGTTGCTCGCGCACGCGCTTCATGACCTGGTCGGGGCCATCGGCGATCATGCCGCCGTTGATGGCTTCGCCTCGGCTCAACGGCGCGTCCATCGCGGCAGGTACTTCGTAGGGCATGCGATAATCGCCATGGCCAGATGTTTGGGAAATCATCGCCCCTGAGGGGAAGATCCGAGGACCGGGCGTCAAACCGGTATCGATGGCCCGTTTGAGGCCGAAGGACGGTCCTGCCAGGTCTCGAATGGCGGTAAAGCCACGCATAAGGGTCTTCTCGGCCTGATCGGCGGCCACGAGATTGATGTAGCCGACATCGGCCGTCAGCAAGTCGTTGAAGCCGATCGCCGCCATCATCGAATGCCAGTGCGCATCGATTAGACCCGGCATCAGCGTGCGTCCGCCGCAATCGATGACCTCGACGCTTTCGGCAACCGGCTCAGCGGCGGGTTCAACGGCTTTGATCTTGTTGCCGTCGACGACGACGCGCTGGCCATCCAGCAGCTTGCCCGACTTGCCGTCGAAAAGCTTGATATTGGTGAAGGCAATGGGCTTTGCCGGCGCATCGGGAATACCCGCCCTCGCCTCCTTCGGCCAGAAGGCCAGCGCACCGGCCACCGCCATGGCGCCGGCACCGGCCAGAAAAGAGCGGCGGGAAAACTTCTGCGTCACAAGCGCATTCAGCCGTGCAAAGGCGGGGCTGTGGCAGATGCAGCCGAAAGCGGGCTCCGAAGCTTCGTCAGCAGATGTGCAGGTAAACATTGGCAGCTCCATCAGTTTGAATTTTCAGCGCATTATCTAGCATACACCGCAGAGCCACAGTCATGTCATGTTTATCTATTTTATATCTACATGACTATTACTTTTGTTCCGACGGGAGCTTTGTCGAACAGATCTATAACATCTTCATTTAGCATACGGATGCAGCCGGAAGAGGCCTTGGTGCCAATCGTCCAAGGCTCCGAGGTGCCATGAATCCGGTAAAGCGTGTCCTTGCCATTGGCGTAGAGGTACAGGGCTCGCGCGCCGAGCGGGTTTTGCGGGCCAGGTTCTATGCGACCAGGCAGTCCCGGCGACCGCGCGTGCATATCATCGGTAGGATACCAGGCTGGCCATTTCGCCTTGCGTTCGATTGCCGCCACTCCGTGCCAGTCCTGGCCGGCGGCACCGACCGCAATGCCATAGCGCCGGGCTGTCTGAGGCGTTTCGATCCAGTAAAGGAAATTGTTGGCCGTATCGATGACGATCGTGCCGGCCGGCTCTCCGGTCGTATTGGCGACATCGGTCGGCACGAAGCGTTTGTCGAATTTCGAACGGTTGATCAGACGAACCGGGAAAGGTTCACTGGCATATGCGTTCGCGGCAACGAAGGCGCCGTCCGTAGCGTTCGTCGTGCAGCCCACAAGCACCGCGACGCATATCAGGGCAAGAGCGGCACGCGGCATGTTTTTCTCTTTCATGAGAAAATGCGGAGCCGCCGGAACGGCGGCTCCGCATTCAACTGGTGGGCCGGGGCGGGGAGCATAGGGACAGCGCTCACCAGTTGAAACGCAGCCCGACATTGCCAGCGACCGTGTTATTGTCTCCGGCATTCTTCAGAGCGGTCGCGTATCGCGCCTCGCCATGGAGATCGAGCTTGTCGGTGAGGTTGACGGTCGCTCCCAAGCCGATTTCGCCCCAGAGGTCGTCCGCCGCCTGGCTGCTGAACTTGGTTCCGGCAACATTGGCGGACGATTTGCGATCCGCGAATTCGTAGTAGAGGTTGCCGATGCCGTAGATCGAGGCATGCCGCTTCTCGCCGCTGTCGCTGGTCCAGTCCAGCTGATGCTCGATGGCGAGACCGAGGCGGCCTCTCAGGCTTTCCGCATCGCCGGGTGTGACATGCGCGCCGAACCGATCGTCGAAGCTATCGAGGCTGACGCTCGAATAAATCAGCTGCGCTTGCGGAATGACCGTCCATGAGGGATTGAGCTGGAAGCGCTTTCCGGCCTCGATCGACAGGGCATAGCCGAAACCGCCAGCACCGTCGGCAACCGTTCCGGCCGGATCGGACTTGAGCTCGCTGTCATACCACGTCATCTGACCCTGGCCGTCGACATAGAAGCCGTTTGCTCCATACCAGGTCAGGCTTGCCCCCAGGCCGTAACCCTGGGTGTCGATCTTGCCGTCTCCGTAGAAGGACGACACGTCGGTGGAGGTCGTCCCGTAGTGAACCGACACGCCGCCGACGAGCAGACCGCTATCGGTCTCTGTCAGCAGCCCGTCGATACCGGCTTGCAGCTTCCAGATATCCTGGTCGTAGTCAGTGCCGCTTGTCGAATTACTCGGCTCGAAGCTGCCATGCGACGCCTCGATCCGACCCCAGACGCCGTTCTGCCCGGTGATGATGTTGCCGTCCTTGTAATAGCCGGACTGCTCGGGAGTGACCACGCACTGATAGTTCTGCTCGGGATCCTTGCAGAAGATCGTCTGCGGCGGCTGGTTCCAGTAGCGATTGCCTGCTCGCTGCTGGAGCGTGGGCAGGCTGTTGAAGCCGAGCAGCGATTGGGCATAGTCCTCATAAAGCGGAACGCCCGGCTGATAGAGCGGTCCGGGCGGATCAACCGCCGGCCCGCCCGGAGGGGGATTTGCGTCGGGATTGGTCAAAGTCGAACGCAGATACCAGTCGCCGTCCGTCGGCGTGGTGATGCCATTCTTGTAAAGCCGGTAGGAGAACGCGCCCCCGACAACGGCGGGATCGCCTTCGAACTCGTAGTCGCCCTGCAATGTGAAGACAGCGTTCGAATTCGCATCGTCATCGACCTGAACGACCTTGATGCCATTATAGGTCAATGCGCCGGGGCTTCCCGGGTCGACATTGACCTTGATGGATGTAGCGCCACTAGAGGCGCCGTTGATGATGAGCTTATCGGTCGGTGAATTGTCGAAGGCGAGATGGGTATTGAGCACAAGCGCGCTGCCCTCCGTGCCGACATAGTTGCCGGAGACGGTCGCGGTATCGGTAAGCGAATAGGCCCCATTGGTGAGATCAAGAATGCCGCGGTTGTCGAAAATCGAACCCGCCAGACCCAATCGCGGATTTACGTTGTTGCCCGCATGGATGACGCTGGTGTCGTCGAGGTTGAGTGTATCGCCGTAAAGCAGGTCGCCGGTCAGCGTGAAATCGGTGTTGTCGGTGAAGTTGATCGTCTCCCAATCCTGACCGAGATTGATGCCCTGCACGCGGTTCTGGAAGGCGTCATCGGCGGCGAAGGAGCCGCCATAATACTGGATGTTCGAGAAATTCAGCGTATCGCCCGCGCCTGCGCCGCCGTCGAGATGATAGACGGTCGAGAGATCGCGGCCCACGACGGTCAGTTGCTCATTGTCGCCGGCACCCATGTCGATGCTGCCGACGAGCGTGCCGGCGCTCCATTCGACGGTATCCGTCCCCGCTCCCGCGTCTACGACACCGGTGACGGCGCTGCTGAAATCGCCAACCTGGCCAAGCTTTATCGTGTCGGCACCGGCGCTGCCGAGAACGGCGGTGGCGTTGTAGGCCTTGGCTTCGATCGTGCCGTAATTGTTGAATGCGGTGCCCGTCGATGGGGACAGATCGACGACAGGCGCAGCGCTTGCCGAGATTAGCGAGCCAAGATTCGAAGCGTCGGTGTCGACATGTTCGACCACCAGCGCCGATCCGCCTTGCGCGCCCACCTGAACAGTGCCGCCCACAATCGCCCGCTCGGCGTTCTCGACATAAATGCCGGTGCCGCCCGACCCACTGTCCGTATTGACGGTGATGTTGCTGCTGATATTGGCCTGGGCGGCATTGGTGATGTGAACGGCGGTATTGCCGGTGCCGAGATCGTTCAGCGTGGCGCCGACCGCTACATTGCCACTGGTGTTGGTGTCGATGCCTCTGGCGTTGCTGCTCGATGCGGCGAGATTGATGTCGTACTTGTCGGTGAGCAGGAGATCCTTGTCCGTGGACGAGCCGTCGGCCAGTTGGAACAGGAAGCCCGTGGAGCCGGCGCCGTTCACATTGATGGTGGCGGTCGATGCCGTCGTGAAGCTGGTTCCGGTGCGAATGCCGGCGCCGCTGCTATTGACATTGATGGTGGTGCCCTGGAGCTCGACATTCTCGAGCTCGGCTTCGTTCTCGATGCCGTTGCCCGTGCCATTTGTCGTGATCTCGGTGCCGCCGAGCAACAGCCCGGAAGCATTCTGACCGATCAGCACGCCATGAGCGGTCCCATTGACGGTGATCGTGCCCGACAGGCCGCCGCCATCGAGAGCGGCTCCGTTGCGCACATGGATGCCGGCAATGCCGTCATTGACGACGATATCGGCCTGGTTGGTCACCTTGGAGGTGGATTGTGTGCCGTCGGTGTTCTCGACCAGGATACCGGTGCCGTTCTGGACGGTGATGTCGCCGCCGGACTTATTGTCGAAGATGCCGCTGTCCTGAACGATGACGCCCTGGCCGGACGCTATATCGACGGTGTTGGAATTTGTCGCCTGTCCGGTCTTGCGCACCAGAATGCCGGTGCCGTCGGCAATATCGATCGCGCCGGAATTGTTGGCCTTGCCGCCGATCTCGGCAATGATGCCGGTAGAATTGGTGCCCGTGAAGGAGATCGCGGCGTCGTTGGTCAGGTTACCGCCATGGCGTGCGATGAGGCCGGTTACGCCAGTGTTGGCCGATGTCAGCTCCGCATGGTTGTCGAGCTGGGAGGGGCGGCCTGAATCGATGGGCTTGCCTGCAAGATCCAGCTTGCGGCCATCGACGATACCGCCAATCGTGTTGTCACCGTTGAGACCCATTTGGGTTTCGGCGTCGACCGTGACGGTTGCCCCGCCTTCCGACTTGATGGCGACCGCGCCATCGCCGGTGAGATTGAGGATGGACGATCCGGTGCTGGCGTGCGTGTCGTTGCCCGTGACCTGCACGATGGTCGAGCCGGCTCCGGAGGCTGTCAAGGTGAGCGCGGTCGTGGCGGCCTCGCCATTGTAGGATGCGCCGTCCTCGATGCGGAACAGCGTCGAGTCGTCCGTGCTGACATCGAGGTCATGGGCGACATTGTTGATTGCCGAGCCCTTGCCATGGATGAAGTAGCCGATCTGGTCCGAACCGGTGACGAAGTTGACCTCCGCCGTGTCACCCAATGCGATCACCGCGCCTTCTCGCGCGTGGACGCCGATCCCGCCGACGCCATCGAGGTTGACGACGCCGTCGACATTGGCGGTCGCGTGCGATCCCTGCACCCAGACACCATAGTTGCGGGTGTTGGTGCCCGCGTTGAAGCCGCCGCCGACCAGGATGGTCGAATCCGCGGTCACATCGGCGTGCGTATCGACCCGGGTGCCGTAGATATAGACACCCCTCGCATTGACGCCATTCAGCTCGATGTCGCCGTTATGGACAATCGTGCCCTCGACGTTCTCGGCCGCGATACCATAGTTGATGTTCGGGCTGCCCGAGCGGTTGCCGTTGATGATGATCGTGCCGTTGTTGATCAGCTCGAGCGCGCCGGTGCCCGCCGCTTCGGTGCCTGCCGTGCCTGAACCGGCATACATGGCGGTGGCCCGCGCGGTGTTCGCGCCGATCGTGATCGTCGCGCCGGCGGCATTCTCCACCTTCGCGTCGCCAAGGGCACGCATGCCGTTGATGATCGCGGAGTTGTTGCTGGTATCGCTCTGGGCATCCGCCTTGTCGAATTGTGCGGTCTTGCCGATATTGATGTTGCCCTCATTGGTGAAGGACAACGTCCCCTGCAGGAACACGCCATCGACCAGGCTGATATTGCCGCCTGCGTCGTTGATGCCGACATTGATGACGCCGTTGGTCGTGTTCGTGGCAGTGGAATTGCCGGACAGAACGACACCGGCGTTCCAGAGGCCGGCATCCTCATCCTGCCGCGCGCTGTCGGGATTGTTCTCAGGAGCGCTCAGCCAGTAAGGCAGGTTCGTCGAGGCGGCCACGTTGACGATGCCGTCATTGGTAAAGTTGGCACTGCCGTCAAGAACAACGCCGCGCGAATAAGGGCCCGCAAGGCTCGGATCGACTTTGCCGTCGGCACCGGGAATGAAATTGGAGATCACGCCGCTGGCGGTGTTGTGGATGTCGGCATTGTCGTGTCCGACGATGGCATGCGCGCTGTAGCTGCTTGACAGCGTGCCGTTGTTTTCCAGCGTGGCGCTGTCCTCGAGATTGACGATCGAATGCGCATCGCCCGAGGTGACGTCTTCCAGCGTCTCGCCTGCCTTGATCGTGATGCCGGCGGTATCGGTTCCGTGAATCAAGGTCCGGTCACCAAGCGGCATGTCCTGAACGTATTTGGGCAAGGTAGCTTGACGGTATTCCACCTCGACATTGTTGTTGCTGTAGGCGGAGGCCAGCTGGTTCTTGTAGGCTTGCTCGAGCGCCATTCCCTCGGGAACCACGAACTGTCCCTTCTGGATCAGGCCCACCAGGTAATTGTTGTAGTTCTGGAACGAGGCGACATCGGTGACCACTCCCGCGGGAATGGCCTCTTCCGCATTGGTCGCCGGGTTGATCCAGGTCGCGCCGCCGGGAATGACCACGCCCTTGTTGAAGTTCACCCCGGCAACGGTCGCCGTGTTCGTCTCCTTGCCGGGCGTGGCATATTCGCCGAGATCGAACCGCGTGCTGGTGTCATATGACAAGGTCGAGGTGTCGTTCACCTCATAGGCGCTGATGATGTTGGTGCCGGTGTTCGGGCTCGCCTTCATCGGCATGTTGAGGATGTTGCCGGCGGCGGTCGCATCGCCGCCAGGCGTGCCGACCGTCACCGACAGGCTGGAACCGTTGGAAACGGTCGCCAGGCGTGGATCGAGATAGGCTTCCTGGTCATTCACGTCGTCCCAGATCGTGAACGTGCGGCTGTCTGGCGCGACGGTGAAATTGCTCGAATTGTAGACGTTGACGGTGACGCTTTCCTGGTCGGTCTCGTCGAAGAAGGTGACCGTCTGGTTCTGCTGGCCCGTGCTTAGGACGCCATCCGGCAGCACCGCGCCATTTATGATGCGCCCGTCGGCGCCGATTTGCTGAAGCGTCTGCTGGGTCCAGTTCGGCACACCGTTCTGGATGGTGCCGTAATCGCCACCAAGGGTGTTGCCGGAGCCATTGCCGACGGTCGTCTGGCCGACATGATCGTCGTTCTGGCCGCCTACAATTGCCGGAGGATTGCCGTCATAGTCACCGACCGGATAGTGGCCAGGAGCGTAGTTTCCCAACGTGAAATCATCAGCAAAGGAGCTTGCCGGAACACTAAAGAAGGCGGCGCTTGACAAGAGAATTGTAATATTTATTCTTCTGTTCTTGCGAACGTAGCCTACACCTGCCATCGCTGAGCAGCCTCCTCAATACAATCGCCAAGGACACACCAAGGGGCGCAGATAATCTCTGTATCGATCTTAGCCGCTCGACCAATATGCCGCAGGGCAAGTTATGCGTGCCCCAGCTTTTCGCTATCCACATCGCGCAGGTTTTTTCGGATTATCTGCCCGGATTTCGCCAAGTCTTGGCTTTTTCTGGATGTTCGAAGCTGTTTGTCGCTTGAGAGCGCCATCGTTCTCTTCCAGGAGGTTCGAAGGAACCCTCGCTGGATCATGGCGCACGCGACTGGAGAGTTTCCGGGGATCAATGGCTGTCCGGCGCACGATCGAGAGGGCAATGCTTGTGCCTGGGCGGAGCGAAACAACCTGACATCGCCCAGGAGCCTGATCGAGTTCTCGTCCAGGCCCAAAGCGCGTCGCGATCTTTCAGATTCGCTCCATGCGCTTTAGGTTTTTGGCTTTACGCATGTCTTTATCCCGAACCGGTTCCCACTTTCGGGAGACATGCTTTAGTATCCTCTAATTCGCCTCAAAGTAACGATCGGGCTCTCGCCGTATACCTGTCGGTATTGGATGGAGAACCTTCCGAGGTGTAGAAAACCGTTGTCCAGCGCCACGCGCGTAACGGCCGTGTGCCTGTCCGGATTGAGTAGATTGCGGCGCACGTTGGCCAGCCTGCGATGGCGAATATAGCCCACGGGAGACATGCCGGTTCGACTGCGGACAATGACTTCGACGGTACGCAAAGCCAATCCGGTGTTTTCGCATAGCTCATGCAGGCCAAAAGGAGAGTGGAGATTTTCTTCAATAAAGCGGTCGATCTTGGCCATTGAAATCGTCTGGAGCTGACGAGCCATGTGATCCGGCTTCAGAGGAGATACGACCAGGGAGGACACAAGGGCTGTAACGATGCGATCGCGGAGGACCTCGACGCCTGGCAAGGCGGTACCTCCGAGTTCCTTCGGGCTGAAGAAAGTGAGAAGCTCGCTGGCCTCGCGATATAAGGCGTTCAATCGCGAGAGAGGCGCCGGGTCCGCCTCGATTGTTGTGGCCGGTGACAGCAGCAATGCTCCATAATCGCGGCCGATCAAAGCGGCAGCGGCCCTGCGCAAGCTCTCTCTTATTATCGTGACAGTTCCCACTTCATGGGGGCCATAAGTCCTCAACAGGGGCGTATGCCCTTCGATGCGGGACGCGATGGAACGACCGGAGATTTCCCGCCCATCCAACAATGCGGCGTTGCCCAGGACGGAAGGGAGAATATAGACAGTGCTTGGGGGGTTTCTTCCCGTGAGCTCGGATCGGAAGACGATCCCGTTCTCGATGTTGAGGCTTCGAACCGCGAGGTCATGGCCGAGGTGCACGGACTGAACTCTGGCCTTGAAGGTGCGGCGGGCCAGTGACAAGGCTCCGAATTTGCCGCCCGGAATGGACGTCACGAACCGCTCAGGATCCTTGAAGTCGAGGCGGAATGAATCGACGGGATCAAAGCAATCGATCGGCAACTTTCCTTCTCCTCATCTTAATTAATTAGTTTATTCTAAAATATAACCAATAACAAAATTTGCGGCTTTGCCGAACATCCTATGCAATCATCTGTCGACGTGCTTTTGGCGCCGAGCGACAACGGCATAATATATTTCTCTGCGAATATCGGATAGCAGGCAAGGTGCGGAATAGCATACCTTCCCCTGCGGCATATCTAAGCCGCAGCCACCAGTCGTCGTGCCCCGATCACGGTCGGAGAACCTGGGGTGAAACCAAGCCGGCCAGGATCGTTTTCATCGCCGCAAAGGCGCACTCGACGTGCCACTCCATGCAAAGGAAGAACTCTTATGAAGACCTGTTCGAACTCCCGGTGGCGCGTCATGCGACCTGCCTCTTTGGGCCGCACCGTTGGCGCGCTTGTGTGTTCTGCTGCCATCCTGGCTGGCTCGGTTTCGTCCAGCCTAGCCTGCACAAGAGCGGTTTATGTTGGAGAAAACGGCCTAGTTCTCACCGGACGGACCATGGACTGGATGGAGGACATGAGCTCCAACATCTGGGCGCTGCCGGCCGGAATGAAACGGGATGGCGCCGCCGGGCCCAATTCCGTCACCTGGACATCCAAGTATGGCAGCGTCGCGGTCGCGGCCTACGAGGTAGGGACTGCTGACGGCATCAATGAAAAGGGGCTGGTTGCTAACCTTCTCTATCTGACGAGCGCCGATTTCGGCCAGCCGGCGAAGGGAAAGCCGGAAATGTCCGTCGCCGTCTGGGCTCAGTACGTTCTCGACAACTACGCGACCGTAAACGAAGCGGTGGCCGCACTTGAAAAGGAGCCTTTCAGGATCCTTGCGCCGAAACTGCCGAACGGCAAGGCATCCACGCTCCACCTGTCGATTTCGGATGCCACGGGCGATTCAGCGATCTTCGAGTATGTCGGCGGCAAACTGAAGATCCATCACGACAAGAAATACACTGTGATGACCAACGAACCGCCGTTCGATGAACAACTCGCGATCAACAAATATTGGAAAGAGGTCGGAGGGACCACCTTCATTCCCGGGACGACGACCGGCGCGGACCGGTTTGTGCGAGCTTCCTTCCTTCTCAGTTCCGTCCCGAAAAAGGTCGATCCGGCTTATATCAAGGGTGTGCCAGACCAATCATACGAGGTTCAGGCCGTGGCCAGCCTCATGGGCGTCATGCGTAGCGTGAGTGTGCCGCTCGGGATAAGCACTCCGGATAGGCCGAACCTGTCATCGACCATCTGGCGGACCGTATCTGATCAGACGAATCCGAGGCTTTATTTCGATTCTGCGACGCGAGCCGATACATTTTGGGTGTCGCTCTCCAAGCTTGATCTCAAGCCTGGCGCTCCGGCGCGCCGGTTGACGCTACAGAACGGCGAACTCTACGCGGGAGAAACTGCGGACAAGTTCGAGAAACATGAAATGTTCAAGTTCCTGCCGGCGACGGAGTGACGTTGTCCCGGCGCCGAGTTCTGGCGCCGGGATTTTTGGCGCTAAAGCGCGATCTTTCAGATTCGCTCCACGCGCTTTAGGTTTTTTGGTTCTACGCATGTCTCCCGAAACCGGTTCCCACTTCGGGAGACATGCTTTATTTCGCCAGCAACTCCAGCACGCAAACCGTGGCGACCTTGGCGCCCGCTGGAATTGAGGCGGGATCCACTCGATAGTGGGGACCGTGGGCCGCGAAGGCAAGCATCTCGCCCTTTTTCGTTGCCGCGGCCATAGCCCGCTCGTCGGCGACGCCAACGTATAGGTAGGCGATTTTCGTGTCCGGATGCGGCGCGACGAGAACGTGGGCATCTTCCGAGCCTGTCACGGGTGGAATACCGAGGAGGAGCTTATCTTCACCGATCAGCGTGCGAAGCGGCGTCACCATCCGTTCGATGAGAGCTTCATCATTCGCAAGCGGTGGGGAATTTCCTTTCATGACCATTGTCGGCAGCTGATCCTCCGGCATGCCGTAGGTCCGGGCGATACCCTCATTGATGGCACGGATGCCCTTGATCAGCTTCTGGCGTGTTTCTTCCGAGAAAAAGCGCAGGTTGACCTTCAAGAGAGACGTATCGGGGATGACGTTGTTGTCCGTTCCGGCCTGGAACGATCCCACGGTCACCACCGCAGTCTCAAGGGGCGGGATGGCGCGTGAAACCAGAGCCTGGTACTCGGTTATCGCGTAGGCGCCCATGACCACCGGGTCGCGGGTGAGCTGCGGTGTCGATCCGTGCCCGCCGACACCCCGGAACGTCACGTCGATCTGGTCGGTGCCGGCCTGCATCATGCCGCCGCGCATACCCACCATCCCGGTCGGTACCGGTGCGGTGTGCAGCGCAAGGAAGTAATCAGGCTTCGGCGCGACTTTGTACAAGCCATCGTCGACCATCGCTTTCGCGCCGGCGATCGGTTCTTCGGCCGGTTGCCCGACCAGCACGAGCGTGCCGCTCCATTGGTCGCGCATATTGGTCATGACGCGCGCCATGCCCAGCATCCAGGTCACGTGCGCGTCATGTCCGCACATATGCGCCACCGGAACCTCAAGCCCGTCATCGCGCTTCACACGCACCTTCGACGCGTAGTCGACGCCGGTCTCCTCCTGGACAGCATTGGCGTCCATGTCGGCGCGGAACATGACAACGGGGCCTTTGCCATTGCGCATGACGGCGACCACGCCGGTCTTGCCGATGCCTGTCACGACCTCAAAGCCGAGGTCGGAGAGCTGCTCGGCGACGATGCCTGAGGTGCGGACCTCCATGAATCCCAGTTCGGGATTCTGATGGATATCCTTGAAAATAGCGACCAAGCGATCCTTGTCGGCATCGATGGTTTCGTTGACCTTGGCAACCAGCTTGGAGGAGACCTTGCCTGCCGGCGCGGAAGCTTCGGAAGCCTGAGCGGCGGCCGGAGACGAACCCGCGGCCAGGATGACCGGCGCAGCGGCGACGGCCGCCCCGCCGCTCAGCAGAAAGTTGCGCCGGGAAAGAGCGCTCGCCCACTCTTGCGGGTTTCCGCAGACGCAGCCGTTTGAGCAGACGTAGTTTTGATATTTCTCGCCAAGTCGAAAAACCACCGCGGTTCCTCCGCACCCATATCTCAGGCTACCAGCGCGTCGCGCCGGGGTTTCATCATGGACGCACCGTCCAACCACCTTTCAATCAGCGACCGATCGAGCGCGCCTTTCGCTGCAATGAAAACGATACGGCTGCCGGGAGGCTCGTCGGCCCACGGCCGACCCACTGTGATCGATGCTCTGCGACCGGCAGCCTGGAGAATGCAGCGCGTTTGTGGTCGTTCGGCCAAGTGAAGGATGCCTTTGACGCGATAGACACGTTCAGGCAGTCGCGACAGCAAATCGTGCAGTCGTTGCACCTCGATTGGATCCGATCGTTCAATCACGATGCTTTCGAACGCCTCTTGCGCGAGCGCGGTAGACATATCGACAGCCTCGCACTTGAAGCCCGCTCCCGCATTCGACCCGGCCGGGCCCAGCACCACGGAAAGCGGCACTTCCGCGTCTGTGCAGCGAATGATCCGGATGCCGGGTGCCAATGCCATGAGATGAGCTTCCGCGGCCTGAAGCATCGACCGATCGGCCAGATCGGCCTTGTTCAACAGCACCAGATCGGCTGTCGCGATCTGCCGTTGGGCAAGTTCCAGGGCCTCCCCATCGAGGTTGGCCAATCCAGCCGCATCCACAACCGTCACGATGCCGTCGAGCGGCGCGTAGCGTTGCAGCTCGGGATCGGAAAGGGCGCGCGCCACTTCCAGGGGGTCGGTGACGCCTGAGCCCTCGACGACAATCGCATCCGGAGGGTCCGGGCGGCGCAGCACGCTGCTTACAGCCGCCAACAATCCGCCCGTCAGACTGCAGCAGATGCAGCCGTTCTTGAGGGAAATGATCTCTTCGGCCGCGCCTTCGATCAACTCCGCGTCGATGTTGACCGCGCCGAAATCGTTGACGAGGACGGCAAGGCGCAGCCCATCGGCTTGACGAAGCACCCTGTTGATCAGCGTGGTCTTGCCCGCCCCCAAAAATCCGGTGATCAGCGTCACCGGAACCTGGCGCGTCGTCACGGGACCGTCGCCTGTCATACCTGACGCCGGATCGGGCGTCCCGGACGCGCATCGGCGATGCGCTTTGCCTCCTCGATGATAGGCACGCCGTTGACGACCACATGGCGGTAGCCGGTGGACAGACGTGCCGGCTCGACGAAGGTGGCGTTGTCCTGCACCGTCGCGGGATCGAATACCACAATGTCGGCATCGGCGCCGACTTGCAGACGACCTTTGCGCAGCATCTGGGGCACAGAGGTCTGCAGCACGCGTGCCGGCTCGAGGCTCATCTTGCCCAATGCTTCGGAAAGGGAGAGCACCTTGCGCTCGCGGACATACTGGGACAAGACACGCGAATAGGTGCCAGTGGAGCGGGGATGCGCATAGGCATCCTCCGGCAAGGGCCAGATATCGCCCTCGATCAATTCGCCACCCTTGGTGAGCCATGGCACGGCGTCCGACGCTATTGAGCCGCCCGGATAGAGAATGGCAAGATCGAGCAACGCCCGATCGGTTTCCGACTTATCCGGGCTCAGGAAGTGCATGACGACGACCGTGCCAGGAGCCGATTGCTGGAGTTCATCGATCTCGGCCTGGGTAAGCGGCCGGCCGTTGAGTTCCATGGCCGAAGGTCCAGTCACGCCCCATCGCTCCGTCCAATCGGAGCCACGGAAGGTTTCCGCGCCGACCAATGTCGAGGCGGCGCCGTAGGGATAAGATTCAACCGTAACGGATAGGCCTCGCGCCTGCGCACTCTTGAGAAGCCCGACGCAAGCGGCCATGTCGCTGGCGGCCATGGAGTTGACGTGGCACACATGCATATGTGCGCCTGTCACCGCCGACAGCGCGACCAGTTCCTCGAACGCCTCGAATGCGCTCCTCGGTTCCTTTACGCTGCCATAGCGGACATGGGTGTAGGTCGGCACGCCGTAGCGGGCAGCCAACTCGGCCAGCCGATGATATTCCTTACGGCCACAGCCCGGCGCATAGCCCGCATTAATGCCGATACCGAGACCGCCTTCCTGCAGGCCGCTTTCGACACGGGCGATAATGTTGTCCAGCTCTTCGTCCGTTGCGAGCGAATTCTGCCAATTGCTTTTGGAAAAGGAGCCCTGGAACCAGGAAAGCGTGCCATCGGGCTCCTCGCCTTCCTTCTCGGCAATACGGGCATAGGTCCAGGCTACCGATGCGCCATAGTTGATGGGCCGGCCTTCCTTCGCGGTAAGGTCATAGTAACGCGAAATCGGCAGCAGTCCGGACTCAAGTTCCAATGCGGTGGTCACCCCGTCGAAAGCCTGCACCCAGGCCGCGGGAAGCTGCTGGCCGTGCGCGTGAAGATCGATGAAGCCGGGAGCGACCACCTGTCCTTCCGCCTGCAGAACCTTCGCTCCCTGCAATGGCGATTCAGATATGGCGGCAATCCGATTGTCCTTGATGCCGACATCGCGCACAGCGTCCAGGCCCGTCTCCGGATCGATCACCCGGCCGTGCCGGATCACCAAATCGTAGGGACCCTCTTCATTGTTGCGCAAAACAGGATTGCCTTGGGCGAGGGAAGCAACAGGCGTGATCGCCGTTGCCGTCGCCGCCGCAGCCATGGCCATCAGCGCACGGCGCGTCATCCCGCCGTTAAACCCTTGATCTTCTGACATTTCCATCGTTGCCCTTGCTAAGCCACTGGAACGCCCAACGGTTCACGAACCCGATTGCGGCAAAGTGGAAGGTAAGTCGATCCCGGGTGGCCTACTATCCAATTTCCGCACGGACTTGATTTATTGAGCGGCTTCAACGAAGCTTGAACTTTGTTATTTAGACGAGACTAAATCAGGCATATCGGAGGGGATTTTGTCGGCTAACAGCTTTGATCCCGCCGGCTACACCCCCCCCAGCATTGTCTATATACTTCCGGCGCTCATAAGCAGCGACGCTTTGCTGGCCTGTTGATCAGCGTGGTCTTGCCCGCCCCCCAAAAATCCGGTGACCAGCGTCACCGGAACCCGGCGTCGTCACGGGACCGTCGCCTGTCATACCTGACGCCGGATCGGGCGTCCCGGACGCGCATCGGCGATGCGCTTTGCCTCCTCGATGATAGGCACGCCGTCGACGACCACATGGCGGTAGCCGGTGGACAGACGTGTCGGCTCGACAAAGGTGGCGTTGTCTTTCACCGTTGCGGGGTCGAACACGACAATGTCGGCATCGGCGCCAACCTGCAGGCGCCCCTTGCGCAACATCTGCGGCACGGAGGTCTGCAAGATCCGCGCCGGATAGAGGCTCATCTTGGCCAATGCGTCGGAAAGGGAAAGCGCCTTGCGCTCGCGGACATAGCGGGCGAGGAAGCGTGAGAAGCAGCCCGTGGATCGCGGATGCGCGAAGGCGCCCTCTGGCAAAGGCCATACATCTCCCTCGACCAGACCACCAGCCGCGGTCTGCCAGGGCATGGCGTCGGAGGCGATCGAGCCACCCGGATACAGCACGGCAAGATCGAGCAGCGCCTGGTCGGCTTCCGATTTGTCGGGCTGGAGGAAATGGAAGACGACCACGCTGCCTGGAGACGACGCCTGAAGCTCGTCGATCTTGGCCTGATCGAGCGGCTGACCATTCATCTCCATGACCGAGGCGTCGGACGCGCCCCAGCGCTCCAGCCAGTTGTCGCCGCGGAAGCCTTCGGAACCGACTGTCGTCGAACTCGCACCATAAGGATAGGATTCGACCGAGATCGGAAGGCCCCGCGCCTGCGCGCTCTTGAGAAGCGCCACGCAATTTGCCATGTCGCGACCGGCCATCGAGTTGACGTGGCAAACATGCATATGAGCGCCGGTCACCGCCGACAGCGCGACCAGTTCCTCGAAAGCTTCGAACGCGCTTTGCGGCTCCTTGACGCTGTTGTAGCGGATATGGGTGTAGGTCGGCACGCCATAGCGGGCGGCGAGCTCGGCAAGCCGATGATATTCCTTGCGTCCATAGCCCGGCGCATAGCCCGCATTGATGCCGATACCGATGCCGCCTTCCTGCAGGCCGGTCTCGACGCGAGAGATGATGCGGTCGATCTCCTCGTCCGTCGCCACTGAGTTCTGCCATTTGTCTTTGGAGAAGGCCGCCTGGAACCAGAGGATCGTGCCATCTGGCTCCACCCCTTCCTTCTCGGCGATACGGGCATAGGTCCAGGCGACCGATGCACCGTAGTTGATGGGCCGGCCTTCCTTCGCAGTAAGGTCATAGTAACGCGAGATCGGCAGCAGTCCGGACTCGAGTTCCAATGCGGTGGTCACCCCGTCGAAAGCCTGCACCCAGGCGGCGGGAAGCTGCTGACCGTGCGCGTGAAGATCAATGAAGCCGGGAGCGACCACCTGGCCTTCCGCCTGCAGAACCTTCGCTCCCTGCAATGGCGATTCAGATATGGCGGCAATCCGATTGTCCTTGATGCCGACATCGCGCACAGCGTCCAGGCCCGTTTCCGGATCGATCACCCGGCCGTGCCGGATCACCAAATCGTAGGGACCCTCTTCATTGTTGCGCAAAACAGGATTGCCTTGGGCAAGGGAGGCAACAGGCGTGATCGCCGTTGCCGTCGCCGCCGCAGCCATGGCCATCAGCGCACGGCGCGTCATCCCGCCGTTAAACCCTTGATCTTCTGACATTTCCATCGTTGCCTTTGCTAAGCCACTGGAACGCCCAACGGTTCACGTACCCGATTGCGGCATGACAAAGTGGAAGGTAAGTCGATCCTAGGTGGCCTACTATCCAATTTCCGCCGAGACTTGATTTATTGAGCGGCTTCAACGAAGCTTGAACTTTGTTATTTAGACGAGACTAAATCATCAGGCATATCGGAGGGGGATTTGTCGGCTAACAGCTTTGAGCCCGCCGATTCGTTTCGCCTTAGATTTGAAGATCCCGAGCGGTTCGCGGCAGCCATCCCAGGCGGAAGGTTCGGAGCGTTGCCTCTTGCGCCTCAAGCCTTCAAAGCAGGCATTCGATTCACAAATTTTGGCGGTGGTGTTTCCGTTCGAGCCGTGAGTTCCGACGGCGCGATGGTATTTCGCTCCGAGCTCGCCGGCTACAACCCGCCCAGCATTGTCTATATACTTCCGTCGCTCATAGGCAGCGCCGCTTTGCTGGACGGGCGCGAAGTCAACAACCGTTCCATTGCGTCGCGGATCGGCGGCCATACGCCTGTGCTAAGGACATACGGTCTTTACGAAGCTGGAACCGTCACGATCTTCCGGGAGACGTTTCGAGAGGCCGCCGCCGCTTTGATGGGCCACGACTATGGAGCCGCGTTGCTGTCCCCGACGACGACGGTGGAAGCAAATCCTGCGCGGATCAGCCAATTAAGCGCATTGCATCATGCGGCAGGACAACTTCTCACACTCTACACGCCGCAGGAGCTGGAGAGCACCGCTTTGCCAGGTGTCAAAATCCTTCGGGACCGCATTGTCGCGGCCCTGGTATCGGCCTTGGGTGAGCTTCCCATGAGGCCAGATCATATGGCGCGTCAGCTCCAGACGATCTCAATGGCCAAGATCGATCGTTTCATCGAGGAAAATCAGCATAAGCCGGTCGGCCTGCAGGAAATGTGCGACAAGACCGGGTTGGCTCTGCGTACGGTCGAGACGATTGTCCGCAGCCGAACCGACATGTCTCCTCTCGACTATCTGCGACGCCGTCGGTTCGCCAGGGCATATCGAAGCCTACGTTATCCAAGGGACAACACGACCGTAACTCACGTTGCCCTGGACAACGGCTTCCTTCATCTCGGAAGGTTTTCCATTCAATACCGAGAACTCTATGGCGAGAGCCCGATAACCACCTTGAGAAAAGCCAGGGGGTATTAGTCTGGGAGCGGCTGACGGCATCAAGCCGTTGATCGTCAGACAAAATCGCCGAAAAAGATATCCTTGCGCGATTTGGATAGCGAAACCCCCGATACCTGACATCTTGCTTGAGTTGGGCAGGCATCTTACAGGCAATCGCCGATCAAGCTTCCCTGCCTAACCGACGTTGATTGCTTGCGGATCGGTGTCATGGCTCAACCTTTGAAAATATTGGTCCGGGCCAGTTGCCGCCCGATTGCCGGTTTCGCCGGTGAAATGCACCGACGGCGCCTTTCAAGCGCGACGCAGAAGGCGCAGACGTGCTCGAAGTAAATCCCCTCATTCAATCCTAGCTTGGGAAGTTCCATGAAATTGACTGTCAAGTCCATGTTCTTCGCATGTGGAATGTTTGCCGCGACTGTGGCCCATGCCGCCAATGCAATTGTGACAACAAACGTGAATCTTCGTTCTGGTCCAGGGACAAACTATTCTGTCTTGACGGCGGTTCCGAACGGCAGCTCGGTGTCGGTCGAAGGATGCACGGATGGCTATGGCTGGTGCAGAGTTGGATATGGTCAGCGCTCGGGCTGGGCGTCTTCCCAGTTTCTCGCCTTTCACGACAGGCCCGGCAGTAATTTTGGCACCGCGGCCGCCGGCATCGGCATTCCCTTGATAGCGGGCATGGTGATCGGGTCGGCGCTCCACGACAATCATCGTCATCATTGGCATCGGCCATCGCGGCCTGGGATCCATCGCCCGGGGCTGCATCGTCCCGGATTGCACCGGCCAGGACTGCATCGACCGCACCATGTTCATCGTCCCCACAACAGGCCGCACCACGCGCGCCCGCACAAGCAACCTCGCGCGAGGCTCTTGCGTCATAGATGAAATTCGCCAGTATCACTTGCCCCTTGCGAGCGCGTAAAACCCGCGAGGGGCAAGTGGTTGCGGGACGACGATAGGCGGCCGGTTAAAGTCGAGTACCCCCGGTTACGTCAATGACCTGCCCTGTCGTCCAGCGCGCCTCATTCGATGCGAGGAAGGCGATGACGTCGGCGACATCGTCCGGGCGGCCGAGACGCGAGAACACCGACATCGCTTCCGCGCCGGCTCGTGCTTCCGGAACAGCCAGCCACTGCGCATTCATATCGGTGTCGGTAACACCGGGCACAACGGCATTCACCGTGATTCCACGGGGGCCGAATGCCGGCGCCAATGCCAAAGTCAGGTTTTCGAGCGCACCTTTCGAGGCTGCATAAGCAGGATGGTTCGGAGCGGCGACGCGCGTGAAGCCTGTTGAAACATTGATAATGCGACCGTTGTCACGGATATGGTCGGCGACAGCCTGAATCAGGAAAAACGGCGCCTTCAAATTGATCGTCATCAGCTCGTCGAAAATGGGCTCGCTGGTTTGCGCAAGTGGAAGCGCCGGCGCAATGCCCGCATTGTTGACGAGAATGTCGAGCCGTGGCTCGCCCTCAGTCGAGGCCGCTGCCTCCTTGAACTGTGCCCAGATGCTTTCCGCGGCCTGCTTACCCTGCCTCAAGTCCGCCCTGATGGCGACGCCGCGAGATCCCAGAGCTTCAATCTCGCGAATGGTGGCCTCCGCCGCATCCGTATTGCTGGCGTAATGCACGCCGATCAGCGCCGCGCCCTCTCTGGCAAACGCCAGCGCCGTGGCGCGCCCGATACCCCGCGAACCTCCCGTGACAAGAGCCACCTTGTTTGACAGTCTTCCAGACATCGAGCACTCCGTTGCGATTTAATATAGTGATCGATATAATTATCGGGAAAGCCTCCCTGTCAATATTTTTATAGGGAACGATACAAAATGACACAGCCAAGCCGGAAACGCGGCAGACCAAGGATATTGGACCGCAGTGCCGGTCTCGAGACCGCAGCACGGCTCTTCTGGGAGCGCGGGTATGAAGGAACCTCGATCGCCGAGCTCACGAAGGCGATGGGGGTGACGCCGCCATCGCTCTATGCGACCTTCGGTTCGAAGGAAGAACTCTATAAGCAGGCACTGGATCGAAATATCGAGCATCAAAGCAAGCGCCGATCCGAGGCGCTGCGGAGTGAGATGTCTGCTTATGACGCGCTTGCTTTTTATCTCTACGATGTCGCAGAGGGGATTACCGATCCGGATAAGCCACGCGGTTGCATCGTCTCAACTGCCGTTCTCCAGCATGCGGAAGACAGCCAATCCGTAGCCCGGCACGTCGCCAAGTTGCGGGAGACCTCCATCCAGTGCCTGAAAACGCGTTTCGACCGTGCCGTCAACGAAGGTGAGCTCGCCGGCGACACCGATACCGATGCCCTGGCGCGTTTTTACTCTGCGGTCGTGCAGGGCATGTCCGCACAGGCTTGTGACGGAGCATGCACGGCACGGCTGAAGACATTGGCTGATATCGCTCTGACCGCATGGCCGGGGAATCATGCTCCAACAAAGAGTTAGATCAGGAAGACGATTCGACGAAACGTCATCCTGATCTAGGAGAGGCGCGAAACGTCGACGATGATCCGGTCGCGGTTATCCGGATCGACCAGGACAGGCAATTCAAGACCGGTGGTCGTGCGCCGGCCGCGGCGTTGGGGGCTGCTGAACGACATGCGGGTCACCGCTTCCCAAGCCTGCCCGCCGTTCGGATCTATCACCCTGACTGTAATGTCCCACGTCCCTCCCGGCGCGCTGCTCTGCCCCACCTCATGCGCAGCCAACACCTTCGCGGTGGTCGGTACCAGCCCGACGTCGGCAGCGCGACCGGAAAGCGCAAGCTCCGTCTGCTGCGGAGTGAGGCCGTTGACCAGCGCCGGCGACGACGCGGCATGCTTCACTTCCTGCCAGACGCGGGGAAAGGCGTGATCGCCGGACTTGCCGGCTTGCGGCTCGCCCAGCTGCTCGGCGCGCAAACGTTCGGCGAGGCCTTCGGCGGCCTCCCGCCCAGTCGGCACCCGATCCCATTCGATCCTGAACCGCTTCGGATCGGCGATGTCCACGGTGACCGGGAGCACCGCTCCGGGGCGGGGCCACTTCGACTTAGGCACCCTGCAGCCATTGTAGTGCACCGCGGTCGGCACAAGGCGCTCTGCGGTAATCACCCCGTCGATATCGCACCTGGGATAGAGCACCACCTCGCCGGCCACATCAGGGAATGGCGAACAGGCCACGACCCGCAACTGCCCGCTGACAGGGTTCGTGATCCGGTTCCGCTCGCGCTTGCTGAACCACCCCAACGACCCACTCCATCTTTGCTGAAACTTCCGACACTATGGTCGGAGAGCACATTCACTCGGCTGCGGTAGCCTATCGGGCCTGGCACTCGAAATCCACGATGCTGCTTTTAGATGCGAGCCAGCGCCGGACGTCCTTCGTTCAAAGGGCGTCACCATTAGCTGCAGCTGATATGGGAGTTCCCAGCCGACCTGCATAAGGTCGGTTAGGCCCGGCGGTTCCCACCGATCCACCCCAAAAACGGCGGACCGTCGGGCCGCTCTGCAGCCCTTTACGCGCAGTTCGCAACGGCCGCTCCCAAGCCTTCGAAGAAGGCCCGCTCACTCGCAAGCAAATGCCGCCTGGAACGTATGAGCAAGACGCTTTTCAGATCCACGGCGCGAAGCGAGCCCCGCAATCGAATGAAGCGAAGGAGGTGCATTCGGCATACCACATTCCGCCAAGCCCGGGATATCTGAACCGGCCGGATCGCTTTTGCGGTCCGGCCTTTGACAGGAAATAGAACCAAATGAATTTGACGGTGTTTGGGATTGGCTATGTCGGTCTGGTCCAGGCCGCTGTGCTTGCCGAGGTCGGCCACGAGGTGGTGTGC